>DASWKB010000022.1:0-18488 GCA_036396895.1 bacterium | reverse complement strand
CGCAGCTGAATCCCATGGGAGGCCTATTCTAGCAGATGACCCCGTTGCGTGTGGAGTCGTGTCCCGTGGTCCCTGGCGGTGGCGCGTAACGCGCAATGCGTAACGTGGGACACCACATTCCGGTCTGAAGCTGGAGGCTAGAAGCTGGAACGTCGAATCCAGAATATCGTCTATTCCGTCTTTTCCGTCAGTCCGTCCCTAGGGCACGGGGAATGGGGCGAGCCCTTCGACTTTCCATCTTCCACCCTCCACCTTCCACCTTCTGCTTGCTCACGATCGACGAGTGACGTGCCCCGTGCCCCTGGCCCCGTGCCCCAGCGCTGACGGATAGACGGAAATGACGGGACTGACGGGTTAGAAGTCCCACCACGCGAGGATGCGGGCGAGCGCGATGCCGGTGGGGTCGTCGATGCGGCTCATCGCCTCATCGTAATGCACCGCGGCGTTGCCGTAGATGTCGATCTCGTTCGCGGTCACCGCGCCGAACACCTGCGTGTTACCGCCGATGTTCACCGTGGCATCCGGGGCGTAGATGCCGCCGTAGAACTCCGTCGTGCCGGCCTGGCTGGTGCCGAGGGTGGCCGTCGAGGTGGAGTCGAGCATCACGCTGAGCCAGGTGGGGTCGATCGAGGCCCCGAAGAGGGAATTGCCCCGCATGAGCAGCGAGCCGGTGATGTAGACCCGCACGGGACCGTCCACGAGGATGGTGGAGCCCGCGCCGATGGTGAGGTCGTCGAAGCAATACACGCCGATGCTCGACTGCAGCGTGACCACCTCCTGGCCGTTCACCGAATAGTCCGAGCACGTCAGATTGGACGGGACGATGACCGGCGGCAGCGGAAACGGCTCCGGCGCGGCCGTGACGTCCGGGTCGTCCGTCACGTTGTACGCCGATCCCGTGTAGTCGACCACGGCGTCCGGGTTTCCCGATGCGCCGGGTCCGACGACCATCCCGCCGTGGATGTCCACGCCGCCCTGGATCTCGATGCCGCCCGCCTCGTCGGAGTTGGTGCCGACATCCCCGTTCGCGCCCGGGTTCTCGAGATCGTAGGGCCCGAGGTCGGAGTCGAAACTGTCCGTATGGACGTTGCCGCTGATGTCCAGGTGCTCATCGGCGAACATCGCGTACTGGTAGGCGCCGAGCGGCACGAAGCGGACCTGCATCTCGATCTGGCGCTGATCGCCGGCGTGCTGCCCGTGGCCGGTGATGAGAAACTCGCGCGGGTTCGCGCCGGGCACGATGTCCGCCCAGTAGATGCCGCGCGGGTCGGTGAGCGGGCCGAGCGAGGTCAGCGACGCGCCGTACTTCATCCGGAAGACGCTCTCATCCACGGCGGACTCGGCCATCCAGAACGCCTGATGGCGCGCCGCGGTCCGCTGGGCGAGATCATGGTCCCGCATGGAGCGCAGCAGCGCCGTCGCGGTCAGGGTCACGATCGCCGCCAGCACGCTGAGTGCCGAGATCAGGACGAGGCCTCGCGAGCCGGCGCGTCCGCCGGCGTCTGCCGGCGGGACGTCGCCCCTCCGAAGGGAGGCGCGCCCGCCCGGCTGTCCGGGCGAGGTGTCGCCGCGAGGCGCCGCGGCGCGCCGGTTCATGCCTTCGGCTCCTCGGCCGCGTCCAGCGTCAGCTGCCGGTCGATGACATGGCGGATGATCATCGTCCGTTCGCGCTCGTTGAGGCGATTAAAGGTGAGCGCGATGTGCTTCCCCTCGTCCTTGGACTGGCTGCTCTCATGCTCGGCGCGCACGACGATCCCGTCGCAGTGAATGCGGATATGGTGCGTCTCATCCGGCAGTTCCATGGTGAGCTGGAAGATCCCGTTCACGGGCAAGGAGCGATTCAAGCGGCACCGGACGCCCGATGCGCTCAGGTCGACGGCGCGCCCGACCAGGGTCTGAACCTGGTTCTTCAACAGGAGCGCGAACCAGGTCGGCACCCGCGCGGCCTGCCGTCGCTCGGGCTCGCGGCCGGGGACTCCGGCGCGCGCCTGCAGCAACAGCGAAGACGCCTCCGTGGTTTCGAGGGCCGTTGAAACCAGCCCGCCGAGCCGGCTCACCCTGTACCAGCGCTCGATGGCGGCCTGCACCGCGCTCGAGGTGGCGATGAACGTCCGGAGGACGCAATTGGTGACCCGCTCCAGCTCCTCAATCGCGTCGTGGTCCGTGGGATCGGCCATGGCAACGCTCAGCACCTGCCCGATCCGCTCAACCGGGATGACCCGCAACCGCTCGGCCACCTCGACCGGAACCAGCTCGAGGACTTCGACGTCGAAATCGTAATGCTCAAGCGGAAGGAACGGCAGCCCGCACAGATCGCTCAACGTCTGGGCCACAACCTCTTCGTTCACCAGGCCAAGTGTTGCCAAGCACGCCACGAGGGGGGCGCCTTCCTCGGCTTGGAGCGCCACCGCTTTGCTCAGTTGAGATTCCGAAATCAATCCGTGGCTCACGAGCAACTCGCCCATGCGTCTCGGCAGTCTTCGCTTCGGCATCCACATCGTTGAACACCCTATCTTGTATCTCTTTTCCTACTCATCGGTTACCGCTAAGACGAGCACGCAGAGCCTCCGGGTCCCGGAAGCCCTACTTTGACCATTCTACAGTAGTGCAATTGTCGTACCATAACGGTAAATTCTCTATATACATATCTTATTGCGCATGAGTACGTTATAGCGTATGTGATGAGTCCGCACACGCGAATGTATTTCGCTGTAGTACATCACTACATCTTGTCGGATCCGGGGCAGATTTTGGCAAGTTCCGATGCATTGTCGAATCAGAGGCAGACAACATGTCTGGGAGCGCAATCGCGAGATTTCAGGTTTCGGAGGGACTCTCATCGGTGCGGTAACAGGATGTGATCGAACACGATCACGGACTGACGCTCGCCGGCTGGGCTCGCGGATTCGCATCCTGAAACAGCCATTCCACACGTGCACGGCACGTGTGGGATTTAACGCGACCTCACACTTACGCTCCCTTCGGTCGCGTCAGGACCGCCTGCGATACCCATCCCACACGTGCTACGCACGTGTGGGATTTAACGCGACCTCACACTTACGCTCCCTTCGGTCGCGTAAGTGTGGGTCGCGTAAAACTAGCGGGGGTTGGATTTGAACCAACGACCTTCGGGTTATGAGCCCGACGAGCTACCTGGCTGCTCCACCCCGCAGTAAAACCGTTCCATGATTACGTGATTATACGAGGAGGATCGAGGCGCGTCAATCCCGTCATTCCCATCGGTCCGTCTGATGCGCAATCGTCACGGACGGAACAGACGGAAGTGACGGGATAGACGGAACTGACGATTCGACGTTCCGGCATCCAACGTCTAGCCTCCAGCTTCCCGTATCAGCCGGAATGCGGAATCGCGGACGCGGTCAGCCGGACGCAGGCGTCTCGGACGCGGCGGCTTCCAGCACATCGAGGATCAGGATGGCCGCGCTGCGCCGCGCGGTGTCGCGCGCATCAAGAAGCGGGCGCGCCGCTTCCTCGACATCCCGGCGGAACGGCGCCGCGATGGACGAGAAACCGCTCTCGGGCGAGAACACCTGCAGGACCGCCTCGACGATCAGCGCCAGCTGGTAGTCCGACGTCCGCGGATCCTCGAGCTGCGCCAGCAGCCCCGGCAGCGCGTCCTCGAGCCATGCCCGGGCCGCCGCGATGACGCGGGCATGCTCGGGCGAACCGGGCGGCGCGACGCCCAAGCTCATCTCGAACTCCTCGACACGCTCCAGCACCGCCTCGAGCGACTGGCGCTCCGATTCGAGGTCCACCCACCGCCGGAGGTTCAGGTTTCCGGCGATCATGAAGCCGGCGACGATCACGAAGAACACGACAAAGGGACCGGAGGTCCTGAGCGTCTGGCTCCATCGCCGGTCGCGGATGACGCGCTGCCCGAACGGCGTGTTCCAGGGGATCTTGTCGCAGCCCGGGCACACGATGTCCCAGTTGAGGACGGGATGGCCGCAGGAGGGACAGCGGGTTTCGTCCACGACGGTGGGCATCGAGCTACTCCTCCGCCGTGGCGGCGAGCGGGACGACGAGCTCGTCCGGCTTGGCGACCTTGAACGTGCTGCGGATCTCGCCCTCGATGAAGACGTCGTCGTGCCGGAGGCGTTCGGAGAGGGCGGTCAGGGTGGCGTGTTCGGTGTCGAGCGCCCTGAGCCGCCGGTCGAGCTTCCACTGCCACGCCGACAGGCGGGCCACATCGATCAGGCCGGGACCGAAGAGCAGCGCCGCCACGAACGCGGCCACCCATGGAAACGCGCGCCGGCTCGGCTCAGTCATCCTGCCCTCCCGAGGGTCAGCGCCCTTTCCCCGAAGCGCCGACGGACGCGGCCGTTCGAGCCCGTCGCGTCAGGGGCCAGCGGGTGCCGGCGTAGACCGCGCGCCGCCCGAGCTGCTCCTCGATGCGCAGCAGCTCGTTGTACTTCGCGACCCGCTCGCTGCGGCAGAGCGAGCCGGTCTTGATCTGTCCGGCGTTCGTCGCCACCGCCAGATGCGCGATCGTCACGTCCTCGGTTTCGCCGGAGCGGTGGGAGATGATCGTCCCGAATCCTGAGCGCTGCGCGAGCGCGATCGTGTCCAGCGTCTCGGTCAGCGTGCCGATTTGGTTCAGCTTGATGAGAATGGCGTTGGCCGCCCGGGCCTTGATGCCCCGCAAGAGCCGATCCGGATTCGTCACGAAGAGATCATCGCCGACCAGCTGAAGGCGCTCGCCCAGCGCGGCCGTGAGGCCCGACCAGCCGGCCCAGTCGTCCTCGCCCAAACCGTCCTCGATCGACACGAGCGGGTACGCCGACGCCCAGCGCTCGTACATCGCCGCCAGGTCCTGCGCGCGCTTCTCGGCTTCGGGCGCGCTCTTCCCGAGCCGGTACGCGCCGTCGTGGCCCCATTCGTTGGCGGCGCAGTCGAGCGCGAGCATCACCTGCCTGCCCGGCCGGTAGCCGGCCTGCTCGATCGCCTCCATCAGGACTTTGAGGGCATCCTCGTTCGCGCTGAGGTTCGGCGCGAATCCGCCTTCGTCGCCGACGGCGGTCGAGTGCCCCTTCGCCTTGAGGCGCTTCTTGAGCGCGGCGAAGACCTCCGCGCCCATGCGCAGCGCCTCGGCGAACGTCGGCGCGCCGATGGGCATGATCATGAATTCCTGCACGTCGAGCGTGTTGTCCGCGTGGACGCCGCCGTTGATGATGTTCATCTGCGGCACCGGCAGCAGCGTCGCCTTCGCGCCGCCGAGGCTGCGGAAGAGCGGCTGCGACTTCCCGGCCGCCGCCGCCTGCGCGGCCGCGAGCGACACGCCCAGGACGGCGTTCGCGCCGTACGTGGCCTTGTTGGGCGTCCCGTCGAGCTCGCAGAGCTTCTTGTCGAGCGTGCGCTGGTCGGACGCGTCCGCGCCCCGGAGGGCCCGCGCGATCGGCCCGCGCACGTGCTCGACGGCCCGCCGCACGCCCTTGCCGCCGTAACGGCGTTCCGCCGTGTCGCGCAGCTCAAGGGCCTCGTGCGTGCCCGTCGAGGCGCCGGACGGCACGGCCGCGCGTCCGGCCGCGCCGCCCTTCAGCGCGACCTCCACTTCGACGGTCGGCTGGCCGCGGGAGTCCAGAATTTCGCGCGCGCGGATCGAGGCGATCTTGGTGTTGGCGGCCATGGTGACGCTGATTATACCGCGACGACCGCTGCACGGCAAGAGCCGCCCGGGCGCCATGGACACGGCATCACGTTACGCGTTGTTGAGGATGAGTACGCATCGGCCTGCTCCGTTGACACCCCGTCGACGACGTGGTATAGTTACAACGTTATGACGCGCACCAACCCCACGATGGCGAAGGTGCGGCTCTTTGTCGAGCTGCACAAGATCAAAATGTTGATCGTGGCCGGGCTCCTGCTGGCGGTGTTCTGGCCGGTCTTCACGATCACCCGCCTCGATTCGTATCAGCAGACGTACCTGTGGGCCATCTTTTCCATGGCTCCCATCCAGTCCGCCATTTACGGCGGGATCTTCGTCGCCATGCTCTTCTGGCTGCATTACGGAGGCGGCAGCGCAAGCCGGCTGGCGAAGTCCGAGGTCGCCGGCGAGAAGATCAACGTGAAGTGGAGCGAAGTGATCGGGCTCGATGAAGCCAAGGAGGAGGCGGGGGAGGTCGTCGAGCTGCTCAAGGACCACGCCAAGGTCTCCGCCATCGGCGGCAAGGTGCTCCGCGGCATCCTGCTCTGCGGCCCGCCGGGATGCGGCAAGACCTACCTCGCCAAGGCCATCGCCACGGAATCCAAGCTGCCCTTCCTCTCCATGTCCGGTTCGGAGTTCATCGAGATCTTCGTCGGCACCGGGCCCGCGCGCGTGCGGCGGATCTTCAAGAAGGCCCAGCTCATGGCGCGCATCCACGGCGGCTGCATCATCTTCATCGATGAGTTGGACGCCGTGGGGACCTCGCGGGGGACCGATCTCGGCTTCGGCGCGCAGACGGAGCGCAACAACACCGTGAACGAGCTGCTCGTCCAGCTGGACGGGCTCGAGAGCGCGCGCTACAACATCGTCGTCATGGGCGCGACGAACGCCTCCGAGGACGTGCTCGACCAGGCGCTCCTGCGTCCCGGCCGGTTCGACCGCAAGATCTACATCGACCGCCCGGGCCTCGAAGACCGGGAGAAGCTCTTCCAGTTCTACTTCTCGCGGGTCAAGGTGGATCCCGCGATCAACATCGGCCGGCTCGCCCGCCGCTCCGTCTGGAAGACGCCGGCGGAGATTCAGAACATCATCCAGGAGGCGGCGCTCATCGCCACGCGCAACAAGCGCAGCGCCATCGCGTTCAAGGACATCTCCGAAGCGTTCGAGCGGGTGGACATGGGCTCCCGGCGCTACAAGAAGATGACGGACGAGGAGCGCAAGGACACCGCCTACCATGAAGCGGGCCACCTGATCACGCTGTACCTGCTCCACCCGACGGACGACGTCTTCAAGGCGTCGATCTACATGCGCCGCTCCTCGCTGGGAGTCGTCTACCATGCGCCGCGCTTCGACTACTTCAGCCACAAGCGGGACAAGCTGCTGGCGGACATCAAGGTGTCACTGGCGGGCTTCGTGGCCGAGAAGCTCAAGTGCAGCTCGACGACGACGGGCGTCACCGCGGACTTCCGCCACGCGATGGGCAATGCGCACGCGATGGTGTGGCAGTTCGGGATGGGCTCCAACGGCTTCATCGGCGACTACGAGCTCCTGACGGGCTCGTGGGCGTTCCGCAAGGGCGCCGCGGGGGACCACCTCTCGGACAACATGAAGGACAAGCTCAACAACGAGACGCACGATATCCTGAACCGCTGCCTCAAGGATGTCGAGGACCTGCTCCGGAACGAGGACGCGCTCCTGGAGCGGTTCAAGGACGAGCTGCTCAGCAAGAACGAGCTCGAATTCGACGAGATCGAAGCGATCTTCGTCGAGCACGGC
The DNA here is from genome assembly GCA_036396895.1 of bacterium. Lineage (GTDB taxonomy): Bacteria > Omnitrophota > Gorgyraeia > Aquiviventales > Aquiviventaceae > DASWKB01. The sequence continues at coordinate 11,047 of DASWKB010000022.1, read as the reverse complement.
AAGCAGCGCCTCTTCCCTTCCGAGAAGCCCTCGTCCTAAGCATGCCCGCGATAACCCCGCGACGCTCATGGCTGTGCCTTGTCCTCGCGGGCGCGCTGCTGGCGGCCGCCGGGTGCGCCGGCGGGCCCACGTTCCCCAAGGCGACGTTGAGCTCGTCCCTCCAGGCGCTGCTGGACCGTGAAGGGCTGGACGCGTCCGTCCACGTCCTCGAGCACACGATCGCGCTGCACGTCGACCATTCGGGAAGCATGCAGCAGACGGATTCCTCCATCACCATCGGGCCTGAGTTCGAGGAGGTCGCGCGCAAGGCCCTGCAGACCGTCCACCGGGTTCTGCTCAGCACCGACGCGGACATCCGCTTCTACGTGCTGCTGTTGTCCGACCCGGAGGTCCCTGGGGCGTACCTCACGATGGTCCGCTACAAGGACGACATCCTGCGGTTGAACGCCAACATGCTCGCGACGGATGAGTTCTTTTCCCGCACCGTGTTCGAGCTGCGCTACCTCGACCCGAATCTGCCGGTGAATATCGCCCAGTACGTGAAGCGCGACATCGAGCTCTCGGACTTCCTGAGCTGGCAGATGGCGAGGCGGATCCAGGCGCAGCTGACCGAAGAGTTCCAGAACGACGGGCTCGCCACGGTGGGCCGCTGCGGCGGCGAATTCCGCAACGGGGAGTTCGCGCTCACGCTGAACGTGTCGGCGGCGGAAGGACAGCCGCTCCAGGAGGCGACGGTGCAGGACGTGTTCGAATCCGCCGCCGGCGTGATCGAGGACGTGCTCAGCAACTACCGCTTCGAGGACTTCGAGAGCGTCAAGCTGATCCTGCCGGCCACCGGCCGGCACCAGATCCTTCCGAAAGGCGCGCTCCGTCCTTAACCACAGAGACACAGCGCTGCGCCACGGCCTCGGCTGACACCGCAGAATCACAGAGGTGGGGCAGGACAAACGCGGACCGCGGGGGCGGGGCTAGCGCGGGACAACAATGGCGGCCCGGCCGCGCACGCGCACGCGCCCGCCGAGCATCAGCCGCACGGCCTCCGGATAGAGCCGGTGCTCGACCGCGTGCACCCGGCGCAAGAGACTCGCTTCGGTATCGCGCGACCTGACCGGCACGGCCTCCTGCAGCAGGATCGGACCATGGTCGACCTGCTCGTCCACCAGATGCACGGTCACCCCCGTCACTTTCGCCCCCCACTCGAGCGCGTCGCGCACCGCGTGCGCACCCGGGAACGACGGCAGGAGGGCCGGGTGGATGTTGAGGATGCGATTCCGGAACCGGCGGACGAACACCGGGGAGAGCATCCGCATGAAGCCGGCCAGGCACACGAGTTTCACCCGCTCGGCTTCCAGGAGCCGGATCAGCGCCCACTCGTACGCGGCGCTGGATGGAAAGCCCTTCGGATCGATGAAGCGGCCCGCGTTCCCCGCGCGCGCCAGCGCCCGCGCGTTCGGCCTATCGCTGATCACGATGGGAACCCGCGCCCGAAGGCGGCGCGCCCGGACGGCATCCAGGATGGCCTGCAGGTTGGTGCCCTGCCCGGAGCAGAACACCGCGACGGCCGGCGGCGCGGCCGCCATCACCAGCCCACCAACAAGTGACTGTCACTTTTCAAAGCGGGAACAGTGACGGTCACTGGTTGCGTCATGCGGGGCGTCAGGCGACGACCTGCTCCAGGCGCGAACTGAGCTCTTCCTTGGGGACGACGCCCACGATCCGGTCCACCTCGCTGCCGTCCTTGAACAACAGCAGGGTCGGGATGTTCATCACCCGGAAGCGGCCCGCGATCTGCGGGTGGTCGTCGACGTTGAGCTTGCCCATCTTGATCTTTCCAGCGTAGCTTTCGGCCAGCTCCTCGACCACCGGCGCGATCATGCGGCACGGGCCGCACCACGCCGCCCACATGTCCACCAGGACGGGAACCTGGGACTTGGCGACTTCCTGCTCGAAGTTATCTTCGGTGATTTCGATCACGCGTCCGGCCATCATGCCTCCTTGATCGTCGTCCGCGCGCGTCCCGCGCGGCCCGAGCACTCAGTATAACACACGAACATCCGGATTCACCCAGGCCGGCCGCGGCCGCCGCACGGACGCACCGCGCGTTCGTGTCCGCGCCTCGCGGTGCCGCGGCGACATGGGTCAGCTCTGGTCGTCGCGCAGACGTTCGGCGTCGCCAATCATGATGATGACGTCGTCCGGCTGGAACACATACTCGGCCGTCGGCAGCATCTTGGTCTTCCCGCTGAGGGGGTTCTTCACCGCCAGGATCTGGATCCCGTAGCGGTTGCGCAGGTCGACCTGCCCGATCGTCTTGCCGATGAACTGCTCCGGCACGGCGATCTCCACCACCCCGAGGTCGTCCGACACCTGCACGAAATCCACGATGCTGGGTGCGACGATGGACGCGACCAGTTTGATCGCCGAGTCGCGCTCCGGGAACACGACCTGATGCGCGCCGATGATCTTCAAGATCTGCTCGTGGTCCCGGCTGCTCGCCTTCACGATGATGCGGCCGATGCCGAGCTCCTTGAGCCAGTGCGTGATGAGGAGGCTCGCGTCCACCCGCTCGCCCACGCAGACGATGACGACGTCCATCTCCTTGGCGAACTTGACCAGGAGGTCCTTGTCCGTGGCGTCGCCGATCACCGCCTGGGAGACGACGTCCTTCAGGTCATCCAGCATCTTGGAATTGCTGTCGATGACCACGACATCGCACTTCTTTTCCGCCATCTCCACCGCCACGGTGGAGCCGAACCGTCCCGCGCCGATCACCAGGGCACGCATCCCGCCCTCCTCCTGTCAGCCGACCATCACGTCTTCTTCGATGAACTCGAACCGCGGATCCGACTTCCGCCGCGCCACCAAGGCCAGCCCCAGCGTGAGCGGCCCGATTCTTCCCACGTACATCAGCACGATGACCAGGAGCTTCCCCGCCGCGGAGAGCGACGCCGTGGTTCCCGTCGAAAGCCCGACCGTCCCCGCCGCCGAGGTCGCCTCGAAGAACAGCTCCAGGAACGCCCCCCGATCCAGCCGGAGCCCGCCGCCGGGCGACTCGGTGATCTGCAGGAGCATGGCCGCCGCGGTGATCATCACCAGCCCCGCCGAGAAGATCGCGAGGGACCGGGCCACGGTCGCCCTGGGGATCTGCCGGTGGAAGATCGACGTCGTCACGCGCCCCCTGATCTGATCTTTGATCAGCGCCAGCAGCACCGCGAGCGTCGTGATCTTGATGCCGCCGGCCGTCGAGCCCGGGCAGCCGCCGATGAACATCAGCACCATCAGGAAGTACAGCGACGCGTTGGTCAGCGACGCGGTGTCCAGCGTGTTGAAGCCCGCCGTCCGCGCCGTCGCCGAGAGGAACACCGCGTTGACCGCCTGCTGCCATGCCGGCATGCCGGAGAGCTGGTGAGACCGTTCGAACAGCCACAGCACGAGCGCGCCCGTGACCAGGAGCAGCGCGGACCCGATCAGGCAGACGCGCGTGTGCACGCTGAGCTTCTCTCTCAGGGCCCGCCAGCCAGCGGGGCGCCGCGTCAGGAGCTCATCCAGCACCATGAACCCGAGCCCGCCGAGCACGACCAGGATCATGACCACCAGCGGCACGAACCATTCGTCCTGGAACCGCACCATGCTGTCCGGGTACAGGCTGAACCCGGAGTTGCAGAACGCCGACACCGCGTGGAACACGGCCGAGAACAGCGCCGTCTTCGCGGGGTGGAGCTGCAGCAAACGCGGGTATAGGAGCGCCGCGCCCACCGCTTCCACGACCAGCGTCAGCGCGAGCACCATGCCCAGGACCGAGACCATCGTCCGCGTCCGGTGCTTCTGAGGGTCGAGCCCCACGGACATCCGCGACCCGAGCGACACCTGGCGCCCCAAGAGCATGAGAAAGAACACCGAGAAGGTCATGATGCCCAATCCGCCGGCCTGGATCAGGAACAGGATGACCCCCTGCCCGAACGGGGTCAAGACCGTGCCGATATCCATGACACTCAGCCCCGTGACGCAGACGGCGGAGGTGGACATGAACACTGCGTCCAGGAACGCCAGCGGCTCCCCGCGGCTGGCCGGAGGGATCATGAGCAGGGCCGTCCCGATCCCGATGGCGATCAGGAAACTCCCCGCCACGATCCGGGCGGTCGAGAGATTTGTTCGTAGTTGGAGCATCGCGCCCCCCCCAGGAGCTCAGAAGCACCCATCGGATTAGGTGGTTGACCACCTTATGGACGTACAGGCCCTGCTTCCGCAGGGCCTGCGTCTGGACTTCAGGGGTTTCCCCTTCTGAGGGGGCCGCCCCGGAGCCTGTTAGCGGCTATTATACCCGATTTTTTCCATTTTTTCCGACTTCCCTGTCCGGACGCCTCAGAACCAGATTCCGATGGGGGAATTTCTCAATATCACGCTCTGCAGCAATAGGTTACAAGGCGTGTCCCCAAAACAAAAGTAAAACTGGAAGCTGGACTCGAGTCGGCTCCCAGTTTCAGCTTTTACCTTTGTGCTGTCTTCTGCTTTCCAATCAGGAAACGAAGCCGGTGGAGGGATTTGAACCCCCGACCCGCGCTTTACGAAAGCGCTGCTCTGCCCCTGAGCTACACCGGCATTGACCGCGTAACGTGGAACGCGTAACGTGCGGGCGGAAGGAACGGTGGCGAGGCAATTATAGGCGTCTCGTCTGGGCCTGTCAATCGGCAGCCCCCCGCCCCGCCGCTTCGGACGGGGCGCGGAGTGGGCGTTTCCGCGTGAAGGTGGAAGGGAGAAGATAGAAGATGGAACGAAACGATCGATTCGCTTTTTCTCCCTTCTATCTTCCACCGTCTACCTTCCACCTTTCTCACAGTTCAACGGTCGCACGACGTGCCCCATGCCCCGGCCTGGTTGCTTGTCGCTATCGGATGACTGGTCCCCTGTCCCGAACGATGGCCCATATTGCAGGGGCCTGGTTGCGGAGGACGGATGGCGTCCCGACAGACGGGGTTCACAGCTTGTGGAGAGCTTCTCCCCTCAGGTACAATGGGTTGAGATGTATTATCTGAAGACACAGCGGTACCGCCCCGCCCCCGGCGTCCCGGCCGAGCCGGGCCTGATCTCCGCCATCATCCCCGTCTATGAGAGGAAGCTGCCCACGCTCAGCGGCGCGCTCCGCACGGCGCTCGGACAACGGGACGCCGCGATCGAGATCATCGTAGTCGGAAACGGCATCCGCGAGAGCCGGCTCGAGGCCGCGCTGAACGGCATCCGGCCGCTTCCCCGCCTGGCGCTCCTGGAGCGAAATCTCGGCGCCGCCCATGCCAGGAACATGGGGGCACAGGCGGCGCGGGGCGAGGTGCTGTGGTTCCTGGACTCCGACGTCACGGGATGCGATCCTGACGCGGCGCGCGCGGCGCTCGAGATTCTCGGATCCGATGAGGCGATCGCCGCCGTGGGCGGCATCCTCTACGACGATCCGGCCGGACGGGTGTTCGCCGCGGGCCGGCTGTTCCCCGGCGATGACGCGGCGCCGGACGCCGCCTCCCGGCTGTATGACGACGATTTCGTGAACACCGCGTGCCTGTTCGTGCGCCGGAGCGCGTTCGAGCGCGTCGAGGGCTTTGCGGATTACATCGAGTACCCGTTCGACGACGTGGATTTCGGGTTCAAGCTCCGGGCGGCGGGGTTCCGGTGCGTGGGGACGCGCCGCTGCGCCGGCGTCCATCCGGTGCACGCCAACCACGCGACGGTGTTCCATGAGTTCCTGACGTTCACCAACCTGCTGAGCCACGTGGCCGTGAGCCACACGCCGCGCTCGTTCGCGTCGGTCGTGCGCCGCAAACGGCGGATCGGCTGGCGGTTCTCCCCGCCCCAGTCGCCGGCGACGGCGCTCGAGCGCGTCCGGGCGGGCTTCGCGCGCTTCGCGGGAGCCGCGATGGCCGTGCCGTATGTCGCGTGGCACGCGCCGCATCTGGCGGCGCTCAGGCGGGAGCGGTGGACGATCCTCCGGGGAGAGCCCCGTCCGGAGCGCGTCCGGGCTCAGGAGGCGGCATGAGCGTCCTGCGCGACCTGATCGGCGTGGGCGTCACCGAGGCGACCAGGGAGCGCCAGCGGGACCGGCTGCTGCGCCTCGCGGCGCGGTTGCCCCGGCCGCTGGTGCGCGCGGGAGTCGCTCTGCACCGCGCGCTGTGGCGCGCCAGCCGGTCCCGCGACGCGGGCGCGCCCGACACGCTCTTCTTCTTCGTGACGAACATCTGCAACCAGAGCTGCGTCCACTGCTTCTACGCGGCGGAGCTGAACCGCCCGACGCAGGCCATGAAGCTGGAGGATGTCCGGGCGCTGGCCCGCTCGATCCGCGGCCGAACGCCTACGGTGTTCCTCTGCGGCGGCGAGCCGACGACCAGGCGGGACCTCCCTGACATCGCCGAGGCGTTCATCCGAGTGGCGAAGGTGCGGCGCCTCTTCATCACGACGAACGGGATCCTCCAGGACCGGGTGTTCGCCACGGTCGAGCGGGCGCTGGCGCTGCCCGGCCGGTTCCAGCTCCGCATGCCCGTGTCGCTGGACGGGCCGGAGCCGATGCACGACGCGATCCGGAAGTTCCCGGGAGGGTTCCGCAAGGCGACGGAGACGCTGGAGCGGCTCCTTGAGCGGGCGACACGGGATCCGCGCCTGGTGCCCATGATCACGTCGGTAATCCAGAAAGGCAACGCGGAAGGGTTCGCGGAGTTCTACAGGTCGCTCAGGACGCGCTATGACTGCGAGGTGCAGTTCATCCTGATCCGGCAGGACGGGCGGGACGCGGGCGGGCTGGACAAGACGATCCTGCTGGATGCGGGTAACGCCGAGGACCTGCTGCCGGACCCGGACACGTGCCGGCGCATCCTCCGGGACATCGAAGCGTTCGAGGCGGCCCGGCCGTCGCCCTCGCTCATGCCGGCCTTCCGTGCCTCGATGGCGGAGCACCATCTGACGGTGGCGACGGAGCACCGGGCGGTCGCCCCCTGCGTCGCCCCGCAGAGTTTCGCCACGATCTCTCCCGATGGCGGCACGTCGCTGTGCGAGCTGGCGAAACCGTACGGCAACCTGCGCGACTTCGGCTACGACCTGCGGGCGGCCTGGAACTCGCCGGCCGCGAACGGCCAGCGCGCACAGCTCTCGGCGTGCTGGTGCACGTACCCCTGCGCGCTGCAGAACTCGGTCATGCGCGATCCAACCGCCTTAACGACATCACTCGATTACGTGCGTAAGCGGCTTACGTAGGCCCGTGTCATGTTCTGCGTGTGATGTCCAATGTGTCATGTGTAATGAAACCGCTCCGTAGCCATGACACAAATAATGAAACGCGTAACGAGAGGTCAGCTCGTTACGCGTTTCACGTTACGCGTTACGCGAACCTGGAATTTCCAGGAAGATGGTGCCGGGACCCAGAGTCGAACTGGGGACGCGAGGCTTTTCAGGCCTCCGCTCTACCACCTGAGCTATCCCGGCTGAGGTTAATTATAACAAGAAAGCACCAAGTTTTGGCCGTGAGCTGTGTCAAGAACCTACGGCAATTAGGAACTGGCCGCAGGAGTGGGGCGGAGGCTGGAAGCTAGAGGCTGGAAGCTGGAATAATCGGTTGATGATTCCAGCCTCCAGCGTCCAGCTTCGAGCTTCCGACCAGGCCGCCTGACGCACTCCGCACTCACCACTTCCCACTTGGCACGCGCGAACTCCGTTTTCCCTGATCCAGGTACGCGACGGAGCGGGCGCTGGCGAGGGCGGCGTTGCGGACGAACCATCCCAGCAGGACGTACCAGATCCCCCGCAGCGACCAGGTGGTCACCATGGTGGCTACGCCGAGCACCAGCAGCGCCAGGCCGATGCCCGAGCCGACCCGGGCGGCGATCCGCGTCGAGCGCCGGAAGTCTCCCGTCGCGCCCCAGAGCGCCGCGCGCAGGAGGCGGCCGCCGTCCAGCGGGAAGCCGGGCAGCATGTTGAAGATGAGCAGGACGAGGTTCGCAATCCCGAGGTAGCGCAGGACGCCCGCGAACGCGAGCTGGGGGACGCTCGTGATAGGGATGGCCTCCGCGAGCGGCAGCAGCACCAGGGCCAGACCCGCGCTGACGAGCGGTCCGGCCAGCGCGATCTTCATCTCCGCGGACGGCCGCGGCGCCTCGCGGACGATCTGCGCGACGCCGCCGAGCAGGAAGAGCGTCACGCAGGCGACCGGCACGCCGTGCTGCCTGGCGACGACCGAATGCCCGAGCTCATGCAGCAGGACGCACGCGAAGAGGAGCACCGAGGACACGAGCCCCATCAGCCAATACACGGTCGGGTGCAGCTCCGGATAGATGGCGGGATAGTACCCCCGGGCCAGCGACCACGTCACCAGTCCGGCAATGATGAACCAGCTGGGCGCGAGATACACCGGAATGCCGAACATGCGCCATCCGGGCGGCGTCGCGCCTCCCGGCCGCGTCATGAGCCTCCCCACAGGGCGGCGGCTCCGTCGATCATGAACTTCACCCCCATCACCGCAAGCAGCATCAGTACCATCAGCGTCAACGTCGTTGCCGACACGCGCCGGACGCACCACCGGCCCGCCCACGTTCCCGCGAAGGCGACCGCGACCAGCGCGGTGAGCAGCCCGACCCGGTCCAGAGGCACCAGCCCCTGCGCCATATAGACGGGAATCCGGGTCCCGTCAACAGCCGCGGCGATCGCCGCAGACGTGCCGAGGTACCCCTCCGCAGGAAGCCCGAACGCCAGCAGGCAGGCGGAGCGGATGGCGCCCCCGGTGCCGATCAAGCCCGCGATCACGCCGGAGCACGCGCCGCCGGTTGCGAGCACCGCGCCGGTCGCAGGCAGGCGCAAGCCACCCGCCCGGGCCCATGGGAATACCGGCGCGGAAACCGCGACATAGACCAGCAGGAACGCGCCCAGCGCGAAGAGCAGCGCCGCAGACGGCAGCCGCGCGGCCACGTGCGCGCCGGCGAAGCTGCCGGCGATGCCGATGAGCCCGAAGAGCCGGAAGATCCGCCAATCCACGCTGCGCCAGAACAGGCCCAGGCGGGACACATTGCCGAAGAAATGAAAGCACGCCACCACCGCGATGGCGAGCTTGATGTCCATGAACAGCGCCGCGACCGGCGTCAGGATGGTCGCGGAGCCGAACCCGGTCATCGTCCCGATAACCTGCGCCGCGAACGCGCAGGCGAGCAGCCAGCCCCACGTCTCCGGCTGCGGCATCAGGTAAACAGGTCTTCGGGGAATGCCGGGGCGGACGCGGGAGTGGAGGGCTCCCCCGCCGCGCTCCGATCGCGCCGGCGGGGCGGCGCGGCTCCGAGGCCCGGCGCAAGCGGGCTTTCCGTTCCAAGGGCCACCCGGCGGGTTTCAGCCCACCGGCAGAACCCGCACTCGGCCCCGCAGGCGGGCAGCGGTCCGGTCAGGCAGCGCGCGGCCCCGGCGAACACGGCGTACGCGGTCTCGGGGTCCGTCTTGATCTTGTGCACGTCCACGCCGAACGGGAATCCGTCGTGCAGCGCGCCGTCCTCCGGAAAATAGTACACGAGGTACGCCGTGCGGCTGGTCGCGTGCCCGTTGCGCTCAAGCAGCAGCGTATAGACGTCCATCTGGAACTTGTAGTACTTCTCCGAATAGCTGATGTCGGCCGGCGCCGACGCGCGCGTCTTGTGATCCAGCGGGGCGAGCCGCCCGGCCGGGAGAATCACGCAGTCGTCGAGCTTGCCCCAGAGCCTCGCGCCCGTTGCCGGATCGTTGAAGCCCAGCGTCAGCGGCGTGGTGGAAAGCCGGCCGTCCAGCCGCCCCTGAATGAGCGGCGGCAGGCCCGTCGCGTCGCGGTACGCGTCGAAATAGATCTTCAGCACGCGGTCGATGCCGGAGGGGAGCGACGGAAACGGTCCGCGCGGGCGCTCGATCTTCCGGTTGACGTGCAGCCAGAAGCAGCGCGGACATTCCTGGAACAGCTTGAGCGTGGTGGCGGAGAGTGCGCGCATGCGGCTTGTCAGCGTTGCTCCGACGAGACGATGTCCCGATTGAGCACCTGCGCGGCGGCACCTGTGCGCTGGGCTTCCAGACACACGACGCCGTCAGGCCCGACGCGGGCGCTGTGCGGCGTCCCCGCCGGCAGATCCATCCGGTCTCCGGGTCCCATCGTCAGGGATTGCCGGCCCTCATGCAGGGCGAACGTGATGCCGCCCCGGAGGACATAGAGCACCTTCGCGTACGGATGCTGGTGCACGGCGTACACCGCGCCCGCGTCATTCGACCACCGCGTGGCCGACAGGCCTTCCTGCTTCAGCCGCGCCCGGATGCGCGCTTCGAGCCCGTCCGGCGGCCCGCTCTTCATGCCTTCACGCCCCGCAGGAGCTCCCCGAGCCGGCCGGCGAACGCCGAGCGCGGCAGCACCTCGGTGCAGCCGGCGCCGGCCGCGTCGCGGCGCAGGGCGTCCTGGACGTGCGCGCACCAGCCGATGATGGGCATAGACGGATCCCGGGCGCGCAGGACCCGCACGGCTTCCAGCGCGTCTCCGGAGGCGAGGTTGAGGTCCACGAGCACGAGCTCCCATGTGGTTCCACCCGGGGGCGGGCCGAGGCACACCGTCACCGGCACGCCCGCCGCGGTGGCGGCAGCCGTGATGCGTTCGCGACACAGCAGATCATCCACGACGGCCAGCACCGCCATGGCTTATTTTACGGGATTCGTGAGCACGGGGATAGGGGCAACGTGGCGAGCCGGTGGATGGCCGCTGTTGAGGCCGGGGGCGCGGGGACATCGAGAGGCTGGAAGCTGGAGGCTGGAAACTGGAACATGGATGGGGCACGGGGCGGGGGGGGCGGCGTGGGGGCGGCGTGAGAATGACCATGAGAAGGTAGAAGGTGGATGATGGAAGATGGAACACGAACACGTGAGTATTGTTTTTTCTACCTTCTACCTGTGTTGTTTCAAGACATCGGTGACAGTTTAAAGTAGGCCTGGCGTCGTTGAACAGGCGTGAGTCCACCAAGACTGAGATGGGGCCGTGCATGATTGTAATAGCGCACGAAGTTCTGCAGGCTCAGCGCCCGGTGCTGGC
>DASWKB010000021.1:0-33453 GCA_036396895.1 bacterium | reverse complement strand
CGCCTGGCGATGCCGCTGACGATGATGAACGAGTCCGGACGGGCGCTGCACGCGCTGCGCGCGGACGCGAAGGCCCTGCTCATCGTGTGCGACGACGTGAACCTGCCGCTCGGGACGCTGCGGTTTCGGCCCTCGGGCGGGCCGGGCGGGCACCACGGCCTCGCGTCGTGCCTGGACGTGCTGGGGACGGATGACGTGGCGCGGCTGCGGCTCGGCGTGGGCATCGACCCGCTGCCGAAGGACCTGCGGGAGTTCGTCCTCTCGCCGTACCGGCCGGAGGAGCGCCCGGTGGTCGAAGCGATGTACGCGCAGGCGGCGGATGCCTGCGAGGTGTGGATCCAGGAAGGCTTGAATGCGGCGATGAACCGCTACAATACGGCGCGAGAGGCATGAAAACCGGAGACTACGACGGACTGTTCATCATTCGGATGCGGGGGACCGAGCAGGAGACGCAGTCGGTGGCCCGCGAGGTCGAGGAGTTGATCACCCGCCTGGGCGGGCAGATCGCCGTCGCCCGGTCCATGGGCCGGCGGCGGCTGGCGTTTCGGATCGCGAAGCAGACGGAAGGCGTCTATCACCACGTCCGCTTTACCGCGCCGCGTGAGCAGATCCGGGAGTTCGACCGGCTCCTGCGGCTGAACGAGAACATCATCAGGTTCATGACGATCAGTGGAGACGAGATCCCCGCGCCGCAGGAACCCGTCGCGGCGGCGTGAGCCGCCAACGGGCGGGGGGCACACGAGGAGCCGCGCGATGGTCAGCTTGAACCGGGTGCTGTTGATCGGGAACCTGACGAAGGATCCGGAGCTGCGCTACACGCCGGCGGGGACGCCCGTCGCCAACCTCCGCCTCGCGGTGAATTCCACTTACCGCGACCAGACGGGCCAGCGCAAGGAAGAGACCTGCTACGTGACCATCGTGGTCTGGAGCAAGCAGGCGGAGATCTGCAACCAGTATCTCAAGCGCGGCCGTCCCGTGTTCGTCGAGGGCCGGCTGATCTTCCGCAGCTGGGAATCGGAAGGCAAGACCCGCTCGACCATGGAAGTCCGGGCGGACCGGGTGCAATTTCTGGGGCCGGCGCCGGGCGCATCGGGCGCCGCGCCGCGCGAGCAATCGAGCGAGCCCGCCGAAACCCGGGCGGAAGAGCCGGCCTATGACGCCACGCCTGAGGAGTCGGCGGACTCCAACGTACCGTTCTGAGGATCCCGCATGCCACCACCGCGCCGAAGGGGAGTCAGGGGAGTCAGGAAGGGGGCAGGGTTCCGGCGCCCCATGGGCCGGAAGGTCTGCCGATTCTGCACCGACAAGGTGAATCAGGTCGATTACAAGGACCTGGAGCGCATCGGGCGCTACGTGACGGAGCGGGGGAAGATCCTCCCGTCCCGCCTCACGGGCACCTGCGCGAAGCACCAGCGCGTGCTCGCTCGGGCCGTCAAGCGGGCCCGGTTCATGGCGCTCCTGCCGTACGTGTCGGTGTAAGTGGCATTTCGCCATTTGTCCCGCCGCCTCCGGCGGCGGGCCACACGCGAGAAGGACTCATGGACGTCATCCTGCTGAGCACGATGGAGCACCTCGGCCCGGAAGGCAAGGTCGTGAGCGTCAAGCCGGGCTACGCGCGCAACTATCTCCTGCCACGGAAACTGGCCGTCGCCGCCACGCCCGAGCAGCGCCGGGCGTTCGAGGAGCAGCGCCGGCGGCGCGACGCCAGGGTGAAGCGCGCGCTCTCGGGCGCGACCGCGCTGAAGCAGCAGATCGAGGGGCGCTCCCTTACGCTGAAGCTCAGCCTCGGGGAGGACGACAAGCCCTTCGGCGCGGTCACCACGCACGATGTGATCGACGGGCTGGCGCAGGAAGGCATCACCGTGGACCGGCATGCCGTGGAGCTCGAGGAGCCGATCAAGAGCCTCGGCATCTATGACATTCCCGTCCGGATCCATCCGGACGTCACGGCGACGCTGAAGCTCTGGGTGGTGAAGAGCTGAGAAAATTTGCGCACGCAAATTTTCTCATGCGAAATGCCAGGGAACCGGGACGCCATGGAACTCCCTGACTTGAAGACGCTGGAGCGGATCCCCCCGCAGAGTCTGGACGCGGAGCAGGCGGTGCTCGGCTCCATGCTCCTCGAGGAGGATGCGGTGGTCCAGGCGGCCGAGCTCCTCGAAGAGCCCGTGTTCTACAAGGACGGCCACCGCAAACTCTTCAGCGCCCTTCTGGCCCTGTACCGGGACAACGTCCCGATCGACCTCGTCACCGTCACCGAGTCGCTCAAGCGCCAGAATCTGCTCGAGGCCGTCGGCGGCGCCGGCTATCTCGCTTCGCTGACCAGCATGGTCCCCGCGGCCGCGAACGTTCCGCACTATTGCCGCATCGTCAAGTCGAAAGCCATCCTGCGCAATCTCATCCACGCCTCCACGCAGATCGCCTCCGAATGCTTCGAGGAGGTCCAGGAGCCGGACCTGCTCCTCGACCGCGCGGAGGCGCGCATCTTCGACATCGCCTCGAACAAGCTCAAGCGGGATGCCGTGCCCATGAAGGAGATCATCCGGAACTCCATCGAGATGATCGACGCGCTCTACCAGCGCAAGGGGATGATCACCGGGCTCCCCACGGGCTTCGAGGAGCTCGACCAGCTGCTCGCCGGCCTGCAGCCGGCGGACTTCGTGGTGGTCGCCGGCCGGCCAGCCATGGGCAAGAGCGCCTTCGCGCTGTGCGTCGCGGAGCATGTGGCCCTGGCGCAGAAGTCCGGGGTGGCCCTGTTCAGCCTCGAAATGTCGAAAGAGCACGTCGTGCAGCGCATGCTCTGCTCGCACGCGCGGATCAACGCGCATGCCGTGCGCTCCGGCATGCTCTCCACGAGCGATTGGCCGAACCTGACCCGGGCCGCCGGCAAGCTCTCTGAAGCGCCCATCTTCATCGATGACACGCCCGGCGTGAGCATCCTCGAACTGCGGGCGAAGGCGCGCCGCCTCAAGAGCCGGCACGACGTGGGGCTCATCATCCTCGACTACCTCCAGCTCATGGACGCGTCCATGGGCATTGGCAGCGAGAACCGCCAGCAAGAGATCTCGGTCATTTCCCGGGGCATCAAGGCGCTGGCGCGCGAGCTCAGCGTGCCCGTCATCGCCGTGAGCCAGCTCTCGCGGGCGCCGGAACGCCGCGAGTCGTTCCGGCCTCGCCTTTCGGACCTGCGGGAGTCGGGCGCGATTGAGCAGGACGCGGACGTCGTGCTGATGCTCTTCCGGGAGGATTACTACAATCCGACCGACGCAAACAAGGGCGTCGCGGAAATCATCATCGCCAAGCAGCGCAACGGTCCCACGGGCTCGGTGAAACTTGCCTTCATCAAGGACTTCACGCGCTTTGAAACGCTGGCCCGGGTCTGACGGATGCGCCTCCGCCTGAGCCGCGCGCGGATCGCCCGGGTGTCCGGCTGGCTGCTCGCGGCGTGCCTGGCCGGCGCCGGGGGAGCTCTCGCGCAGGATGAGGCCCGGCGGATCATCGATGTCCGGACCCGCGGCGCGAAGACGGTTGCGGAGGAGACGATCCTCGCGAACGTCCGGACCAAGCCCGGCATGCCGTATTCGGACACGGTCGTCAGCGAGGACATCCGGCGGCTGTTCGCGCTGGGGTACTTCGCCGACGTCCGCGCGGACGTGGAGGAGCTCCCGGAGGGGCTGCGGCTCGTGTTCGTCGTGCAGGAGAAGCCCGCGATCGGCGGCATCGAAGTCGACGGCAACCGCGTCCTCAAGGATCCCCGCGTCATCAGCCTGCTCGGCGTGAATCCGGGCGAGTTGTTCGATCCCAGCAAGCTCAAGCGGGGGGTCGATCAGGTGAAGGCGGAATACGTCCGCAAGGGCTTCGCCCAGGCGGAGGTGGTCGCGGAGACGCGCGAGGACCCGGCGGCGAACACGATCTCGGTCTTCATCGCCGTGGATGAGGGCGCGCGGCTGCGGATTGCCGAAGTGCTGGTGGAGGGCAACGACGCGTTCCCGGACTCGCGGGTCGAAAAGCTCATCAAGAGCAAGCGGCGCTGGTGGTTCTTTCCGGGCATCTATAACGGACAGGTGCTCCAGGAGGACCTCGAGCGGGTGCGCGCGTTCTATCGCAAGCACGGCTATCAGGATGCCGCCGTGTCGCATGACGTGTACCGGACGCCCTCCGGGCGGGGGCTGATCGTGCATCTGACGATTGAGGAAGGCCTGCAGCACCGGATCGGCGGCGTGGACGTGGCGGGCGAGGTGCTGTTTCCCGAGCGCGAGATCCGGGAGGTCATCACGCTCAAGCCCGGGGCGGTGTACAACACCGAATCGCTCCAGGAAGACCTGCGGATGATCAAGCAGTACTACGGCGACCGCGGCTACATCCATGCCGTGATCACGCCGGACACGAACCTGGACCCCGTGACGAAACGGGTGGACCTCGTATACCGGATCGAGGAGCGCGAGCTCACGTACATCAACCGGATCGACGTCGAGGGGAATCTCAAGACCAGAGACGTGGTGGTCCGGCGGGAGCTGCGCGTGTTTCCCGGCGAAGTGTTCGACGGCGCGGCGATCCGCAAGTCGATCGACCGGCTGTACAATCTGGGCTATTTCGAGGAAGTGAGCGTGGACACCGCGCCGACGGATCAGGCGAACCGGGAGGACCTGGTCGTCAGCGTCCGGGAGGCGAAGACCGGCAGCTTCAGCTTCGGCGGCGGGTTCTCCTCCATCGACCGCCTGGTCGGCATGGTGGAGCTGGAGCAGCGCAACTTCGACATCGCCAACTATCCGACCTTCACCGGGGCGGGCCAGGACCTGCGCCTGCGCGTGGAAGTGGGGACGGTGCGACGGTATTTCGACGTGTCGTTCACGGAGCCGTGGATCTTCGGCTACCCGCTCTCGGCGGGCTTCGACGCCTACAACCGGACGCGGCTCCGCAGCCGCGACCTCGGCCTCGGCTACGAAGAGGAGCGGCGCGGCGGGGGCCTGCGGCTTGGCAAGGAGTTCGCCGACACGGTGCGGACGGGGCTGGGCTATCAGTTTTACCGGACGGAGATTTCGGACGTGGTCGAGGAAGCCTCGGCGGACCTGAAGGCGGAGCAGGGCAAGACCGACATCAGCCTCGGCAGCCTCTCCGTCGCGTGGGACCGGCGGGACAACCGGTTCAGCCCCACGGACGGGTTCTACGTGTTCGCCTCGACGGACCTCGCCGGCGGCATCTTCGGCGCGGACCGGGAGTTCTACCGCGCGGAGACCGGGGCGAGCTATTACTGGCCGCACGGGGAGCGGTTCGTGCTGGAGACCCGCGCGCGGGCCGGGATCGTGGACGCCTACGGGGACAGCGAGGAAGTGCCGATTTTCGAGCGGTTCTTCGGGGGCGGCGCCGGGACGGTCCGCGGCTACCGGGAGCGGCATGTCGGCCCGAGGGACCCGTTCTCCAACGACCCGATCGGCGGCGAGGCAACGTTCATCGGCACGATCGAGGAAGTCATGACCGTGGTGGAAGACGAGCGCGGCCGCCCGGTGCTGCAGATCTCGGTGTTCGTCGATACGGGTGATGTGTGGCGGCGGGTGGCGGATTTCGGAGAGTCGCTCAAGTCCGGCCTGGGGGTCGGCGCGCGGGTGTCGACCCCCATCGGCCCGGTGCGGCTGGACATGGGCTACCCGTTGGACGATATCGCCGGGGAGAAGAAGAAGATCCGGTTCCACTTCAATATCAGCCGGTCGTTCTAACGCGAGGACGGGCCACATGACAATCGCGCAGACCTGGATACGGCAGGCGGGACGATGGGGCCTCGCGGCCGCCGCGGCGGTGGCGCCGTGGTGGGCCTCGGGTCCGGCCGCGGCCCAGCAGGCGCCACAAGAGTTCCGCATCGGATACGTGGATGTCTCGGAGGTGTTCGACGGCTACGAGCGGACCAAGGCGTCCGACGCGACGCTGACCTCGAAGGGCGAACAGCGGGAATCGGAGCTGCAGGGGCGGGTGGAGGAGCTCACCCGGCTGCGCGACAGCCTGGAGCTGCTCAGCGCCGAGGCCCGCGACGCGCGCGTCCGGCAGCTCGAGGAGAAGGCGGACGCGGTCCGGCGGTTCAGGACGAACGTGGCGCGCGACCTCCAGCGGGAGCGCGACGACATCGCGCGGGAGATCCTGAAGGATATCCACGACGCGATCCAGGAATACGCCAAGTCGCACGGCTACACGCTGATTCTGGATCAGCGGTCGCTCGTGTACGGGCAGCCGCCCGCCGAGGACGTCACCCCGGGCGTGCTGAGCCTGCTCAACAGCCGGTACAAGGGGCGCTGATGGCCGACTTGACGGAGACGCCGGACCACGCCGCGCCGATGCAGCGGACGCTCGCCCGGGACATCTTCATGACGGGAGTCGGGCTGCACACCGGCAAGCCGGTGTCGATCCGGATCCTGCCGGCGCCCGTCAACACGGGCGTCGTGTTCGTCCGGACGGACCTGCCGCACCGGCCGGTGGTGCCGGCGCGGGCCGCCCAGGTGGTGAACGTAGAGAAAAGCGTCCGCCGGACCACGCTGTCCCGGGAGGGCATCGAGGTGCAGACAGTGGAGCACCTCATGGCCGCGTTCTGGGGCACCGGCGTGGACAACGCGTTCGTCGAGGTGACGGCGGAGGAGTTGCCGGGTCTGGACGGCTCAGCGGCGCCCTATCTCCAGCAGTTGGCGGCCGCCGGCACGACGGAGCAGGACGCGCCCAAGAAGTACCTGACGCTCAAGGAGCCGCTGTGTGTTCAGGAAGGCGACTCGACCATCGCGGTCTTCCCGGACCGGGAGCTCAAGATTTGCTACATGCTCAGCTACCCGCATCCGATGCTGCGCAGCCAGTTCATCAGTTTCGGCTCGGGAAACGGCTCGTCGTTCGCGGACGCGATCGCGCCGGCGCGGACCTTTTGCCTCAAGGGGGAGGTCGAGGCGCTCCGCGCGGCTGGATTCGGCAAAGGGGCGACGGCCGAGAACACCCTGGTGCTGGGCGAGGAGGGAGTGGAGGGGAACGCCCTCCGTTTCGAGGATGAGTTCGCCCGCCACAAGGTGCTGGATCTCCTGGGCGACCTCTATCTGCTCGGCGCTCATCTGCGGGCGTACGTCATCGCGATCAAGAGCGGCCACCCGCTCAACGTGAAGCTCCTGATGAAGATGTCGCAGGCGCAGGAGCAGTGGCGGCTCGGGTCGCTCCAGTCTGGCGCCACCGAGGTGATGGTCGGGCCGCAGCTCGACATCACGCAGATCCAGAAGATTCTGCCGCACCGCTACCCGTTCCTCCTGGTGGACCGCGTGATCGAGCTGTCCGAGACGCACGCGGTCGGCATCAAGGGGGTGACCATCAACGACTATTTCTTCCGCGGCCATTTCCCGGACAAGCCGGTCATGCCCGGCGTGCTGATCGTCGAGGCGATGGCGCAGGTCGGCGGGATCATCATGCTCAACAAACAGGAGCACCTGGGGAAGCTCGCGTATTTCATGGCGGTCGACAAGGTCAAGTTCCGCAAGCCGGTCGTGCCGGGCGATCAGCTCGTCATCCGGGCGGAGCTGGGCAAGATCCGCTCGCGGACCGGGCAGGTGACGGGACGCGCGTACGTGGACGGGAAGCTCGTCTGCGAAGGCGAGCTCATGTTCGCGCTGGGAGAATAGCCCTGATGGCGCAGCCGGGCGGCATGCGGACGGCGACGGACCCCGAGGGGGCCGGCGTCCACCCCACGGCGATCGTGGACCCGCAGGCGGAGCTGGGCCCCAACGTGACGATCGGCCCGTACGCGGTGGTGAAGGGGCCCGTCAGGATCGGGGAGGGCACCCGCGTCGGCGCGCACGGCGTGATCGAAGGGCGCACGACCATCGGGCGGGACTGCGAGATCTTCTCGGGCGCGGTGATCGGGAGCATTCCGCAGGATCTGAAGTACCGGGGCGAGGCCAGCGAGCTCATCATCGGGGACCGGAACAAGTTCCGGGAGTACGTCACGGTCAACCCGGGCACGGAGGGCGGAGGCGGCCGGACCGTCATCGGCTCGGACTGCCTGCTCATGGCGTACGCGCACGTGGCGCACGACTGTCGGCTGGGCGATCAGGTGATCCTGGCCAACAGCGTGGCGCTCGCGGGGCACATTACGATCGGCGACCGCGCGGTCGTCGGCGGCCTGGTCGGCGTGCACCAGTTCGTGCGCATCGGGACGCTCGCGATGGTCGGCGGCTGCTCGCGGGTCACGCAGGACGTGCCGCCGTATTCCACCTGCGTGGGCTATCCGGCGCGGATCTACGGGCTGAACTCGGAGGGGCTCAAGCGCGCGGACGTCGCCGCCGAGGCGAAGGAGCGCCTGCACCGCGCCTTCCGGATGCTGTTCTATTCCCGCATGTCGCTGCGCCACGCCATCGAGGAGACCGCACGGCTGATCGAGCCCTGCGAGGAGCTGACGCTCCTGTTGGCGTTCCTGCGCCAGTCCAAACGGGGCATCTGCCGTGCGGGCAGCGTCGCCGAGTAGATGGCCGGTCCCCTCGGACTGATCGCGGGCGCGGGGCAGTTTCCCATCGAAGTCGCGCGGGAAGCCCGGCGTGAGGGGAAGCGGGTCGTGGCGGCGGGCCTGGCGGGCTGGGTCGACCCGGCGCTGTCCTCGCATGCCGATGCGTACGAAGAAATCGCGGTGGGCGCGCTCGCCCGCCTGCTCGCGTTCCTGAAGACGCACGGCGTACGCGAAGCCGTCATGGCGGGCAAGGTCACCAAGCAGGTGCTCTTCGACCGTTCCGCCGAATTCGACCGTGAGCTCCTGGCGGTGCTGGGGAAGGTTCGCGACTATTCGGTGACGGGCCTCCTGGGCGCCGTGGGCGAGCGTCTCGCGGCGGACGGCATCACGCTGCTGGACTCCTCCACGTATCTCCGCTCGAGCCTCTGCCCCCCCGGCGTGCTGACGGCGAAGCGGCCCACTCCCGGCGAAGAGGAGGACATCCGTCTCGGCCGGCGCCTCGCGAAGACGATGGCGCAGCTGGACGTAGGGCAGACCGTCGCGGTCAAACAGGGGATCGTCGTGGCGGTGGAGGCGCTGGAAGGGACGGACGCGGCGATGCGGCGGGCTCAGGCGCTGGCGGGCGGCGGGCTCGTGATCGTCAAGGCCGCCTCGCCTCAGCAGGACCGCCGGTTCGATTTGCCCGTCGTGGGCCTGCAGACGATCGCGGTGCTGGCGGAACTCGGGGCGTCGTGTTTGGCCGTCGAGGCGGGCGCCACGCTGCTCCTGAACCGCGAGGAGATCGTCGCGGCCGCGGACCGGGCGGGCGTGAGCCTCGTCGGCGTCGATCCCGCCTCGCCGTAGTCCACAGTCCATGGTCGATCGTCACTAAATGCGCCCACGATTGCATCTAAACATTGGGCGCATGTACCCTGAGCGAAGTCGAAGGGTACCCCCTCGACTCGCTTTGCTCGCTCGGGGTACATGGAACCTATTCGAATGTTCACATACAATGTGGGTTCCATTGAGGAGCGAGAATATGGAAGGTGGAAGATGGAATTGGGAACAGTCCGCAACGCCTTCACCGGTTTGTTCCACCTTCTATCATCCCTCTTCTATCTTCTCCTGATGATGATGGATGAGGGGGGATCCATGATGAGCGACGGCTCATCGACGACGGACGCTACGACGATTCGTTCCCCGGGGTGATGGTTGCTGACGTGCGGAGCACGCGGCGGGAACGATCCGCGGGCGGAGTCCTGGCGCGCGAGGCCGATGGCCGGATCGACGTCTGCCTCGTGCGGCGCGAGCGGCACCGGCGCGGGGAATGGTGCCTGCCGAAGGGGCATCTGGAGCCGGGAGAAACGGCGGAGGCGGCAGCGGTCCGCGAAGTCGAGGAAGAGACGGGGCTGACCGGCCGCATTGTCGAGCCGCTCGGCACGATCCGGTATCAGTTTCGATTGCGCCCGGACGGCGCTCGGGTTCGCAAGTCCGTCACGTTCTTCCTCATGGCGGCGGAGGGATCGGGCGCGCCCGGACCCCGGGATCAGACGGAGGTCGTTGAGGCCGGGTGGCTGCCGCTGGCGGAGGCGCTCGCGCGCGCGGCCTACGCGGGAGAACGGACGGTCCTGCGGCGGGCGGGCCGGCTGATCGAACATCCCGGCGTGCGCGCGAGACTCTCCGGCCAGGCATGATTCCGCTGGGAGCGAGCCGGCGGCTGCCCCGCGCGCCGTGGATGACGCGGGCGATCGTCGCCGTCAACGTGGCCGCGTTCATCTGGGAGCTGTCTGCCGGGAACGTCGCCGGGCGCGCGCTCTATCAGCTCGGCGTGGTCCCGTCCGACTGGCAGGTGGGCAGCCCGAGCGACTTCCTGGATTGGCCCCGCCTGTTCCTCAGCCTGTTGTCGGCGCAGTTCCTGCACGCGGGCGCGCTGCACCTCTGGGTCAATCTCCATTACCTGTGGGTGTTCGGCGGCGCGATTGAGTGCCGCGCGGGGTCCTTGAGGTTCCTGCTCGGGTATCTGGGCTGCGGCGTGCTGGCGGCGGTGACGCAGATCCTGATCCGGCCGCACGGCGTCTCGCCGATGGTCGGAGCGAGCGGGGCGGTGGCCGGGGTGCTGGGCGCGTTTCTGGTCCTGGCGCCCGGCGCGCGCATCCGGACGCTGGGTTGGGCGCACGCGCGGCCGGCGATCGTGGAGCTGCCGGGGGCCGTCTGGCTCGCGGCATGGTTTCTCTTGCAATGGGGATTGAGCCTGGCGGCGATCTGGCAGGTGACGGACGTCGGAGGCGTGGCCGTCTGGGCGCATCTGGGCGGCTTCGTCGGCGGCATTGCGTGGGGCCGCCTCATCCTCTGGCAGGCCAGCCATCAGCATGCGTAATATATGCCAAGTTTGGAATGCGGAATGCGGAATGCGGAATTCGACCGATTCCGAATTCCCAATTCCGAATTCAGAATTTGGCACGCTCATGGGTTGCATGGTCAGGCCATGAAGCAGGCCGCCAGGAAGCAGCTGGAGCGGGAGAAAGCCGCCTTTCCGAAGGTGACCCCCCCGTGCCCGTACGTGGGCGCCTGCGGAGGATGCACGCTCCAGGACTTGGCGCTCCTCGACCAGCTGGCGATCAAGCGCGGATGGGTCGAGCGGGCGCTTGCGCCGTTCTCGCCTCCCCAGCCCGTCGAGATCGTGCCGCTCGAGGACCCTTGGCGGTACCGCAACAAGGCGGAGTTCACGTTCGGCGACGCAGCGGGAGCGCTGACGCTCGGCTATCACCGTTCCGGCTCCTATTGGCGGATCGTCGACATCGACGACTGCCTGCTCCTGCCGGAGGCGGCCTGCCGCATCGCCCGAACCCTGCTGGAGCTGGCGGCGCAGACGGGTCAGGCGGCCTATCACGCAACGTCGCATCAGGGATTCTTCCGCTACCTACTGCTGCGGGCCAGCCACGCGACCGGGCGCGTGCTGGTGTGCCTGATGACGAGCTCAGGACCGCGCGACATCGCCGAGCGGCTCGGCCGCGAGCTGGCGCGCCGCCACCCGGACGTCGCCGGGTTCTCCTGGGGCGTGACGGACAAGCTCGCGGACATCGCCGTGCCGGATTCCCTCGTCCACATCGCGGGCGCCGAGCGCCTGGAAGAGCGGATCGGACCGTTCGAGATCGAGCTGTCCCCCTTCAGCTTCCTCCAGCCGTCGGTCGTCCAGGCCGACCGCATCTACCAGCGCTTGCGCCGCGCCTGCGAGCCGGCCGGGCGGGGGACGGCGTGGGACCTCTACTGCGGCCTCGGGCTCATCTCGTTTTACCTGGCGGGGACGTTCGCGAAGGTGTACGGCATCGACACCGAGCCGCACAATATCGAGCTGGCTCGGCAGAATGCCGCGAAGAACGGGGTGCGCAACGCGGAGTTCCGGGTGGGGAAAGCGGAGGAGCTGCTGATGGAGCGGCGTTTCTGGCTCCAGGAGGCGCGGCCGGACCTCATCGTCATCGACCCCCCCCGCGCGGGGCTCCATCCGCACGTCGTCTCGACGCTGCTCGCCGCGCGCCCGGCGCGCCTGGCCTACCTCTCCTGCAATCTTCAATCGTTGGCGCGGGACCTTGCGCTGCTCGGCTCGGGGTACCCCCGCTACCGGATCGCCGAGGTCGCCGCGTTCGACATGTTCCCCCAGACCAGCCATCTGGAAACACTCGTGATCTTGGATCGCGCGTAATCTCGCGCGTACGGATCAGGCCTCCACGGAATTCTGAATTCGGAATGGGGAATGCGGAATTCCGCATTCCGAATTCCCAATTCCGGATTACACTGGTGGATATCCAAGGCGATTGCTACCGGCGGGCGGGGCGGGACGCGCGGGGGCCGCGGCGGGCCTGCAGGGTCCGGATGATGTCGGCGTGGATGCGCTCGTTCGTCGCGACGATGTCCCGGTTCTTGGAGGTCACCGGACGGCGGTGGAAATCAGTGACGAGGCCGCCCGCTTCCTCTACCAAGAGGATCCCGGCCGCGATGTCCCAAGGCCATAAATCCTGCTCGTAGAATCCCTCGATCCGGCCCGCGGCGACGTACGCGAGGCACAAGGCGGTCGAGCCCATCCGGCGGACGGCATGCGAGCGGGTCTCGAACGCGCGGAACCATCCCAGGTACGGCTCGGGCTTCGTGCGGAAGTTCGCGGAGAATCCCGTCGAGAGGATGCTCTGCTCGAGCAGGCGCGTGCGCGAGACGCCGATCCGGCGGCCGTTCACGCTGGCGCCCCGTCCGCGCATGGCGGTGAACATCTCCTTCCGGCAGGGGTCGTGGATCACGCCGACGACGGGCTTCCCGTGGTGCTCGAGCGCGATGGAGACGCCGAAGAAGGGAATCCCGTGGACGAAGTTCATCGTGCCATCAAGCGGGTCCACGATCCAGCAGTAGGGAGCGCCCTCGCGCTCGTGGCCATGCTCCTCCCCCAGCACGCCGAAGGAGGGAAACGCCCGGCTGAGGATCCGGCGGATCAGGAGTTCCGAGGCGCGGTCGATTTCCGTGACGAGATCGATCATGCTGCGCTTGGTGTCGATGCGGGTGGGTTCGCCGACGTGCCGGACGAGCAGGGCACCGGCTTCCAGGGCGGCCTGTTGGGCGGCGCGCGCGTACTTGATAAGCGAGTGGACGGCCATCGGCGCCATTATAAGCGAAACAGCGCCTGCGTCGCAACCAGAGACCAGAGACCAGTGACCAGCAACCAGGACGGGGCGAGGGGCGGCGTGGAAATGATCATGCGAGGATGGAAGGTAGAAGGTGGAGGGTAGAAGGTAGAAGATGGAAGATGGAAGATGGAACGAGCTGGCCGTATTGCATTTTCTACCTTCCACCTTCCACCTTCACCTTCTATCCTCTAGCTTCTCATGGTCATCCTCACGCCGTGCCCCGCGCCGCGCCCCTCGCTCCGAATTTTGGTATACTCTGAGGTGATGCTCCTCGCCATCGACCAGGGCACGACAGGGACGACGGTGCTGGTGGTGAACCGCCGGGGCCGGGTAGCCGGTGAGGCCTACGCGGAGTTGCGCCAGCATTACCCGCAGCCGGGCTGGGTGGAGCATGACCCCTCCGACATTCTCGCCGTGACGCTCGCCGTCATCCGGAAGGCCCTGCGCGATGCGCGCCTTTCTCCCCGGCGGATCGCCGGCATCGGGATCGCCAACCAGCGCGAGACCGCCATGCTCTGGAGCCGGCGCACGGGCCGGCCCATCGCGAACGCCATCGTCTGGCAATGCCGCAGGACGGCCCCGATGTGCGAGCGTCTCAAGGCGGAGGGGCGGGAACGGCTGATCCGAGCCCGGACTGGGCTCAGGCTCGATCCGTACTTCTCCGGCACGAAAGTCCGCTGGCTCATCGACCACGTGCGCGGCGCCCGCCGCGCGGCCGCCACCGGCGCGCTCGCCTTCGGGACCGTGGACACCTGGCTACTCTGGCATCTGACCGGCGGCCGCGTGCACGCGACCGACTACACGAACGCCTCCCGGACGCTGCTCTACAACATCCACGCGCATCGGTGGGACCCGGCGCTCCTGGATCTCTTCGGCGTGCCGGAGGCGGTATTGCCGGCAGTCAAGCCCCCGTGCGGGCTCTTCGGCGAGACCGCGGCCATCGGACCGCTCCCGGCGGGGATCCCGATCCTCGGCATTGCCGGCGACCAGCAGGCGTCCATGGTGGGCCACGGGTGTCTCGAGCCCGGCAGCGCGAAAAACACGTACGGCACCGGCTGCTTTCTGCTGCTCAACACCGGCCGCCGCGGCGTCACCAGCCGGCACGGGCTGGTCACGACGCTGGTGTACTCGCCGGACGGGCCGCGCTACGCCCTGGAGGGGAGCATCTTCATCGCGGGCGCGGCGATCCAGTGGCTGCGGGACGGGCTGGGCATCATCGCGACGGCCGCCGAGACGGAAGCGCTGGCGCGCCGGGCGGGCCCGGCGGACGGGCTCTACATGGTTCCCGCGTTCGTCGGGCTGGGCGCTCCCTACTGGGATCCCCACGCGCGCGGCGCGCTGCTTGGCGTGACGCGCGGCACGACCCGGGCGTCGGTCGCCCGCGCGACCCTCGAGTCGCTCGCGTACCAGACGCGCGACGTCGTGGACGCCATGGAACAGGACGGGGGCGTGCGCCTGAAGGCGCTGCGCGTCGACGGCGGCGCGGCCCGCAACGACTGGCTCATGCAGTTCCAGGCGGACATCCTCGGCCTGCCCGTTGCGCGGCCGGCCATGGTCGCGAACACGGGCAAGGGGGCTGCGCTGCTCGCGGGCGCGGCGCTGGGCTGGTGGTCTCCCCGCGGGCTCGCGCGTCACGCGGCCCGTCCGGAGCGCGTGTTCCGGCCCGGCATGACGGCGCGGGAGCGCCGGGTAAGAATCGAGGGCTGGCGCGACGCCGTCGGGCGCGTCCGGAGCCGCCGATCCCGCGCCTCGCTCCACCCCGCCTCGGCGGGGCGGGCTCGACCGGGATTCCGCCCCTCGGGCGAAGAGAAAGGGACGAGGAGACTTGACCGAGGGGCTTCATGACGGACACGCGGACGCAGGTGCTCGGGCGGCTGGCGCAGCAGCAGTTCGACCTGCTGGTGATCGGGGGCGGGATCGTCGGGGCGGGCGTGGCGCGCGACGCGGCGATGCGCGGACTCGAGGTGGCCCTCGTGGAGCAGGGCGACTTCGCCGGCGGGACGAGCTCCAAGACATCCAAGCTGATTCACGGCGGCCTTCGCTACCTCGAGCACGGCCAGCTCGGCCTGGTGCGCGAGAGCGTGCGCGAGCGCCGCGTGCTCCGGGAGGTCGCGCCCGGCCTCGTCCGGCCGCTGGCGCTCCTGTTGCCGGCCTACGCGGGCGACCCGCGTCCGGCGTGGAAGCTCCGCGCGGGGTTGTGGCTATACGATCTCCTGGCGTGGGGACGGACGGTCCAGCCGCACCGGATACTCTCGGCGCGCCGCGCGCTCGCCATGGAGCCGACGCTGTCCGCCGAGGAGCTCCGAGGCGCAGGCCTCTACGGCGACTGCCAGATGGACGACGCCCGGCTGTGCCTGGCGAACGTGCTCCAGGCCAAGAGTTTCGGCGCTGCCTGCGCCAATTACGTCCGGGTGCAGTCGCTCATCATGACCGTGAAGGGCGTCTGCGGCGCGGCGGTCGAGGATACGCTTGCGCAGCAGACCTTCGATATCCGGGCGCGCGTCGTGGTGAACGCGACCGGCCCGTGGTCCGACGTCGTGCGCCGCCTCTCCGTGCCCGATGCGCCGAGGCGCCTCGCCCCCACCAAAGGCATTCACGTCGTCCTCCCCCGGATCGCGGAGCGCGGGCTGTTCCTCCAGTCGGGCGCGGACGGGCGGATGGTGTTCGTGCTGCCGTGGGGGCGCGTCTCCCTCGTCGGCACGACCGAATCCACCGTGGACGCGCCGCTGGAGCACCTGCGGGCGTACCGCAACGAAGTCGGCTATCTGCTTGAGCTGGTGAACCGCCGCCTCCCCGGCGCCCACGTGAGCGAGCAGGATGTGATCGGGACGTTCGCCGGGGCCCGACCCCTGTTGAGCTTCTCCGGCCGGGCGGACGCGGCGTCCCGCGAGCACCGCATCGAGATCGACCGCCGCGGCCTGATCAGCGTGATGGGCGGGAAGTACACGACGTACCGGCGCATGGCGCAGCAGGTGGCGGATCTCGTCGCCAAACGGGTGGGACGCGCCTCCGAGCGCTGCCTGACGGATCAGGTGAGCCTCATCGAGGAACTGCTTCCGGTGTCGCTCGAGCATTGGCGTGGCGTGACGGCCAAGCTCGGTCCGGAAACGCTGGCGCGGCTCCTGACCCGTTACGGGGTGGGAACCTCCCGCATCGTGCGCTGCCTGGCGGAGGAGCCGGCGCTGGCGTCCCAGGCGTGCGCGCACCACGCGCTCCTGGACGCGGAGCTGACGCACGCGATCCGGGAGGAAGCGGCCTGCACGGTCACCGACGTCCTCGCCAGGCGGACGTCCATCGCCTGGAGCTCCTGCCACGGGCTGGACCTCGTGCCGAAAGTGGTCACGTGGCTTCGGGTGCTGCGCGGCGTCAGCGAAGACGAGGGCGCGCGCCAGGCGGACGACTACCGGCGCTTCATCGCCGAGAGCACGCTCGAGCGCGAACGGGGCTTGCGAGTTCCCGACGGCTCCGCCCACCCTGCGTCGCAGGGCTGATCGCCCGCATGCCGGACGCGCAGCCTCCTCTCCCGCAGGATCCTCCGGAAGACGCGGGCGCGGGCCGGCGATATGCCCGCGTCCAGTACCGCCTGTTCTGGGTGGAGCTCGCAACGGGGCTGGCGTATTGCCTCGCGCTCCAGGCGAGCGGGGCGTCAGAGGCGCTCGCCCGGTGGTGGGAAGCGCGCATGCCGCATCCGGCGCTGTCGCTTGCCGGGTGGCTCCTCGTGGCGGGCGCCGGCTATGCGCTGTGCCTGCTGCCGTCGACGGTCATCGCCGGCTATGTGGTGCCGAAGCGATTCGGGCTCCTGCGGCTGTCGCTTCCGGCTTGGATCCACCGGGCGCTGAAGCGCGCGGCGTTCAGTTGGGGGATCGCGTTCGTCATGATCGAGGGGTTCTACGCCATCGTCCGGACAGCGGGATCCGCCTGGCCGGCCATGGCGGCGACCGGCTGGCTCTCGGTCTCGGTGTTGATGCTCTGGGCGTTTCCGGCCTTGATTCTCCCCCGGTTCTATCCGACCACGCCCGTGCGGGAGCCGGAGGTGCTGGAGCGCCTGCTCGGCCTGTGCCGGCGCATCGGGGTGCCGGTCGTCGGCGTGTCGCGGTTCGCGCTTGGCGTGGAAACGCGCAAGGCGAACGCGATGCTGGCCGGCCTGGGACGCACGCGGCGCGTGTACGTCTCCGATACGCTGCTGGAGGGCTTTCCGCTCGATGAGGTGGAGGCGGTGCTGGCGCATGAGATGGGGCACCACCGGCTTCGGCACATCCCGAAGTTTCTGGCGCTGGCGGCGGCCGGCACGGGGGCGGGGGTTGCGCTGACGGCGCTGGTCGCGCCCTGGGGGGTCTCGCGGTTCGGACTCAGGGGCCTGGCGGATCCCGCAGGCGCTCCGGCGCTGGCGTTGTGGATGAGCGCGCTGTGGCTGCTGATGCGACCGGCGCAGCTGGCCTTCTCAAGGCGGTGCGAGTGGCAGGCGGACCGGTTCGCGCTGCGGCACGCGGCACCGGCGGCATTCACGTCGGCGCTGGAGCGGTTGGGCGGGCTCAATCTCGCGGACCCGTCGCCGCCGGCCTGGGCGCGCTGGCTCTTGTACAGCCATCCCCCGATCCGGGAGCGGATTTCGGCGGCGCGCCGCGGTGGCCTCGACACCCCAGCGGCGCGCCTTGCGTCGACGCCTTCGGCGCGAGGGAACCCGGGAGGGGGTTCCGGTGTCGAATCCGGTGGCTGACGCCGAGTCGGACGCGGGCGACGCGGGCCTGATCGAGCAGGCCAAGAGCGGATCGCTCGAGGCGTTCGACCGGCTCGTGCGCGCGCACCAGCGGGAGGTGTTCGCCGTGGCGATGCGCATGCTCGGGGACCGGGACGAGGCGGAGGACATCGCGCAGGAGGCGTTCATCCGGGCGTACCGGGGCTTCGGCGCGTTCCGCGGCGGGTCCAAGTTCTCGACATGGCTGGTGGCGATCACCATGAACCTGTGCCGCAACCGTCGGCGCTGGTGGGCCCGCCGGCGCCGGGTGATCGCGGCCTCGCTGGACGCGCCGGGCCCGGGGGGCGAGGACTCGCCGGGGCTGGACGCGGCTGACCCGTCGCCTGAGCCGGCTCATGCGGCGCAGTCGCGGGAGCTCGAGGGCGCGGTGCTCGAGTCGCTCCAGCGGCTGGATGAGGCGCACCGCGTCGTGGTGGTGCTGCGCGACCTCGAGGGGTATTCGTATGAGGAGATTGCCCGGATGGCGGGGTGCCGCGTGGGGACCGTGAAATCGCGATTGAGCCGCGCGCGCCGCGAGCTGCGGGCGTGCCTGGACGGGAAACTCTGATGCGCGATTGCCGGCGGTTTCGTGACTCGTTGTCCGCCTATGTGGATGCGGAGGTGCGCGGGGAGGAGCTCGTCGCGCTCGAAGGGCATCTGGCCGGGTGCGCGCGCTGCCGCGAGGAGTTGAGCGCGCTCCGGGCCATGGGGGCCTCGCTGCGCGCCATGCGCCGGCCGGAAGCACCGGACCTCGTTCCGGGCATACGCGCGCGGCTCGAGGCCCGACCGGCCGCTGAGCCGCGGCGGGCCGACTGGCGATGGCCGGCATGGCTGCCGGCGCATGGGCTGGCGCTCGCCGCCGCGGGGGCGCTGCTCGTGGCCGTGATCAGTCTGCCTGGCCTGTTCGACACGTCTCAGCCTCGCAGGACGTCCGCGGTCGGTTTGCTTGGGCGGTCCGCCGATGACGACACCGCGCGCGACCGTCCGGCCTCGCCCGCGCCGGACGCGCCGGCGGAGGTGCCCGCGCTGCAGCGAAGACAGGCGGCGTTTGCCGGCCCGGGCGGTGATCGTCTGGCACTGAGCGATGCGCAGGCGGAATCGGAGCAGGTGTTGCGATCCGCGGTCATCGAAGACGCGGCAAAGATGGAGATCGCCGAGTATGGGGAGCAGGCGGGGAAACCGGATCACGGCGCCGTCCGGCACATGCCCGTTGCGCCTCAGACCACAGAGACAGACGCCAGGGCCTCCGCGGCCGCGCAGGCGGCGAATCTGGATGAGGCGCGGGAGATGAAGCAGGCACAGACCCGGGATGACATCGGCGGGCGGAGAGCCGGAGCCTCCGTTCGTCTGCGCTGGCCGGTGCGCGATGTCGCTTCGGTCTCTGAGGGGATCGGTCGCTGGGTTCGGGAAGCCGGAGGAGATGTCCGCGCCGGGGCATCCGGCTCCATGCTGGTCCGGCTGCCATCGCCGAAGGCGGTGGAGTTCCTGCGCCGGTTCGTCTCGCTCAATCTGCAAATGGCGGTGCCGACATACCGGGCCGGAGAAGAGGAGCATTGGGTTCGCGCGAGTCCCCTCGATGTCATCCGCGAGCTGGGACTGGCCGTGCCGGCCGACGCGCCGATGCCGCCCGACACCGGCTGGGTCGAGCTCAACGTCATCCTGCTTCCGCGCGGAGCCCAGCAACCAGCGACCAGCAACCAGTGACCAGCAACCAGCGACCAGAGACCAGCGACTAGACGTCGTCTATTCCGTCTGTTCTGTCACACGAGCGGCGAGAAGCTGGGCGCTGGAAGCTAGAAGCTGGAACAGGAGCTGTTGCTAACCGATTGTTCCAGTCTCCAGCCTCTAGCCTCCAGCTTCAGACGGGAATCTGGTGTCCCACGTTACGCGTTACGCGTTTCGCGTTACGCGACCTGACCGAACCCTGATATTTCCAGCCTCCAGCATCCCGCCAACCCTCAGGCTTTTCAATCCGAAATCCGCAATCCGAAATCCGCAATTCACACACTCCGCCCCCCCACCGCTACGCGCTCGCTTGACTGCTTCATGGGCGCCTCAGCGGTGGAATTCATTTGTAACATACTGTAAATACAGGAGTTGTGAAGAATGTCCCCAAATTTGTTGGAACCATTCAGGATGTGCGGTGTCGAATTGGGCAGGGAACCACAGTGGCACAGAGGCACAGAGCACAGAGGACGCGGAGATGAGTACAAACACCACAGAGGACACAGAATGTGTCAGCGGGGGGATCCCGGCTCCTTCTTCCGCTATGCGCTCTGTGGTGTGGTCTTGTCTCCGTGTGCGCTGTGTAACAAGGAGGCGCAGGATGGAACGAGGACGCGGCAGGAGATGGCTGGTGGCCGCTGTGGCGGCGGCGGAACTGATCGGGACGTCCGGTCCGGCGTGGGCGGACCGGATTTCCGTGCCGCCCGGCGCGAGCGGGTGGGTCATCGAATCGGCGGAGTATTCGGGCGACGTGGACGATCAGCTCGCGCGGATGACGGCCACGTACGTGATCAAGGTGTTTCAGGACGGCTATTGCGAAATCCCGCTCGGGCTCACGAACGTCCGGATCACGCGCGTGGAGCTCGAGCGCCGCTCGGGGCAGGCCTACATCATCCCGCGCGGAGGCGGCTATGCGCTCCGGGTGGACCGCAAGGGCACGTATCAGGTCGAGGTGGCGTTCTCGCACCGGATGCCGCGGGACGTGCAGTGGGAGGGCATCCAGTTCGGCATTCCCCAGGCGACGCTCTCATCGCTCTCGCTGTTCGTGCCCCGGCGTGACATCGAGTTGCGGGAGCTCGATCGGCTCTATGTCGCCGTGGAATCCGAACCGCGGCGCGAGGGGGTGCAGCTCGAAGCCAGCCTGGCATCGGCGGAAGCAGTGGACATCCGCTGGCGCACGAAGCCGGCGCAGCCGGTCAAGATCGATCCGGTCGTGTACGGCGACGTGTACACGGCGGTGATCCTCGAGGAGGAGCTCGCCCGGGTCATGCACATCCTGGACTACCGCGTGGCGCAGGGCGAAGTCCGGTTGTTCGAGGTGATCCTGCCGGCGGGTCTCGCCGTGCGGCACGTGCGCGGCGCCGCCATCGAGGACTGGCGGGTGGCGGACACCGCCTCCGGCGGACGGCTGACCGTAACGCTCGCCTCGCCCGTCAGGGACGACGGCTACCGGCTCCTCATCGAAGGGGAGCAATCGACGGCCGGCGCGGCATCGTTCACGCTGCCGGAGCTCGTGCTGGACGGCGTCAAGCAGGAGCGCGGGTACCTGGCGCTGGCGCGGATGGGCAGCCTCGAGATCGCGCCGGACGTGATGGAAGGCGCCACCCGGATCGACATCCGCGAACTGCCGCAGGTGATGGCCGGGATGATCGATCAGCCGGTGCTCGCGTACCGCTATCACCAGCATCCGTACCGGGTCGCGGCGACGCTGACGCGCCATGAGCACCATCCGGTCCTCTCCGCGGTCGCGGAGCAGGGCGAGCTGATCACCGTGGTGTCCCGCCAGGGCGAGCTGCTCAGCCGCGCGACGTATCTGCTCCGCGCGAACAAGAAGCAGTTCCTGGCGGTGCGGCTCCCGGAAGGGGCGACGCTCTGGGGCGCGCTTGTGGACGGCTCGGCGGTCAAACCGGCCGTCGGCGAGGCGGGCGCGCTCCTGGTGCCCCTTTCGACGGCGGATGATCCCGGGCGGCCGGTCGTCGTGGAAGTGGTCTACTATGAGCGGCGGGGGACCCTGAGCGGTATCGGGCGCCTGGCGCTCGAGGGGCCGGAATTGGACGTGCCGCTCACCATCGCCAACTGGACGGTGTTCGCTCCGGAGTCCGTCCGGTTCATGCGCGTGAAGGGCAACGTGGAGCGAGGCGCCACGCCGACCGAGTTCCTGGCGGGGCCGTTCACGCCCGCCGGACGCCGGGACGCGAATGCGGGGGGAGTGATGAGGATGCTGAAGCGGCACGCCCAGTTCATCGGGCAGGATGAGCTCGGTGAGTCTGGGAAGACCGATGGCAAGATGCGGGCTGCCGCCGAAGCGCCTGTGGTGGCGCTCGGCTACGGTCATCTCGCCGATGCGCCCGGCCGCGGCAGAGAGGATCGGGAGATGGACCTGCTGCAGTCGCTGCCGGCCACGCCGGAAACGACGGGGCTCCTGTCGCTGATGATCCGCCTGCCGAAATCCGGACGCGCGTACCAGTTCAGCCGGCTGATGACGGCCGAGGACGCGCTCCGGATGGACGCGACGTTCGTGCACATCGCGTTCCCCTGGCTCCCGGTCGCTGCGGCGGGATTCCTGCTCGTGCCGGTCGTCGGCCTCGTCGGGTTCCGGCTTTGCCGTTCGGCATCATAGGGCAGAAGGTGGAAGGTAGAAGGTAGAAGGTGGAAGGTGGAAGGTGGACGGTGGATCAATCCAACTTCTACCTTCCACCTTCTACCTTCCATCTTCTACCTTCTATCTTCTATCTTCAACCTGCCATTTCTTTGTTATCATAAACGGAAGGAGGCAACGACGATGCTCGCGGAACTCGAAGTACTTCCGGTCGGCACGGGCACGGCGAGTTTGAGCGTCCACCTGGCGCGGGTGGCGAAGCTGATCGACTCAAGCGGCCTGGACTACCGCGTCGGCCCCATGGGGACCGTCGTGGAAGGGGATTGGGACGCGATCATGGCGCTCGCGGCGAAGTGCCGCGCGGCAGCCCTGGAAATCGCGGACCGCGTCATCCTCAGCATCCGCATCGATGACCGCAAGGATAAGTCCGGACCGCGGATGGAGCAGAAAGTCCGGGCGCTTGAAGCCGCCGCGGGCCTGACCTTCAAGCGATAGCCGCCGTGCGCCCGCGCACCCGATCGGCACGCGCGTGGCTGGGCGCCGCGCTGATCCTCGTCGCGGCGCCGGGTTGCCGCCCCGCCGTGCCGACCGAGGCCGGCGTCCGGGACGTGATCGACGGCGACACTGTGCGCTTGTCGGACGGCCGCCTCGTGCGCTATCTGGGCATCGACGCGCCGGAAGCCAGGCGCCGCGTGGGTGAGGAATGGGTGGAGGATCCCGAACCGTTCAGCCGGGCCGCTACGGAGGCCAACCGGCTCCTCGTCGGCGGACGAACGATCCGCCTCGAGTACGACGTCAATCCCACCGATCGCTACGGACGGCTCCTTGCGTACGTCTATGTCGACGGCGAGATGGTGAACGAGGCGCTGGTGCGCGAGGGGCTGGCCGTGCTGCTCACGATCCCGCCGAACGTGAAACATACCGAACGGCTTCGGCAGGCCCAGGAAGAGGCGCGGCGCGCGGCGCGGGGGATTTGGCGGTAAGCCCGGTCAGCTGGGCTGGCGCTGCATGAGCTCCGTCAGGAGCCCGTTGAATTCCGGCGACTGCCGGAGCTTGGCGAGGTCGGGGTCGTGCCGCAGATGGCGCAGGTCCGAATATCCCAGGCGCACCGCTTCGCGCAGCGCCCCCATCGCGTCCTCGATCCGTTCCAGCAGGGAATAGCTGCAGGCCATGTTGTACCACACGATGGGGTCGTAGGCCTTCAGCTTGATGAGCTTAAGATCGACTTCGAGTCCCTTTTCGTGAAAGCCGCGTCGCGTATAGGCTTCCGCAAGGGGCATCAGCGCGTCGACGAACTCGGGGTAGGCGTGAACGAGTTTTTCGTAGAACGCGATTTCGAAATTGAGGAGTTCTTCAGCTTTTGTGCGTTTTGCCATGAAGGAGTATGCGTGCAAATGATGTTGATTGATATTGTGCCGAATTCCTGGGACTTGTCAAGCGCTCTTCGATTCGGTTTGAGGAGGGGGCAGCTGATGCGGCCCCCGTCCCGCGGCGCCGCGCCAGGCCGGCGTCGGCGCGCGCGCGGGGCGGCGTCGTGAGCCGGAGCGAGGCGGTCATGCGCTATAATAGCCGCACGATGCCTGAAGCCACCCCGCCCGTATCGACGCCGCCGCGCGCGCTCGTGGAGCTGTTGGGACGCGTGCGCGCGTTCGCCGATTCGCAGCGCGTGCCGTGCGCGCTCGTCGGCGGACTGCTCCGGGACCAGC
Organism: bacterium; assembly: GCA_036396895.1. Classification (GTDB taxonomy): domain Bacteria; phylum Omnitrophota; class Gorgyraeia; order Aquiviventales; family Aquiviventaceae; genus DASWKB01. The sequence continues at coordinate 9,584 of DASWKB010000021.1, read as the reverse complement.
TCCTGGGGCGTCCGCTTGATGGCGCGAACGTCGATCTCGCCGTGCCGCGCGGCGCGCTGGCGTTTGCGCGCGCGCTGGCGGCGCACCTCGGAGGCGCGTACGTGCCGCTCGATGAGTCCTCCGGCACGGCGCGGGTGGTTGTCACGGCCTCCGGCGGTCCGCGCGCGCAGCTGGACATCAACGAGTACCGCGCGCCGACCCTGGACGAGGACCTGGCGCTTCGCGATTTCACGATCAACGCGCTGGCGGTCGCGCTGGGCGACTGGCTGGCGCGGCCCGACTCGCCCGGGCCGGTCGTGGACCCGCTCGAGGGTCGTGCGGCGCTGGCCGCCCGCGCGCTCCTGCCGTGTTTCCCCGGCGCGTTCCGGGCCGACCCGCTGCGCGTGCTGCGCGGGGCCCGCTTCATCGCGCAGCTGGGCTTCGCGCTGGCGCCGTCGGCCCGTATGGGGATGCGGGAGGCCGTCCCGCGCCTCGCTGCCGTCTCCGGCGAGCGCATTCGGGATGAGCTGCTGGCGATCTTGGAGACGGACCAGGCGTCGCTCGGGATCGCGCTGCTCGATGATCTGGGCGCGCTGGATGTGCTGCTCCCGGAGCTCGTCCGGGGGCGCGGGGTCGACCAGGGGGATTTCCACCATCTCGACGTGCTGGGGCACCAGCTCGAAGCCGTGCGGCAGGGAGACCGCATCCTGGCGGGCTTCGCGGAGTTCTCAGAGCCGCTGCGGGACGTCCTGGGGGCGTACTGCGCCGTCGAGCCGGTCGAATCCCGCACGCGCAAGTGCCTGATCAAGCTCGGCGCGCTGCTGCACGATATCGGCAAGCCGGACAACCGCCAGGTCCACGACGACGGGGAGATTTGGTTCATCGGCCACGAGCACGGGGGAGCGGAGCTCCTCGAGGGGATCTGCCGCCGGCTCTGCCTGTCCAACCGCGAGTCGGAGATGCTCATCGGCATGGTCCGCCATCATCTGCGGCCGGGATTCCTGAGCCGGGAGCTGGTGCTCACCCGCCGCGCGCTGTACCGGTTCTACAAGGACCTGGGCGAGCACGGCCCCGCGTGCCTCATCATGTGGTGGTGCGACCGGATGGCCACGCGCGGCCGCAAATCCCGGGTCGATCAGATCGATCAGCAGCGGGCGCGCCTGGAAGAAATGCTCGAACCGTACTTTTTCAAGTCGGAGGAGATCGTGGCGCCTCCCCGTCTCATCGACGGCCACCGCCTCATGCGCGAGTTCGATCTCCGTCCAGGTCCCGTCATCGGGGCCCTGCTCGGCCTCATCGAAGAGGCCCAGGCGGAGGGGCGCGTGGCGACGGACGTTCAGGCGCTGGAACTTGCGCGGGCGCACCTGGCGACGCTCGAGCAGTCCTGACGCGATGCCGCAGAGCCGGTCGCGCCCGTTCATCCTCGCGCTCTGCGCCGCCGCGTGCGCCGGCTTCGCCCCTGCGTGCTTCGCCCAGGAGGCGCCGCTGATGGCAGGGGCCGCGGAAACCGCGTTTCGCCTTCCCGAAGGAGTCCCCCTGGCCGGCTACAGCCGCCGGAAGGGCCGCCCGTCCGAAGGGGTGCACGACCCGGTCGGCGTCCGCGCGCTCGTCCTGCGCCGGGGCTCGTCCCGGTTCGCGCTGGTCAGCGCCGATCTGCTCATCGTCGATGAGCGCGTCTCGCAGGCCCTCAGGGAGGAGCTTCGGGGACGGGGCCTGCCGGAGCCGCTGACGCTCATGGTCGCCGCGACGCATACCCACGCCGGCCCCGGAGCGTACGGCGCGCGTTTCGCCGAGAAAATCTCGATGGGGCATTATGATCCTGCGGTGTTCGGCGCGCTCATCGGCGCGATCGCCGATTCGGTCGAGCAGGCGGACGCCGCCGCGGTGCCGGTCCGGCTGTCCGTCGGCTCCGCGCGCGCGCCCGAGGCCGTCAAGAACCGGATCAACGACGGCGGGTTCGTGGACGATGAGGTGGTCTGCGTCATCGCGCGTCCGGCCGGCCAAGGGGAGGCGGCGGCGCCCATCGCGGTCGCGATCGGATTCAGCGCGCATCCCACGACGCTGGGGGCGTGGTTCATGCAGCTCTCCGCGGATTACCCGGGCGTCGTCCGCCGGGAGCTCAGCGTGGACTTTCCGGGCACCGTCTGGCTTTTCTTCGCGGGAGCGGTCGGCGATCAGGCCCCCGTCAAGCGCGGGGACGGATTCGAGCGGGCCGAATGGGTGGGACGGCGCGTGGCGGAGGCCGCGCGGGAGGCGATGGCGGAGGCGGTGCCGGCTTCCGGAGGCGTCCTGGAGACGCGGGAAGCCCTGATGCCGCTTCCGCCTGCGCGCATCCGGATGGGTGTGTTGCCGCTTCCCGGGTTTCTGGCGGCGCGGCTGGTCGATGACGATGCGTCGCTGAGCGCGGCCGTCGCGGACGGGATCGCCTTCATCGGGCTGCCCTGCGATATGACGGCCGGCCTCGGTGCGGCGCTCAAAGCAGAGGCGCGCGGGCGCGGCTGGCACCCCCTGCTGGTGGGCTTCGCCAACGACTATATCGGCTATTGCGTGCCGCCTGAGGTGTATGAGCACAGCGACTACGAGGCCGCGATGGCGTTCAACGGACCCGATACCGGCGCGCTGATCGTCGAGCGCCTGAGCGCGCTCCTCGCGGACATCGCCCGGGGGCCGTCCGGAGCGGGGGAGCCGCGATGAGCCGGACCGCGGCCCTGGCGGGCCTCGCGGCCCTGGCCGTGCTCGTCTGGCCCTCGTCTGCGCCGGCGGAAGGGCGCGTGGAGCTCCTCGACGGGATCCGCGTGGTCACGCTCACGGGCAGGCCGTACGAACTGGGCTGGCAGCACGGCGCGCTGTTGCGCGAGGAGGTGCGGGGCGCCGTCGGACAGGTGCTCGGGTCCGTCCGGCGCTATCTGAAGGTCCCCATCCTTCGCTCATGGCTCGGCAGCTGGTGGCTCGACCGCGCCTGGCGGCCGGCCTGGCGGCACATCCCGAAGGCATACCTGGAGGAGCTGCGTGGCCTCGCGGAGGGCTCGGGCGTCCCGTATCTTGAGCTGCTCCGCATGCACGCCGTCCCGGACCGGACCTATGCCTGCGCGAACTTCGCCGCGTGGGGCCGGGCCACCGGCGGCGGCCGGCTCATCCACGCGCGCAACCTCGACTGGAACATCGACGTCGGCCTGCAGCGTTACGCCGTGGTCTTCGTGGTCCGTCCGGAAGACGGGCGGGCGTTCGTGAGCGCCGGCTGGGCCGGGTTCATCGGGGTCCTGACGGGGGTCAACGAGGACCGCGTGTCGATTGGCCAGATCGGAGCCGAAACCGTCGAGCGGACGTACGACGGCGTGCCGATGGCGTTCCTGATGCGCCGCGTCCTGGAGCAGGCCGGGACGCTCGAAGAGGCCGTGCGCATTCTCGAGGAGTCGCCGCGCACCGTGGGGGTCAACTACATCGTGGCGGATGCCAAGGAGCCGGGGGCGGTCGCCGTCGAGACCACGGCCAGGCACTGCCGGGTCTTCGAGGCGGACGATCCCGCGGAGCATGAGGTGGCGTATGCCCGTCCTCTGGCGGACGCGGTGGTGAGGGCCGATACGGCGATGGATCCCGAGATCCGGGATCGTCAGCTTGCGTCCAAAGGCGATCCAGGGCGTCCGGGCTTCGAGCCGCCGGCGGGCTCGGCGTACGAGACGCGCTATCTGGGGCAGGTGCGCGGCATCCGGGACGCGGCCGGAGCGCTGGACGTGGCCGGCGCGCTCGCGATCGCCCAAGCGGTCGCGCCGGAGTCGAACATTCAGAGCACGATCATCGCGTGGCCCGAGTTCTGGGTCGCGAATGCCGACGGCCGCGTGCGCGCCGCGCACACCGACTATCATCGGCTGGATCTGCCGTCGCTGTTCGAGGAGGACTGATCATGCATTGCGGATTGCGGAATGCGAAGGTGACGCGATGAAGCACCTGACGGAGTACTTCTGGTTCCACACGCCCGGGCGGAGGGACCTCATCAACATCACCGATCGGCTCGAGGGACTGGTGAAGCAGAGCGGGGTCCAGGAGGGGTTCTGCCTCGTCTCGGCCATGCATATCACGGCCGGCATCTGGGTCAACGACGATGAGGAGGGACTCTGGGAGGATTTCTGGCAGCTCCTGGAGCGGCTGGCGCCCTTCAAGCCGGACTACAAGCACCATTTGAGCGGGGAGGACAACGGGGACGCGCACTTGAAACGCACGCTGATCGGCTACCAGGCGATGGTGCCGGTGACGAAGGGGAAGCTCGACCTGGGACCTTGGGAGCAGGTCTTCTACGCGGAATTCGACGGGAATCGCAAGAAGCGCGTCGTGGTCAAGATTCTGGGCGAGTAGGTCCGTTCTGCAATCCGCGGTTCACGGATTGCCGCGCGTTCCGCTCACATTGACGAGCTCGATGGGAAGGCCGAACGAGACGTCCTCGCTGACGAGCTCGAACTCCTCGACGTCGCCCGCCCCGAGGCGCCGGAGCGCGTCTACGACCTCTTGCACGAGGTGCTCGGGGGCCGACGCGCCCGAGGTCACGCCGACGCATGAGATCCCTTCGAACCACGCGGGGTCGATCTCCGAGGCTTCGTTGATCAGGTAGCCGGCGCGCCCCGCGTCCCGGGCGACTTCCGTCAGGCGGATGGAGTTGGAGCTGTTGCGGGCCCCGATCACGAGGATCACCTCGGCGCGCTCGCAGATCGCCTTGACGGCGTTCTGCCGGTTCTGGGTGGCGTAGCAGATGTCGTCCTTGGCGGGGCTCACCAGAGCGGGGAAGCGCCGTCTGAGCGCGGCGACGACGGCCTGCGTGTCGTCCAGGCTGAGCGTGGTCTGCGTCGTGACGGCGACCTTCTCCGGATCAGGCACCTCGATCCGCTCGGCGTCCTCGACGGTCTGCACCAGCCGGATGACCTGCGGCGCCTCGCCCATGGTGCCGACCACCTCATCGTGGTTCTCGTGGCCGATCAGGAGGATCGTGTAGCCCTCGCGGGCGAAGCGCTTCGCCTCGACGTGCACCTTGGTCACCAGGGGGCAGGTGGCGTCGATGACCCTGAGCCGGCGCGCGCGGGCGGCTTCATGCACGGCGGGAGAGACGCCGTGCGCGCTGAAGATGGTGGTCGCGCCTTCGGGCACCTCGGTCAGCTCATCGACGAACACGGCGCCCTTGGCCCTGAGCATGTTCACGACGTGCGGGTTGTGGACGATCTCCTTTCGGACGTACACGGGCCGTCCGAACCGGACCAGCGCCTGTTCGACGATCTCAATGGCGCGGTCCACGCCGGCGCAAAAGCCGCGGGGTTTGGCAAGAATCACAGTGGTGAGTGGCATCGCGAAGACGGCAGCGAGCTTGTCCGCAGCCGCCTGTCTATTATACGGGGGCTGTCGAGTCTGACAAGGCCGAAGCTCAGCGACACCACAGCGTCACAGAGGCGGGTTCTCGATGCCCGGAACAGTCACACCACCGGACTCTCTGTGTCCTCTGTGGGGTCTGTTCGTTCTGTGCGCTCTGTGTTTACAGTTCTTGCCAGGAGAGGACCGGCGCCAGGTAGTAGCCGGGGATCTCGGTCAGGGCCTTGAGCGCCTCGTCGTAGTGCAGTACGGCGCTGCCGGAGAGGTCTACGGCCTCGCCGATGATGGAACCGTAGACCTCGGCGTTCCCCTGGATGTGAATCGTCGCCTGCGGGCCGTAGAGCGCGCCGTAGAACTGGGAGGACCCGGTGAGCGTGCCCTCCAGGGTGGCTCCGCCCTCCTCGGTGGTCACGAGGAACAGCATGCTGGTCGGTGAATCCGGCACGCCCACGATCGTGTTTCCCGTGGCGAACAACGTGCCGGTCAGGTAGACGGTGACCGGCCCATCGGCCGTCAGGACGCCTCCGCCGTTCACCGTGACGTTCCTGAAGCAATACGGGCCGGACGCCGATGCCAGCGTCATCGTCGAGTTGTCGCCGACTTCCATGTCCGCGCACGTGAGCCCCTCCGGAAGCTCGACCTCCGGCATGGGCAGCTCATACGGCAGCGAGACGATTGGCGGATCGGCTGTCACGACCTTTTCCCCGGGGCCGGTGACGACCGAGCTCGGGTTGGCGGCGTCGGGTCCGACGAAGATCTGGCCGTTGATGGCGATGCTGCCCGTGACTTCAATGGCGCCTCGCTCCGAGGAGTTCGTCCCGACATCGCCGTGCTCGCCGGGCGTTTGCGAGTCGTAGGGACCCAGGGACGAGTCGTAACTGTCGGTGATGGCGTTGCCGCTGACGTCCACGTGGTCGTTGCCGAAGAGCGCGTAGTGGAAGATGGACTGCGGCGTGAGCCGGGTGGTGACCAGGATGGTCCGCGAGTTGCCGCTGGCATCGATGCCCTGCGAGGTGATGCGGAAGGTCGGCTGCTCGCTCGGGTCCACGATGGCCGAGAAGGTGCCGGTCCCGATGGCGTTCGGAGTGACGGAGGCGGTGTTGCCGGCACGGAAATTCGTGAGCGCCCGGTCGATGCCCGCTTCCGCCAGGTGGAACGCCCGGCTGCCGGCCATCTGGCTGTTGGCGGCCCGGAGCTCGATGGTGCTTCGGTTGAACCCGACCGACAACCCGACCGCCACTGCCGACACGACGAAATACGACAGCAGGATGATCGTGCCGCGCTGACGAGCGAGAGCCGGGAGTGCCGGGGTCCATGCCGCGCTGGCCATGCCGTCCTCCTTGGGTGAAAGAAAAGCCCGAGTCGCCACGCATGGGGACTCGGGAACACAGCGTTGCGCGGGCCGACCGGCCCGGCGCCGTGCCTCCTTCGGTAACCCGGCTGTCCTTCAACTCCCCCCGCTGCGGCGGGGCTCGCTCAGGACCCGTGGCTTTGCGTCCCCACGTTACCGTGGGTTTGCCGTTATCGGGAGCTGATCAGATTGTCGGCCCCTCAGAGGGCCTCAGGCACAGTATACCCGATGTGCTGAGCGCGAGCCCGGCACGCGCAAGCGACATCATTGCAGCTCAAGGCTCGACGTCACGCCAGTACAGCACGGAGGTCAAGTACGAGCCCGGGATCGTCATGAGGGACTGGAGCGCCTCGTCGTAGTGGAGTTCGGCGCTGCCGGAGAGATCCACCGATCCGGCGATCATGGAGCCGTACACCTCGGCGTTCCCCGTGATGGTGATGGTGGCATCGGGGCCGTAGAGCGCGCCGTAGAAGGCGCTGGAGCCGGTGATCGTCCCCTCGATCGTGGCGCCTTCGCTGGATGAGGTGACGAGGAAGAGCATCTGCGTCGGGTCATGCTCGACGCCGATCGCCGTATTGCCGGCGGCATGAAGGTTTCCGGTCAGATAGACCGTCACGGGGCCGTCCGACGTCAGCGTCCCGCCGCCCTCGACGTCCACGTCCGTGAAGCAGTACTCGCCGACCGCCGAAGAGAGCGTCACCGTGTCGTTACCGTTGACGGTGAGAGGCGTGCAGGAGAGCGTTTCCGGCACGACGACCGGGGGCATGTCGATGGTGCCCGGCATGGAGACGACCGGCGGCTCGCCGGTGATCAGCGTGGTGCCGCCGCCGGTGACGATCGACTCGGGGTCGGCCACGCCCGGGCCGACGAACGCCTGGCCGTTGACCGCGATACTCCCGGACACGTCGACTGAGCCGACCTCCGTCGAATTGGTGCCGATATCGCCGTTCTCACCCGGCGTCTGGGAGCCGTAATCGCCGAGCGAGGAATCGTAACTGTCCGTGACGGCGCTGCCGCTCACGGAGACGTTCTGGTCGCCGAAGAGCGCGAACTGGAAGACCGATTCCGGCACAACGTGGGTGGTCGTTTCGATGGTGCGGAGGTTGCCGGAGGTGTCCTTGCCCTCGCCGGTCACTTGATAGACGTTCGGTTCCGGGGACACGATGGTGGCGGCGTAGGCGCCGCTGCCGAGCCCGGTGTCGTAGATCGAGTCTGTGATCCCGCTGCGGAGATTGACCAGCGCGCGGTCCACGGCCGCTTCCGCCAGGTAAAAGGCCTGCGTCTGCTCGAGGGCCCGCTGGGAGGAGCGGAGCTCAACGGTGCTTCGTCCGAACCCGACCGCGAGCCCCAGACTCAGCACGGTGAGAAAGACGTAGGACACAAGATATAAGGACCCCCTCCGATCACGCATCGGCTCCATCCAGTTTGTGGGTGGGCTGAGGGCGCCCCACAACGTGCGTATCCTTTGTCCATTTAAGTATATCTGATGCACACACGATCTGATAAGGCTCCCAACGTCCTGGGGCCAGGTCAGATGGGAGGGATGATGGCGCGTGGGGAGTGTGGAGTGCGGAGTGTGTGAATTGCGGATTCCGGATTGCGGATTGCGGATTGAAAAGCCTGAGGGTTGGCGGGAGGCTGGAGGCTGGAAGCTGGAAACTGGAAGCTGGAATTATCAGGGTTTATCCAGGTCGCGTAACGCGTAACGTGAAACGCGTAACGTGGGACTCCATCACAGTTCGAATGCTGGAGGCTGGAACAGGGATGGGACGCGGGGCGCGGGGCGGGGGGGCGCGTCATGAGACCGTGCCAAATGCAGAGTACAGAGTGCGGAGTAAAATCCAGGGGGAAATCCTTCGCAACTTATTCTCTCTCGATCAGTTCCCTAGAGCGTCCCAGATTGTTTCCGGCAGGACCTGGCGGGTGACGCGCCCCGCGGCGTCGTAGTCGAACTGGACGGTTCGCAAGAGCGGATCGCGACTGAAGTCAGAATGCCCTGGCTGAGGAGGTTGTTAGTATCATTCTTTGGCTCGACGGCGAGTAGTCATATTTACAGGATTACATAGTCAGGACAGAAAACAGATGATTCCAACTATCACAAGTGTTAATCCTAAAATTAAAAGTGGAACGGATCTGCTCTGTAGCTGCCTAGCATTGACGTGTTTGATGATAGGATACCGTGCATAAAATAACTGAAGCTTGGATGCAACAGTTCTTGGCCTCGCTATAATGAATATTCCTAGACCTGAAATGACCAAACTAACAACTCTTAGTGCGAACTGCTCCATCTAATCAATCCTATTCCAAAAGGTGATAGAATGTGACACTCCAATTGTTACGCTTCCGTAGTTAATATCAATGACCTTTCCTGGAAGAAATGGCCCACCCGGGACCTGCATCCCACCGCCAATGGTAACCCCCCCTCCCACTATCAGCGATCCGCCACCAGAATAGCCATAACCAGTGAAATCATTCACTGTCGTTTGGCAATCTTCAACCACAAATTCAATGGGTTTACTTGTAATGCCAAAACTAGGTAAGCCTACACCGAACCCAAAGTTTGAAACTAGATAATCCGCCACCTCATTATTTTCCAAATCTCTGACCCTGACATGGGTGACTCCCCCTCCAATCACGATATAACCGACACCCCCATGAACCCCAGATTCCATTCGGAACTTTCTGCGCAGACCTAATGGATCAAATGTATTGATAGGATCATTGATGCCATAATCGAAAAGATTGGATTGAGCACCTGCAAATAGAATCGGATCCTTACTCGTCCACCTCCCGATGTGAGCATCGTAGTCCCTGGCCCCGAAGCGCGTCAACTTCGTGTGCTGGTCGTAAATCCCACCCGCGAATCCAAACGGCTGAAACCCAGCGTTGCTGTCTGCCAGCACCT
>DASWKB010000020.1:0-22138 GCA_036396895.1 bacterium | reverse complement strand
GTTCAACGTACACGACGCTGGCGACGGTGGCGGCGGGTTCGCCGGGGCCGTACAGCTATCCATGGGCGGCGATGCCGGACGCGGTGGGCGGCCAGTACCGGATCAAAGTCGCGGACGCGGACCCGGCGTACGAAACGATCGTGAACGATGAGTCGGCGAACTTCAGCCTGGTGGCGGTGCTGAACGTGCTGCAGCCGGAGAGCGGGAACGTGGTGCCGGCGGAGTCGAGCTATGTGATTCAATGGGACAAGGGGACGGCGACGGGGTTGAGCCAGGTGCGGCTGGAGTACTCCCTGGACGGGGGCTCGAGCTGGCAGGACGTGGGGCCGGGGCTGGTGAACAACTCGGGGAGCTACACATGGAACCCGACGCCGGCGGCGATTTCGACGGAAGGCAAGGTGCGGGTGTACGACCCGGCGCACCAGAGCGCGACGTTGAACGAGGGGGCGGGGCTGTTCGAGGTGCGGGGGGCGGTGACGGTGACGGCGCCGAACGCGGGGACGGAGTCGTGGGACGTGGGGTCGCCCTACGACATCACGTGGACGGCGAAGGGGGACCTGGACGCCGCGGGCCAAACGCTGAAGATCGTGTACTCGGCAGACGGGGGCTCGACGTACCCGACGACGATCGCGACGGGGATCACGGCTTCCGATGGGAGCTACTCCTGGACGATTCTGCAGTCGGTGCCGACGAGCAACCAGGCGAAGATCAAGATCGAGAACGAGTCTCTGGCGGCGGTGGCGGATGAGTCGGACAATCCGTTCACGGTCAAGGGCCAGATCGTCCTGAGCCAACCGGACGCGTCGGGCATCGAAATGGTGGTCAACGACGGCTACTCAATCCAGTGGACCACCTTTGGCAACATCCCAACGGTGGATCTGTACTACTCCACCGATAACGGGTCCACGTATCCGAACCTGATCAATACCGGCGGTCCCATCAGCGGCAGCGCGGGCAGTCTCGGGTGGACGGTGCCCGACCGCATCGGAACGCAGCTGCGCGTCAAGGTCGTCGATACGAACAACGGCGCCGTGTACGACGCCTCCGCGAACGCGTTCAAGATCAAGGGGCGGATCGATCTCACGTATCCGGACGGCAGCGAAATCTTCGAAGTCGGGGACACGCCGCGTTTCCTGTGGACGCCGACCGGCACGCTGGGCAACGTGAAGCTGGAATACAGCTCCGACAGCGGCTCGACCTGGACGCAGATCACGGGCTCCACGCCCTCCGGGGCCGGGTTCTACGACTGGACGATCCCCGCGACCGCGGTCACCACGAACAATGCGCGGGTGCGGATCACGACGCTGCACGCCGATCCGAGTCTCGTGGTCTCGGACATGTCTCAGAATGATTTCAGCGTGCGCGGGAAGGTGACCGTGACCTATCCGAACACCGGCTCCGAGGTCCTGATCGTCGGGGATCAGCCGTCGATCCAGTGGCAGGCGCAGGGCGTCATCGCGAACGTGTTGATCGAGTATTCGATCGACAACGGGTCGACCTGGAGCACCGTGGTCGCCTCCACCGGCGCCGGCAGCGGGACGTACTCGCAGTGGACGATTCCCGACACGGCGATCACCGGGCAGGCGCTGATCCGCGTCACCGATGCCAACGAACCGGCGGTCACGGACGTGTCGGACAACCCGTTCACCATCCGGGGGGCGCTGGCCGTCGATGCCCCGACCGCCAGCGAGCTGCTCGTCGTGGACACTATTTACAGCATCAAGTGGACGCGGAAGGGGAACTTCCCGACGGTACGGATCGAGTACAGCACGGATGGGGGCTCCAACTATTCGGTGGTGGAGGACTCGGTGGGGACGCAGGCGACCGCGTATGACGCGTCCCAAGGCGCCGTCGGGTTCCCCTGGAAGGTACCGGATACGCTGACGTCGAATGCCAGGGTGCGCATCATCAACAACGCGGATCCCACGAACGTGTTCGCGATCTCCCCGGTCTTCAAGATCGTGGGATCCGTCACGCTGCTCACCCCGCAGGGGACGGACAAGTGGCGGGTCGGGACGGCGAACAACATCCGATGGTCGAAGACGGGCTCGTTTGCGAGCATTCGTCTGAGCTACTCGACCGACGGCGGGTCGACCTACAATTCGATCGTGGACAGCTACCCGGCGGGCAGCGGCGACACCGGCTACCCGTGGACGATTCCGAACGTCGCCGGCATCGTCTCAACCAACGTGACCGTGCGGATTTCGGACGTCTCGGAGCCGCTCGTTGTCGATGTCTCGGCGACGTTCTCGATCATCCCGTCATTCACGGTGACATCTCCAACGGCGAACCAAACCGTGCTCGCGAATCGGACGCATACCATCACCTGGGACCGGCAGGGATTAAACGCGACGGTCAATCTGTACTACTCCAAGGACGGCTTCTCGGGACCCGGAATTCCGATCGTCATGGGGACGGCGAACGACGGCCAGCATGACTGGCCGGTTCCTGATCAGGCGGAGCTGGCGACAGGACCGGTGACCACGCAGGTGCGGGTGGCGTATCCGGCGGATGAAGCGGCGGCGTTCGACGACTCCCCGGACTTCTTCATCCGCTCCGGTTTCACGGTGGTGGCGCCGAACACGACCTCGGACAAGTGGGACGTGGGGACGTCGCAGACGATCCGCTGGACGGCGACGAGCGCGAACGTCCCGTCGGCCCGCATCCAGTACTCGGTGGACGGGGGCTCGACATTCCCCTATGAGCTCGCGGCGTCCGCCGGCAACGCGGGCGCGGCGGACGTGGAGCGGACGTGGCCCTGGCCCTCCGTCCCGGACACCATCACGGCCCAGTTCAAGGTCAAAGTCAGCGATGCCAACGACGCGGCCGCGTTCGATGTCTCCGACTTCAACGGGAAGATCAAAGCTTACTTCCGGGTGCTGACGCCGAACGCGAGCGGGCTCGAGCTGGTGAAGGGCGACCCCTACAACATCACTTGGACGTGGAACGGGAGCGTGACGGACGTGCTGCTGGAGTACTCAAAGGATGATTTCGGCGCCCAGACCTTTTTCCTGAACGGCGGCGTGCCCCTGCCGAACAACGGGCTGCACCAGTGGACGGTGCCGGATGACATCACGACCTCGCCAATCGTGAAGATCCGAGTCCGGAGCAGCCTGGATGCCGACGCCAACGACGTGTCCGACGACCCGTTCAAGATCAAAGCTCGGTTCCTCGTCACCCGTCCGGACGGCGGTGAAAACTACCGGATCGGCCTCAGCGACACGATCGAGTGGACGACGACGGGGAACGTCCCGACGGTCCAGCTGATCGCCTACTCGACGATGGCGGTCGATCCCGGCTTCCCGTACACGGCGGCGTCGCCGTACGTCATCGAAGCGGCGTACGCGAACACGCCGAACGGGAACACCGTGTACACGTGGGACCCGATCCCCGACCTGCCCTCGCCGAACGTGCGGGTGCGCGTGATCGACGCGGCCGACACGGGCGTGTACGACGACTCCGGGGCGAATTTCAGAATCATGGGGCAATTCACGGTGGCGGATCCGCTCTTCACCGGCAACGCGGTGGCGGTGGACTCGACTCAGACAGTGAGCTGGACGTGGGGCGGGGCGATCCCGACCGCCCTGATCGAATACTCGACGGACGGCGGCACGACCTACCAGCCGATTCAGGAAGGCGAGGGAACCGTCGATGACGGCATCGTGGACAACGACGGCTCGTTCGACTGGGTGATTCCGAACGGCATTTCGGACGCCTGCCTCATCCGCATCAGCGATCCGAACGACTCGGCCGTCTTCGACGTCTCGAACACGTTCAAGATCCACGGGGCGTTCCAGATCGGCAGCCCGTTGGGCGGAGAGCGCTGGGTCACGAATGAACAGCGGCTCATCACTTGGACGTGGGATGGGACGATGGCCAACACGCTCATCGAGTACTCGACGGACGGGGGCAGCACGTACGGCGCGATCAGCGAGTCGAGCGGCACCCCGGACGACGGCATCGTGCCGAACACGGGGAGCTTCCTATGGACGGTGCCGGATGACCGCTCCGCGACGGCACGGGTGCGGATCTCCAACCCGCTGGACCCGGCGTACGGCCGCAGCGCCTCGCCGGGGGACTTCACCATCGACTATTACATCATTACATGGCAGATTCGGGACCTCCTGACGAACAACAACCTGGACCAGCTGAGCGTCACTTCGACGGACGGGTGGGCGGCGTCCGGCCTCTCCTCGCCGATCGTGCGGGACCACCCGTACGGCGCGTGGGAGGTTACCTGGACCCGCGTGGAGTACGGCGATCAGACGGTGAACTTTGTCGCGGACAGCGACCAGACCATCCAGGTCTTCATGGAGACGCAGGTGGTGCACATCTGGGAAGCGGTGACGGAGCTCGCCTACGATCCGGGGGTGGACCGCGTGAGCATCGCCTCAACGCTGCGGCGCGACGGCTCGACGGTGCCGGGCGCCGTGGCCTGCGACATCAAGTTCTACGACACCGGGACGCTGATCCGGCAGTTCACGAACAACGCGGCTCCGGATGCCCAGGGCTTCTACAATTTCACCTGGGACCCCCCGACGGGACTCGTCGGCGGCAAGGTCTACAACGTGGTGACGACCATCTCGATCGCCACGGGCGGCGTGTTCGTCACGCCGCGGACCTTCACGATCACGACGGAGAAGAAGCTCCAGGAGGTGCAGGACACCGTGAACACGAAGCTCGACATTCCGCTCTCGCAGGTGTCGAATCAGATCCAGACGCAGCTGGATGCTCAGAGCGACATCATTCAAGACGCCATCGACGACTTCGAAACGAAGACAGGCGAGCAGATCGCCCTGCTGAGCCAGGAGGCCGCGAACATCCGCGAAGCGGGCGAGCAGCTCGAAGAGCAGGCGGTGCAGCTGGAAGCCGTGAACAAGAAGTTCGCCGGCCGCCTGATGTTGCCCGACACGGTCCTGCTGGGCGACAGGGACGTGGTGCTGTCCTACCGGGCGTTCGAGGGCCTGGTGCCGCTCATCACGGTGACGACGCTGGACCAAAAGGGCAGCGAGGTCGTCATCGCGCAGTTCGAGCCGATGTCGCCGAACCCGGAGCGGCCCGAAGTGTACAATTATGTCATTCCGGAGATCAACAGCCCGCCGTTCGTCGCCGGCAAGTTCGTCAGCGTGGTGGTGGAAGCGGAGGTGTTCGAGCACCCGCTGCTGGAAGGGCCGCCGGTCAAGAACCTCGAAGCGGGCGCGTTCATCGTGGAGTCCACCACGCTCTCGACCTTGGAAGGCCTCGTCGCCGGACAGGCGGGCGTGAAGGGCATCGTGGGCGACGTGTTCAACCTGATGCGGGTCCTCAGCAATTCCTTCGGGGCCGGGACCAACATCGTCGAGCTGTTGAACGGCCTCAACACGAAGGTCGACGCGCTTCCGCGCGAGGTGGCCAAGGCCATCGAGTCGCAGGGCTCGTCCCGGCAGATGCGGGCCACGATCAACGAGGTCGCGGATCAGCTGAGGGCGCTCGCGGGCGACAACATGGGGTATGATTTCTCCCAGATCGTGGGCAAAGCGCTGGATGAATCCGCGAGCGTCCAGGACATCCGGAAGAAGGCGGACGCCGTGCAGGGAACCACCGAAGTGATGCAGATCCTCATGGAGCGGCAGTACGGAGGCGTGGATGCACCGGTCGTGCACGTCATCTACCAGTAAGTGGCGGCAGGCTCAGGCAGGCGCGGCGCTCCGCGTGCTCTCCGGGCTGGTGTTGCTCGGCGGGGGCGCGGGCCCGGCCGCGGTCTGGGCGGCCGAGCGGGAGCCCGTCACGCTGTCGGTCGTCGCCGTCAATCCCTCCGCCGATGAGAGCCAGATCATCCCGGTGAAAATCGACCTGCCGAAAGAGGTCACGCCGAGAGATATCCTGGCGACGGGCGAGCTCAAACTCGAGTACGACGACGCGCGCGGGGCCTATTACGTCTTCAAGGACGCGGTGGCGCTGGGCCCGAAAGAAACCCGCGTCTTCCAGGTGTCGCTCCGGGACGTGTGGTTCATCGGGCAGGCCGACATCGATTCCCTGCGCTCGTATACCGGCCTGCTGCTCAGCCGCTTGGAAGACACCGAATATTATCCGACGGCGAAACAGCTCGGCGAGAGCGTCTATGGGAGGCTGGACGACATCGTGGCGATCCAGTCGGATGAGACGCTGAGCCGCAAGGGGCGCATCGGCGCGTACCGCCACCATGTGCAGATCCTGGAAGAAATCAAAGAGGACCTCGCGCGCATGGAGAAACTGTTGACGTTCGTCGGCGGCCCGCCGGTGCCCGAGATGCTGGAGGAATCCCCGCTCAAGTCGGACGCGCCCTCCACCACGACAACGTGGCTGGTGATCTTCCTGATCCTGATCTTCGTCGGGCTTCTGGGCGGACAGTTCTTCCTCACCTGGAACCGGCGCTCCGCAGGAAGCCGGGACCTGGCCGCGCTCAGGCACTCGGCCTATCCCGGGCGCGGCGGGGTATCCGAAGAGCCGTTGGGAACCCCGGGCGCGCCACCCGGGTCCGGACGGACCCCGGGCAGCTGAGAGGATCTGAGCCACCATGCTGGCTGTGGCGATCGTGAGCCCCCGGGAGGTCATCTTCGAAGGCGACGCTTCCTCCGTCGTCCTGCCGGGCGAAGCGGGCGTGTTCGAAGTCCTGCCGTTCCACCAGCCGCTCCTGTCGCGGCTCCTGCCCGGCACGATCTTCGTCGATGACGAACCGATTCCGATCCTGCGCGGCGTGGTGAAGGTGGCGCGCGACAGCGTGATCGCGATCGTGGATCCAGCGGGAGACGCCTCATGAGCCGCAACTTGGCGCTGACGATCATCTTCGCGATTTCCATTCTGGGCCCGGCGCTGGTCATGGCGGCGACCGGCTACGCCAGCATCGGCGCGCTGGGGCGCAACCCCTCCGCAGCGCCGAAGGTGTTCACCGCCATGACCATTACGCTGATTTTCATCGAATCGCTGACCATTGTCGCGTTTCTCGTGATCTGGCAATTGTTTACGGCGTCCTGAACTCGCACTGGATCGGGTTCGCATCTCGCAGAAACGCTATGACGCATGCATGCCGGGGGCTCGGACAGGGCTGCCCGGCGCACATTTTTTATGCCAGGAGGTTTGGCAGGGAGGTATTGAAAGACGCTCTTATTTTCAGGTACAGTTGTATAGGGCATTCTCAAGAATGCTCAAGGATGCTCAAACCTGCTCAATCGCCGGCTTGAACGGGAACGGCCGGGGAAGAGCGGGGACGTCGTGTCTTGGAGGCTGGAAGCCATGCTGACGGCGATCGTGCTGGTCGTGGCGCTCGCGTCGTTCGCGGTCGCGCTGCTGGTGGTGTTGCGCCGCGTGCTCGGGCGCTACGCGACCTCGGCCACCGCGCACCTGCAGGAGCTGAGCCGGGATTATCTCGCGCGCCAAGATGAACTCAAGGCGCGGCTGGAGGAGTCCGAGCGCCAGTACCAGCAGCAGCTGGTCAAGGCGCGCGAGGAGGCTGAGCGCATGCGGGCGGAAGCGCTCCAGGAGATCGACGCGACGCGCCAGCGGCTCCTGTCCGACGCGCGGGAGGAGGGGGAGCGCATCGTGCAGAAGGCCGTGCAGTCCCGCGAGGCCATGAAGCGGGAGCTTGAGCAGTCGGCGGCGGCGCGCGCCGTCCAGCAGGCCGCCGAGATCGTCCGGCGCCTCCTTCCGCCTGCGCTCAGGCAGCAGATCCACGGCGCGTGGGTCGAAGAGCTGCTCCAGGACGGCATGGAGCAATGGCCGCGCATGCGCCACGACCCGGACACGACCGCCGTGACGGTGCGGGCGGCGTTCGCGCTGACGGCGCGGGAGCGCGAGGCCTTGGAGCGGAAGCTCAAGGCATTGCTCGGCCGGGGCGTCGAGCTGCGCGAGGAGACGGCCCCCGAGCTCCTGGCGGGCCTGATGCTGGTGATGGGCAGCGTGGTCCTGGACGGGACGCTGGCGTCGAAACTCCAGCAGGCGGTCCGCGAGATCCGGGACGCGGCGGAGGGGTGAGGAGACGATGGCCGACGTGAGCGAGACCGCGACGGACACGCGCGTGCGCTTCGACGTGCGGGAGATCGGCCACGTCCGCTCGGTCCGCGAGTTCATCCTGCGGGTGAAGGGCTTGCCGTCGTGCATGAACGGGCAGATGGTGGAATTTCCCCGGGGCGGCCGGGGCATGGTGATGGGGTACACGGAACAGGATGTGTTCGTCCTGGTCTTCGGCGAGAAGGCGGGCGTGCGGGCGGGCGATGAAGTGCATTCCCGCGGCGAGCCGTTCACCATCCCGACGGGCGAGGCGTTCCTGGGGCGCGTCGTGAGCAGTCTGGGAGAGCCGGTGGACGGCGCAGGGCCGGTGGACGCGACGGGGACGCGGCCGATCTTCGGGGAGGCCCCCGGCGTCATGGAGCGCCAGCCCGTCCGGGAGGCGCTCGAGACGGGCGTGCGCACGATCGACGCCGGGTTCCCGATCGCCAAAGGGCAGCGGCAGCTGATCATCGGCGATCAGATGACGGGCAAGACCACGATCATTACCGACACGATCCTCAATCAGCAGGGCAAGGACGTCGTCTGCATCTACTGTGCGGTGGGCCAGAGCCAGTCGTCGTTCATGAAGACCGTGCGGCTGCTGCGCGAGCGCGGCGCGATGGCCTACACGGTGGCCGTGGCGGGGATCGCGTCCGCCCCGCTCGGGGAGCAGTACCTGGCGCCGTACGCGGCGGCCGCCCTGGCCGAGTCATTCGCGGCGCAGGGCCGGGACGTGTTCGTGGGCTTCGACGACCTCGGCAAGCACGCCTGGGCGTACCGGCAGTTGTCGCTGCTGCTGGAGCGCTCGCCGGGCCGCGAGGCGTATCCGGGCGACATCTTCTACATCCACTCCCAGCTGCTGGAGCGGGCGGGCCGGTTTATCGAGGAGTTCGGCGGGGGCACGATCACCTTCTTTCCCGTGGTGCCGACGATCCAGGGGGACATCACCGGGTACATCCAGACGAACCTGATTTCCATCACGGACGGCCAGATCTATCTCAGCACGCCGCTGTTCCAGCAAGGGTTCAAGCCGGCGATCGACTTCGGGCTGTCGGTGTCGCGCATCGGCAACCGCGCGCAGCCGATGGCGCTGAAGGACGTGAGCGCGAAACTGCGCCTGGAGTATCTGCAGTACCAGGAGCTGCTGCGCATGACCGCGATGAAGGCGGAGCTCTCCGCCGAAGCGTCCGCGAAGGTCCAGCGCGGGCAGGTGATCACGGAGCTGCTCACGCAGCCGAAAGCGGCCCCGTCCCCGATGGAAGAGCAGATCGTGCTCCTGTTCGCCATCCGCCAGGGCCTGCTCGACGGCCTGCCGCGGTTCCGCCGGCGCTTCAAGGGCGAGGTCTACGCGTGGCTGAAGACCGCGCATCCGGAGATCCTCCGCGACCTCCGCCAGAAGCAGGTGCTGACCCCGGGTCTCAAGCGCGAGCTTGGCGCGGCGCTGGAGGAGTACGTGCAGCAGGCGGGGGGCGGCGCATGATCCCGCTGATCCGCCTCAAGCATGACGTGCAGTTCAACGGCGACTTCGCCAAGGCGATCGACGTCATGAAGGGCATCGCCGCGTCGCGCTTCTACCAGCTCCAGCGGCACACCGGGAAGTTCGAAGGGCTGGGCGCCGCCGCCCGCGAGATCCTCGGGGCGATCGACATGAGCGTGGTGGACCATCCGTTCGTCCGGCCGGCCTCGGAGCGGACCGGGGTGATCATGGTCACCTCGGACGCCGGGCTCCTGGGCGGGCTGAACACGCAGGTGGTGCTCGGCGGCCTGCATGAGGGCGGTCCCGGCGCGTCGCTCAGCGTGATCGGGGAGCGCGGGCTCAACACCCTGCGCGACGCGCGCGGCGGGGGCTTTGCCGCGTTCCCGGGCATCGAAGACGCGACCCGCGTGGGGTTGGCGCACGCGGTGCGCGATCACGCGGTGCAGCAGGTCCGGGACGGGACGTGCGGGAGGCTCATCGTCGTCTACCCGCGTCCGGTCTCCTTTTCCGTGCAGCGCGTCGTGGCGGAAACGCTGCTGCCGTGCACGGCCTGGATCGGGCAGGACAAGCCCGTCTTCAGCCTCGAAGACGTGTTGTGGGAGTCCCATCCGTCCGAGATCGTCGAATACGTGGTCTGGCACTGGATCGGACAGCGCCTGGAGGAGATCTTTGCGCTCAGCCGGCTCGCGGAGCTGGCCGCCCGCGCGATGCACCTGGAGGGAAGCTATCAGGAGCTGCTGCGGCTCGGCAAGAAGCTCAAGCAGCAGTACTTTCGGGCGCGCCACGAGGTCATTGACCGGAGCATGCGGGAAATCTTCGCGGCCCAGCTCCTCTACCGGAAGATCAAGGAGCGCGATGAGCGTCCGGCGCCCGGGGAGGCCCCATGAACGGGAAGACGGGCGCGGACGGCTGGGTCATCGGCGTGCAGGGGCCGGTCGTGGACGTGAAGTTTCCGGACGGCGACACGCTGCCCGAGATCTATGAGGTGCTTGAGTCCCGGACGGGGGACGAGCACCGGCTCGTGCTGGAAGTGGCGGAGCATCTGCCGGGGCAGGTGGTCCGCGGCATTGCGATGAGCTCGACGCAGAATCTGAGGCGCGGCGCCGCCGTCACGCGGGCGGGGCTGTCCATCGAGATCCCGATCAGCGAAGGGTCGTACGGGCGGATCGTGAACGTGCTGGGCGAGCCGATCGACCGGCAGGGCGCGTTGGAGGCCGGAGAGCGCTGGCCCATCCGCCGAGTGCTCAAGACCCGCCACCAGCTCCCGCGCGCGCATGCGGGAGCACGGCCGGAGGTCCTGGAAACCGGCATCAAGATCATCGACCTCTTGTTCCCGCTGGTCAAAGGGAGCAAGACGGGCATCCTGGGAGGCGCGGGGCTCGGCAAGAGCGTGCTGATTCTGGAGCTCATCCAGCACATCGTCGAGCGCCACCACGGCGCGTTCGTGTTCGCCGGGGTGGGGGAGCGGATCCGCGAGGGGAACGAGCTGTATCACGAGCTCTCGCAGCACAAGGTGCTCGAGAAGGGGATGCTCGTGTACGGCCAGATGAACGAGCCGCCCGGCGCGCGCTTCGGCGTGGCCTCGACCGGCGTGACGCTCGCCGAGTACATCCAGCGGCAGAACAAGGAAGTGCTGTTCTTCGTGGACAACATCTTCCGATTCGTGCAGGCAGGGGCCGAAATCTCGACCCTGCTGGGGCGCGTGCCCTCCGAGACCGGGTACCAGCCGACGCTGGCCTCGGAGGTGAGCGAATTCCACGAGCGCATCCGGACGGCGGAGGGGGCGGGCTCCGTCACGGCCATCGAGGCCGTGTACGTGCCCGCGGACGACCTGACGGACCTGGCCGTGGTCACGATCTTCACGTATTTGGACTCGATCATCGTGCTCTCGCGCGAGCGGGTGCAGATGGGGCTCTATCCCTGCATCGACCCGCTGTTGTCGTCCTCGGGCAACCTGGACCCGGACGTCGTGGGGGAGCGGCAGTACCGGATCGCGACGGACGTCGTGCGGACGTTCAGCCGCTACGAGGAGCTGCGGCGCATCGCGTCGGTGATCGGGGTGGACGAGCTCTCGAAGGCGGACCGGACGCTGTATGAGCGCGCGCGCCGGCTGCAGAACTTCCTCACGCAGCCGTTCATCGTGGCGGAGGTGTTCTCGGGCGTGCCGGGCCGGTACGTGACGGTGGAGGAGACGCTGGCGGGGTGCGAGCGCATTCTTTCGGGCGGCGTGGACGACCGCCCCGAGGAGGCGTTCTATATGATCGGGGCGCTGCCGGAGGCCCCGGGAACGGAACGCGCATGACCACGACGACCCAACGGCTCGGACGGCAGCTGGTGGAGCAGCGCCTCATTTCCGAGGAGCAGCTCGCCGACGCCCTCAAACTGCAGACCAGCGACCAGCAGTTCCTCGGCGCGATCCTTCTCGAGCGAGGCTGGGTGAAGCCGGAGGCGCTCCTGGAGGCGGCGGGGGCGGTCTACGGCCTGCCGACGGTCCGTCTGCGCGAGATGCGCATCGAGCGAGAGGCGCTCGCGCAGGTCCCGCTCAAAGTGGCGCTGCACTTCAAGGTCATGCCGCTGTCGCTCGCGGACGGGACCCTGCGGGTGGCCATCGCGAACCCGCAGGACCTGCGGCTGCTCGACGATCTGGGGCTGGCGCTCGAGCGGCGGGTCAAGATCGAGCCCGTGCTGGCGACCGAGGCGGAGATCCTGGACGCGCTCAAGCGGCACTACGGGCTCGGCGCGGATACGGTGGACCGCATCGTCGCGGACCGCGCGAGGCAGCCGGGCGCGTCCCCGGCGGTGCCGGAGGAGTCCCTGGAAGACATCGAGCACCTGGCGGGCGACGCGTCGGTGATCAAGCTCGTCAACCAGCTCATCCTCGAAGCGCACCAGCGGCGCGCGACGGATATCCACCTGGAGCCGTACCGCGGGACGGTGCGGCTGCGCTACCGGGTCGACGGCCTCTTGGAGCAGGTGGACGTGCCGCCGGCCATCAGGGAGCTGTTTCCGGCCATCATCTCGCGCGTCAAGGTGCTCTCGAACCTGAACATCGTCGAGCGGCGCCTGCCGCAGGACGGCCGGGCGAGCGTGAAGATCGGGAAGGAGAAGCTCGATCTGCGCATCGCGACGCTCCCCACCCCGGCCGGCGAGAGCGTCGTGATCCGGATTCTGCCCAACCAGATGCTGCTCGACTTCGCGGAGCTCGGGTTCCAGGAGCAGGACCTGGCGCTCCTGGAGCGGATGATCCGGAAACCCCACGGGCTGATCTGCGTCACGGGCCCGACCGGCAGCGGCAAGACGACGACGCTCTACGCGTGCCTCAAGCGCATCAATACCGAGGAGCGTAAGATCATCACGATCGAAGACCCCGTGGAGTACGAGATGGCGCACGTCACGCAGGTCCAGGTGCATCCGGAGATCGGCCTGAGTTTCGCGCAGGGGCTCCGGAGCATGCTGCGGCACGATCCGGACGTCATGATGGTCGGCGAGGTGCGCGATCTGGAAACGGCGGAGCTGGCGGTGCGGTGCGCCCTGACAGGCCACCTGGTGTTCTCGACGCTGCACACGAACGACGCGGTCAGCGCGCTGGTGCGCCTCATGGACATGGGGGTGGATCCGTACCTGATCGCCTCCTCGATCGAATGCATCATCGCGCAGCGCCTCGTGCGGACGCTCTGCGCCCACTGCAAGGCGGACGGCCGCCCGCGCGGCTGCGAGGAGTGCCACCGGATGGGCTACCTCGGCCGGACGGCGATCTATGAATTCTTCGTCATGTCCGAGCCGATCCGGGAGCTCATCCTGGAGCGCGCCTCGCTGGACGTGGTCCGCCGGCGCGCGGCCGAGCTCGGGATGCGGCCCATGCGCCAGCACGGCGAGGAGAAGGTGCGGACGGGGCTGACGACGATGGAGGAGCTGCTCCGGGTCATCCAGGACGACGGGTCCTGACCCCGCCGCCGCGCGCGTCGATGCCGACCTTCCGCTACACCGCCAAGCACGGGCCCAAGGACGTGGTCGAGGGCCGCGTGGACGCGGAGAGCCGCGAGGCGGCGTTTGCGCACCTCGCGCGGCTCGGCTACACCCCGGTCAGGATCGACGAGGAGTCGGCGGCGGCGGCTCGAATCCGCGGCGCGAGCCCGCGCCGCGGCCGCCGGGTGCGGCGCGCGCATCTGAACATCTTCACCCGCCAGTTCGCCAGCCTCATCCGCTCGGGGGTGCCCCTCCTTCGGTCGCTGGGCATCCTGGCGGAGCAGACGAGCTCGAGTGCGCTGCGGCCCGTCCTCGTGTCGGTGGCCGACGCCGTCCGGCGCGGCGAGATCCTCTCGGAAGCCATGCGCACCTATCCGCAGGTGTTCCCGCCGCTCTATGTCAGCCTGGTCCGGGCGGGGGAGGTCGGGGGCGTCCTCGACACCGTGCTCGACCGTCTCGCGGCGCAGGCGGACCGGGACGACGCGCTCCGCGCGAAGCTCCAGTCGGCGCTCGCCTATCCGATGTTCGTCGGCGTGGCGGGATTCGGGACGGTCGTATTCCTGCTCAGCTTCGTCATGCCGCGGCTGCTCAAGCTCTTCGAGGGGTTCGGCGAGCGGCTGCCGCTGGCGACGCGGCTGCTCCTGGCGACGAGCGAGACGATGTCCCAGCCGGTGTTCTGGGCGGGGGTCGTGGCCGCGGCCGGCATTGCGGGCCTCGCGTGGCGGATGCCGGGTGTGGGCCTCCGCGACGCGCTCGACCGGGTGTCGCTGCGGGTGCCCGTGGCCCGCTCCATCATCTATCAGGTGGAGCTGGCGCGTTTCTGCCGCTCGTTCGGACTCCTCCTGGATCACGGGATCAGCATTCTCCAGGCGGTGGAGGTTGCGATGACGGTTGTGCGCCATCCGGTGATCAGGCGCGATCTGGGGCGCCTGCCGGAACTGCTCAGACAGGGGACCACGCTCGCCGCCAGCTTGAACGAGGTGCCGGGCATGACGCCGTTCGTCATCAACACCGTGGCCGTGGGCGAGGAGGCGGGCCGCGCGGGGCCGGCGCTGTCGGAGGTCGCGGCGTTTCATGAGCGGGACATGGACCGCAATCTCCAGGTGGCGGCGGCGCTCCTGGAGCCCGCCATGGTGCTGCTCGTCGGCGCGATCGTCGGCTGGATCGTGATGGCCGTCTTGCTTCCCATCTTCGAATTGGGTACGATTGTATGACGTGCGAATGTCCGGTCGGCATCCGCGTCGCGGATCGAGGCGGTGTTCGGATGACCGGGATGGCGAACACGAGGAGCCGATGATGAGCCAAACGGGCGCGGCGGGGGGCCGTCGAGGCGGATGCGCCTGGCTGCTGCCGGGCGAGGCCTCGCCGAGGCGAATTCGCCGAGGCGGGTTCACCCTGATCGAGCTGATGCTGGTGGTCGTCATCATCGGCGCGCTGGTGGCGATGGTGGTGCCGCGGCTCGCGGGGCGCTCCGAAGAGGCCCGCCGCCAAATCGCGTCGGCCGACATCAAGGGCAACCTGTCGCTGGCGCTCCGGATGTACGAGATCGACAACGGCCGCTATCCGTCGACGGAGCAGGGCCTCAAGTCGCTCATGAGCCAGCCGTCTTCGCCGCCCGTGCCTCGCAGCTGGAAAGGCCCCTATATCGAGCAGCAGCCGCTCGATCCCTGGGGCACCCCGTACGTGTACCGGTATCCCGGCACGCACCCGCCGCGCGATTACGATCTCTACTCTCTCGGTCCCGATGGGGTCCAGAGCGAGGATGACGTCACGAACTGGGCGATGTAGCCCCGCCCGTCCGCACCGGCCGGCAAGGCGGGGTCGCGCCGCGGGACTGACGTTCATCGAGCTGCTGGTGGCCGTCGTGGTGCTGGCGGCCGTGGGGGTCTCCGTGATGCCTGCGCTCGGCGCCGCCTCGAGGGCGCTCTCCGTCGCCGACGCGCGCACGACCGCGCAGCTGTTCGCCGCATCCAAACTGGCGGACGCGGAACTTGCCGCCCAGCAGGGGAGGGAGCCCGATGAGTCCTCCTCCGGCACGTTCGCCGAGGGCGGCCTGCGGTACCGGTGGGCGATGCAGGCCGGACTCCATCCTGCGGGCCCGCAGTTGCGCCAGGTCAGGCTGTCGGTGACGTGGCCACGCGGCCCCCACACGGATGCGTACGCGCTGGCGACCATTCTGCGGGTGACGCCGCCGCCGGCGCCATGACCCGGCGCGGGGGACTGACGCTGGTCGAGATGCTCGTCGTCTGCGCGCTGGTTGCGCTGATCAGCGCGTCGCTGGTCGCGGGGCTCGCCGGCGGGCTGCGCGTGTGGGAGCGTTCCCGGAGCCGAGGCATCCAGGACCAGTGGATTCTGCTCGCCTTCGACGGGCTGCGGCGCGACCTGCGCCGCGTGAGGCCCTTCGCGCCGATTCCGGTCGAGGGCGACTACGAGAGCGTCTCGGTTCCGGCTCTGGTGACGATGGGGACGGCCGGGGGGGAGGATCTGCGCGAGCCGGGACGCGTGAGCTACTTTTTCGATTCGCGGCAGGGGATGCTGTGCCGGTCGTCGCACGCGTACCGCTGGATGCGGCGGCACTCGATGCGGGACAGCTGCGAGCCCGTGCTGGAGCACGTCTCGCGGGTGCGGTTCGAGTATTTCGCCATCGATGAGCACGGCGCGGGCGAATGGCTCCAGGGATGGAGCGCGCCCACCCCGCCGGCGGCGGTGCGGATCAGGATTTCCTCGCGCTCGCCCGGCGCCGAGACCGCGCCGGAACGGACGCTGACCGTCACCATCCCGTCCGGCGGCGCGGGCGCGCCCGGAGCGTGACATGGGCCGCCGCGGCAGCGTGTTCATCCTGGCCATGTGGGCGGCGCTCATGCTGGGCATGATCGCCATGGCGCTCGGATCGCGCGGGAGCGCGGCGATCAGGGTCATCAATCGCGCCGCGCGGCAGGCCGAAGCGGCCGCCGCGGCGTCCGGCGGCCTCCAGCTCGCGGTGGCGGTGCTCGGCCAGGATGAGACGACGGGCTACGATCTGCTGAACGAGACGTGGGCGATCGGCGAAACCGCGTTCGCGGCCCGCCCCGTCGGAGACGGCCGGGTCACCATCCGTCCCGGGACGCTCGAGGGCCCGCCGCGTTACGGCCTTTCGGACGAAGAGCGCAAGCTGAATCTGAATACGGCGCCGCATGAGCTCCTGGCGGGCCTCGTGCGCGAAGCCGGGGGGCTGCCGGCGGATCAGGCCGGCGCGGTGGCGCAGGCGATCGAAGACTGGAGGGACGAGGACCGCGACCAGCGACAGGCGGGCGCGGAGCAATTCTACTACCTGGGTCTCGAAGTGCCGTACGCGTGCAAGGACGGGCCGTTTGACGTTGTGGAGGAGCTGGCGCTGGTGCGCGGCGTGACGCCGCAGCTGCTCCTTCGGCTCCGCCCGTACGTCACCGTCTACGGCGGGGGGACGATCAACATCAACACGGCGAGCGAGACCATCCTGCGGGCCGCCGGACTGAGCCCGGCGGGCGTGCTGGGCGTGCGTCAGTTCCGGGCGGGCGAAGACGACGTGCCGGGAACGGCCGATGACCGTCCCATCATCGCCCCGCAGGCGATCGCGGGTGAGCTGGCGCTGTTTGTGCCCCTGGAGGACCTCGCCCTGCTGTCCGATCAGGCGCGGGACGGCGTGTGGGGCGTCCGGTCGGACGTCTTCTCGGCGGACATCGAGGCCGTCACCTCCGACGGCCGGCAGGGTCTGTCGGTCGCGTGCATCTTCGACCGGGACGGACGCGTGCTCGCCTGGGAGGAGCGCTGATGGCCGGCGGACGCTCCGCGGGGCCCGGCGCGTTCGCCGGCGGCGTGAGCCGCTGGGTCACGGGCGCGGGGCGCCGGCTGATCACGGTGCTGTCCGTGGACGGGCAGGGGATCCGGCTGCTCGAAGCCCGCCGCTCGGGTCGGACATGGCAGGTCGAGACCGCCGTCGCGCTGGCCACCCAGGGGCGCAGCGCGGAGCAGGTCGTGGATGAGCTCGCCCAGGCGTGCCGGGACGCCGGGTGCGATCCCGAGAGCGTGATTGTCGCGAACCCGTCGCATCTGACCACCACCCGCTTCTTCACCCTGCCGTCCTCCAATCCGCGCGAGATCCGCGACATCATCCAGCTCCAGTCGGAAAAGCACACGCCGTATGCCAAGGATGAGATCCTGACGGATTTCAGCATCGTGCACAGCGAACCCTCCGGCTACTCGCGGGTCATGTTGATCATCTCCCACCAGGATGTGGTCCACCGGGCGCTGCGCATCGTGAATGCGATGGGCTGGGCGCTGGAGTCCGTCGGCTTCGAGCTGGAAGGCCTCATGCAGTGGGCCCGCGCGCTTCCGGAGGCGGACGGAAGCTCCGGGCTGATGCTGGTCGCGGACATCCAGGAAGAGACCACGACGCTCGTCATTCTCGGCCCCAACGGCAACGTCTCCTTCCACCGAACGGTGACGCTGGGCGCGGGCGAGCTGCGCGGCGGCGGCGAAGCGGCGGCCAGGCTGACCGTGGAGTTCCGGCGGTCGCTCGAGACGTTCGACGCCGAAGGCGGCGCCCCCGTCGGACAGATCATCCTGACCGGGGCGGCGGACCGCGTGCCGGAGGTCTCGGCGCACCTCGCCCAGCATCTGGAGCGCCCCGTGCGTGCCGTCGCGCCATTTCGAGACTACGCCGTGTCCGATCAGGCTTCGGGCGGCGCCGCGGAGACCTCCGTCTCGTTCGCGGGTCTCCTGGGCATGGCGCTGGCGCCGACCGAAGTGGATTTGACGCCGCCGGCGCTCAAGCTCCACCGGGGCTTCGAGATCCGGGCGCGGGCGCTGGTGGAGTTGGGCGCGCAGGTGCTGCTCGGGCTGCTCCTCGTGAGCGGACTGATGTTCGGCAAGATGCACCGGAGCGAGCGGTATCTTGAGACGCTGCGGGAGGCCCACGCGCGCACCGCGCCGCAGGCCGGTGCGCTGGAGCTCACGTTCCGGCAGCTGGAGCTGATCGATCACTGGCTGCTCAGCCGCGGCCGGCTCCTCGAAGGCGTGGCCGTGCTGGCGCAGCTGTGCCCGGCCTCGCTGCGTTGGTCGGCGCTCACGTTCTCGCAGGGGCAGGACGTCATCGTGCGGGGCACCTCGAACGACATGCCGGAGGTGTTCGAATACGTGGCCGCGATTCAGCGCGCGGCACTCTGCTCCTCGGTCGAGGCGCGGAGGGTGACGAAGCGCCGGGAAGGCGAGCAGTACCTGACCGAATTCGAGATCGTGTGCGCGTTCCCGCAGGAGGAGGAGCCGGCGGCATGACACGGCCCTCGCTCTCGTTGCCGTCGCTATCGCCGACCGAGCGGCTGATGGCGCTCGTGTGCGCGTTCGCGCTCGGGTTGGTGGCGCTCGACCGGCTCGCGATCGGGCCGTGGTGGCGGCACATCCAGGATGTCCGGGCGGACATCCGGGAGTTGGAGGATACGCTGCAGGTGCACCGGCGGCTGCTTGAGCGGCGCCCGCAGATCGACGCGCGCATCGCGGCGTACGAGGAGCATCTGCGCCTGGCGGGCGCGCGCGATGTCGAGCTCGCGACGCTCCTCAGAGAGATCGAGGATTTCGGCGACAAGAGCGGCCTCGTCATCGGAGAGGTGCGCCCGGTCGAGGAGCCGGTCGCAGGCTCCTACCAGGCCCGGGCATTCGAGTTCCAGTTCCAGGGGTCGCTGTCCGAGTGGATGCGGTTCGTGTACCTGCTGGAAACCTCGCCGTCGATGTTCCAGGTCCGGCGGGCGACCGTGGGGCTCCAGGAGGAAGCGGGCGGGCTCTCCGGGACGATCAGGGTGCTGAGCCTCGGCATCACGGCGACGGACGCGGCGGGATCAAGCGCTCGCGGAGCGGCCGCGCCGGGCGATGGGGATGCGTCTCCGGGCGGCTGATCTGCGACTTGCCCGGCGCGCCTCGGTCATGGCGGCGGCGCTCGCCGCCGTCCTGATCGGAGCCGCGACGGCCTCGGCGCAGGACGATGCGGCGTCGACGCAACTCGTCGAGGTCCGGACGGAGGACGGGCTGCGGTTCCGCGTGCCGCCCGACTGGCCGATCGAAAAGCGCGGCGGCGGCGTCGGCCCCATCCCGGTCGAGGAGTACGTGGCGAGAAAGTTCGCGAGCATGGAGATCCGTCTGCGGGCCATGGAGCAGCAGCTCAGCTCGATGGAATTGCGCGTGCGGCTGTTGGAGACGCAGATGAAATCAGGGCAGCAGCGGCTGCGGTCCGGGGACGCCGGTCCATGAGGGAGCTGGTCCTGAGGATCGCGGCCCTCGCATGCGTCGCGCTGCTGTCCGGCTGCGGCGGTTCCGACACGGACTCACCCGGCGCGGCGCCGGAGGAGCCCCGGCCGGCGGCCGCGCGAGCCGCGGAGCCGGAATTCGCCGGACGGATCTTCGGCGTGCCGGTGAGCGTCGGGAACTACTCCTTCGCGAAGCGGGTGGCGCTCATGTATTCGCCGCCGTTCGGCATGGCGCATGCGGCCCCCGAGCGCCAGGAGGAGCACATCTGGCGGCAGCTCGTGCTCCATTACGAGGCGTTCCGGCGCGGCATCGAGGCGACGGATGAGGAGCTGAACGAACTGGCCGGACAGTTCCTGTCGGCGAATGGTCAGACGTTCACGCGCGAAGGCGACCCGGACGCGTATGCGCGCTGGACCGAGGAGTCGCTCGGGCTTGACCCGGAGCACCTTGACAATCAACTGGCGTACCTCATCGCCATCCGCGCGCTGAAGCACCAGGTGCTGGAGGGGATCGAGGTCGAGGTGACCGAGGAGGAGATGCGCCGGGAGTTTCTCAACGAGCAGCGCCATGTCGGCGGGGCCATGGTGACGTTCGAGACGCGCGAGGAGGCCGAGGCGTTCGTTCGCCGGGCGGGCACGTCCGAGTCCTGGGACGTGATGGCGGCGGCAGGCGGGGTGGAGGTGCGGCCCGTGAGTCTGATGACGCTGGAGGCCTATATCGACTTATGGGGCGTGTCCCAGGAGCAGATGGATGCGCTGCATGCGCTCGAGACCGGGGGGGTGGGGCCGCCGATGCCCTTCGGGACCCAGTGGTGCGTCTTTCGGGTGCTGGAGAAGCGCGACGAAGACCCGGAGGAGTTTCCGGCCCGCCGGGACGACCTGCTGCGGCAGCTTGAGCACCGCAAGCGCGCCGCGGCCCTCGAGGCGTGGATCAACGACCTCGAAGCGCAAGCCGCCGTTGAAATCTTCCTTGATCACCAGCCCAGGTCTAATTCGGAATTCGGAATTTGGAATTCGGAATAACCGCGTCGAGCATCCATTCCGCATTCCCAATTCCGAATTCTACATTTGGCACGATCCGCCCATTACTGGGCATGTCCCCTGCCGGCACGGGGCAACCGGATCTCCATCGTCGTTCCGGTTCCGGGCTTGCTCTCGATCCTGATCGAGCCGCCGTGCGCCGCGATCACCGCGTTCGCAATGAACAGCCCCAGCCCCAGCCCGCCCGTCCGTCGGTTGTCGACGCCGCCCACGAACCGGAACTGCTCGAAGATGGTCGGAAGCTCCTCCGGCGGGATGCCGACCCCGGTATCCGTGATCTTGACGACGATCTCATCGGGTCCGGCGGCGCAGGAGAGGCCGAGCGTGCCGGCGGCGGTCGCCTTGAGGGCGTTGTCGATGAGAATGCCGACGGCCCGTCCGAACCAGCGCGCATCGAGGGGATGCCGCAGCTCCTGGGCCGGCAGCGAGAGCTCGAACGCCAGCTCCTTGGCGGCCGCGCGGTTGCGGAAGGGCTCGGCGGCCTTGGCGAGCAGGTCCCGAAGGTCCGCTTCGGCGGGGCTGAGGCGCAGCTCGCCGGTCATGATCTCCGTGGCCATGACGACGTTCTCGATGAGCTGAGCCAGCCGGTTCGTCGAGTCGCTGACGACCTGCAGGAAATCCTGCTGCTCGCTGGTGGTCGCGCCCAGCGTGCCGTCCAGGATGAGGCTGACGCCCTCCTTGATGGAGGTCAAGGGGATGCGCAGCTCGTGCGAGATGACGAGCAAGAGATCGCTCTTGAGCTGGTTCGCCCGCTTGAGTTCATCGAGCAACCAGGCGTGGCGCAACGCTCCCGCGAATTGATCGGCCACGATGCCCAGCACCCGCTCGTCATCCTCGGAAAACGCGCCGCTCTTACCGCTGAAGACGCACAGCAGCCCCTCCGGCTGCTCGGTAAAGATGAGCGGCAACATCGCGGATGAGCGCAGGGCGGACACGGGCTGCGCCCATTCGCCGTCCGCTCCCTCGAGCATCTGCACGTCGGGACTGAAGCGCTCATCGGGGGTGGGCGGGGCGAGCAGCCGGGCCGCGGCGTCCCGGATCGCGCGCGCGGCGGCGTCCGATTCGACCTGTGAAATCTCGGCGACTTGGAGGAACCGCAGGGGCCGGCCCGGCAGCAGCGCCGCGCACAGCGCCACCGGAAAAGCCCGCGTGAGGTAGGTCGCGACGAGCAACACGATCTCCTCAGGGTCCGTCGCCGTCCCGAGGAGGCGCCCCACCTCGTTCAGGGTGCGCAGCTCCTCGCGCTGTCGCTCGATGAGGTATTTCAATTCCGCGCGGCTGGGTTCCGTCATCTGAGCGGGCATTATATCATGGGGCGAGGGGCGCGCCGTGGGGATCACCATGAGACGCTAGAAGAAGGAAGAAGGTAGATGGTAGAAGGTAGAAAAAGCAAGAC
>DASWKB010000019.1:0-12665 GCA_036396895.1 bacterium | reverse complement strand
CCCGAAGGGGGTCTGGGGGAAACTGGGAGTTTCCCCCAGAGCGTCAGTGGTTCCACTAGGAAGGGAGCACAGCGAGCCCGCAGGGCGAGCGCCAGGAGGGAAACCTTGGTTTCCCTCCTGGAGGCGGGTGACCCCCGTCTGCTCCACCATTCACTTCACGAAAGAGCCTGTTCGTGTAACGCGTAACGTGTAACGTGTGTAACTGTTGTGTCATGCTCGATGTGTCATGTGTAATGAGACGACGGGGAAGGACGACGGATGAACAAGGCGCTCGTTCGTCCCATGCTCCAACCCCTCTGATGCGTGAGCCATGATGCGATCGTCACTCTTCCTCGCGGTGGTTGCGGTTCTCGCGGGCGTGAATGTTCCGGACGCCAGGGCCGCCCACGTCAACGTGATCGAGCTCGATAACCAGATCATCAGTCCGGTCACCCAACAGTACATCGAAGAGGCCATCAAGACGTCCGAGCAGGACGGCGCGGTGTGCCTGGTCGTCCTGCTGGACACGCCGGGGGGGCTGCTCGAATCCACGCGGGGCATCGTGAAGCGCATCATGAACGCGCGCGTGCCGGTGGTGGTGTACGTCGCGCCCTCGGGGTCCCGAGCCGGCTCGGCGGGCGTGTTCATCACGCTCGCCGCCCACGTCGCGGCCATGGCGCCGTCCACGAACATCGGCGCCGCGCACCCGGTGGTCGTCGGGGAGGACGGCGGATTCGCCAAGAAGCTCATCAGGCGGATCGCGCCCCGAGAGGAAGGCAAGGACGCCGCGGACGCGCCGGATGAGGACGCGGCGGACCGCGGCGACTCCGAGACGGTCCGGGAGGTCGTGGAGGAGCAGGAGATCTCCCCCATGGCCGAGAAGGTCATGAACGACACGCTGGCCTGGGTCTCGACCATCGCCCGGGCGAGAAACCGCAACGTCGAGTGGGCCAAGCGGTCCGTGGCCGAGAGCGTCTCCGCCACGGAGACCGAGGCTCACGAGCTGGGCATCGTGGACCTGGTCGCTGCGGACCTGCCGTCGCTCCTCCAGGCGATCGACGGCGTGGCCGTGGAGCTCGCCGGCACGCCGGTCGAGCTGGCGACCGCCGGGGCCGAGGTCGTGCGGATCCCGATGAATCCCCGGCAGCAGTTCCTGGCCACGATCACCAATCCGAACGTGGCGTACCTGCTGATGATGTTCGGCACATTCGGCCTCATCTTCGAGTTCACGCACCCGGGCATCGGGTTCCCGGGGATCGCCGGGCTCATCTGCCTGCTCTTGGCGCTGTACGCGTTCCAGGCGCTTCCGGTGAGCTACGTCGCCATCGCGCTCGTCGGGCTCGGCTTGATCCTCCTGGTCGCCGAGGCCATGATCGTCAGCCACGGCCTGCTGGCGCTCGGCGGGGTCATCTCGCTCACGCTGGGCAGCCTGATGCTGGTCGAATCGCCCAATCCCGATCTGCGCGTCTCGCTCTCCGTGATTCTGCCGACGGTGCTGACGCTCTCGGCGATCATCCTGTTCATCGTGCACCGGGCGTTCCGGGCACAGTTCCTGCGCGTCACGACGGGCAGCCAAGGGCTGGTGGGGGAGATCGGCACGGCCGTGACCGACCTCGCGCCGGGCGGGCGCGTGTTCGTGCACGGGGAATACTGGAATGCAACCAGCGGCGCCCCGATCCAGCAGGGCGAGAAGATCCGGGTGCTGCGCTTGCAGGGCCTGGAGCTCGTGGTGGAGAAGGCGTCCTAACGCAACGAAGGAGGAAGTGATGGTCCTGAATCTCGGCCTGATGGTCCCGTTTCTCCTGGTCATCATGTACCTGTTCAACTGCATCAAGATCCTGCAGGAGTACGAGCGCGGGGTCATCTTCCGGCTGGGCCGGCTGCAGCCGACTCCGCTCGGACCGGGCTTGCGCGTGATCCTCTGGCCGATCGACAAGATGGTGCGGATCAGCCTGCGCACCATCACGATGGACGTCCCCCCGCAGGACGTCATCACGAGGGACAACGTGTCCATCAAGGTGAACGCGGTGGTGTACTTCCGGGTGTTGGACCCGAACAAGGCGGTCGTGGACGTGGAGGATTACCTCTTTGCCACGTCGCAGATGGCGCTCACGACGCTCAGGAGCGTGCTCGGGCAGGTGGAGATGGACGATCTGCTTATCCGCCGGGACGACTTGAACCAGCAGCTGCAGATCTTGATCGACAAGCAGACCGACCCCTGGGGGGTGAAGGTTTCCTCGGTCGAGATCAAACACGTGGACTTGCCCGAGGAGATGCAGCGGGCCATGGCCCGCCAGGCGGAAGCGGAGCGCATCCGCCGGGCCAAAGTCATCGGGGCGGAAGCCGAGTTCCAGGCGGCGCAGAGGCTGGCGGACGCCGCGAAGCTGATGGAGGGTCATCCGATGGCGCTCCAGATGCGCTACCTGCAGACGCTGGCCGAAATCGCGACCGAGAAGAACTCGACGACCATTTTCCCGATCCCCATCGACCTCTTCAAACCATTCATCGAGCGAGCCACCAAGTAAACTGGCTGGTGTCATTACACAGGTGTGACGGCCGCGGTGGCGGAGCCGGTAGACGCGCCCCGCTTCGAGTTGATGCATGCCGGCCCGGCGGCACGTACAGTCGTGTGAACCGAATGGCTCGATGAAACCCACGTTACGCGTTTCACGTTACGCGTTACACGACATAAGTGTTTCTCTAGCATTGGTTGCCGAGGTGGCGGAACCGGTAGACGCGCGGGTCTCAAAAACCCGTGGCCGTAAGGCCATGAGAGTTCGAGTCTCTCCCTCGGCACGTCTTCTTCCGCATCGCAACCAGCAACCAGAGACCGGCAACCAGGGACATTCTGTTGAGCGAGTCTGAAGCTAGAAGCTGGAAGCTGGAGGCTGGAACGCGCGCTGTCGCTGTCCGATTATTCCAGCTTCCAGCCTCCAGCCTCAAGCGTCTCGTGAGCTCTCCGTCCTTCACTCCCATGCCCCGCCCCCCGGAGCGAACGAAGTGAGCGGAGTCCTGAGCTTGTCGAAGGATCGCCCCGCGTTCCGATGAGGCTCGGCGTCCACGTCTCCACGGCCGGCGGGCTGCTCGAGGCGCTCGGCCGCGCGCAGCGGCTGGGATGCACCGCCATGCAGATCTTCAGCCGCAGCCCCCGCGGCGGGCCGGCTCCCACGCTCGATCCCGGCGTGCTGGCGGCATTCCATGACGGGCGGCTGCGGGCCGGCATCGAGCCGCTCGCCGTCCACGCGCCCTACATCATCAACTTGGCTTCTCCCGACGCCGGGATGTGGAAAGACTCGCTCCGGCTCTACGAGGAGGAGTACGCGCGGACGGACGCGCTGCGCGCGGCCTTCCTCGTGACCCACGTCGGCAGCCACCGGGGCGCGGGTGAGCGGGCCGGCATCGCGCGCGTGGCCCGCGCCGTCACGCGCGTGCTGGCAGGACGCAGCAGCCCGGCCATGATCGTGCTCGAGAACACCGCGGGCTCAGGACAGGGGTTGGGCGCGACGTTCGAAGAGCTCCGGGCCATTCTCGATCAAGTGCGCGGCGCGGCCCGGGTGGGCATCTGCCTGGACACGGCGCACCTGTTTGCCGCGGGCTATCCCATTCATACTGCCGACGGCCTGGAGGACGTGCTGGACGCGTTCGGGCGCGTGATCGGCTTCGAGCGGCTGAAGCTGGTCCACCTGAACGACTCGCGGGTGCCCTTCGGCGCGCGGGCCGACCGCCACTGGCATATCGGCCGCGGCCACATCGGTCGTGAAGCGTTCGGCAGACTG
This sequence comes from bacterium, assembly GCA_036396895.1. GTDB lineage: Bacteria > Omnitrophota > Gorgyraeia > Aquiviventales > Aquiviventaceae > DASWKB01. The sequence continues at coordinate 8,910 of DASWKB010000019.1, read as the reverse complement.
CTCACGCACAGGCGTCTGCGGGAGCAGGCGTTCATCCTCGAGACGCCGAAGGGCCCCTCGCCGGCGACGGCGCCGGTCGATCCGGAAGACCGGCGCAACCTGCGCATGGTCAGACAGCTGGCTGGTGCGTCGAAGCCGTCCGGACGGCGGATGGCCGCCGCGGGCTGATCGGCCGGCATGCCACCCCGGACTTTTATCCCGTTCGGCGCGGATCACGTGTCAATCCTTGTCCTGATCGGACTGGCCGCCGGCGCGGCGGCATTCGGCCGGCGCGGGCTCAGGCGTTCGGCCGGCCGCGACCGCGTGTGGCGCAGGTCGGCGGCTGCGCTGCTCCTGGTCAACGAGCTCTCGTCCTGGGGCGTGGCGCTCGCATCGGGTGTGGCGCGCGTACCGTGCCAATTATGCGATGTGGCGCTCCTGCTGACGGTGTGGGGACTCTGGACGCTGCGGGGCGGAGTCTGCCGGCTGGCGTACTTCTGGGCGCTTGCGGGCAGCCTGCAGGCGATCCTGACCCCGGACCTCGCGCGGGGATTTCCCGATTATTGGTGGATCAAGTTTTTCATCACACACGGCGGGGTGGTGGTCGCGGCCGTCTATCTGGCCGTGACCGGACGCGTGGCGGCCACGACAGGCTCCGTGTGGCGCGTCTGGGCGCTGACGAACGCGTACGCCGCGGCCGCGGGCGCGCTCAACTGGCTGCAGGGCACCAACTACGGCTACTTGGCGGCCAAGCCGTCCCAGCCGAGCCTGCTGGATTGGCTCGGTCCGTGGCCGTATTATATTGTGGGCATGGACGCCCTGGCGCTGGGGTTCCTGTTTCTGTGTTACGGGCTGCTGAAAATACTGCGCGGGATGCCCGCGGTCGGGTACACTGATGAGGGCAAGCTGGCCGGGGAGGGGCCGGCCGGGTGACGCGCACAGCCAAGGAGGGTCGATGGTACCGGCGATCGGACGATCCATCGGAAGCGGGTTTCAGGCGGCGAACCGGAGTTGGGCGGGGATCGGCCTCTACGCGCTCGGTTCGCTGATCATCGGCGGCATCGCGCTGGGCAGCATCCTGGTGACGAACGTCCCCGAGGAATTGCTGCAGCCCCAGACGGTGGAAGACACCGGCGCCCCGGCGGATGATGACGCGGCCATCACCCAGCTCGAACAGCAGGTCGAGACGCAGCAGCAAGTCGCGCTCGACTGGGTCGGCCGCGCATGGCCGCTCCTGCTCCTGGCCCTCGTCGTCGGCGTGGCCGGAGGTCTATGGCTGAACGCGGGCCAGATCGGCTTCGTGGCGCAGATGATCCGGACGCAGCACGCGGACGCCAAGACGTTCGTGCAGGCGGCCGGCGCGAGAGTCGGGGCGCTGTTCCTCGCCTGGCTGCTCTCCATCGGAGCGGCGATCGGCTTTGCGATTGTGCTGGGTCTCGTCGGCGTCGTGCTGGCGCTGATCGGCGCCGGCCCGGCGTGGCTCGCGGTCGTGCTCGGCATCGTGGTGGCGATCGCCGTGCTCGCAGGGCTCATCTGGCTGGCGGTCCGGCTGGTGTTCTGGTTCATCGCCATCGTGGCCGACGGGGCGGGGCCCGTCGCGGGCCTAAAGCGCAGCTTCGCCGCGACGAAGGGGCGCTGGTGGCCGGTCTTCGGTCTCGGCCTCGTGCTCGGGCTCATCTCCTTCGCCGTGACACAGGTCTTCCAGCTCCTCGTGGGGTTGGGCAATCTGCTCCCCGGCGCCGCGGGCATCACGCTGGCGGTCGCGTTCGGCGTGGTCGGCTTCGCCATCAACCTGTATGTCGGATTCGCCGTGCTCGGCGCGTATCTTCGCTATTACGAGGACACGAAGGCCCCGGCGGCGGGATTCAATCCCGCGACAGGCCCGGCGCCGCACGCGTAACGCTCCGCGAGCCGGTTCTGCTGCGCCCCGCCCGGGATGCGCCCGAGCGGGGCGTCACCCACTGAGGAGCAGCGTTGCAACAAGCAACATGCAACAAGGGGTCAGCAACCAGCGACCAGCAACCAGGGTCGGGGCACGGAGCGGGGGGCGTGTCCTTCGACTTCGCTCAGGACTCCGCTCACTTCGTTCGCTCCGGGGCGCGGCGTGACACGTGCGGAGTGTGGAGTCTGTGCAAAATTCGGAATTGGGAATTCGGAATTGGGAATTTCAAGCCGCAGGTGATTCCGCATTCCGCATTCCGAATTTGGCACAGTTGCCTGTTGCTGGTTGCCGGTCTCTGGTCGCTGGTCGCGTGTTGCTGCACTGTGACTGACTAACGGAACAGACGGCATAGACGGAATAGACGCGATGGCCGATACGTACCCCTTCGCCGATATCGAAGCGAAATGGCAAGCGCGCTGGCAGGAGACCAGGCCGTTCCGCGCGGCGGATCTCGACGGCTCGCGGCCGAAGCGCTACCTCCTGGACATGTTCCCGTACCCGTCCGGCGCCGGGCTGCACGTGGGGCATCCGGAGGGCTACACCGCGACGGACATCCTCGCGCGCTACCGCCGGATGCGCGGCGACAACGTGCTCCACCCGATGGGATGGGACGCCTTCGGGCTGCCGGCCGAGCAGTACGCGATCGAGACCGGCACGCATCCCGCCCAGACGACCGCGAGCAATATCGCGACCTTCCGCCGCCAGATCCTTCGCCTCGGGTTCTCCTATGACTGGGACCGGGAGATCAACACGACGGACCCCGGGTACGTGAAGTGGACCCAGTGGATCTTTCTGACGCTGTACAGGCGCGGGCTCGCCTACATGGCGAGCGCGCCCGTCTGGTGGTGCGGCGCCTGCGGCACCGTCCTGGCGAACGAGGAGGTCGTGGACGGGCGCTGCGAGCGCAAGGGCCATCCGGCCGAGCGGCGCCAGATGCGGCAGTGGATGCTCCGGATCACGGCGTACGCCGAACGGCTCCTGAAGGACCTGGACGGCCTCGATTGGCCCGAGCACATCAAGGACATGCAGCGCAACTGGATCGGCCGGAGCGAGGGAGCGGAGGTCTGGTTCGCGGTGGACGGGGAGCCGGCGCTGCCGGCGGACGCCCTCGATGGGACGCGGCTCCGGCGCCGAGACGGGCGGACGGAGCTCAAGATCTTCACCACGCGGCCGGACACGCTCTTCGGCGCGACGTACATGGTGCTGGCCCCCGAGCACCCGCTGCTCGACGCCGTCACGACGGAGGCGAGGCGGAGCGCCGTCGACGCCTACCGCCGCGAGGTCCTTGCCAAGAGCGACCTGGAGCGCACCGATCTGGCCAAGCAGAAGACCGGCGTGGCGACGGGCGCGCAGGCGGTGAACCCGGTCAACGGCGAGCGCATCCCCATCTGGATCGCCGACTACGTCTTGGCCAGCTACGGCACCGGCGCCATCATGGCGGTGCCCGCGCACGATCAGCGGGACCTCGAGTTCGCCCGGACGTTCGGCCTCCCCGTGCGGGTGGTCATCGTGCCGGAAGACCGCGAGCTCGAGGCCGGACGCCTGGAGCAGGCCTATGCCGATCCGGGCCGGATGCACGATTCGGGACCGTTTTCCGGGCTCATGAGCGGGGAGGCGACGGGGAAGATCACGGAGTGGCTCGCCTCGCGCGGGCTCGGCGAGCGGGCCGTCAACTATAAACTGCGCGACTGGCTGTTCTCGCGCCAGCGCTACTGGGGGGAGCCGATCCCCGTCGTGCACTGCGACGGATGCGGGACGGTGCCGCTTCCCGAGTCGGCGCTACCGCTCACGCTGCCTGCGATGTCGGACTTCCGCCCCGCGGGCAACGAGGACCCGGCGCCGCTGGCGAGAGCGGAGGCCTGGACTCGCGCGGCGTGTCCCGCGTGCGGGGGGAGCGCCCGGCGCGAAACACACACCATGCCGCAGTGGGCGGGCTCCTGCTGGTATTACCTGCGCTATCTCGACCCGAAGAACGACACGGCTCCATGGGACCCGGCCAAGGAGCGCTACTGGATGCCGGTCGACCTGTACGTCGGGGGCGCGGAGCACGCGGTGCTGCACCTGCTCTACGCCCGGTTCTGGCACAAAGTGCTCTACGATGAGGGCCTCGTCTCCACGCCGGAGCCGTTCCGGCGGCTCGTCAACCAGGGGCTCATCCTGGGCGAGGACGGCGAGAAAATGTCCAAGTCGCGCGGGAACGTCGTCAATCCCGATGACGTGATCGCCGGCTACGGCGCCGACGCGTTCCGCCTCTATGAAATGTTCATGGGGCCGCTGGAGGCCGTGAAGCCCTGGAGCACGCGCAACATCGAGGGCGTGAGCCGGTTTCTCAACCGCGTCTGGCGGCTGCTGGCGCCGGGCGGGGCTCCGGTTGCGCTCGCGGACGCGCCGGCCTCGGGCGAGATGATGCGCCTCCAGCATGAGACCATCAAACGGGTGACGGACGATCTGGAGGGATTGCGGTTCAACACGGCCCTCTCGGCGCTGATGACGTACGTCAACGCCCTGAGCGATGTCCGGCCGCTTCCACGGGGGGCGGCGGAGACGCTCCTGCTCCTGCTCGCGCCGTTCGCGCCGCATCTGGCGGAGGAGCTCTGGGAGCGGCTGGGGCACTCCGGCGGCCTCTCGAGCGCGCCGTGGCCGGCCCTCGATGCGTCGGCGCTGGAGCGGTCCGAATTTCTGCTCATCGTGCAGGTCAACGGGAAAGTCCGGGCCCGGGTGACGGTGCCGGCGGCGGCGACGGACGAGGAGCTGCGCCGGTCCGTGCTGGCGGATGCGCGCGTGAAGAAATTTCTCGACGGGCAGCCGATCAGGCAGTTCGTCATCGTGCCGAAGCGCCTCGTCAACATCGTGGTGTGATGGCCATGACCACACCACAGAGGCACAGAGGCGTTCACAGAGCCACAGAAGACGCATCGAAACGGTTCTCTCTGTGCCTCTGCCTGCCCTGCGAAGCGCAGGGCGCGAAGCAGGGTGTACGCTCTGTGGCTCTGTGGTGTCGGCCGTAGATGTGGTGGACCAGGACGGAGCGCATCCTGTTGTCGGTGTTCGGCGGCTTGGGCTTGCTGGCCCTGGCGGTCCTGGGGCTCGAGTCGGCCAGGCCCCCGCTCACCGTGGCCGGGCTTCCCCCGGGCGCGGCGGCGGACTGGGACGCGCGGGTGGACCGCGCCAGGCGGGTTGACGTGAACCGTGCTTCTGCGGCAGAATTGGAGCGGCTGCCGGGGATCGGGCCTCGGCTGGCCGGCCGGATTGCCAAGGAGCGCGAGGCGCGCGGCCCCTTTACGACGGTTGACGATCTGGCGCGGGTGCCCGGCATCGGGCCGGCCACCGTGCGGCGCCTCGCGCCGTATGTCGCGCTCACGGAATAAGGCGGCACCGCGATGGGAAACCTCGGGCTCGGCGAGCTGCTCGTCATTTTCATCGTGGGGTTGGTGGTGCTCGGCCCCCAGCGGCTCCCCGACGTGGCGCGGGGACTCGGAGAGGCCATGCGGGCGTTTCAGGAGGCGATGACCTCCGGAGGATCGGCTTCGAAGCGGAAGGACGACGCAGACTGATGGACACGGGAATCCGGCAGCGGCTCGTTCAGGAGATCGCGGACATCCAGATGCGGGAGATCCTCACCTTCTTCTTCCGCGACCATCCGGAAGGCGCCGAGTTCGAGGCCCTGAAAGAGATGCTGTTTCTCCATGAGTCGTTCGAGGAGTCGCGGCTCTCGGAGCTCGTCGGAGAAAAAGTCCTGGCCTTCGACGGGCGGCGCTACAAGCTGTCCACCGGAGCCCGGCAGGTCCTGGAGCGGGATCCCACCATTCTGCTGGATGAGCTCATCCAGTGACGCGCCGGGCGCCGGGGCCGGGGAGACGCCCCGGCCGCGCACGTTCGTCATCCAGCCCCTCGGCGGAGGGCCGGGCCGGCTGGATCTCGCGCGGGACCTGAACGAGGCGCAGCGCGCGGCCGTCACGTGCGGAGACGGCCCGAAGCTGGTCATCGCCGGAGCGGGCTCCGGCAAGACCCGGACGATCACCTATCGCGTGGCTCACCTGATCACCCGCGGCGTGCCCGCCGGACAGATTCTCCTTGCGACCTTCACGAACAAGGCGGCCCGGGACATGCTGAGCCGCGTGGAGGCCCTCCTCGGCAGCTCCTCGGGCGCGGTCTGGGGCGGCACCTTCCACGCGATCGGGAACCGCCTCCTGCGCCGCCACGCCGCCCAGGTCGGGCTGCAGCCCAATTACTCCATTCTCGATGAGCAGGACCAGCGGGACCTCATCAAGGTCTGCATCTCCGACGCGAACATCAAGCTCCAGGAGAAGCGGTTTCCCGCGCCGTCGCTCGTCCAGGACCTCCTGAGCTTCGCGTGGAACACCCAGCGGCCCCTCCCCGATGTCATCGAGGAGCGCGCGGGGCACTTCAGCATGTGGATCGACGCACTCATCCGGATCCGCGGGAGGTACGAAGCCAAGAAGCGCGCCGCCAACGCGCTCGACTACGACGACCTCCTGCGCTACTGGCTCGCGCTCGTCGAGGAGCATCCGGAGGCCGCCGAGCGGCTGGGGCGGCAGTTCCGATGCGTCCTCGTGGACGAGTACCAGGACACGAACGCGATCCAGGCGCGCATCGTCGAACGGATCGCGGAATTCAACGGCCGGAACCTGATGGCGGTGGGCGACGATGCCCAAAGCATCTATCGCTTCCGGGGCGCGCACTACGATAACATCCTGAAATTCCCCGAGCGCAACCCCGGCACGGAGATCTTCAAGCTGGAGACGAATTACCGCTCGACCCAGGAGATCCTCGAGTTCACCAACGCCAGCATCCGGAACAACCAGCTGCAGTTCCAGAAGACGCTGCTGGCGCACCGGGGCCGGGGCAGCCGCCCGGTCGTGCTGCCCGTGAACGACGTGTACCAGGAGGCGGCGTTCGTCGCGGAGCGCCTGCTGCAGCTCAGGGATGAGGGCGTGCCGCTCGAGGAGATGGCCGTCCTGTACCGGGCGCACGCGCACGCGGCGATGCTGCAGGCTGAGCTCATGAAGCGCAACATCCCCTATGAAGTCCGCTCCGGGGTGCGGTTCTTCGAGCAAGCGCACATCAAGGACGTGGTCGCGTACCTGAAGGTGCTGGACAACCCGTTCGATGAGATCGCCTGGCGGCGGCTGTGGCTCATGCTGCCGCGCGTCGGGAACGCGACCGCGGCCCGGCTCTGGGAGGCGATCGCGAAGACGTCCAACCCGCTCGAGGCGGCGCTGGGGGAGTCGCTGACCGACACGGCGCCCCCGGCGGCCCGCGCGTCCATGCGGGCGTTCCAGCGGGACCTGCGGCACCTCCGGTCGGTCCGGGAGGAGTCGCCGCCGATGGCGCTCGTCCACGCGATTCTGGAGACGGGCTACGTGGACTACCTCAAGGCGGCGTACGAATCGGCGCAGTCGCGCCTGGAAGAGATCCAGCAGCTGGGCGTCTTCGCGCGGTCGTACCGGAGCCTCCGCAGCTTCCTCTCGGAGCTGGTGCTGCTCGGGGAGCTCTACGGCTCCGACGTGGAGGAGGGCTCCTCCCGTGACGATGAGCGGCTCGTGCTCAGCTCGGTGCACCAGGCCAAGGGCCTCGAGTGGCGGGTCGTGTTCGTCCTGCGCATGTGCGAGGGCGATTTCCCCTCCGAGATGGCGCTGCGCGAACCGTTCGGCGAGGAGGAGGAGCGGCGCATTTTCTACGTGGCCGCCACCCGCGCGAAGGACGAGCTGTACCTCACGCATCCTCTCGTGGACATGAGCATGCGCGGCCGGGGCATGCTCGTTGCGCCGTCGCGCTTTTTGAAGGAAATCCAGTTCACGCTCTATGACCAGGGCGAGGTCGAAGAGCTCCCGCACGTATCGCCTGACTTCGATTGAGTGATTGACCCGCATCCGGCGGGCAGCGGCAACCACGCAGGAGAGATGCGCTCTCTCCTGCGTGGTTATTTTTGATGGAATCACCAATGTCAACCCTTCGAGATGAGGCGGGACGGCTGCTGACCGGGCTGATCCGTTCGACACGTTGATGACGCGCTCTTGTCGCTTGTCGCTTGTGGCTTGTGGCTGACGATGCGAGCCCCGCTGGTGCCGGTCGCGGTCGCGTGCGTGGCGGGCGCTGCGGTGGGATTGACATGGACCGTGCCGGCGGGCGCGGTGCTCGCGATCGGGCTCGCGGCGGCCGTGCTCGGCGTCGCGCCGCGGGTGAGGCCGGGCGCGGCGGGCGCGGCCGTCATCGTGCTGTGGGCGTGCGTGGGGCTCCTCCGCGCGGATGCGCGCCGGGCGCACCCGGCCGTTCAGCTCTCGGAGGAGTTGCCGGATGAGCCCGGGCCGGTGGCGGTGCGCGCCCGGGTGCGCGACGCGCCGGTCCCGCCGGCGTCCGGTCCCGGGGACCGGGCACGGGATCCGTCGTGCGTTCTGGAACTGACGCACGTGCGCCGGGACGGCCGCTGGAAGGCCGCCTCGGGCGCGCTCCATGCGGTGATCGGAGGGCGCAGGGCGCTTCCGGAGGCGGGCGATTCGCTGCTGGCTGAAGGAGTCTGGTCGCGGCCGCGATCGCCGGGCAACCCGGGGCAGTATGACTGGGGCGGGGCGCTCTTGCGCCGGGGCGTCGCGGGCGTGCTGCGCGTCAAGGCAAGCGACGCGCTCGTCATCCTGCCAGACGGCGGCGGGCGCTCTCCCAGAGCGGCCCTCCGGCGGTGGCGGCGGCGGGCCGCCGAGGCGTTCCGCGACAGGGTGCCGCCGGAGGAGGCCGGGATCGTCGAAGCGGTGCTGCTCGGGGAGCGGCGGGATCTTGATCCCGCGCTCCGCGAGCGGTTCCGGCGGACGGGGACGGTGCATCTCCTGGTGGTCAGCGGGCTCCACGTCGGGATGGTGATGGTGCTGCTTGAAGCGCTGCTGCGCCTGGCGGGCATGCCGTGGAGGATCCGGCCGTGGTTCGTCGCCGCGGGCGTCGCGGGCTACGGACTGCTCACCGGCATGAGCACGCCC
>DASWKB010000018.1:0-5405 GCA_036396895.1 bacterium | reverse complement strand
AATGGAACCCACATTGCATGTTAACATTCGAATGGGTTCCATTTACCCCGAGCGAGCAAAGCGAGTCGAGGGGGTACCCTTCGACTTCGCTCAGGGTAAATGCGCCCAATGTTTAGATGCAATCGTGGGCGCATTTAGCTTCCCGCCAATTGGAACTGCGCAGACAAAGCGGGCCGGCCGCCCATCGGGCAGCCGGCCCGCTTCGGATCCTGGCGCGGCTGGCTTAGCGCGCGCCGCCCTTGCGCTTCGAGAAACAGTCCTTGCAGTACACCGGCCTGTCCTCGCGCGGCTTGAAGGGCACTTCGCATTCCTTCTGGCAGTCCGCGCATGTCGCTTTGTGCATTTCACGGGGACGACTCGAGAACCCGCCACCGCCGAACCCGCCTCCACCACCTTGGCCAAACCCCATTCCTTGCTCCTGTGTTCGGGGTGACGTCTCCGTCCCCGCCTCTACTGTCGTACACCCGGTCGAACCCCGCTATCATCCCACGTTTTCAGTGAAAAGTCATATTTTTTGCAGTGTGAGCCCGGTCGATCCCGTCCGTCCGATTCGACTCCTGCGCCATGAGCGCATCGAGAGGCTGGAATGATCGGATAGGATGTACGTCCACTCATTCCAGCTTCAAGCTTCCAGCTTCTCGCCACTCGCCTGACGGACAGACGGTACAGACGACTACTACTGTGCCGCTGTGGAGTTCTTGCTCTGTGTCTCTGTGCGATCGAGCTCCGCCAGCGCCTCCCGGGCTCCGCCATGCTCCGGATAGGCCTCCAGTGCCTGCCGGTACCTGAGCCGGGCCTCCTGGACATCCAGGAACACGTACCGCGCCAGGTCCCCGAGGAGGTAGTGGCACTGGCTGCGCAGGACGCCCGTGTCGGCATCGTGGCCGAACAGCGCGATCGCCTCCGTCAGCTCCTTCCTGGACTCCTCCAGCATCGGCGCGGCCCCCGCCTGATCGCCGGACTGGAACCTCCCGGAACCGACCGAGAACAGCAGGCTGCCGAGGTTCATGTGCCAGTCGGGGGCTTCCGGCGACATCCGGACCGCCTCGCGCAGCTGCGCCAGCCCTTCCTCCGTGCGGCCGTCCTGGATCAGCGCCAGGGCTTCGTTGCCCGTCCGGTTGGCCTCGACACTTGCCTCCTCCGCGGCGCACGGCCCCGCCGCGCACAGCGCCGCCGCCCACACGCACCCGACCAGCCCCGCCAGCGTTCTTATCGGCATTCGAACTCCACTGTGGTTTTATAGTCGTCCGCCGAAGAGAGCGCGCGCCCTCCGCGGACGGCTTCCGGGCTGCCGATCATCTCGCCGACTTTGCCCGCGATGTTCGCGGCCTCCGCGATCTGCTCATCGATCCGGCCCTGGTAGATCGTCGTCTCCCGGATCACCAGGACCTGCTTCCCGCCTTCAAAGTTCCAGCAATACCGCCCCGCCTCCCGCTCGGCCTCGAGGATCGACCCGGTGCGGTCGCCGTCATACCCGACGGTCAGCAGGGTCCCCTGCGGGGTCATCTGGACGTCCGGCCGCCGGGGGGCCGTCGCGCAGCCCGCGAGGACCGCGGCAGCCGCTCCGCAGGCGAGCAGGCCACTGGGCCGGCGTCGCGCCGGAATCTCCGTCATGGATGGGACCGCGCGGGCGCGGCCTGAGCGCTCACGGGCGTCAGAGCGAGAACGTCTGGTCCGGCGGGCGAGCCCCGCGCACTTTCTGGAACTTCGCCTCGACCGCGCTGACGGCCTCGCGGAGACTGCTGATGATCTTCGCGGCCTGCTCGTCCGTGTAGCGATAGCTCGAGGAGGCCAGATTGCTGATCAGGCGGATCTTGGCGAGCGCGGCCTGCGTCCGCTTCGTGGCCAGTCTCGCGAACTTCTGCTCTTTCGTCTCGCCCGGCACGCTTGCTTCCTCGCTCATGGCTCCCCTCCTGGTGGGTGGCATCCTGCGGCTCCGAAGACCGCCGCTATCCTATCACAGAGGCACAGAGGCAAGCGACAACTACGCGGACCCCACAGCGACCCCGCCACGGTCATCGATTGCGTCTGTTTCGACTCCTGCGTCATGAGAGCATCGAGAAGCTGGAAGCTAGAGGCTGGAGGCTGGTATGATCGGATAGGAGGTACGTCCACTCATTCCAGCTTCAAGCTTCCAGCCTCCACCTTCTCGCCACCCGTCTGACGGACAGACGGAACCGACGACGATTATCGCTTGTCAGATGCAAGGGAATCAGCCACGCTGTTGTCAGCCATGCGCCGCTCGCGATGGTACGCCAGATTCCGCTGGCCCCTGCTCCTGGGGGCCGCGGCTATGCCGTTCGCCCTGATGGAGGGCGGGCCTCAGCTCCTCCACAACCAGACCGCCCCCGTCGTCGATGGAATCGCCCTTGCCTATGAGGGGCGCTACTCCCGGCATCCCGAATTCCCCCGCCTGGTGGCCGAGGCCGGAGTGCTCCGCCGGCGGGCGCTCGCGCAGGTCGAGGACCGGCTGGGGCTCGTGCCGCGGAACCCGGAGCGGATCATCGTGCGCTTCGCCGACGGGCTGATGCCGGATGAGCCGGTGGCGACCCGACGGACGCGCTACCTGAACGGCCGGACGGTCGAGATGCTGACGGTGTACCTTGAGCCGCTGCTTCTTGGGGTGGTGGATCTGGAGCGGGTCCTGACGCACGAGATGATCCACGCCGCCATGCGGGACCGCATGGGCGCGCCGTATGAGCGCCTGCCCCAGTGGCTCAGAGAAGGCGCCGCCACCTGGGGCGCGGGCCAGCTGGAGGAGAAAGCTGCCGTCCTCATCGCGGGCAAGGCGTTTGCGCGGCAGGATCCCGCCACCCTCATCGATGGACTGGACACGGAGCCCCACGCCATGGACGACTACTTCGAGGATGCCATGTTCTTCCGGTTCCTGGAGAAGACCGGCGGGACCGGCGCCGCGCGCCGCGCGATTCAAGGAGTGGTTGAGGGGCGGCCGTACCGCCGCGCGTTCGAGGACGCCGCGGGCGCGTCCTGGGAATCCCTGCAGGCGGACGCGGAGGCGTTCGCGCGCGCGTCGATCCAGGACGCGCTGGCGGCGTCGGGATTCGAGATGTACCGGCGGGCGTCCGAACGGTACTTCGCGGAGGACTACGAGGGGGCGCTCGCGGAGCTGGACGCGTTCACCCGGGCCCGACCGGATTCCTGGCTCGCGCCCAACGCGCTCTTCCTGGCAGCGTCGGCCCGGATGATGCTCGAGCGTCCGGCGGAGGCCGTGCCGGACCTCGCGCGCGTCGTCGAGTCGTTCCCCTCGTACTACTACCTGATCGACGATGCCCAGTACCGGCTCAGCATCGCCCTGATCCGCTCGGGCGACCTCGAGCGCGGCAACGCCGCGCTGACGCGCTTCCTGAACGACTTCACCTTCGCCAACGCGCCGCTGCGCAGCGATGCGGCGGGGCTCATCGCCGGCGCCGCGTGCGAGTAACGCGGACTTACGCGCTCGGCTCGAGCGTGACGTTCAGCGTGTTGGGTTTGCCCACGAATAGCTGGTCGGCCGTCACGTTGAACGTCTTCGTCTGATAGCCGTCCGCCGACACCCGGATCGTCACCGGATCGCTCTGCGCTCCCAAGAGTCCGCCTGAGGGGGAGAACCCCCGCACCGAGATGTTCGCGGTGTACGCGCCCTGCGCCGTCGTCACCTTGACCGCGGCCGCGTCGCCGGCCTGGCGCCCGACCGTCAGCGTGAAGGCGCTCACGCCCTGTCCCTGGGGAGTGCGGGCCTTGCCGTTGAACGACAGCTCCGTCTGTCCGGGCGCGGCGCAGCCCGATACGAGCAGCAATCCGGCCGCTCCGGCCACGAGCGCGCCGGCGGCCGTCCGGGGTCGGGCGATCGTTCGATACGGGACACGATGGCATCTCATGCGGGTCTCCTCTGATGGCTCGCCATCCGCCACACCAAGTCCAGCTGGCCGGCTTCCCTCCAGCCGCGTCAGGCCGGTCCGGGGATCGGCAGCAGCCGCTCCACTTCCCGCAACAGCTCCTCCGACAACGGCTCGGTCCTCGAATCGAACCGGGCGGCGACGGCGCCGTCAGGGCCGATCAGGAATTTGTGTTGACGATGAGGAGGACCATGCCGCGGTAGGCCGAGAGCGGTTGAGGATCGCCATCGATCGTCCGGACCGTCACGCCGTGCACGCCCTGCGCCTCCTCTGCGTCCTCGGCCGACGCGCTCCCGGCGATGCCGGATGCGGCAAGCAGAACCGCAAGCAGGCCCGTCAGCCCAAGGAGACGCATCCCCGCGGGCCGTCGCCTAGCGGTGCGGCTGCGACGGATGCCATCGCCAGTGAACGATCGAGCGGTAGTTGGCCGGGGTCTCGCAGTGGTACTTCACGAACGACCAGGAATCCGGTCCCACCACGTCCTGCAGATAGAAGGTGAGCTCGCGCCGGACGGCGTCCAGAATCCGGTTCCCCCGCTCGTCGTTCCGGCGTGGCTTGAGCTGGAAATCCACGACGAAGCCGTTGGTCCGGTGCGGCGCCACGAGCGCGACGGCCTTTCGTGCTTCTCCGTACGAGACGCTGACATGGTCTCGGCGTTTATCCACCGTGCCCCCGACCCAGGCGGGCCGGACTTTGCCGTTCAGGCGCGTGCGCGACATGCGCGCGACGGGTGGTCGGACGCGGGATTGCACGATGGCCATGGCGCCTCCTGCTGCTGCTGGGCTGATGCGCCGCCGCGGGATGGGTCGTTCTCCGCGGCGTCACGAGCGGTGAGACAGACGCTATTATAGCAAATTTTTCCCGCTCTGGACACCTCAACTTGGCCCTGGACGCAATTTGTTCAGAACTGCCCTGTGGCGCAGTTAGTTACGAGGTTCGGGCTCTGAGGAGCCCGGAGACGGATTCTGCTGGACCCGAACGCACTGCTCCGGGAGTGTCTGTGAGCGTCCGCCTGCGCTTTCGAAGCGCGCGTACGCGAATGACGCCAGGAGGAGCACCACCCCCGCGACCAGGAATGAGAGCATGCGGTACATGGTCTCCGCCCCGGCAAGATCGACGAAGAGGATCTTCAGCACCAGCAGCGCGAAAACCAAGAGGCCTAGGACGCGCAGCGGCCGGTCCTTGATCCGGAATCCGATCGCCAGGATCGCCATCCCGTCCATCGCCAGCGCCAGCGACAGCCAGCGGTCTTCCGTCTCGGCCATCACGAGAAACGTCAGAAACGCGCCGGCCAGCACGGCGTAGAAATGGAACGCCTCCGTTTCGGTGAGCGTCCAGCTGGCGCGGAATCGCGCGAGGCGGTACGCGGCGGCCGCCGCCGCGTAGCCGAGAATGCCCAGGCCCACGATGAGCAGCCGCTCATGCAGAGTCACGCCGAGCGCGGTCACGGTGGCGGTTGCCGACAGCTCCCACAAGAGTCTCGGCACCAGCATGCCGGCCAGCGCCGCC
>DASWKB010000017.1:0-2016 GCA_036396895.1 bacterium | reverse complement strand
GGCTCAGCCGCGTGGCGAACACATGGGCCGAGACGACTTCAGCCAAGGGGCCAAACGGAGAAAACATCAAGAATGCCGGGACGATGGGTTATATTGCCACGAATAGAAGATAGACGGTAGATTACAGGCTGCTCCTGGGGGATGGTCGCGCGCCTTGCCCCCCTAGGGTGGATTGCTCAGGAGACGAACCGACGCGACAGCACCGAGGGTCGAACCTCAGACGGCGGCCAACGCGCCACGCCCAGCGCGGCCAGGCGCGGACGTGACGCAGCTGGTGCTGGTGGTAGAGGACAGCCCGACTCAGGCGGAGAAGCTCCGGCGCCTCCTGGAGGAGGGCGGGTACGCTGTCGCGGTGGCGGCGGACGGCCTCGAGGGTCTCGCGAGGGCCCGCAACGAGAGGCCGGACGTCATCATCAGTGACGTCCTGATGCCCGAGATGGACGGCTACGCGTTCTGCGCCGCTCTGAAGGCGGACTCGACGTTGAAGGAGATCCCGGTCCTCCTCGTGACCATCCTCTCCGGGATCGATGACATTGTCCGCGCTCTCGAGTGCGGGGCGGACAATGTGATCCGGAAGCCGTACGAGGGAGGGCATCTGGTGTCACGGATCCGCTACGTCCTCGCGAACCGCGAGCTGCGCGAGCTGGAGCGGACGCGAATGGCGATGGAGATCGTCGTGGACGGGCGGCGCCACTTCATCAGCGCCGAGCGCTGGCAGACGCTGGATCTGCTGATCTCCAGCCACGAGGAGGCCGTGCGCCTCAACAAGGAGCTGTCCGCGCGGCAGAATGAACTGGAGCGGTCCAAGGAGTTTCTCCAGGGGCTGTACCGTATCGCCGAGGGTCTCAACCGCGAGGCCAGCGAACAGGAAATAGCCGAGACTGTGGTGGCGCGGGCTCTGGAGCTCCCGGGGATCCAGGCCGGCTGGATGTCGCTGCGCGAGGGGGCCAGCGGCTTCCGGCTCGCGGCGGCCAAGGGCCTGCCGCCAGCGCTGCTCAGCGCCGGCGCCCTGGAGGGGGATTGCGCGTGCCGTCGGGGACTTCTGGCGGGAGAACTCGATGACACGACCAACATCCTCGAGTGCGAGCGGCTGCAGAAGGCGCCGGCGGGCACGCGTGGGCTCCGCTGTCACGCGAGCATCCCCCTCTGGGTCGGCGACCGGACTCTCGGGGTGCTGAACCTCGCCGCCCCAGGCACCGGACTGTTCACCGACGAAGATCTGAAGATCCTGCACGGGGTGGGAAATCAGGTGGCGATTGCCCTGGAGCGCGTGCGGCTGCTGGGGCGTCTCGAGGAGGAGACACGCCGCCGGACCGCCGCCCTCGAGCGGGAGGTCGTCGAGCGCGAACTGGCCGAGAAGACCGGGGCGCGGCAGATCGCAATCCTGGAGGCCACCAGCGACTTCGTCGCCATGAGCCATGCCGACGGGCGGGTGACGTACTACAACCGCGCGGCGCGGAGACTGCTGGGGATCGGGGAGGAAGAGGATATCTCAGCGATCCGAATCGCCGAGACCCACCCGGAGTGGGCGGGCAGGGTCGTGATGAACGAGGCCATCCCGGCCGCCATCCGCGAGGGGATCTGGAGCGGCGAGACGGCGCTGCTGAGCCGCGATGGCCGGGAGATCCCCGTTCTCCAGGTGATCATCGCGCACAAGTCGCCCGAGGGGCGCGTGGAGTTCCTGTCGACGATCGCCCGAGATATCACACAGCGGAAGCGGGCGGAGGAGGCGGTGCGGCAGAGCGAGAAGCTGGCCGACATGGGCATGCTCCTGGCTGGCGTCGCACACGAATTGAACAATCCGTTGACGGTAGTCATTGGACGGGCGAATCTTCTCCGTCAGGCTTGCGCAGGCGAGCCGCTGGCAGCGCAGGCGGAGCAAATCGCGCAGGCGGCGGAGCGCTGCGCCCGGATCGTGCGGAACTTCCTCGCGCTGGCCCGGCAACACCCCCCGGAGCGGCGGGAGGTCCAGCTCAATCAGGTCGTGCGTGAAGCCCTGGAACTGCTGACCTATCC
>DASWKB010000016.1:0-7780 GCA_036396895.1 bacterium | reverse complement strand
CTGGGGGCGGCGCTGGCGCTGTACGGGGTGGTGCGGCGGACGCTCCTGGGGCGGGGCTGGGAGGCCGGGCGGGTCCCGCGACTCGCGCCGTCAGTCCTGAGCGGAGTCGAAGGGCTCGCGCGGGACTCCGTTCGCTCCGCTCACTCCGCGGCGGGGGTGGCGGGGGCGGCGGCGCTGGTGTGGGCGGTGCATCCCATGCAGACCGAAAGCGTCACGTATATCATCCAGCGCTCGGAATCGCTGATGGGGCTGTGCTACCTGCTGACGCTGTACTGCGTGGGGCGGGGGGCGCGGGGTGAGGGGCGGGGGAGCCGGTGGTGGTACGCGGGGGCGGTGGCGGCGTGCGCGGCGGGGATGGGGAGCAAGGCGGTGATGGCGACGGCGCCGCTGGCGGTGCTGCTGTACGACCGGACGTTCCTGGCGGGGACGCTGCGGGAGGCCTGGCGGCGGCGGTGGCGGCTGTATCTGGGCCTGGCCGCGACGTGGGCGCTCCTCGCGCTCATTCTGTGCCGGCCGCATGAGTCGCTGACGAGCGCGGGATGGCGCGTGGAGGATGTCAGCCCCTGGACGTACGCGCTCACGCAGGCGGAGGTCGTGTGGCATTACCTGCGCCTGGCGGTCTGGCCGGCGCCGCTCATCCTGGACTATCAGTGGCCGCGTGCGGCGTCGTGGACGGATGTCGCGCTGCCCATGGCGGCCCTGTCGGCGCTCATCGGCGCGTCGGTGTGGGCGTGCGCGCGCCGGCATCCCGCGGGTTTCGCGGGCGTGTGGGTGTGGCTCGTGCTGGCGCCGTCATCGAGCGTGATTCCGCTGTCGGACCCGGCCGCGGAGCACCGGATGTACCTCGCGCTGGCGGGGGTCGCGCTGCTCGCCGTCGCGGCGGCGGACGCGTTCGCCCGGCGCGCATGGGCGAACGCGCGTATTCGCCACGCCGCCTGCGGAGCGCTTCTTGGGGGTGTCGTGGCCGTGTTCGGGCTGCTGACCATCCGGCGCAACGCCGACTACGCGACCGCCGAAGGCATGTGGAGGACCGTCCTGGCTAAACGCCCGGACAACGCGCGCGCGCACAACAATCTGGGCTACCATCTGGACGATCGGGGCAGCGAGGAAGAGGCTGCGCGCGCGTACCGGCGGGCCATCGAGCTGCGCCCGAGTTATGTCGAAGCCCGCGCCAATCTGGGCTCCCTGCTCGCCGAGCAGGGGCGGGTCGAGGAGGCCTTGGAGGAGGTGCGCGCGGCGCTCGCGCTCGATCCCGGCCACGCGCCCGCGCAGAATTCTCTGGGCGTCCTGGAGCTTTCCCGGGGCCGGACGGGTGAGGCCGTGGGCGCCTTCCGGTCCGCCGTCGCGCGCGATCCGTGGTACGCGGAGGCGTACAGCAACCTGGGCGTCGCGCTGGGCATGGCAGGGCGGACGGAGGAGGCCCTCGGCGCGTTCACCACCGCCATCCGCCTCAGCCCCGATGACGCCGAGACGCACAATAATCTCGGCAACCTCAGATTCCGGGCAGGGGACCTCTCCGGCGCCGTCGAGGCCTACCGCCGCGCCCTCGAACTCGAACCCACCTCACCCGTGATTCGGAAGAACTTCGAGACCGCCCTCAAACGTCGATAATCGATGCCGCGTAACGCGTAACGCGAAACGCGTAACGTGGGATAGCACAGAAGCACAGAGGACGGAAGAATCAGGACGACACCACAGAGGCGCGGAGAAAGAGGTGGAGGCTGGCATCAGGGTTCGTCCAGGCCGCGTAACGCGAAACGCGTAACGCGGGAATCGTGGTGCGGAATGGGAGCGTGGGGCGTCAGGCGCACCGAGAAGCTGGAAGCTGGAGGCTGGATCGGGGCACGGCACGCGGTGCCTGGCCCTGGGGAACATGGGTGTCCCCTCGGTGACAGTCACTTCGGTGACTGTCACCGAGGGGACAGGCATTTGGCCCGGAAGACTGCTGAGAGCTATGGCGATGATCTTGAATCCCCTATGGCACATGAGCCAGCAAATACTAAATCGGGCACAGAGCTCATTGTGGACTGCGCCAGCGATTTGAGAG
The DNA here is from genome assembly GCA_036396895.1 of bacterium. GTDB lineage: Bacteria > Omnitrophota > Gorgyraeia > Aquiviventales > Aquiviventaceae > DASWKB01. Next base: position 5,733 of record DASWKB010000016.1, on the reverse strand, counting down.
TTGGAGGAATAATGGGAGCAGCGTAGTCGTCCACTAAGTCATCAGCAAGGCCTCTGAAGTACTTCGCGGCGCTGCTGTACGGATAATCGGCTGGATCAGCACAGAGACCCGCACGCACCGGATTGCACTCAACATAGAGCCCGCACGCTGCCAGGTACGTTTCGTTTTGGATCGGCAGACTTTTGTATCTCTCCCGCCACAGGGGTCCTCTCCAGCCATACTTCTTTCGCATCCACTGGGTGTAAGACCATTTCACAAACGCCACGTGTTGGGCCAGGTGGTTCTTCGTGGCAACCTGCACGATCAAGTGGAAATGAGTATTCATGAGCGCATAGTGAAAAAGGCGAATGGGGAATCTGACTTTGGCCTGGCGGAGCAGCCTGCGGAAGTGCGCAAAGTCATCGGGGTCCCGCAACGACCATGTTTGATTGATTGAGCGGGAAATGACATGGTAGTACCCGTTGTCCTCAATATACCTGGCGACTCGCGGCATGATGCCTCCTCCCCAAATGGGTGTCCCCTCGGTGACTGTCACCGAGGGGACAGGCAGAGTGGACGCGATGCGCCTGCACTCCCCATTCCGCACTCGGCACTTGGCACGCCCCTCGCCCCTCTCGTTTTAGACCCACGTTACGCGTGACGCGTTTCACGTTACACGGCATGGGCGGTCTTCGTTACACCCACAGGGTGCGGTCGAGGCTGCGGTACTGGACGGCTTCGGCGATATGCGCGGCATGGACGCCCTCGCTTGCGGCGAGGTCGGCGATGGTGCGCCCAAGGCGCAGGATCTTGTCGTACGCGCGGGCCGAGAGGCCGAGCTCGGAGACGGCGGCGTGCAGGAGCCGCTCGGCCTCGGCGGTGAGCGCGCACACCTTCCGCAGGTGGCGGGGGCGCAGCTCGGCATTGCAGGCGAGGCCGAGTGGGGCCAGCCGCGCGCGCTGGCGGGCGCGGGCCGCCGCGACGCGGCGGCGGATCTCCTCCGAGGATTCGCCGGGCTCGATCCGTTGCAGCACCTCGGGCGGCAGCGCCGGCACGTCCACGTGCAGGTCGATGCGGTCCAGGAGGGGGCCCGAGACGCGCGCGAGGTAGCGCTGGATCTGCGTCGAGGGACAGCGGCAGCGGCCGCGGGCATCGGTCAGGTAGCCGCAGGGGCAGGGGTTCATGGCGGCGATGAGCATGAACCTCGACGGGAACGTGACGGAGCGGCGGACCCGGGCGAGCCGCACGCGGCCCTCTTCGAGCGGCTGCCGGAGGGTCTCCAGCACGTGGCGGGGAAATTCCGGCAGCTCATCGAGGAAGAGCACGCCCGCGTGCGCCAGCGACACCTCGCCCGGCCGCGGCACCGGGCCGCCGCCGATGAGCGCGATGGCGGAGCTCGTGTGGTGCGGCGCGCGAAACGGGCGGCGGGCAAGCAGCGGTTCGCCGTCGAGCGCGCCGGCGACGCTGTGGATCGCCGACGTCTCGAGCGCTTCATCCGGCGTCCAGGGAGGCAGGATGCCCGGGAGCCGCTGCGCGAGCAGGGTCTTGCCGGACCCGGGCGGGCCGATGAGGAGCACGTGATGGCCGCCGGCGGAAGCCACCTCGAGCGCCCGGCGCGCGTGCGGCTGGCCCTTGACGTCGGCGAAATCCGCGTCGCCGGCATCGCCCTCGCGCCCGTCCGGCGGGGGCGGCACGTAAGAAGGAATCGGACTCGCGCCAGAGAGATGGGCGGCGGCATCGGTCAGCGTGCGGACCGGCACGACGCGCAGGCCGTCGACCAGCGCGGCCTCCGGCGCGTTGGCGGCGGGGACCAGGAGCGGCCGCCGGGTGCGGCGGGCGCCCAGCGCGATGGGGAGCACGCCGCGGACCGGGCGGACGGCGCCGTCGAGCGCCAGTTCCCCCAGCGCGATGACCGATTCGACGGCCGCCGGGTCGAGCTGGTGCGACGCCGCCAGGAGGCCCAGCGCGATAGCGAGATCGAAACTGCCGCCCTCCTTCTTGATGTCGGCGGGGGCCAAGTTGATGGTGAAGCGCTGGGAGGGGAGATGGAACTGGCTGTTCAGAACGGCGGATCTGACCCGCTCGCGGGATTCCCGCACGGCCTGGTCAGGCAATCCGACGATGGTGAGCGCCGGCAGGCCCAGAACCGCATCGACTTCGATGAAGACTCTGACGGCGTCTAACCCTAAGGTAGTGTAAGAGATAGCACGTGCAAGCACTTTGGAAAAAGTCCTTGTCTTGCACGTTGGGGGAGAGCTATACTGACGTTACCATACCGGTTCGCCCAGGTCAAGGAGAAACCCGATAGTGGCTCCACGCCTCGGACGAGTCATCGTGGTCTTGAGCGTGCTGGCCGTCGCGGCCAGCACGTGGTATGCCTTTTCCGTGAGGCAAGAGCAGCATCGCCTGCAGGCGGCGCACGAGCAGACGGCGCGGATGCTCCAGGACCTGCAGCTTGAGCGCGCGAAGCTCAATGAGGATCTGGCGGGGTTGAGCGAAGAGCTGCTGGGCACGCGCGAGGACCTCAAGGACCTGCCCGTGCTTGAAGAGGAAGTGCGGGGTCTGAAACAGGCGCTGGACGGCCACCAGGAAGAGCTGAACGCGCTCCGGTCGCAGTACGAGGACCTGCGCGCGGCGGAGCGCACGCTCCGCACACGGTTCGACGATATCGCCGAGGAGAAGGCGGCGCTCGAGCAGAAACTGAACACCGCCGAGGGACTCAAGCGGGCGCTGCGGGAATTCCGGACGCGCATCCGGGCCGAACGCGAGGCCGCAAAGCGCGCGAGCATCCAGCAGGCGCATGAGCAGGACGCCGCCGCACTCGCGGCGGGCAACCGGGGGTTGGTGGTGCGGCAGGGGGTCTCGACGCTGCGCGCGTCGCGTGTCGGCGTGCGCGTGCACCCGGTGGAGCCGCAGCCGGGTCCATGACGCCGGTGCTCAGCGCCTGGGCGTCGAACCAGGTGTTCATGGCCTGGTTCATCGCGTGCGTCATCGCGCAGACCATCAAGGTCGTCCTGGGCGTGGCGCGCGCGAAGCGGTTCGATTTCCGGTGGCTGATCGGGACGGGGGGCATGCCCTCCACGCACGCCGCCGGCGTGTGCGCGCTCAGCACGGCGATCGGCATGCAGACCGGCTTCGACTCTCCGTTGTTCGCCACCGCCGCGGCCTTCACGGTGATCACCCTGTATGACGCGCAAGGGGTCCGCCGCTGGAGCGGCCGGCAGGCGCAAATTCTCAACCGGATGATGGAAGACATGTACTTTCGGGGCCGGATTCAGGAAGAACGATTGAAGGAACTGCTCGGACATACGCCCGTCGAGGTGCTGGCGGGGATGAGCGTGGGCATCGCGACCGCGCTCGTCCTCAGGTAGCCCCGGGCGGTCCGGACACACCGCGTGCAGGCAGGAGGCAGCAAGATGCGTCGGCAGCTCGTCGTGGCCGTGGGAATCGCCGTGGCCATCATGGTCGGCATCGGGGGGATCATTCTCGGGGCGCAGCATGGGGTGTTCGGGGCGCGCGACCGGCAGCTCCTGAACACGGCGGCGCGGGCCGTGGAGCAGCAGCGTCCGGAAGACGCGCGGGCGGCGCTGGAAGAGCTCATCGAAGTGTTCCCGGATTCCCCGCTGGCCGACGACGCGCTGTTGCGCCTGGGCGAACTACACGCCGCCCAGCACGCGTACGTCGAATCCAGCGCCATGTACACCATGCTGCTGGAGCGGTTTCCCGCATCGGCGCTCGCCAGCCAGGCCCAGGAACGGCTCGGGCACATCAACGTCGCGATTCTGTTTTCCCCCACCGTCACCCAGGCCGACGCTGTCTATGAAGTCCTGCCGGGCGACACGCTCGTCGAAATCGCCGAGGCCCACCGCACGACCGTGGACCTGATCAAGCAGGCCAACGGCATCACGGGCGATCTGATCCGCCCCAAGCAGCGGCTGAAGATCCCGCAGGGCGAGTTCGAGATCGTCGTGGACAAGTCGCAGAAGGAACTGCTCCTGAAGAAGGACGGCCGGTTCCTGAAGACGTACCCGATCGCGACCGGACGCGACGATTCGACGCCCGAGGGCGCCTTCAAGATCGTCAACCGGATTCCGAATCCCGTGTGGTACAAGCAGGGCGCGATCGTGCCCCCGGACAGCGAGGAGAACATCCTGGGCACGCGCTGGCTCGGCTTCGACAAGGCCGGCTACGGCATCCACGGGACGGTGGACGCGGCGCCGATCAAGGAGCAGGCCACGGCCGGGTGTGTCCGGATGCGCAATGACGATGTGGAAGAACTCTTCGCGATCGTGCCGGTCGGCACGGACGTGACGATCATCAACTGACGAGCCCATGCCCAGCTCAGGACAATCCGCCGTGGGAGCCATGACCGTGGCCCGGCCTCCGGCCCAGGGAATGGACGGCTACCGCTACGACTTCGAGAAGCCCATCGCGGAGCTGGAGCGGCGGCTCAAGGAGGCCGAGCAGTCCGGCGCGCGCGAGAAGCAGCCCGAGCGGGTGCGCGAGATGGAGGACCAGCTCGAGCAGGTCCGCCGGCGCATCTACGGCGGCATGACGCCCTGGCAGCGCGTGCAGCTTGCCCGCCATCCGAAGCGCCCCTACACGCTCGATTACATCGCGGCCATCGCAACCGACTTCACCCCCCTGCACGGGGACCGCTGCTTCGGGGATGACCGGGCGCTGGTAGGCGGCGTCGCCAGGATCGAGGGCCGCCCGTGCGTGATGCTCGGCCATCAAAAGGGGCGGGACACGAAAGAGAACCTGATGCGGAACTTCGGGTCGGCGCATCCGGAAGGGTACCGCAAGGCCATGCGGCTCATGCGCATGGCGGAGAAATTCCGCCTGCCCGTCGTGTGCCTGATCGACACCCCGGGCGCGTATCCGGGTATCGGCGCCGAGGAGCGGGGCCAGGCCCATTCCATTTCGCACAACGTCCGGGAGATGACCCGCCTCCGCACGCCCGTGTTCGTCTGCATCATCGGGGAGGGAGGGTCGGGAGGCGCGCTCGGCATCGGGATCGGCGACTGGGTCACGATGCTCGAGAACGCGTATTACTCGGTCATCTCGCCCGAGGGCTGCGCGGCGATCCTATGGCGCGACCGCGCCCGGGCGCCGGACGCGGCCGAGGCGCTTAAGCTGACTGCGTCCGACCTGCTGCGCTTCGGCATGATCGATGAGATCATCGAGGAGCCGCTCGGCGGGGCCCACCGGGACGCGACGCTGGTCACGGAGCGCCTGCGCGGGTCGCTCCTCAGATTCTGGAAGTTCGCCGGGACCCTGCCGATGGAGGCGCTCCTCGAGCGCCGGTATGACCGCATCCGCCGCATCGGCGCGTTCTCGTCCCGCCCCGCCTCGCCCTCCGTTCCTCCATCGCCCGCCTGAACTTCGTTTGGGGCGAGGGGCGTATCCACGAGAAGCGAGAAGGGAGGAGAACGACAGTCCGAGTTTCCACCTTCCACCCTCGACCTTCCAACTTCAATATTCAGCTGGCGATGGACGCACGTTGTGAGCTATGGCTCATGCCCCGTGCATTGACACTCCCGGCGGCCGCATGTTATGGTAGCGGCCTCACTTCCGTCGTCCTGACACCGCGTCAAGGGGCAGTAGCTCAGTTGGGAGAGCGCCACAATGGCATTGTGGAGGTCACGGGTTCGACCCCCGTCTGCTCCACCATTCACTTCACGGAAGAGTATGTTCGTGTAACACGTAACGCGTAACGTGGGATGGAAAATCGTGAGCTCAGGGGGTCGAACC
>DASWKB010000015.1:0-30140 GCA_036396895.1 bacterium | reverse complement strand
TGCCCGTCCCGGCCGCCGTGAAGCAGGCGCTGCCGGTGCAGTCGCCGACGTCCGTGACGTCGCCGGCCCCGGCTGGGGTGTCCCAGGTGAGGGTGCCGCTGCCGTCCGTCCGGAGGAACTGGTCCGCGCCGCCGTCATCCGGGGGAAGGACGTAGGCGATATCAGCGGCCTGCGTGGCGTCGGTGCCGAACGTGACGGTATAGTCCGTCACGCCGGCCTCGTTGAACAGCACCAGCGAGCCGTCCGTGCCATTGGCGCCGACTTGGAAGCTGCCGGTTGAAGTCAGGCGGGCCATCTCGCTGACCGTCCCGAGCTTGGCCAGGGAGAGCACGAAATCGGCCGCCTCGCTGCCGGCGGTCGCATCGGTGAGGACGGCGTCCAGGGAGGAGCGCTCTCCGGAGAAACCGGTGTCGCTCTCGATGTCGAAGGTGAGGCCCGCGCCGATGCCGGCCGCGGCGACGCCGGTCGTCTCCCGAGTGAACGTCGCGACATCGACAACCGTATTCACGCTGGCCGGCACCGTGCGGGCCTCGATGGGAGTGCCGGGCGCATTGGTGCCGATCCCCAGCCGGTCACTGGCGTCATCCCAGAAGAAGTTCGTGTTGTCCTGAGCCACCGCGGAGCCGCTGGAGAACAGGACGGATCCTGCGGTGAGCGGTCCGGCCGTATTCGTGCCTCCATTCGCGATGGGGAGGACGCCGGACACATCGCTGCCGAGCGCGACGGCACCCGACTGGATGGTCGTGGCGCCGTTGGCCGCGATCAGGACGTCGCCCGTCATGTTGACGTTCTGGAACTCGCCGGTCCCGTTATCGAACAGGAGCAGCTGGGCATCCGCGGGACCGGAGACGGTGACGTCGCTCAGATCGCTCAGCGCGACGCTGCCGAGGTCCACGTCGATCTCGTTATTCCCGGCATCGTCCGAGACGATCACCTTGGCGCTGCCGGTGTTGATGGTCCTGAACTCGAGGTTCACGCCGGTCTTCTGGATGAACACCCCCACGCCGCCGGCGCCTTCGTTCGAGGCGGTATTGGCCTCGCCGATTCCCGCCCCGTCTCCGGCCGCGACCCAGGCGGCGCCGGTGTCCAGACAGAGGTTGACGGTGGTGCCGCCTCCGGCGGAGCAGTCGTCGTCGTCCGCGCCGTCCGTGACCATAAACACGCGGCCGGCCGTGCCCGCGGCCGGGAGGCCGGCGACGAGGCCGTTCTGGACTTCGATCGTGCCGGCACCGAAGTCCCACGCTCCGGTCGTGGCGACGCTCGCCGTCGTATCGAACCCGACTTGGTCTCCGGCCAGCGTGATGGGGCTGGCGGCCGTGAGATTGGTGTCCGTCGAAATGTCCACCGCGCCGGCTTGGATCGTCGCCACGCCGGCGGCGGTGATCAGCACGTCGCCGGTCAAGTTCACGTTCTCGAAGCGGGAGTCGGCAAAGTCATAGACCAGGAGCTGCGCATTCGCGGGGCCGGAGACAGCGACGTCGCTCAGGTCATCGAGCGCGACCGTGCCGAGGCCGATGTCGATCTCGCTGTTGCCCGCGTCGAGCGCCACAGTGATCGCGGAACTGGCGGCGTTCACGCCGCGAAACTGCAGGTCGACTCCGGCCTTCTGCTCGAAGACGCCCACGCCCCCCGCGTTCACATTGCTCGCCGTATTCGCCTCGCCGCCCCCGCTCTGGAGCACCCAGGCATCGCCGGGCGATTCGCAGGCGTAGAATTGCTGGCCGGTGGCGGCGTCGGTGTCGATGAAGATGTCGCCGGTCTCGCACGATGCGGGCAGGGTAATCGCGTTCGGCGCCTGGAACACCCCGCCTCCGAAGTCCCAATCTCCGGTCATGACGAGGCTCGAGGTGGTGTCGATCGCGAGGGACAGCGCCGCCGCCTCGGAGCCGCCGTCGCCGCCGGTGATGCCGGCGCCGTTTGAAATCGACGCGACGTAGTCGCCGGTCGTGTCGGCCATCAGGGCGACGCTGTCGGCGGCAATATCGGGATTGGGGTAGGTCCCGGTCAGGTCGCCTCCGGCGCTGGTGGCGGAGGTGAGCACGACGCCTGTCTCGGCGGGCAGGGTGATCGTGAAGTTTCCGACCGGGTCGGCCGACGTGAGCGCGATGTCGGACCCGTCCGGCGTCGCCCCTTCGAAGTAGAGCGTGGTCCCGGTTCCGGCGGCCGTGAAGCAGGCGCTGCCGGTGCAGTCTCCGACGTCGGTGACGTCCCCGGCCCCGGTTGGGGTGGCCCACGTGAGCATGCCGCTCCCATCGGTCTGCAGGAATTGGTCTACGCCGCCGTCCGTCGGCGGAAGGACATACGCGATATCAGCGGCCTGCGCCGCGTCGGTGGTGAAGGACACGGTGTAGTCCGTCACTCCGGCTTCATTGAACAACACGAGCGACCCGTCGGTCCCGTTGGCGCCGATCTGCACGCTGCCGGCGGAGGCGAGGCGCATCAGCTCCGTCACGGCGCCGGCCTGCGCCAGCGACACCACCAGGTCGGCGTCCTCGGTTCCGCTCACCGTGTCCGTCAGGACCGCGTCGATCGACGCGCGCTCGGCGGTCGTGCCGAGGTCGTTGACGACCTGAAAGATCATGCCCGCGCCGATGCCGGCCGCCGCCGTGCCCGTCGTGTCCTTGGTCAGCGAGAACAGGTCGACCACGGCGTCGTCCGTCGCGCTGTTGTCGAGGACCTCCAGCGCCAGGAGCGGGTTCGGCGTGCCGATGCCGACGAAGGCGTCGAGGATATTCACCTCATCCGGCGTGCCGGCGTCGAACTCGATCCGACCCGCGGCGGCGCCGAGCCCCAGCCACTGCCCGTCGGCGGTGCCGTCGGCGAAGACGTCGCCGGTCGTCATGGAGCCGACGGCGGTGATGTCGCCCGTGCCCCCGAAGTCCGCCGCGCAGTCCCAGGTGTCGGTGTCTTCTTCCCACTTGAGGATCTGCCCGTCGCCGCAGCCCTGGAGGAGGGTCAGCCCGTTCTGGGCGGCCGTCCCGCCGGCGATGATCTCAAGACCGGCCGCATTCGTGGTGGTGGCGGACGCGGTATCCTGCGCCGTGGTCTTGAGGTTCAGCGCGAGGTCGTTGGCGTTCACGGTGATCGACGCATCGCCGGCGACCACGTCAAACGTCCGGTTCGCAGACAAGTCCCCGCCGCCGGTCAACCCGGCGCCTGCGGTCAGCGTGCGGGTCTCGAGCACGACGGGCGTGCCGCCCTGCTGGAGCGTGCCCGCCGACACGTTGATCACACCATCCGCGAACGTGATTTGGGGATCGGTCGCGCCCCCGGCGTCGAACGTCCAGGTGCGCGAGGCGTTGTCGAGCCAGGTTGCGGTGCCGATTTCTGCCGGCGCGAACCGCAGCGCGCCCGCGGAGATGCCGAGGCCGGTTCCGTCAAGGTCGGTGACCGAGGTCGCGTCGACCGCCAGGTAGACCGTGGAGGCGGAGGCCAGGTCCGGCAGGGTGAAGGTCGCGCTGGCGACCGTCGGATCGTCGCTGGTGAGGATGTTCTCGAAGCCGTCCGCGGTCGCCCCCTCGAAATAGAGGGTATTGCCGGTCCCGGCGGCGGTGAAGCATGCGCCACCCGAACAGTCGCCGACATCGGTGATGTCGCCGGTCCCTCCCTGGAGCACCCAGGTGTCGCCCGGGGATTCGCAGACGTAGAGCTGCTGGCCCGAGACCGCGTCGCTGTCCACGTAGACATCGCCGACCTCGCAGGTGATCGGGAGCGTGATCGCGTTCGGAAGCTGCAGGAGCCCGGCGCCGAAGTCCCAGTCCCCGCTGAGCGTGAGATTCGCCGTCGTGTCGATGGCAAGCGTGAGCGCCGCCCCCTCGGAGCCGGCGCCGCCGCCCGTGATGCCGGCGCCGTTCGCGATCGAGGCGACGTAGTCGCCGGTCGTGTCCGTGCCGAGTTCGACGGCGTTCGGCTGGATCGCCGTCACGCCGGCGCCGGTGATCGCCACGTCGCCGCTCATAGCGGCGTTTTCATACCGGTTGTCCGTGACTCCGTCGTAGAGGAGCAGGTGGCCGTCGGCGGCCGCGGCGATGGCGACGTCATTCAGGTCATCGAGCATGACGGTGCCGAGCCCGATGTCGATCTCATTGTTGGCGGCGTCGTTCGTGACCGTGATGGCGGGACTGCCCGCATTGATCCCGCGGAACTGGAGATCCACGCCGACCTTTGCGTCGAAGACCCCGACGCCGCCCACATTGACGTTCGAAGCCGTATTCGCTTCGCCGCCGCCGATGCCCGCCAACAGGTCCACGTATCCGCTGCCGTCTTCCGACACGCGGAACGTATTCGTCGTGGAATCGAAATAGATGCGGCCGGTTCCCGCGTCGCTCACGGCTGGCGCGGCCATGCCATCGATGACCAGTGAGCCGACCAGCTCAAGGTCCAACCCGGCGCCCCCGGCTGGTCTGATGGTGACGTCCGTGCCGGGCGCCGACTCGACGATACCCGTGAAGACCGTGCCCCAGCCGAGGGTTGCGGAGCCGAGATTGTGCGCGGCGGCGGTCCGTGGCACGAGCGAGGAGACAAATCGGCCCCCGACGGTGAGGTCATCCGTGGTGGAGGTGCCGAGCGTGACGGCTCGGTTGAGGAAGGTCGCGCCGTTGACGGTCAGCACGTTCTCGAAGAGCCCGTCGCCCTCGGTCTCCAGGTTGCCCGTGATGAACAGATCGTCGTTCGAATCCGCGATGTCGCGGTTCAGGTCCGGGATGTCGCCGATTTGCGTGACGCCGCCCTCGCCCGGCGTGATGACGAGGTCCTCATTGCTGCCGGTCGTGATATCGACCGGGACATCCTCGAACAAGAGCTGTCCGGCGGAGGCCTGGGCGGGGCCGAGCATGGCGGTGAGCACGGCGGCGGCGAGGGCCCGCAGGCACAGCCGCCCGCCGGCTTTTTGAAGTCCTTCAGAAAGCGGAGAGACTCCGTGCGCCGGGTTGACCGACGCCCACCGCTGGCCAGGTCCGACGTTCGGGCTTTCGCAAGCGCCCTCGGTGCCTGCGACGGCCCGGAGCACCGCACCTCGTGTCCGGCTGGCCATGGCTCGCCTCCCGCGTTCTCGGGCCGTCCTCCGGCCCCGAGCTCTCAGTTGCCTCATTCGAGCAGAATCAACACGCTGGGTTCCGTCGGAATGACCTCTTCGGTATTCATCAGCGATCCGTGCAGGACAATCGTGCCGGCGCCACGCAGGACGACGGTGCCGTCCTTGCGGATCTTGATGGCCGGGTCGGTGTTCTGGGGCGGGGTGATCGTCCCGTACACGAACATCTCCATTGTGAAGCTGCTGACGGCCTTGCCGCCAACGGTGATCGAGGCGGCGGAGAAGTCGGCGCTGGTCATGACGTCGATACCGGCCTTATCCAGCATGACCGAGTCAATGCCGCCCGGCACCCCGGCCATGAACCAGTTCTGCGGGTCGTGCCAGGTGGTGCCGTCCCCGGTGCCGGAGAAGACTTTCTCCGAGGCGGAGGCGGCCGGAGCGAAGGACGCGCACAGGCACGCGGCCAGTGCGGCGGCGCCGATCAGGCGCGGACTCGTGCGATCAACGTGCACGCGGCGCCGCTCGGCGGACGCCGTTCGGCGTCGGCATGCTGCAGGTTGGAGCCAGTGCCCGATCATGCTCACGATGTCATGTCCCCCCGGTTCCCCCAGACAAGAAAAACGCCCCCCGATGCGGGAAGGCGTCATCCGTCTCGACCCTGCGTACTGGCAACCCGGCTGTCCCACCCGGCAGGATCGGTATCAGATACCCGTTTGAAATTGGTATCTGATACCGATCCTGCCGGGTAGGGACCCGTGGCTTTGCCCCCCGGTGCGTGCGCCGGGGGATCCCAGACGGGACGTCCTACCCTCTCGGGTAGTTTGCCTCCTTCCAGCCGCGAGGCAGGAAGGCTCCCGCCCTGAGGCGGGATTGAGCAGTACCCTGATTGTCCGATCCGGGCGCCGGCGGCTCCCACCCGGAGAACCCGCCGCACCCTGTTATAACTATACATGAGAATGATAATGCCCACCCTCCACCCCGGCACGGAGGTGCCAGGTATGCCCACCCTCGAACTGCGTCGAAATCAATTCTGGCCCACGAGAAGCTGGAGGCTGGACGCTGGAATGATCGGTCGATTATTCCAGCTTCCAGCATCAGGCCATACGATGTTCGCCACCCGTTCAAGCTTCTGAATTGTCTTTGTGATGTCAGGGGCGAATGAAGCAGGCCGCCCCCCGAATGTCCATTTTGGTCACGGCCAGGGTCACCGGATCGCCCTCGACCATGACCGCATCATCGATGTCGGAATCGTCGTCGTAATCAAAATTGCCGTCCTGGCCGAGCGCCAGGAGGTCCAGGCCGTCACCGGGATCGGTTCTGGGCCGTTCGGTCAGGACGGGGTGGCCGGGGGGATACTCGACCCTGATCTGGCCGATGACCGGGCGCGTCTTGATGAACTCTTCGAAGGTGATCGTCACCCGGTAGATTTGTCCGGTCTTCGGTCTGAGCTCGAGCTGCAGGATGTCTTCGCTGCTCAGGCCCGACAGGTTCGTGAGCAGGAACGAGGCGATCGTGCGGCTGTCCGGCACCGAGACCCTGAGCCCTTCCCGCAGCAGCACCAGGCCGCTTTGCCGCGCGCTGTTTCTCAGCATCACCATGCCGGGAAGCGTCAGCGCCTGGCCCTCGACCTCGCCGGTGAGCTCAAGGCCGACGGCGGTGATGACCGGCAGGAGCGGGTCCGGGATGTCGGCCGCGCCCTCCGTGTCCGTCACCGGCGCGTTCGTGTGGTCGAAGTACCGGAACGCGCACTCCGTGATCGTGATGCCGAACGGATTGCGGCTCAAGGTCTCCCGGGAGCCGATCTGTTCCAGGATCACCGACCGGCTGCCACGGTCCCACCGGATGCTGGCCACGGCTTCTGGCACCCGGTCCGGGTCCGGATGGTAGACGAACCGGATGGTGCCGCCCGGCGCCAGCGGGCTGTGGGGGCGGAATCTGGGGTGTTCGGTGATGCTGTCCGGGTTTTCCCACGCGACGGTGATCGCCTGGAAGGACCGGCCGTCCGGCAGCCGGTATTCGACGGCTGGCAGGGCCGCCCCCGGCTTAAGATAGCCCTGGAGCTCGTAGGCGCCTCCGCCGGTGAGCACCGGGCGCTCCTCCACCCATGGGGACACGAAGGTGACCTCGTCCGCGTCCGCCTCGGTGATTTCGAGCGACGCCTGCAGGCCCGGCGTCCAGTCCGTGCCCGTGAGCATCGAGTCCATCAGCTCCGTCATGACCTGCTGGAGGGCGAGCTCGTTCTTGCTGTAGCGCCAGCTTTCGAAGGCGGCGTTGAGGCTGAAAAAGATCGCCCCGAGCACGATGACGGACAATGTGATCGCCGTCAGCACTTCGATCAGCGTGAATCCGGATCTGCTTTGCCCGCCGGCCTTCGCGGCGCCGCCGGGATTGCTTCGCGCTCGCGGCGAATCAGCACCGTCGGCTCGCCGCGGAAGGGCGGCATGACGGCTCATGGCTGATAGGGGCGCGGCGGCCCCCAGCTGCTTTCGGTCACCAGGGTGACCAGGCTGACGAGGGGCTCTTGCTCGACGTCGCGGCGCACCTCGACGATGACTTCGACCGGATCGGCCGCGGTCTTCACGCGGCGCTCGATCCGCCAGGCCTGCCCGTTGACCACGAGCGGAGGCGAAGCCGGAGGCGGCAGGGTCACCGTGCCCTGGGACGTGAGCTGGTGCAGGCTGATCCCCAGGTTCTTGACCCGCTCCATTTCCCTGCGGCAGAGGGCGAGCGCGGTCAGCATGTCCCTGGAGCTGGTGGTCGCGTCCATCGCGGTGGAAAAGAGCTGCATCGTCGGGACAAACAGCATGCCGAGCAAGGCGAGCGTGACCAGCACTTCGACATACGTGAAACCCCGTGCCAAATGCGAATCAACGAGATTCGCGAAACGCGCAACGCGTAACGCGTGACGTGGGATCTGTTTCCGGGTCGGAAGCTGGAGGCTAGAGGCTGGAAGCTGGAATGATCGGGTTGCGAGAACGCATGTTCCAGCTTCCCGCTTCCAGCTTCTAGCTTCAGACCTTCTCAGCAGGATGACGCTGTTTGCTGGCCGCTTGTTCCTTGTTCCTTGTTCCTTGTTGCTTGATGCTGTGTCGTGACGTGTCACGTGTCACCTGTCACTTGTCACGAATTTAGAGGAGATGGTACTTGACCTGAATGGTGCGCGAGATGCCGTGCACGGTGCCGGTGGCGGTGATCAGGCCGCTCGAGGGGTCGTGCTCGACCTCGTAGCGGCCTTCTCCGAGCGCGGTGGCGGGCAGCGCGGCGATGGTCGGCTCGCCGGTCGCGGCCGCCTGGCGCAGCTGGGAGACGGTTTTCGCGACGCCCGCCTCGGCCAAATAGAGCGCCTTGGCTCTTGAGACCTCCACGTCCGCCACCGTGCTGATGGAGGAGAAGAACAGCGCCAGCGTCGCGCCCATCAGGCTGATCGTGAAGAGCAGGATCAGCGCGCCCAACAGCAACGCTCCATTCCGGCCCTCAGGCTGATACCGACGCGTCGAGTCCAACGATTGCGAGTTCTGGCGTCGCCTCGGGCGCACTGGTCGGAAGCTAGAAGCTTGAAGCTGGAGGCTGGAACGATCGTTGCACGCCACGCCGTTTGCTCCAGCTTCCAGCGTCCAGCTTCCAGCCTCTCGGGAGGACATGACGGTGTTCGCTACCACTCGGATGGGACCTCGTCCTTGTAGTCGCCCCAGTTGGACTCGAGCGGGTCTGTCACGTCGATGACAATCTTGCCCCGGTCCCTGATGTAGGTCCAGCCGCCGTCGCCGATCAGCCCTTCCTTGAACGTCCGGTTCTCGATCGAGGCGTTGCCGCTCTTGTCGGAGACGAGCTCGCCCGGCAGCTGGTCGAGATACGGGCGCTCGACCCCCAGGTCGTTATACATGGTGGTCGTGAGCTCCTCCAGGCGGTCCGGGTACCGGCCCTCTTTGGCCCGGAAGAGCGTGACGCGCGTCCGGAGCGTGTTCAGGTTGGTCTTGGTGGTGGCGACGCGCGCTTCCGCGTCGAACCCGACGAAGTTCGGGATGATGGCCGCCGCCAGGATGGCGATAATCGAGATGACGATCAGCAGCTCCAACAGCGTGAATCCTCGATCGGAGGCGGGGGGCGCGGGGCGGGGGGCGCGGGGCGCGTTAGCCGTGCCAAATTCGGAATGGAGTGGTTTCGGATTGCGGATTGCGGATTGCGGATTGTCACGATCGGTCTTGTTCGGCATGGGCCCCTCTTGTTGCCTGTTGCTTGTCGCTTGTCGCTGCGCGGTTCGATTATTTCTTGAAGACATGGATCAACTGGAAGATCGGCAAGAGGACCGAGAGCGCGATGAAGCCGACGACGAGCCCCATCACGAGCAGGAGGATCGGCTCCAGCAGCGTCGTGAAGTTCCTGACGCTCAGGTCGATTTCCGGCTCGTAGAACCTGGCCACGTCGATGAGCATGTCGTCCAGCTGGCCGGAGCGCTCCCCGACCGTCACCAGCTGCACCATGAGGTGCGGGAACAACCCGCTTGCGGTGAGCGGTTCCGAGAGGCTCTTGCCTTCGGCGACCGCGAGGCGCGTCTGCTGGAGCGCGCGTCGGAACACGACGTTCGGGATGGTCTTCTCGGCGACGCTCAGCGCTTCCAGGAGGGGAACTCCCGTCTTGAGCATGCTGCCCAGCGTCCGCGTGATCTGCGCGACCATGACCTTCTGCCAGAGCGTGCCGAACACCGGCACTTTCAGGACCGCCCGGTCGAGCGTCCATCTCCCGCCGGAGGAGGCATAGTACTGGCGCACGCCCCAGATGGCGCCGGCGCCGGCCAGCAGCACCATCCACCAGTAATCCCGGATGGCGCCGCTGATCGAGAGCAGGATGCGGGTGGGGAGGGGCAGGACGACGTTGGACGCCTCGAAGACGCCGACGAATTTCGGCAGCACGCCGACGAGCAGGCCGATGACGACGATCAGGGCGAGCACGACCAGCACGACGGGATACACCAGGGCGGAGCGGATGCGCGAACGGGTCTCCAGCTCCTGCATGCCGAGCTGGGCCAGCCGCTCGAGCACCTGATCGAGGATCCCCGCGGTCTCTCCGACGCGGATCATGCTGATGAACAGCTCGGGAAACACCCCGGGATGCGCGCCGAGGGCGTCGGAGAAGCTCTCGCCGCCCTGGACGCGCCGGGCCACGTCGGTGAGCACCGTGTGGAGCCCCTGGGAGCGGGTCTGCTGGACGGCGCCGTCCAGGCCGCTGGCGAGCGGGATGCCTGCCCGGAGCAGCGACGCGAGCTCGCGGAACAGGATCAGCACGTCCTGCCGGTCAACCCGCCGGTGGCTCCCGGCGGGCGCGCTCCGCGCGGCGCCGCGCTCCTGCGGTTGAATCCGGATCGGATGGAACCCCTGGTGCCCGAGCGCGCCCGCGACCGCCCGCTCGTCCGCGCCTTCGAGCGTGCCGACGACCATGCGCCCGGACGCGTCCCGGGCCCAATAGGTGAAGCTGGGCATCAGGCCGATGCTCCGGACGGAGGCACGAGGACCGATTCGACGACAGGGCTTCGGAACGTGTGACGGGGCAGGCTCCGCGGCTGGCGCCCTGCTTCGCCCGTTTGGCTTCGCAGCGGCTGGCGCCCTGCTTCGCCCGCTGGGCTTCGCAGCGGCTTGCGCGGAACGGTCATGGACGTCCGAGCGGAGGCGAGAACCGCCTCAGCGGAGGGAGACCGATCACGTTACTGCGCAGGCAGAGACTGCTCATACCGCTTCTGCATCGATTGATTCTTCGAGCTTTGCTCTGGGCTCACCTCGTCCGGCGGCACCCAGACGGGCTTCGGAGGCGGGGTGAATTCGGCGTCCTTCTCCGGCGCCTCGCCGCTGCCCAGGCGGTCGATCGCGGAATCCATCAGCTCGAGGCGCGCGGGGTCCGTCTCCGGAGCCGCTGCGGCCGCCGGGTACGGCGCGGCGGACGCGCCGGGCCCCGGCGCCGGCTCGGCGGGCATGCGGGCCTCGGCCTGCTCCAGCAAGCGCTTGGCGCTCGGCACGAGGTCGCTCCGGGGGTATTGCTCGATCAGCCGCCTGAGATGCCGGGCCGCCTCGTCGCTCCGGTCGAACTGCTCCAGCTGAATCGTCGCCGCGCGCAGGAGCGCCACCGGCGCTTTCGGGCTCTCGGGGAAGTCGTACGCGATGCTTTCATAGAGGCGCATCGCCTGCTGCATGCGCTGCCACTCGGGCTTGCGTCGGCTCTCCAGGCCCTCGCCGCGCTCGAGACGGTCCGCGGTTTCAAAGAGCGTGCTGATGAGTCCCAGCCGCCCCGCCATCGGGACGTTCACGAACGCCACCTCCCGCTGGACGATGTCTTTGCCGAGTTTCGCGAGCTCCTCGCGCGAGCGGATGATGCTGGGGGTGATGAACACCGCCAGCTCCGTCTGGGTCTGGTCCTTGCTCCGGCTGCTGAACAGGTGCCGCAGGATGGGCACGCGCCCGAGCCACGGTACTTCGGACATCGTCCGGTTGTCCTCCTGCTTGATCAAGCCGGCGATGACGATGGTCTCGCCGGCCCGGATCCGAACGGTCGTGTCGGCCTCCCGCGTCGTGATGCGCGGCCCGGCGTCGAGCAGGCTGGCGACGGAGCTCACCTCCGGGTGGATGTACATCGTGATGTAGCCGTCCGTGTTGATGGTCGGCGTGACGCGCAGCGTCGTGCCGACGTCGATGAACTTGGTGGTCTCCGTGGTGCCGGTCGTGGTCTGCGTGCGCTCCTTGAACGGCACTTTCTCCCCGATTACGATGCGCGCCTCCTGGTTGTTCAGCACGGCGATCGAGGGGCTCGCGAGGAGGTTGGCCTTGCGGTCCTGGATGAGCGCGTCGAGCGTCGCCGTCACGCTGATGCCCTTGAGCGTCAGCGTGTCGAGCGTGAACTGGCCGCTGCTCAAGGTGCTGGAGGTGCCCGGCACGCGCACGGTGCCCTCCAGCTGCTCCTGGAACTGCGTGCTGCGGTCGAAGAGCCCCTTCGTCTGCCCGGCCGGCGCATAGTCGGCCCCCCAGGTCACGCCGATGTTGTGCAGGTCGGATGAGGTGATATCGACGATGCGGGCCTCGATCAGCACCTGCTGGGGGGCTTCATCGATCTGCTGCAGGAGCGATTTCACCTGCTCGATCTGCTTGGGAAAGTCCGTGAGCACGACGGCGTTCGAGACTTCGTCGATCCGGATGTCGCCCTTGTCGGACAGGAGCTTGCGGACCAGGTTCTGGGCGTCGGGTGCCTTGAGGTACTTGAGCCGCACGACCTCGCTGATGACGGCGTCGGGCTGCGCCTCGGCCGCGTTGATGTAGACGATATTGCCGCGCCGCGCGAACGCGAGATCGTTGGCCGACAAAATGGCCTGGAGCGCTTCGTCGATCGTGACGTTCTTCAGGCTGACGGTGACTTTGCCCTTCACATCGCTGGAGGTCACGAGGTTGAGATTGTAGGTGTAGGACAGCGAACGGAGGACATTCGAGAGGTCGGCATCGCGGTAGTCGAGGGTGACCAGCTCCTGCGGGGCCGGGTCGGCCATCTCCTGCGCGGCGGCCGCCGGCGCGCCGATCGGCGCGAGGCATGTGGCCAGCAGGGCGAACCCTGCCGCCTGCGCGAGCCGGATTCCAGTGATGGGACGGCGCGCGTCGGTCATTGCGGCGTCAGCGGCACGGTGTGGGTGTTCGTGCCGTCCGACAGGATGACTCCGTCTTGCACGATGCGCGTCACCGTCCAGTCTTCGATCGCGTCGCCCACGCGCACGACCTCATCGTTGATAATCGCCGTGCTTGCCGCGCCCCGCACCGTAATGCCCGTCACCCGCAGTTTCCTGACCCCGGCCGGATCCGGCGCCTGCGCGCGCTCGACGAACGGATTGCGCACGAGCGCCAGCGGCTCAGGCGGCGGCTGATCCAGTACGGCGGCCAATCCGCCCGCGCCGGCCGATTCTCGAAGCGGCACCACCAGCGAGACCGTCGCCACGCCCACGAAACCGGGGCGCTCCGGCGGTTCGGCGACATCCAGCTGCACCACCCGGAGATACGGCGAAAGCCGCTCGATCCGGCTGAGATACTGCACGATAGCATCATAGGACGCCGCGAAGCGAAGTTCAATCATAACTTCTGTCCGCCCCGCCTGTTCCAGCAAGTTCTGCTGGATCACTTCGAAGGCGATCCCGAACCCCTGACCCTGCTTGGCCAGCTCCTCAACCAGGCGCGTTAATTCTCCGGTGGTGACGAGCTCGCGCTCCCGCTCCAGAAGGCCGCGCTTGTCTCGCGCGACCGCTTCCCGGGCCAGCTCCAACTGAGCGAGCTGGTCATTGAGAGCCTGCCGCACATCGCGGAGCTCACCGATCTCTTTGGTGACCGCGTGGCGGCGTTCAGGGATCTCCGACAGATTGCCCAATCGCGGCCGATAGAGAAACCGCCAGCCGAGGAACCCGCCCGCCGCCAGGACGAAGAGCACGGTCCAGAACCGCTCGCGGGATGAGCGCGTGCTCCACCAGGATCCAAGCGGGCTCATGAGCCGGACTCCGTGCCGCGGAACAGCTGGGGCCGCGCGGAAATCTCGAAGGTGAACAAGTTGGCCCTGGGGTCCTGATTCTTGGCGGGCTCCGCCGCCGGGGCGCGCTTCGTGTACGCGAAGGTGGTGTCGCGGAACTTTCCGGAGCGCTCCATCCGGTCCATGAGGGTGGTGACCAGCTCGGCCTGCTGCGCGAGCCCGACGATTTTCAGTGTCGGACCGGCGTAACTCAGCTTCGTGATCCAGACGCCCTCAGGGATGACGCGCACCACGTCGGCCAGCATCGCGGAAACCGGGACCTCCGGCTGGCGCGCCTCGGTGATCGACTTGCGCGCCTGTTCGATCACGAGGCGCTGCTCCTCGAGCTCCGCGCGCGCCACGGCAAGGCGCGCCTGCTCCTCCTCGATCTCGGTCCGGAGCTCGTCCCGCGCCGCCTGGGTCTGGCGCAGCTCCGCGCGGAGCGCCTGCACGTCCCCGCGCAGCCATCCGGCGAAACTGATGGCGGGCGCGCCGGCGCGGAACCAGGACCAGGCACCGGCGGCCAGCAGTCCCGCGACCAGGATCACGAAGAGGGCGGGGCGCCTCCGCCTGGGCGCGCCGGGCGCATGAAGACGCGGGGCTGGCTTGGCCTTGGCCCGTCCGGACGCGAGCTCCGCGGGGAGCAAATTGATTCTGCGCTGGCTCATCCCGCCCCCCGGAGCGCCAGGTCGCGGCACGCCAGTCCCATGGCCACGGCGAAATGCGCCTTGAGCTCTGGCCACGGCTGGGCGGACGCGGCCGCATCGGCCATCGGGATCGTGCCGAAGGGATCGACCAGCGCCGCCGGCACGCTCATTCTCGCCTGGAGCCACTCGATGAGCCCGGGCAGCTTGCCGCCGCCGCCCGCGACCAGGATGCGGTCGAAGCGCTGGATCTGGGACTGCGTCACTTGATGGGAGAATCCCTTGAACGCGTGGAGGATGTCCACGAGCAGGTTCTCCATCGACGATGCGAGCGCCTGGGCGACCGCCTGGCCCTCGTCCTCGCCGGGCGCGTCGGCCTGCGGCGCCGCCATCTGGGCGGGCGCGGCGGCGCTCTTGAGCAGTCCGTGCGTCCGCTTGAGCGCTTCGGCCTGCGCGAGCGGGACGCGCAGGCGGTTCGCGACGGTGTGCGTGAGGTTGGCCCCCGTCGACAGGATCGTCCGGCTGAACGCCAGCTGCCCGCGCACGAGCACGGAGAACGAGGCCCGGGTGGCGCCCAGGTGGAGGAGCAGCACGGTTTCCGTCACCGGCGCGAGGCGCTGGACGGCGAGGCAGGCTTCGATCGCGAGCGGGTCGATTTCGACGGCGACGGGGGTCAGCCCCGCGCCGCGCAGCTGCTCTGTCAACGCGCGGATCCGCTGGAGGGGGCTGGAGATCACCAGGAGGCGACGCTCCGTCGGCTGGCCGAGCCCGTCCAGCACGAGGAAGTCGGTGCGCAAATCGTCGTACGCGACCTGCGGCGGGAGCGTCTGCTCGACCTGCCACCGGATCGCCTGCGCCAGCTCGGCCTCCGGCAGCGCCGGCATCTTGATCAGCCGCAGGTGCACGGCGTCCAGCGGGAGCGCGACCGCCACCTGGCCGCTCAGGCGCTTCTGTCCGGCGAGCCGCTTCACCGCCTGCATCACGACGGCATGGCGGTTCATATCGGAGGGCGAGCCGCCCGCGACCGGCTCATACCCCGCCTCCGCGATCATCGGCCCTTGCTTGCTCTGGGCGATCTGGACCCATTTCACCGCGGTCGTGCCGAGATCGAGGCCGGTGACGCCGCGCTTGCCCAGCCGCGCGTCGTGCCGGGCGGACGCCTGGCCGGGCTGCGGCGGGGCCGGCGGGGACGCGCGCTTGCCGAAGAGGCGCAGCGGCATCGTCACATCTCTCTCCGGATGAGGGCGAGCGAGTAACCCTTCCGGCGCAGCTGCGCAATCCGCTTCAAGCGGTTGCGCGCCTCGTACGTGAGGTAGAGCCGGCGGTTCCCGGCGCGGCCGCGGGGACGCAACAGGCCGAGGGCGGTGTAGTAGTGGATGGTGGAGAGCGACACGCCGGTGAGCTTGGCCAGCTGAGCCGACGTAATCACCCCGTAGCCAGGTCCGATCGTCATGCGCCGTTACGGCCGACGGTCCGGAGGATGAGGGCCAGGGAGTAGCCCTGCTGGCGCAGCCGCGAGATCCGATGCAGACGCAGTTTCGCTTCGCGCACGCGGTAGAGGCGGCGGTTGCCGGCGCGGCCGCGGGCGCGCAGCAGTCCGAGGGCGGTGTAGTAGTGGATCGTGGAGAGCGACACGCCGGCGAGCTTGGACAGCTCCGCCGACGTTACAAGCGCCAGAGCCCCACCCCGATGCATGGACTCATACTACGTGGTGCACACGCAGTACGTCAAGTAAGTTTTGTGAGTACTTCCTGCAGCAACCAGCGACCAGGACGGGGCGTGCTGGGGGGGGGCTCGAGTATGATCATGAGAGGATGGAAGATAGAAGGTAGAAGGTAGAAAAAGCACGACGATTTCGTTCCACCTTCTATCTTCCACCTTCCACCTTCTACCCTCCACCTACCGCCTTCTATCTTCTACCGTCCACCTTCGATCCTCTGCCAATTCAACGATTGCACGACACGTCCCTTGTCCCGTGTTCCCTGTTCCGGAGGAGGTCGCTGGTCTCTGGTTGCCGGTCTCTGGTTGCTGCGGTCGCTGCGGATGATTGACGCTCCGAGGGTGCTTTGCTACACTGGCGCAGCTATTCAGCCCTCGCAACCGTCTGGAGCCATGATAGGATTCCTGCTTGTGGTGACGGGGTTCGTGTGCGCGGCGGCCGGCGCGCTGCTGGCCCGCCGCCAGATGGCGCTGGCCTCCCGCGCGTTCGACCGGATCACCACCCGGGCGGGGCGCACGTCGGAGGGATGGAGCGCGTGGTACGCGGCGGGGTTCTCGCGGCTCGCACTGGCCGAGTGGTGGCTGATGGCCTGGACCGTGGGGGCCGCGACGGTGGGGTTCGGGATGGTGTTGATCTGGGTCGGCGGCCGGATCGTGGCGGGATAAGCCGGGCCGAGAACGGGAGCACGGATGGCGCGCGCAAAAGCCGCGGTGGTCGGGGCGGGGAACGTCGGGGCGACGGCGGCGCACCTCCTCGCTCTGAAGGATCTGGCGGACGTGACGCTGATCGACATCGTCGAGGGCCTCGCGGCCGGCAAGGCGCTGGACCTGGCGCAGTCGTCCGCCGTGGAAGGGTTCCGCGCGCGGGTCGAGGGCACGACGGACTTCGCGGCCATGGCGGAGAGCCGGCTGATCGTCATCACGGCGGGGATGGCCCGCAAGCCGGGCATGTCCCGCGACGATTTGCTGGCCGCGAACGCCGGCATCGTGGGCCCGATCGCCGAACGGATTCCTCAGCTGGCGCGCGACGCCGTCGTCATGGTGGTGACGAATCCGCTTGACGTCATGGTGGCGCTCGCGCTTGAGCGCACCGGCTTCCCCCGCCAGCGCGTGTTCGGCATGGCGGGAGTCCTGGACACGGCCCGGTTGCGGACGTTCGTCGGGATGCATCTGGGCGTGCCGCCGTCGGAGGTGGACGCGATGGTGCTCGGCTCCCACGGCGACCTCATGGTGCCCGTCAGGGGGTCCATCACCGTCAGGGGCGAGCCGGTGCGCGGCCGCGTCGAGGAGTCGGTGATCGACGGGTGGCTCGCCCGCACGCGCGACGGCGGCGCGGAGATCGTGAAACTGCTCAAGCAGGGCAGCGCGTATTATGCGCCCGCCAGCGGGATCGTGGCGATGGCGGAGGCCGTTCTCACGGGCCGCAAGACGGTGCTGCCGGCCTGCGTGCGCCTCGAGGGCGAGTTCGGGCTCAAGCAGGTGTGCATCGGCGTGCCCGTGCGGATCGGCGCCGGCGGCGCGGAGACGGTGGTGGAAATCGAGCTGACGGGCGAGGAGCGCAGCCAGCTGCACGCCGCCGCGGCGCAGGTCGCGGAGATGGCGCGGGCGCTCCACGCGAAACCAGGGCAGGCGAAGTAGGAGCGTCATGACGGAGCGCGATCCGGCGCAGCCGGTGGAAGTCCGAAAGGGACTCGAGGGGGTCATCGCCGGGGAGTCGTCCATCTCCCAGGTCGACGGCCAGCGCTGTCAGCTGGTCTATCAGGGGTATAACATCGACGTGCTCGTCGAGCAGGCGAGCTACGAGGAAGTCAGCTACCTCCTGCTGCACGGGGCGTTGCCCACGCGGGCGCAGCTCAACGAGTGGACCGCGCAGCTCCAGGCCCAACAGGCCCTGGAACCCCAGGTCCTGGAACTCCTGAAGCTCGCCCCGCCGAGCGCCGACCCCATGGCGGTGCTGCGCACGGCGGTCTCGGCCGTGGCCTTCTTTGACCATGAGGCCGAGGATGACTCGATGGGCGCCATCCGGCACAAGGCGGTCCGCACCATCGCGAAGATGCCCGGCCTCGCCGCCGCGATCGCGAGGCTCGCGCGGGGCGAAGCGCCCGTCGCACCCAGACCCGGCCATTCACGCGCGGCGTCCTTCCTCTATATGCTGCATGGCCGCGAGCCCTCGGACCTCCAGGTGCGCGCGCTGGACGCGTACCTCGTGCTCCTGGCGGAACACGGATTCAACGCCTCGACGTTCGCCTCGCGGGTGGTGACGGGAACCCGGTCCGACTACTACTCGGCCATCGTCGGCGCCATCGGCACGCTGAAGGGGCCGCTGCACGGGGCGGCCGGACGCAAGGCGATGGAGACGCTGCTGGAGATCGGCTCGCCGAATCAGGTCGAGCCGTTCGTGCAGCAGACCCTCTCGAATCACCAGCGGTTCATGGGCTTCGGCCACCGGGTCTATCGCGGCGAGGATCCCCGGGGCAAGCATCTCAAGCGCCACGCCAAGGCGCTCGCGGAGGCGGCGGGCGACACGACGCTCTTCGCCATCGCGGAGCGGATGCAGGAGGCGGTCATGGCCGCCAAGCAGCTGCACATCAACGTCGATTTCTACGCCGCGCCGCTCCTGCATTACCTCGGCGTGCCGACCGAGCTCTTCACGGTGATGTTCGCCGTCTCGCGCGTCGCCGGGTGGTCCGCTCACGTCATCGAGCAGACCGTGGACAACCGGCTCATCCGGCCGCTGGCCCGCTATGTCGGCCCGCAGAACCTCAAGTTCGTGCCGATTGACGAGCGCGTGTCCGCTTCTCCTACCGCGTAAGATGAAATTACACGAATACCAAGCCAAGGCGTTATTCGCCGCGCACGGTATTCCCGTCCAGCAGGGAGAAGTCGCCGCGAGCCCCGCCGACGCCCGCCGGGCCTATGAGGCGCTGCGGGCGCGCGCCGGATCGCCGGACGCGTTCGTCTGCAACGTGAAAGCGCAGCTCCACGCCGGCGGGCGCGGCAAGGCCGGCGGGGTGCAGCTCGCGCGCAGCGCGGAGGAGGCGGAGGCGCGCGCGGCGCGGCTCATCGGCGCGCGTCTCGTCACGCATCAGACCGGACCGGACGGATTGCCCGTGTCGCGCGTGCTCGTCGATCAGCGGGTGGACCCCGCGCGGGAGCTGTACCTGGCGCTGACGGTCGACCGCGCGCTGGCGCTCCCGGCGTTCCTGGCGTGCCGCGAGGGCGGCGTCGACATCGAGGAGGTGGCCCGCGCCAGGCCCTCGGCGATCGCGCGCGCCGCGTTCGACGCGTCCGATGGACCCGGCGCCGGCCTGATCGAGCGCCTGGCGGAGACGCTGGGCCTGGCGGGCGCGCAGGCGGAGGCGCTCGAGCGCCTCGCCTGCGGGATGTGGGATCTGTGTGAGTCGCGCGACGCCTCGCTCATCGAAATCAACCCCCTGGCGGTGCTCGGGGACGGGGAGCTGCTTGCGCTCGACGCCAAGGTGACGATCGATGACAACGCGCTGTTCCGTCAGCCGGAGCTGGCCGGGTGGCGCGACCCCTCCCAGGAGGACCCGACGGAATACCGGGCGAGCCGGATTGGCATTTCGTACGTCGGGCTCGGGGGCACGATCGGCTGCCTCGTGAACGGCGCGGGGCTCGCCATGGCGACGAACGACATCCTGACGCTCGCGGGCGGGGAGCCGGCGAACTTCCTGGACGTCGGCGGCGGCGCCAACGTCGAGCAGATCGCCCGCGCCTGCGAGATCATCCTGAGCGACCGGAAGGCGCGGGTGATCTTCGTGAACATCTTCGGCGGCATCATGCGCTGCGACTGGATCGCCGACGGGCTGCTCAAGGCGACGGAGCAGCTCAAGGTCGCGGTGCCGATCGTCGTGCGCCTGGAGGGGACGAACGTCGAGGAAGGGCGGCGGCGGTTGAGCGGAGCGACGCACTTGAAGTTGATCAGCGTCGAAGGCATGGCGGCGGCCGCCCGCAAGGCCGTCGAGTTGGCGCATCACGCGGAACAACGTGAATCATGATCAGTGAGAGGCTGGACGCTGGAGGCTCAACGCTGGAATTATCGGCCGGGGGATCTTACGCTCGTTCCAGCCTCAAGCGTCCAGCTTCCAGCTTCAGACCGGGCAGCTGTGACGCATGAGCATCCTCGTCGGTCCGGACACCAAGGTCCTGGTCCAGGGCATGACGGGCCAGGCCGGCGCCTTTCATACCGAGAAGATGCTCGACTACGGCACCAAGGTGGTCGGCGGCGTCACGCCTGGCAAGGGCGGCGCGTCGGTGCGCGGCGTGCCGGTGTTCAACGCGGTCCGCGAGGCGCGCGCGGCGACCGGCGCGAACGCGTCGGTCGTGTTCGTGCCGGCCCGGTTCGCGGCCGAGGCGGCGCTGGAGGCGGCTGACGCCGGGATCGAGCTCATCGTCGTGATCACCGAAGGCATCCCCACGCTCGACATGGTGCGCGTGCGCCGGCGCCTCGCCGGGTCCTCGGTCCGGCTGATCGGCCCCAACTGCCCTGGCGTCATCACGCCGGGGGCCGGCAAGCTCGGCATCATGCCGGGGTATATCCATCGCCCGGGCTCCGTCGGGGTGATCTCGCGCAGCGGGACGCTGACCTATGACGCGGTCCACCAGCTGACGCAGGCGGGACTGGGGCAGTCCACCTGCATCGGCATCGGGGGCGATCCCATCCTCGGATCCGCCTTCACGGACCTCCTTCCGCTCTTCGAGACGGACCCGGGGACGGAGGCGGTCGTGCTCATCGGCGAAATCGGCGGCACGGCGGAGGAAGAAGCGGCGGCGCTCATCCGGGAGAAGATCCGCAAGCCCGTCATTGCGTTCATCGCGGGTCGCATGGCGCCCAAGGAGAAGCGGATGGGACATGCGGGCGCCATTATCGCCGGGGGGAAGGGGACCGCGCAGGAGAAGATGGAGGCGCTGCGCGGGACGGGGGTGACCGTCGTGGAGAGCCCCGCGGACATCGGCGAGACGGTCAAGCGAGTGCTGGCCTCCTCCGGCGCCAAGGCCCGGAAATGAAGGAGCGGGTGGAGCGCGTCATCGAGCGCATCCGCCCCGCCATCCGGCAGGATGGGGGCGACCTCGAGCTGGTCGGCGTCGAGGGTGGGATCGTCACGCTGCGTCTCACGGGCAGCTGCAACGCCTGCGACTCGAAGACCGCCGCCCTCCTCCGCGGCATCGAGCGCGCCATCCAGGTGGACGTCCCCGACATCACCCGCGTCGAGCTTCTCAAAAAGTGACACTTTTTGAGCCGATGAGGCGCTCCAGCTCCTCCACGTGCTCCTGGCTGTCCTCCAGGACATGCTCGATCGCCTCATAGAGGATCACCTCATCGTGGGGGATGAGGTTGAGGAGTTTCCGGTAGAACTCCACCGTATCCCGCTCGTATTTCAGGTTGATTTTCACGGCCTGCATCGAGTCGGGGTGGATCTGGATGTCCCCGACCTTCGTGCTGGGCGTCTCTCCGAGCGCGGCCAGGCGACGGCGCAGGATGTCGGCGTGCTCCATCTCGTCCTGAGCGATTTCCTTGAACCGCGCCATCAACGCTTCCGCATAGGGGCCGGTGGTGATGGCCGCCTGGGTGAGGTACTGGATTTGGCTCGCGTACTCCATCTCCAGCCCCTCCTGCATCAGCGGGACCACTTTCCTCTTCTCGAATGCCATGCGCGCCCTCCTTTTGTCGAGTGTCGTGTCGCTGCCAGTCTAGCATTCCATCCGTGCGTGTCAATTTCCTGAAGAAAACGGCTTGACAGCATGCCGGAAACACCCTAAGTTACTATGAGTTGAGACCGGGTCTCAACAAGAGGCTGACGGCACCGTTTGCCTCTCGCATCTATCTGATGAGCGCAAGACCGGGATCTCATTTTTTGTTCCCGGGAATTTTTTGAATCAACATCTGAGACTCAGTCGCAACTAGATATTCAGCGGCAGATCCGCAACGGAGATGAGATGAAGCGATTTGTCGAGCTCGAACAGGTGCTGAAAGAGAAGGGAATCCGCCTGACGTTCCAGCGCCAGCTCATTATCCGCCGTGCGGTGTCCTTTCTTCATTTTACCTCCGAAGAGCTCGTCAGGGATGTCCAGGGCATCGACCGGTCCGTGTCCCGCGGCACCGTCTTTCGGACGATCGCGCTGCTGCACGACGCGGGGCTCATCGAGAAGCACGATTTCCGCTACGGCCCGCCGAATTACGAAGTCACGTTCGGCAAAGCCCACCACGATCACCTCATGTGCGTGCAGTGCGGCGAGATCATCGAGTTCCAGGAGCCGAGAGTCGAGGCGCTGCAGGACGAGGTGATCCGCCGCTACGGGTACAAGCTGCTTTCGCACACCCACAAGCTCTACGGGCTGTGCGGCCGGTGCCAGGCGAGCGACCGCAGGCGGCGCGCCGCGCCCCCGCCGGCGCTGCACGTCGAAGAGATCGTGGCGTGACGATGGCGGAGGCGCTGACCCCCGCGCTCCTCGAGGAAATCGAACGCGCCGTCCGCTCCATCCGGTACGGCACGGTGCAGATCACCGTGCACGACGCCCGGGTGGTCCAGATCGACAAACACGAGCGCATCCGGGTTCATCAGGACGCCCACCCGACACCGGGAGGCAATCGGGCAACCGGGCCGCGGGCCGACCAGGAGACTGGACGCCGGCGGC
Organism: bacterium; assembly: GCA_036396895.1. Classification (GTDB taxonomy): domain Bacteria; phylum Omnitrophota; class Gorgyraeia; order Aquiviventales; family Aquiviventaceae; genus DASWKB01. Next base: position 7,568 of record DASWKB010000015.1, on the reverse strand, counting down.
ACGTGGAGGGAGGGCGTGATGGGTGGACGGATCATGCTGGCATTGGTGATGGGGGTCGGGCTGGCCGCGCCTGGGGCGTCGGCGGCGACGGTTGAAGAGCTGGAGCGGCAGGTTGAGGCTCAGGGCAAGCTGATCAGCGAGCTCCAGCGCCAAGTCCACGCACTGCATCAAACCCGCGGAGCCCAGCCGGAGGGCGCGGCTGCCGCGGACGAATCCGCGCCGAGCACCTGGCCGGAGCGCGCGCAGGAGTTTTCCCGGCAAGGGGCCTCTCCGGCGCTCGGCGGCGTCGGCACGAAGCCGTTTCTCGTGGACTTCGGGAAGCGGGCGTACCTGGGCGGATACGCAGATCTGGAATACAAGGATTCTGAATCCGGCAATGCCGCCTTCCGCCAGCACAGGCTCATCCCGTTCATCTATGCCGACGTGTCCGAGCGCGTCAAGTTCGCCACGGAGATCGAGTTCGAATACGGCGGGCCGGACAACAACGCTTCTGACGGGGAAGTCAAGGTCGAGTTCGCGACCATCGACTACCTGCTGACGGAGGCCGCGAATCTGCGGGCAGGCATCGTGCTCTCGCCGCTGGGCAAGCTGAACGCGGTGCACGATTCGCCGCTGCAGGACCTCACGGAGCGGCCGCTGGTGAATCAGTTCATCATCCCCACGACGCTGAGCGAGGCGGGGGCCGGCCTCTTCGGTTCGTTCGCTCCGACGGACCTGTCTCAGGTGAGCTACGAGGCCTACCTGGTGAACGGGTTCAGCGGGTTGACGGGGGAGAGCGCGGCGAACGTCATGATCAGCCGCGCGAGCGGCCTGCGCAGCGCGCGCGGCAGCCAGAAGTCCGACCTCAATGACGAGCCGGCCTTGGTGGGCCGGGTGGCTGTCAGCCCGTTTCTCGGGCTGGAAGTGGGCGGCTCCACGCACATCGGCGCCTACGACACGCGGGGCGACAACATGCTCGGCATCTACGTGCTCGATGCGACCTGGCAGCACGGGCCGTTCGAGCTGCTCGCCGAAGGCGCGTACGCCGCGATCGAAAAGAACGCGTTGGCGGACAGCCTGGGCGTGCCGGATGACCTGTACGGCTATTACGTGCAGGGCAATTACCACTTCATGCCGCAGGCGCTGCGCAGCTGGGCGCCGAAGGTGTTTACGGATGAGTCGATCTTCACGCTGGTCAACCGCTGGGACTGGGTCAATCTCGACGGCAATCGCACCCAGCGCTACACCCTCGGGCTGAATTTCAGGCCGAGAGAGGAAACGGTCCTGAAGACCGACTTCCAGTTCAATGAGGAATCCGGGCTGCTCGATTCCATCGACGACAACGCGTTCCTGGTCTCGGTGGCGACCTATTTCTAGCCTGAAGCGGAGCGCCTGCGCGGCGTGCGTGTGCGCGCTGTTGTGGGTCGCCGGCGTCGGGCCGCGTTCCGGGCGGGCGTGGGCGGACCCGCCGGGCATCGCCGAGCAGTCGTATGAAATCCTGGAGGTGTACCTCTCGCCGGACGAGGCCCTGCGGGCGGCGTTCCCGGGCGCGGCCCGCTTCGAGCGCGAGGAGGTCACGCTGACACCCGAGCAGTCGGCCAGGGTCTCGGAAGCGGCCGGCTACCCGGTGTCGGAGCGGCGCTTCGCCGCCTACCGGGCGATGGCTGCGGAGGGCCCGGTGGGGTACGCGGTGATCACCGATGAAATCGGCAAGTTTCACCACATCACGTTCCTGGTCGGCGTGGATCCGGACGGGCGGGTCGAAGGGGTGGAGGTGCTGGTCTATCGCGAGAGCCGCGGCGGCGAGGTGCGGCACCGGCGGTTCCTGCGGCAATACGACGGGAAATCGATCCGCGATCCGATCCGCCTGAACCGGGACATCATCAATATCACCGGTGCCACCCTCTCGGTGCGGGCGATCAATCGCGGCGTGCGGAAGGTGCTGGGCGTGCTGCGGGAAGCGTACGGAATCGGATGAGATGAGAGAATTCGCCTCCACACGATACCGGCTCGGCACGGCGCCGCTGTGGCAGAAGCGGCTCTATACGGCGTTCCTCGGCTTTATGCTGATCGGGGTAGGGGCGAATCTCGCGTACGGCCTCACGCGGACGGGACTCACCCCGCATCATGTGATGGACTACTACCTCGGCAATCCGGATCGCCTCATGTTCGAGAAAACGTTCCAGGAGCTCCTGGACGTGACCCACGCCCACGCCTTCATGATGCCGGTGGTGCTGCTGGTGCTCGGGCATTTGTTCTTCCTGGGTGCGTGGCCGTCAGGGGTGAAGCGGGTCGTGGTCGGCGTGGCGGCGGCGACGATGGCGCTGGATATCATGACTCCCTGGGCGGTCCGGTTTTGGCATCCCGGTTGGGCGTACGTGAAGCTGGTCGCGGGCTACGGGCTCGGGGCGTCGCTCCTGTGCTTGACGCTCTTCCCGCTCTATGAGATGTGGCGCCCGCATGACTGACGCCGCGGCTCGCGTGAAGCGGGCGCAGCTGCTCTTCGGGACGCTCTGCGCGGTTGAGGTCGGGGGCGGCGACCGGGCGGCGGTGCAGGCGGCGGCCGGAGAGGCGCTCGCCGAGTTGAGGCGGGTGCACCGGCTCCTGAGCCCCTTCGATCCGGAGAGCGAGCTCAGCCGGCTGAACTGGGCCGCCGGGGGCGGGCCGGTCAGGGTGAGCTCCGAGCTGTTCGGCCTGATTCAGTCGGCCGCGCGGATGAGCGCGAGGACCGGAGGCAGATTCGATCCGGTCACGTGGCCGCTCTTGACGCTGTGGCGCGCCTGCGAGGCGGCCGGACGGTGGCCGACCGAGGAGGAGCGGCTCGCCGCCGTCTCCGCCTCGGGCTGCCGGCTCATGCGCCTCGATGCCGCGCGCGGCACCGTGGAGCTGCTGGACGCCCGCGCGGCCGCGGATCTCTCAAGCCTCTCGAAGGGCTACGCCATGGATTGCGCCCTGCGCGCGGCGCGCCGCCGTCCGGTCGAATCGGTGCTGATCAACGCCGGTGGGCAGATGCTGGCGTGGCGCGCGGACGGCCACGCCATCGACGCGGGCCTAGCGGATCCGGAAGAGCGCGGGGGGGTCATCGGGCTGCTGCGCCTGTCGAATCAGTCGGTGGCGACGTCCGGCCAGCAGGAACCGCATCTGACGATCGAGGGCAAGGTGGTGGGGCATATTTTTGATCCGGCGACCGGATGGCCGATGCAGACGGCGCTTCGGAGCGTCAGCGTGGCGGCTCCCGCCGCGCTGACGGCGGACCTCTTGGCGACGGCGGTGTTCACGGTGGGAGTGGAGGCGGGCCTGCGGCTGGTAGCCGAGGAAGCCGGCGCGTCGTGCCTGGCGATGTCCGCTGACACGGAATTCGGCTGGGTGATGAGCGGAGGGTTTCCTCTGACAGAGCGTCTTCGGGCGCTGGAGGTGGCGTGACGATGTGGAAGACGGCGGTGATGTGCGCGGCGGTGCTCGCGCTGCTCGGGGCGGCGATGCCGGCTGCGGCCGAGCCTGTCGGCGCGGTCGGGTCGCGGTCCGCCCATGCGCCCGGAGATCCTGAGGAGGCCCAGGAGGCGGATCATCGTCCGCGTCATGGCGGGCATTTCGGCGATGCGGACGATCTCTATCATTACGAGGCGTTGCTCCGCAGTGCCCGGCACCTCATTCTGTTCGTCAGCGATGAATGGAACCGGCCGCTGGACGTGCGGACGCTTGAGGGGACGTGGACGCTGAATCCGGACGATCCGTCTCCGGTCTCCGGCCGGTTCGTTCCGAGCGCGGAGGGAGAGTATTTCGAGGCCAAGCTGCCGCCGCCCAGCGGCGACCTTGTGCACGTAAAGGTGGCGGTGCCCAAGGACGGCATGCCGGCCGAGATGGAATTCTACCTGCCGGTATCGGAGCCGCTGGAGTCCGGTCAGGCGGGAGGAGCCGGCTGATGAACGGCGCCGTGATGGCGACGTTCGTGATCGTGTTCCGGGAAACGCTCGAGGCCGGGCTCATCGTCGGGATCATTCTGACGATGCTCGCCCGGATGCGCGCGATGCGCTACGCGCCGCACGTCTGGTCGAGCACCGCGCTGGCCGTGGGCTTGAGCGTGCTGGCGGGCTGGGTGTTGGGCGCGATGACCGAAGGCGTGCAGGGCGACTGGCAGAAGATCATCGAAGGCACGATCTCCATCGCCGCCTGCGGCGTCTTGACCTACATGGTCTTCTGGATGGAGCGGCAGGCCAGGCGCCTTCGCCCCGAGATCGAAGAGCAGGTGGAAACCGCCGTGAGCCGGCGGGAGCTGGCGGCCATCATCCTGCTGCCGTTCCTCGCGGTGTTCCGCGAAGGCGCGGAGACCGTCCTGTTCCTGCAAGCCGTGGCAATGCAGAGCTCGCAAACGGCGTCGCTCCAGGGCGGGCTCCTGGGGGCGGGTCTGGCGATCGGCGTGACGGCCACGGTTTTCATCGGCGGGCGGCGGGTGCCGCTGAAACCGCTGTTCCGGACCACGGGCGTGCTCCTCCTCTTGATCGCGTCAGGTCTACTGGCCTACGGGATCCACGAGCTGCAGGAGCTGGGCTGGATTCCGACGCTCGTGTATCCCGTGTGGGACATCAATCACCTTCTGAACGAACGAGCCGGCATCGGCTCGTTCCTCAAAGCGCTGTTTGGCTACAACGGGAACCCCTCGCTCATCGAGGTGATCGCTTACGCCGTGTACCTATCCGTGATCACGTTCATGCTCAGGCAGAAGCGGCGCCCTGATCCTGTGCCGGCCTCAGCTCCGACGGCGGCGCAAGCCTGCTCGGCTAAATCGATTGAGCTGGAAGAAGCCGGCGCCCTCCGCTAACGTCTCGCCCAAAAACCCGGGACAGTCCCGCATTTAAATTGGGGACTGTCCCGGGTTTTTGCGTCCCTGGTTTTTGCGTAACCGTCGCCTTTTCCGCTTTGGAACGACATCAGGGACAAGGTATTGCGAGGCCAAAAACCCGGGACTGTCCCGGATTAAAACCCGGGACTGTCCCGGGTTTTTAATGGGGACTGTCCCGGGTTTTGTGAAACCCGAGTCTCAAGGGACTCGCGGCCAGGGGTCCCTCCATTCGTGCTATAATCCTCAGGCTATTCCTGAAGCATCCCATGGCGTCCCTGCGTGTTATCTTAGCCCAGCTCAATGTGACGGTCGGCGACCTCTCCGGGAACCTGGAGCGGGTGCGGGAGGCCGTCCGGGACGCCCAGGCCTGGCGGGCGGACCTCGTGGTGCTGCCGGAGTTGGTCCTGACGGGCTATCCGCCCGAGGACCTGCTCCTCAAGCCGCAGTTCGTCGAAGCCAATCTGGCGGCGCTGGAGGCGCTCGTGCCGGGCGTGCGAGGGCTCACCGCCGTAGTCGGGTATGTGGACCGGGGCCGCGACCGCCGGCTCGCCAACGCCGCGGCCGTCATCCGGGACGGCCGGGTGATCGCGACGTACCGGAAGCAGTGCCTGCCGAACTACGGCGTGTTCGATGAACGGCGGTACTTTGCGCCGGGCGGCCGCGCGGTCTGCTTCACACTCGGCGGGGTTCCGATCGGCGTCACGATCTGCGAGGACCTCTGGGTCGGGACGCCCCTGCGCGCGCTCGACGCGGCCGGCTGCCGGCTGGTCCTGAACCTCTCGGCCAGTCCGTACCACCGGGGCAAGGCCGCCGAACGGGAACGGCTGTTTGCGCGGCGCGTCCGCGAGCACGGCATGGCGCTGGCGTACTGCAACCTGTCCGGCGGGCAGGATGAGCTGGTGTTCGATGGCGCGAGCGCCGTGTTCGATTCGCGGGGGCGGCTGTTGGGCCGGGCCGCGCAGTTCAAGGAGGACCGGCTGGTGGTGGACCTTCCGGGTCCGGCGCTCGGCTCGAGGCGCGTCCGGCTGCTGCGCGCGCTGCCGGAGAGACCTCCTGCGCCGGTGAAACGGACGCCGCTCGCTCAGGGGGAGCAGGAAGTCTATGACGCGCTGACGCTCGGCGTGCGCGACTACGTCAGGAAGAACGCGTTTTCGAGCGTGGTGATCGGCCTCTCAGGCGGCATCGATTCGGCCCTCACGGCATGCCTCGCCGCGGATGCGCTGGGCCCAGAGCGCGTGGTGGGCGCCATGATGCCCTCGCGGTTTTCTTCGAGCGGGACGCGGGAGGACGCCCGACGGCTGGCGGACCGGCTGGGGATTCGCTCGCTCGTCATGCCGATCGAGGGGGTTGTTCGGGCATACGTGAACACGCTGCGCCCGGTCGCCGGGGCGCTTGAGGATCCGGCGCCCGGCGCGGCGATCGCCGAGCAGAACATCCAAGCGCGCATCCGCGGCAACCTGCTCATGGCCTTGTCGAACCGATACGGATGGCTTGTGCTGACGACCGGCAACAAGAGCGAGATCGCAACGGGGTACACGACGCTCTACGGCGACATGGCCGGCGGGTTCGCCGTCATCAAGGACGTGCCCAAGACGCTCGTGTACCGCCTGGCGCGGTACCGGAACCGCCGGGGACCCGGCCGGCCGATCCCGGCCAGGGTGCTGCGCCGGGCGCCGAGCGCGGAGCTCGCGCGCGGCCAGCGCGACCGGGACACGCTGCCGCCGTACCCGGTGCTCGACCGGATCCTCACCGCGTACGTCGAAGAGGACCGCAGCCTGCGGGACATCCTGCGGGCGGGACTGGCGCCGCGCCACACCGCCGCGCGCGTGATCCGCATGGTGGATCGCTCGGAGTACAAGCGGCGGCAGGGGCCGCCGGGCATCAAGATCACCCCCAAGGCGTTCGGCAAAGACCGCCGGATGCCGATCACGAACCGCTGGCTGCCAGAGTAACCGATGCACAAGGTGCTGTTCGTCAGCGATGACTGGACGCGCAAGCGGGAGCTGAAAGGGGCCCTGCTCGATGCGGGGCTGTCCCTCGCCCAGGTGTCCACCGCCGCGCTGCTCAAGGAGGACTTCGCGCCGCCCGCGGCCGAGCTCATCGTGGCGGATCTGGAGCGCGTCCAGGTCGAGGTGCCGAAACTGTGCCATCTCCTTCGCCGCGAGCCGCCGCTCAAGGACCTGCCGCTGATCCTGCTCGTGCCGGAGGAGCAGCTCGGGGGGCTCGAGTTCGCATGGGGGATCGAGGACTACCTGACGCTGCCGGTGAGCCCCGCCAGGCTCGCCCGCCGGCTGGCGTTCATCCTGTGGCGCCTGCACCGGATTGAGCTCAAGAACGGGTTCATCTCCGGCGGCCTCGTGGTCGATTTCGAGCGGTATGAAGTGCACGTGCACGGCGCGCCGGCGGACCTGACCTACAAGGAGTTCGAGCTGCTCAAGTTCCTCGTGCTCAACGCGGGGAAGGCCTTCACCCGCGAGGCGCTCCTGAGCAAGGTGTGGGGCTACGACTACTACGGCGGCACCCGCACCGTGGACGTGCACATCCGGCGGCTGCGCTCCAAGCTCGAGACCGGCGGCAGCGTCTACCTCGAGACCGTCCGCAACGTCGGCTACAAGTTTGTGCAACCATCCGCGTAGCGATCAGCCCCCAGCACTCAGAGACCAGCGACCAGAGACCAGCGACCAGTCTTGTACCATCACGAAACATCACGTTTGTGCAGGGGTGTATCTGTCAAAGCTTCCGTTGTTCC
>DASWKB010000014.1:0-24979 GCA_036396895.1 bacterium | reverse complement strand
CGCCTGCCACGTCGTCCCCCCGTCCAGCGTGTACTCCAGGTTCACCGTGTTCTGGAACGTCCCCGTCGGCACCCACTTGATGTCGCATCCCTGCCCCACGTAGCAGGTGGCGCTGCTGTCCGGCACGGTCAGTTCAAGCGTCCCGACAATTTCGAACGTGTTGTCAGATTCATCCAGCACCAGGCTCGGGAAGTCCGCATCAACGATCCGGACGCTGATCACATCACCGAATATGGCGTTCGGCACCGTCCAGGAGTAGGGCTTGGCCGTCGCCAGAATGGCTCCGCCGGTCGTGATCAGATTCGGGAACGTGCTGCCGCCGTCAGTGGAGTAATAGAGGTGGACCTGGTTGACGCCGGTTGAGCTCCAGTTGATGGCATAGCTGTTCCCGACCTTCAGCGGAGGGCTGATGGGATCGCTCGGCGCGGTCAGCGTGACGTCGCCCAGCACCGTGAACGTGTTCGCGGACGTCTCATCAAGGAATTTCGCGGGGCTCGCAAGGCTCCGAAGGCGGATCAGGTAGTTCTGAGACGGGGTCTGCGTGATGGTCCAGCTCCAGGAGCCGGCGCTGGCCGCCACCGATTCCGCGCCGGGAATCACGGTGAAGCTCGTGCCGCCGTCGGTACTGTAGAGAATCTCCAGGTTGCCGAGCGTGCCCGTCGGCGTCCACTGGATCTCCAGGGGATCTCCCTGATTGTAGACCCCGCCCCCGTTCGGCTGGGTGAGGTCCACCTTCCCCTTGATTTCGAAGGCGTCCGACACCGCCTGGACGGTGTCGTCATCCGCGTCCTCCACCTTGATCTTGTTGTCGATGTCGATCTCGTCCGGCACGCTCGGCCAGCTCCAGTTGCCGTCCGCCGACGGCGCGGTCCCGATCGGGCTGCCCCAGGACCCGCCGCCATCGGTTGAAAAATAGATGTCCACGTCGCCGATGCTGCCCGTCCTGGTCCAGCGAATGACGTACGGGCTGCCCACGATCACGGCGCCGTTGCCCGTATCCAGCGCGGCGTTCGGCCGGTCGACCGAATTGACCTTCCCCTTGATGGTGAACGTGGTGGCGGATTGCGTCGTAATGTCGTTCTGGAGCGCCACGGTGGATGTGCGCACCCTAACCTTCGCGCTTGAGCCGATGGCGTCCGGTACCCCGCCGACGGTCCCCCAGTCGAACGCCTCCACGTTGCTCTGGCTCGCCGCGACGAGCGTCCACGTGCTTCCCCCATTCACGCTGTAGTGCAGATCGACCAGGGGCACATTATTGAGGAGCGGGCTGGGCACGTAGTCCTTCGTGTCCCAGGTAATGTTGAAGGCGTCCCCGACGAAGAGGGTTTGGCCGCCGCTCAGATTGAGCGACTTCAGGTCTCCGCGCAGCGTGAACACGGAGCTCTCGGAGTCCGCGAAGACATTGCTTTCCGACTGGAGCATCAGACGGAAGTTCGTGTTCTGCTCAACGCCGTCGCCGAGCTGGGCGCCTGTCGGCAGCCAGTCATACGGAGGGCTGTCCGCGTTGACGCCCGTGGCGATGGTGGTCGCCTCGTAGTTCGAGCCCCCGTCTTGCGAGTACAGAATCTTGAGTGTGCCCAGGCCGCCTCCGCTCGGCTGCGGCGTCCAATTGATGCTGGTATTGGTTCCAACTTTGACAAGTTGACCGGACGTCGGACTCGTGACCGTCGCGCTGCCCTGCACTTTGAAGATCCCCGACTGCGCGAAGACGTTGCTCTCGTCGCCCACGAGCTCCACCTTCACGCGGAACTGATCCGACACGATCCCCGCGATGTCCGGCACCGTCCACGTGCACGCCTGCACATCGGCGTTGACCGGGTTGCCCTCGCTGCAGGTCGTGATCTCGTTCGCCGCCGGGTAAGTGCTCCCGGCGTTCGTGCTGTACAGCACCTTGACCGGCGCAGACGGCCACGGGTTCGGGCTGGCCGACCAGGTGATGGGGATGCTCTGCCCGATGCCGTAGGTCTGCCCTCCGGAAGGGAAGACTCCGCTCAGGTTGCCGAGAAGCTTGAACGGCTCCGACTCATCCGCCACGTCCGAGTCGCCGGGCAGGAACACCTTTAGTTTTGCCGTTGAGGTGCGTTGGTCGGGGATATTGTTCCAGGAGTAGGTGCCGTAGCTGCCGCCGGACTGCGGGTCGATGCCGGTCGCCACCGTCACGTCATACGGCGGCGCGCCCGTCTTCGAGAGCGCGATGTCCACGTTGCACGGAGGCGAGCCGCACGCCTGATTCTTGATGTCGCCGAAGACATCCCAGCGGATCGTGTAGTTCGAGCCCACCCGCAGCACGTCATCCGGAGGCGTCGCGTTCGGGTTCGTGATCACCATGCGGCCCTTGACGCTGAAGGCATTGTCCGACAGGTCGTAGACGTCCGCCGAATCGACCACGTCCTCGATCTTGATCCTCACGTCGTTGCTCAGCGCGGAGGGAACCGTCCAGGGCAGGCTGCACGCCGCGGGGCTCCCCGTGCAGCCGGCGACGTCGAAGTTGTCCCCTCCGGAGACCAGGGTCCACGTGGGGGTCGCCGTGCTGGAGTCCGTCGAATAGAACACGTCCACCTGGCTGACGCCGCTCTCGCCGTAGACATCCCAGGTGATGTCATGCGACTCGCCGACCTTCCACACTTCGGTGCCGTTCGTCGGGCTCGTGATGTCGAGCGAAGGGATGATGCTGAAGAAGCCGTCCCCGCCGTCAGGCCCTGTGTCGAACACGCTGGTGTCCCCGGTCCACTCGATCTTCACCTTCGCGAACTCGCTCACGGGCGTCGTGTTCGCAATGTCCCAGTCGTAGCAGACGCTGCCTCCTGGACAGCTGCCGCCGGTGTAGCCGGTTTCCGACGTCGCCAGCGACTGCCATGCGCCGCCGCTCACGTTGTAGTAGATGTTGAACGACGCCCCGGAGCCCGTCGAAGTCCATTCGATGGCGCGCGTCCTTCCCAGCGGCCATTTGTCCGTGTCCGAGGGCGCGACCACCGTGATGTTCGGCTGGATGGTGAAGTCGGCCGCCGATGCGATCAACACCTGCGTGTAGTTCTCCGGATTGACGGCGGGGGTGGATTCGACTTTCACCCGCATGGTGGTGTAGGGGAGATTGGGCACGGGGTTCCAGTTGTACGACCCGCTGCCGCCCGATCCGGCAGAATAGTCCGTCTGCAAGCTGACCCAATTGCTCCCGCTGTCCGTCGAATAGAACAGGTTCACCGTGCCGAACGCTCCGGTGTAACTCCAGTCGATGTACCGGTTGGTGTCCTGGATGTACCAGACTTCCCCGCCGTTGGGACCGTCGCCCGGGCCGCCCAGACTCAACGTGCCGCGGATCTCGAAGTCCGCGTCGGATGTGTCGTACGTTGTCGTGCTCTCATCCAGGTCCGTGATGCGCATCCGCATCGTCGTGCCCATCACGCTGGTCGCACTGATCGTGTCGGGAATCGTCCAGGGGTAGGTCCCAAGATTCGCGCAGACATCCGAGGTGATCGTCATCGGCCACGTCCCGCCGGCATCCTTCGACAGATCAATCTGCAGCTTGTGGCCCGGACCGGCGCCGCCGCCGCAGGTCCCGCCCGTGGTCGCCTGATTCGAGTATTTCCATGTGATGTCCTGGCTCGACCCCGCCGTCCAGAGCTCACCGTTGTTCGGCGCCGTGAGGCGGATGGGCGGCAGCTCCACGACTTGCCACGCAACGTCGGATGAGGTCGTGCCCGAGCGCGTGAGGGCCACCGTGGTCGAGCCCGACAGCGCCGCGGTATGCATGTGATTGTTCGCCGCGGTCGTGGCCGACGTGTTTGCGGACGTGATGACCCAGGACCGGCCGGTGTCGACCGCGCTCGGCGTCGCGCTGGTCGATGCGGTGGTCCAGCCGGTCACCTTCCCGCGCTGCACCGTCGTCGCATCCAGAAACTCAAGCACAAACCACTCGGCGATGCAGCTGAACTGCGAGGTGCGGCGGGTGAAGGTTAGCGTGCTCGTGTCCGTGATTTCCCCTGTCAGCGTCCCGGTCGCGTAGTTCACGTTGTTTCCGGCCGCCCGGGTTGTGAAGAGCAGGAGGGCTTTGCCGGTCGCCGCCAGCGCCGGCGAGAGGGTCGCAGTCGCGGACCCGGTCGATACCGTTGTGGAACCCCGCTGCACCTGGACGTCCTTCTGCACCTCCACCACCTGCCACGCCACCACCACCTGCACCGACCCGGTGGTGGCCTGCCTCGTCAGGGTCAGCGTGTTGGCGTCGGTCATCCCCGCGGAGATCATCGTATCGGTGACTGACGCGACGGCCGGAGAGTTCATCGAGATCACGACGAACGACTTCGTGAGGTCGACCGGCACCGCAAGGCTGACGCTCCGCCCGGCAGAGTCCTTGTTCACGATGGACAGCCCGGACTGCACGAACGTGTCGCCGTTGAACTCGACAACGGTCCACTCCACCGTCGTCGGCAGGGAGGTGGACTGACGCGAGATATAGATCTGCGTCGGGGAGAAGAATTCGGCGGTCACTAGCCCGTTTTCCACAGCGGTGCTGTTGGGGGCCATCGTGACAAAAATGACGGATTTCTGGACGTCGACCTGGCTGATGGTGACGGTCGAGCTTTCCGCGTTGGACGAGAGGCTCGTGCTGCCGCGCTGGATGGACTTCAGCGCGGACGCGTAGGCGTCCTGGGGCGCCAGGGACTCGGCGGCGTCCCGGATGGGCTCGGGAAGCCAGCCCGGCAGCGGAGGCAGCGGCGTGCCGAAGACTGCGAGCGCGCACGCCAGCAGCAGATTGAGCGCGCGCCAGCAGGGACGAATCACGCGCGAGCGCCGCTCCAGGAGCGCATGGAACACCGAACGGACCGGGTGCCCGGACCGTCGATCGCGCCTCGCGCTCGCCCCCGCCGCCATCATCTCAGCCTCCTGACCTCAGGCCGGTCGATTCGGAACGGATAAAGCGCACGCGCGTCGCTTTGCGCTTCGCCCGCTCCCCCCCGTCCTCCCCCACCCAGCGTTTCTCCTCGTACGTCACCGTGACGGTGTCGCCGCTTCGGAGCTCGCGAAATTCCCGCTTGTTCTGCAGCGCCACGTCCTCATCCAGCGGAAAGATCATTTCATGATCCATGTTCTTCTCGGCGTCCCGGCGGTACACCACCGTCAGGTAGGCGGGCCTGACGAATCCGACCTGGCCGGTCACCTCCTTCAACCGCGGCACGGCCTCATCCTCGCTGCGGGCCGGCTGCTGCGCCCCAGCCGAAGCGCCGGCCGCCACGCTCAGCGCCAGGACGGTCAACAGCGTCCAGCGGCGGCATCCGCATCCGCCCGAAACGCGCCGCGGCCTTCGCGCGTGGAGCCCCGCGGGCAAACCCGCGGCTTCAGGTGTTCCACGCTCCGAGCGGGGCGACATCCCGCCCCCGGCCAACGCCGGGGCACACCAGGCGGGAGCGAACTGCGGAAGGCCGCCTAGCACCCGAACCGGTTCCGGGGTCGCCCCGGACCATCGCCAACTCGCATACGCGTCTGCCGCCCATCGCCACAGTCGCTGAACGCCGTGATGTCCACGCATGCTCAGGTCTCCCTCGTCGTATGGAAGCCGCGCTCCGGCGCCGGATGCCGGGTCGCGATGAATTCGAAGCTCTCCGTCGTGCGGCCGGGCCGCTGATGGATCACCATGCCCTGCATCACGTCGCCCCTCAGCTCGCCGCGCCAGCGCAGCATGCCGCCGGAGCCCGTCCGCTGCATCGACTCCCACACGAGCGTCCCATCCGGGAGGCTCTGAGTCAAAAACGGCGCCGGCATCGCGCCCTGGGTCAGCTGCAGGGAGGAGACGACCAGCCCTGCCTTGAAGCGCAGCTGGTCGAACTCGACGTCCGTCTCGTGCGTGCCCTCTTTGGCCCTCAGCTGGAGATCCCAGGTCGTGCCGTTCAGGTCGAGCTGCGAGTCCATGGGCGAGACCGTCCCATCGCCTCCGACGTGCACCGCCGCAAGGCGGACCATCCGGTTCGCGGCGGCGCGCTCCCCCATCGAGCGCGCGGCCTCCTGCACGTGCTCCGCGACGAGCGCCATCGCGTGCCGCATCGACTCAAGGCGGGTGTTCGACACGCCGGCCCATGCGAACGCGGCAACGGCGGCGGCGGCGCTGGCCGTCAACATGGCCGCCCGCAGCGCAGGCCGGCGACGCGGAGCCCGGACCTGCTGCGGGGCCTCCGCGGGCTGTCTCCCGGCCCGCTCGATCTGTCGGCGCACCTGGGCCACGAACGCCTCCGACCCCACGATCCGCCGCCCGAACTCCTGATCGAGCCTCCGCCATTCCTCTGCCGACAAGGCCCGCACGTACTGTTCATACGTCGCCCCGGGCGCCGTGCGGGCCAGCTGATTGATCACTTCGGTGCCCTCGCCGTTGATGCTCAACAGATCCCGCGAGGGCGCGCCCCCGGCGTACGCGCGGAAGCTCGTCCAGAGATACCCGCGAGGGTCGTTCGAGATGCCCCTCTCCACGGGCTGCCGGTGCAGGTACGCCGTCAGCGGCAGCAAGTAGGGCGACTTCTCGATCAGGGTGGATATGAAGCGCTGCTGGAACAGATGCCCCCTCCGCCCGTACCGCCGGTTGTAATGCTTCGTGTAGCGGCTGGTCAGCGCGTGCATGATGGCGGAGACGGTGGCGCCCCGGCCGACTTCGAGGCAGAGCTGTACCGAGTCGGAGAACAGCGCGTACGCATAGAGTTTGAACCCGTGCTGCTCCCGGTATTCGCCCAGGAGCTCCAGGTAGGCCGCGCAGTCTTCCTCATCCCGGAAGAGAGGCTGGGCGGGGTCTCCTTTCGCGGTGATGTAATACAGCACGCCCGGGAGATGCACGCGGGGAAGTCTAGGCATCGGCCTGCCCTCCCCGTGAGGCGTGACGAGGGCGCTTTGGCGCATGTCGCTGAGCTTGCGGTGCCAGGTATCCGCACCCCGGTGCCTGGCACCTGGGAGCTTGGACAAAAAATGACGGCGTCTGTGATCCGCCGGCGAATCCGCTCCAGTTGAGGCGTGTTTGGTTTTGGCTGCGCATGGCAATAAAAAACGTCCCCTGAAAGGGTCAGGGGACGCGCGACCGTGACTGGCAACCCGGCTGTCCTTCGGCTCACTGAAGGACCCGTGGCTTTGCCCCTGCTTCGCCAATCCGCTCTGCGGTTGGCTTCGCAGGGCCCTCCGAAGCCGAGCGCGCAAGCGCCTCGGCGTAGGAGGGGTCCCACCCTTTCGGGTAGTTTGCCCTTTTCAGTCTTCAAATTGTCAGGGATCACACCTTTGCTAGCCTGACTAAACCATGCCCGAATGTATGCCGCCCTGTCAAGAGTGCCAGGCACTATTTCCTCCCACGTGCCAGGTTTCCTATTATTAAGACCGGGACGTGGGGCGAGGAGCGCCTGACGTGGACAAGGCAACGAGACGGTAGAAGATGGATGATGGAAGGTAGAATGGGTGATCTGCTTCTACCATCTCCCATCCACCTTCCATCTTCTACCTTCTCGGAGTTCCCCCGCCCCGCGCTCCAGCCTCCAGCTTTTAGCGTCCAGCCTCTGACTGGTCATTTCTCAGCAGTTGAAGGTTCTGCCTGGCCGGCGAGAAATTCGGATCCACTGCCAAGGCGCGCTCCCACATCCGGCGCGCCTGATCCGGCTGTCCCCGCTGAAAGTACAGCGCGCCCAGGTTGCTGTAGGCCGCCAGATAGCCGGGGTTCAGCGTCAAGGCCTTGGAATAGGCCTCGATGGCCTGGTCCCAGGCCCCCATCTTGAAATACGCGTTGCCCAGGTTGTTGTAGGTCTTGGGGTTGTTCGGGTTGAGCTCAAGCGCCCTCCGGTGCACCGCCACAGCCTTCTTGAGCTCCCCGGCATGATCGTAGGCGGTGCCGAGGTTGTCGTACGCCTGATCGAACCCGGGGTTCAGTCGGACGGCCTCCGTGAATTCCTCGATGGCGCGAGCGTAGTCCTCCCGGCGCAGATACAGCACGCCCAGCTCGTTATGCGCCCGGAAGCTCTGGGGCGAGAGCCGGGTGGCCAGCCTGAAAAATTGCTCCGGGTCGGACCAAATGCGGTTTTGTCTCACCGTCAGCGCGCCGAATCCTGCGAAGACGATCACCCAACACACCAGGGCCGCGGAAGCCGCCCGCCGGCGGGCGCCCTCCGGCAGGCGTCCGATCAGGTCCGCCGCGGTCCCGATCACCGCGAGGAGCAGCCCCGGCCCCGGCAGGTACAGCCAGTGATCCGCCAGCGTCGTATTGAGCGGGACGATATTCGACATGGGAAGCAGACACACGGCAAACCATACGATGCCGAACCACCCCAGCCGGGAGCGGCGGCGCACCTGCCAGGCGACTGCGCCCGCAAGCGCGAGACCCGCCAGCGCCACCAGCGTGTCAGGATCCGACAGCCCGGAACTGAACGGGATGCCTTTCTCCACGTGGATCGCCCTCGGGGCCGCCATCAGCCCGATCAGCCGGACGAGGGCCTCGGCGGACGTGAGCAGACGCAGACCGAGGGGGACACCCGGGTCGGGGCTCGAACTGGGAAAACTGAGCACGGTCAGCCGAAGACCCGCATAGACGGCCAGGACGGCCCAGAATGGCCATAGCCTCCGCAGCCTGCCCCGCCGCAGCGCGAGCAGGCCCGCCGCGATCCAGAACGGCGTCACCGCCCCCAGCTCCTTGGAGAGAAGCGCCGCGACGAACGCGGCGATTGAACCCAGATACCAGAACCGGGCGGATCCGCGGGAAGCCGACTCCGCCTTGAGCAGCATCCAGAATGACGCCATCGCCCCCAACGCCGCCTGGGAATCGGCACGGGACGAGACGTAGTCAACGACCGTGCTGTTGATCGGATGGACCGCGAAGAGGACCGCCGTCATGGCCGCGACGCCGCGGCGGCCGAACGCCTCGGCGATCAAGAGATACGCCGTCCAGGCGCACAGCACGTGAACGACGAGACTCACCAGGTGGTAGCCGAACACATTCGAACCCCACAGCGCGTGCTCGGCCATGAGGAGCAGGGTCTGCAGAGGCCGGTAGAAATTGCTGAGTCCCGCCGTGCCGTAGTACAGATGCTGGGTGAACACATCAGGCAGCCGGGCGAGGTCGCGGATCAGCGGATTGTCGAGGATGAGGTACTGATCGTCCCACATGAAGGGATTGCGCAGCGCGTTGGCGTACGCGAGCGAAGCCGCGGCGGTGAGCGATATCAGCACCGCCCACGGGCGGTTCGCCCATGGCCGGATGCGCGCCCCCCACCCTCCGGGCGTCATGCGGCCGCCTCAGGGCCGGCCGGAGTCGCCACCGCCCAGCAGACGTTGCCCGGCAAGAGGAAATTCAGCGGCGCGGACAACGCCGTCAGCGCGCTCTTCGGACGGCATGGCGCGGTGAGCCACGACGGCGCCCCCGCGAGGCGCAGCCGGCGGTACAGACTCGGAAGGAGATTCGGGATAGTGTCCAACCCCGAGGCCACGATGGAGAAACCCGCCCGTACAACGACCAGGCGCAGCGTCGCCGGCGTAAAATGCCACAGATGGCGCGGCGGGTCCCAGAGATACCAGGCTCGCCCCAGGAGTCGGCGCTCGAGACTGCCGGCATTGGGCACGACGAGATAGACGCCCGCGGCGCCGCGGCGGCGGAGCTCCTCGAGCATCGCCACCGGATCCGCGAGATGTTCGAGCACGTGCCGGAGGACCGCCACCCGGCCGCCGAGCTCGACGGTCTCGGGCACACCCGGCGCGGAGTAATCCATCCGGACGTGCGGAATGTCCGCGTCTCCCCGGGTCTCCACCGGCGCCCCGCCCGCGTCCAGCGTCGTCACGGAGAATCCGGCTTCATGGATCACCCGCGCGAACTCGCCCGCCCCGGCTCCGATGTCCACGAATCCCGATGGCGTCACGGCTCGCAGCACTCTCCGCAGTTCGCGCGCAAGCCACACCCGCTTCAACCGCGCGTGCAGCCCTGACCCGGACGAGCGCATCAGGCCGCCGAGCTCCGCGTCGTAATATGGGCGCAGATCAGCCGGCACCGGCGCCGTCCGCAAAACGCCGCAGCCGCCGCAGCGCGTGAGCGTGAACCGTTCGCCCCGCTCAACCTCGCGGATCGCGCAGACCGCCTGGGCGTCCTGAACCTGCCCGCACACCAGGCAGGCGCCGCGTTCCCCGGCATCCGGACTCATGCCGGATGCCGTTGCGCCAACACGCCGCGAAGCGCGTCCGCCACGTCTTCCACCTCGATGTCCTTCAGGCAGCGCACGTCATAGGGACAGCGCGGGGTGCAGCCGAAGCGCGTGCAGGGACTGCACGGCAGGCGGCGGTTGAGGATCCGGTGCGCCGGGCCGCGAGGCGCCCACTTGGCCTGGATGCCGGAGCCGAAGAGCGCGACGACGGGCGTGCCGACCGCGGAGGCCAGATGCATCAGGCCGGAGTCCGTCCCGACGAATGCGGCGCTGCGCGCGAGCGCTCCCGCGCAGCCCGCCAGCGTCAGGCGTCCGGTCGCATCGAGCACCCGCGCGGTCCCGAGCCGGCGCGCCAGGGACGCGCCGCGGCGGCGATCCTCCTCCCCGCCGAGCAGCAGCACCGGCCCCGTTTCTCCGCCTACCCGTCTCAGGAGTTCTTCGAGCTTGCGCGCTCCCCAATCGCGCTCGGGGATCCCTCCGCGCACGGCCACCGCCACCGACCCGGCCGGCGCGAACCGCTCCGCTTCCTCCCTCGCCGCGGCCCCGGGACCCAGATACGGCGCCGTCCAGTCCACGTGAGGGATGGGAGCCCCCAGGCCGCCCAGCAGCGTCAAAAAGCTCTCTCCTTCGAATGCGTCATGCCGGTAGGGGACCACGGCGCTGTAGCACCGCGACCGCGCGGGGTTCGTGTCGAAGCCGATTCTGACCGGCGCAGCCGAGCGCGCGGTGAGCAGCCCCGAGAGCGCATGCCACTGCTCGGTGTCGATCACGACGTCGTATCCCGCCCGCCGGACCATCCGCCACAGGCGCCACGGGCTTCGCTCGAGCGTCAGCACGAGGTCCGAGGCCGACGGATCGATCGAGAACACGGCGGCGTTGCGCCGCTCCGCCGCGACGTGGAGCGCGGCGTGGGGCGCCCAGCGCCGGAGCCAGGCCAAGCACGGCAGCAGCAGGATCGCGTCGCCGATCCCGCCGGGGCGGATCACCAGAATACGGCGCACCGCCGACGGCTCGGGCGGCCTGCCGGCCGGCCGGGCGCGCACCCACGGCAGCAGCGTCCGGGCCGCCGCCCAATCCGCGGCTTTGAGCCACTTCGCGCGCGCCGGCGCCGACGATCCGATGATCGCCTTCAGCGATACAGCGTCACCAGAACCGCGAGCGTCCATAGCACGACCGATACCAGCATCGGCCGGTCGGTCAGCAGCGCCTCCGTCGGATCCAGGCCCTCCTCCCTGACGTGGACCAGGTAGAGATACCTGAGCACCCCGTAGACGACGAACGGCACGGAATACACGAACCCGAACGTTCCCACCCTGGCCTCCACTTCGGGCGAGACGGCGTACAGCGCGTAACAGACGATGGCGACTCCGCTCAGCACGGAGGTCATCTGGTCGATGAGCGCGGGGGTGTAGTCCGCCAGCACGTGCCGGTGCTGGAGCGCCCCGGCGTGCAGCATGAGGAGTTCCTGCCGGCGCTTGGCCAGGCTCACGAACAGCGCGAGAAAAAAGACCGCCATCTGCAGCCAGTGCGACGGCATCAGATCGAGCACGACCGCCCCGCCCCAGACCCGCATCACGAAGCCCAGCGACAGGGCCAGCACGTCCACGATGACGAAGCGCTTCAGCCCGAGCGAGTACGCCCCGCAGAGCGCGATGTAGAGGAGGACGATCCCGCCCAGACGCAGATGGAAACGCACCGCCGCAAGCGAGGCGAGGATGAGCAGAGCGGCGGCGACGGCGTACGCCGTCCTGGCCGGCACCGCTCCGGACGCCACCGGACGCGCCCGCTTGACGGGGTGGAACCGGTCCATGCGCCGGTCGAGCACGTCGTTCACCAGATAGACCCCGCTCGAGGCGAGACAAAAGCACGCGCCGGCGATCGCGGCCGCGAGCGCATCGGCCGGGTTCGCCAGCCGTCCCGCGAACACCAGCGGCGCCAGCACGAGCGCGTTCTTCACCCACTGCCGCACGCGCAGGCTCCCGACCAGCGCGCGCGCCACGGCGTGCCGGTTGTTCACGGCCGCACCTCCACCTCGCCCAGCAGCACGGTCTCCGGGCCCGCCGCCCTCGCGGGCGCGCCCTCGAGCCGGAGGAGCTCCTGGGAACTCTCCTCCGCGACTCTGCCGAGAATATGATACACCCCCGGAGGCAATCCGCGTGGAATCCTCCATCCGTGCCGCTCGCGAATCAGATGCCCGGGCTCCCACATCCACGCGGGAAAAATCCGGTACGCGATCGGATGGTAGTGCGCCTTCACGCGCCGTCCCGCGCCGTCCACCCAGATCAGCCACAGGCCATAGGCGCGGTCCGTCCGCTCCCTGAGCTGCCAGATGAGGACCGCCGGGACGGCCTCCTCCGGCCGGCCGCGCCATCGGGTCCCTTCCGCCGGATGGAGCAGCCTCAGGCCGCCCTCGAACGTCCAGGCGGAGGCGGGATCCACCTCGACGGGATCGCGGCTCACCTGGTAGACCCAGCCGTCCGGCGCGTCCCCGGGATGAAACAGCATCAGGCTGTCGATGAGCGCCTCGAGGCGCCATTCGTACCGGCTGAAAAACGCGCGCAGGTTCTGCGCCAGCTTGGGAACCCGGCGGAGTTGATTGGTCATCAGGGGATCGTTGGCATCGATCAGCAGGGCTTCGACGCCCTCCGGCAGCTCATAGGGCCGCGATTCCGCCATGCGCGCCCGGTTCATGTACGCATTATGGAAGGCGTACAGCTCGGGCCGCCGGCTCAGCTCCGGAAGGAAATGAAACGTCGCCACGACCGGCGCGCGCTCCGGCATCCGCTCGAGCAGCGCCGCCCGGGCCCAATCGAGATCGTCCCGCATCACATTGGCGCCGCGCGCGCGCAGGAGATCCGGCGCGGGTCCCCAGGCCGCCTGCGAGACGACGGCGCACGCGAACACCGCCGCTCCCAAGATTCCCGCCGCATGCCGCACGCGCATGACGCGCGCGATCCGTCCGAGGCCCCGCGCCGCCGCCATGAACACGAACGGCGACAACAGCGCGCCGTAATGGAACTTGATGGTATGCTGCGTCCCCATGGAGGAGAGCATGTGCTGCAGGAAGACGGGCGCGCCCAGGAGCAGCGCGTCCGCGCCGGGCAGCGCCAGCAGGCCGACCGGCGCGAACAACTGCCAAAGCCACGCGCGGTTCACCGGATCCGTGAGGATGCTCCAGACGTATCCGGGACGGGAAACGACCGTCGCAAGCACGTCCACCGGGCGCTCCCCGAGATGGCGGTAGAGCGTCCAGTAGGCCGAATCCGCCCCGCTCCTGGCGGCGGGGATCAGCCAGAACACGGCCGCGGCGAACCAGGCCGCCGCGACGACGCTGACCAGAGCCCACCAGCGCTTCTCCGGGCGGCGGAGCAGCCCCATGAGCCCGAACAGGCCCACGATGAGCGGAAGATTTTCCTTCAGCAGGAGGCATGCCAGCGCCGCCGCCGCGAATCCCCTCCGGCTTCCCCGCTCATAGGCCAGCCACATGCCCAGCACCAAGAGCGGCGAGAGCGATTCATAATGGAACTCGTAGTAGAGCGCGTACGTGAGCGGAGGATAGCAGAGCCACGCGGCCGCGAGCCACCGCGCCGCGGCCCTGCCGCAGCGGGGCTCGATGAGCGCGGCCAGCGGGATGACGGCGAGCGTGCAGCAGGCGGCCTTGGCCAGGAGCAGCAGATAGGGGTGCGGCAGCAGCCGGTAGACGGGAGCGAACAGGAACGCCGCCAGGTTGGCGTGGTTCCCGAAGAAGTTCATGTCCATGATCGAATTGCGCAGGCTGCCGTGCGAGAGGTTCCAGAGGCTCTGGGCGAAGATGGCAAGATCCCAGTCCCAGAAATCGAACGCCCAATAGCGCAGGGCCAGCAGGACGGCCCACCCCGCGAATCCGGCGCCGGCCAGCCAGGCGACGACCGGGTCCAATCCGGACAGGGACGCGGGCCGGGTGGAGACCGCGGGATGCGAACGCGGCGGCATCCGGCTCATGCGCGGCCCCCCGCGGAATCCGGGGCGAACACCCTCGCGGCCTGAGGCAGGCTGAGCAGCACGATCACCATGAGATGGTAGGCCAGCGACACGCCGAGCCTCGCGGGCGCGGGCACCGCGACCAGCTCGGGACTCGACCAGAGGGTGACGCCCGCCGCACCCAGCGCGTGATTGACGAGCACCAGGACGGAAAACAGGACCATCCATCTCCGCGCGAGGGGACTGAACGCGAACAGCCCCATGCCGAGCGCGAATGACACCGCGCCCATCGCCCCGGTGACCGCCAGGGACGCGTGGACATCCGCGTCTCCGGTCCACCAGGCGCGCGCGGCCGCCCACCCGGTCGCCATCCCCAGCACCACCTCGACGGCGGCGCACACGGCCACGGCCACCCGGAGTCCCGTTTCACTCGCTCCCGGTTTCGCCATCCGCCTGCGCCGGATTCGCGCCAAGCCCCTCGAGCGCCTCCCGGGCGCGCTCAGCCATGTCCCCCCGTCCCAGCTCCTCAAACAGCCCCGCGGCCCGGCTGAGCGCCTCGCGCGCGTCCTGGTTCCGTCCGAGCTCGCGCAGGACGAGCCCCAGATTATACTGCGCCGGCGCGTAGCCGGGGTCCAGCGCGAGGGCCATCGCGTAGGCCTCCGCCGCCGCGTCCAGGCTTCCAAGCCGCGTGGAGGCGCCGCCCAGATCGTTCCACGCCGTCACCGACGCGGGATCCAGCTCAAGGGCGCGGCGCAGCGATGCTGACGCGTCCTTCGCGCGGCCGAGCTTCAGATAGGTTTCGCCGAGATGGGCATGGGACGGCGCATAGCGAGGGTTCCGCGCGAGCGCCGCCGCGTAGGCATGCGACGCCTGCATCAGCTCGCCACGCGCGCGGTGCACGTTCCCCAGATTATGGTGGGCCTCGAACAGGTCCGGCTCAAGCCGCAGCGCATCCCGCAGGGCCTGCTCGGCCTCCTCCAGCCGGCGCTGCCGGTACAGGACTCCGCCCAGATTATTGTGGGCGAGCGCGAATCCCGGTTTCTGCGCGATCGCGCGCGCATACGACGCGGCCGCTTCATCGAGCTCCCCGCGAAGGGCGTGAAGCCGTCCGCGGTTGTACCACGCGCCCGCGTTCAGCGGGTTGCGTTCCAGCGCCGCCTCGTACGCGGCCCCCGCCCGCTCCGGCTTCCCTCGCTCGAGATAGAGATTACCCAGCTCATTGTGAATGCGGTCAGCTCCGGGGCTGTACCGGAGGATCTCCTCGTAGAACGCGACCGGGTCTCCGGCCCAGACGGCCGTGCGCTCCGCCGTCATCCATCCGAACACGGCGATGATTCCCGCGAGCGCCGCGCCGGACGCCCGCCTGACCGGAACGGACGATCGGTCCATCGCCCGGACCGCGGCACTGGCGAATGCCAGGGCCAGCCCGAACAGCGGCAGGTACATCCAGTGCTCTGAAAAGAACGCGTTGAGCGGAATCAGATTGGCGTACGGCAGCCAGCAGAGGACGGCCCAGGCCAAGCCGAACGCGGCGGGACGGTCCGTCCGCCACGCGAACCGCAACAGGGCGGCGGCGCCGAGCGCCGCCGCGATCCCGATCCAGACCCGGGGATCCGACGGCGACCCGATGAGCGGGATCTCCCAGACTTTGTGCAGGCCGACGGGCCAGGCCGTGAGTCTGAGCGCCAGCGGCAGGACGCTGAGCGCGGTCAACAGGCGCGTCCGAACGGGCACATCGGCGATCGTGCCGGGGATGTTCCCGCCCGCCGGCGCCGCGTGCAGAACCGCGCCGCGAAGCGCGAGCATCCCGGCGGCCGCGATCATGAGCCCCAGGACCGGCTTCCAGCGACGCCCGCCGGCGCCGCGGCCTGAGAGCGTGACTTCATACGCCGCGGCCAGCGCCGGCACGATGAAGGCGATTTCCTTGGCGAGCGCTCCCAGCACGAAGCACGCCATGCTTGCGGCGTACGCGCGCCTGCCTCCCGAGCCAGCTCTGGCCCTGACATACAGCAGGACGGATGCGAAGATGCCCGCGGCGGCCAGGAGATCCCCGCGGCTGGAGAGATAGTTGACCGGCTCGCTCTGCAGGGGGTGCACGGCGAAGATCGCCGCGGCGAGCAGACCCGCCCGCGCATCGTGCGCCAGCGCCGCCGCCAGCGCGTACACCAGCCAGACGTTGGCCGTGTGCAGGATGAGGTTCTCGAGATGGTAGGGCGCGGCGGCGTCGCCCCAGAGGGCATGCGAGAGGCCGAAGGAGGCGGCGAGAAGCGGCCGGTAAAACCGGCCGAAATCCGCGGTCAGGGGGCCGGCCCACGCCTCGGGAATCCGGCGCCAGTCGCGAACCAGCTCATGCTCGAGGATCAGCAAGCGGTCATCCCAAAGAAATCCGCCGCGCCATGCGCCCCAGAACGCCATCAGGACAAGCGCGCTCAGGAGGACGAGGGGCCGGAGGGTCTGGAATCGAACGCGCACCGAAGGGTTCACCATGCACCGGGGCGGCCTGAACAGCGCATCAGGCGGGGATAATGGACGGACACGGACATTCACGCGGGCGGCGTGCCGGCATGCTCACCGGAAGGATACGGCGCCGCGCGCTCCGTGTCTCTGTGATGCGTGTCCTCTGCGCCTCTGCGGAGTCGTGATTAGCCGGGCGAATCGACGTCGATCACCCGGCCCGACGTTTCGCTTCCGGAGAACGAAAAGCTCGCCGGCTTTTCCTTCTTGTTGCTGAGACTGAGCGAGCCGCGCATCGAGCCGCCATGCAGCTCGCCTCGCCAGAACGCGATGTCCCCCTCGGCGCTGCGCTGCATCGTTTCCCAGACCGCGGTGCCGTTGGAGTCGATGGAGACGCTGTAATTGGAGACGTCGAAGCCGCGGGCGGCGAACTGCTCCGAGCTGACCTGGCGCCCATCAAAACTGATCACGTCCTTCGGGTCTGGCCCGCCGCGCTGCGGATCGGAGAACTCAACGGCCCACGCGGTGCCGTCAAGCTGCTCCCGCACCAGATCCTCCGGCGTCGGCTCAGGAACCGCCTCGGCCTGCCCGGCGTCCGGCGCCGCCGGCAATGCTGCGGGCACGGCGGGCTCGGGCATCGCTTTCTCTGTCGCCGCGGCTTCGGGCTGCGCCTCCTGAGCGCGCGCGGAACCGGGACCCAAGACGAACAGCGCCATGACGGTTGCGGCCACGAGGCTGAATGGAACACGGATGGCCATCGCTTGCTTCCTCCTGAATCTCGTGCGACGAGGGCGTCTCCGACGGGTGGACCCGCCGGCCATCATCAAGCTTACCTGACCCCGCCGTCACCGTAAAGCCCGGCGCGGGAACCCAACATCCATTGTGGCAGAAGGTAGAAGATGGAAGGTCAAGGGTAGAAGGTAGCAATTCTACCTTCTACCTTCCACCGTCCATCTTCCGTCTTCTACCTTCTCATGGTGCTCCCCACGCCGTGCCCCGCGCCCCTGGCCCTCATCAACGGCGGCGGGTCGGCTGCGGCAAATCAAAGTTCTGTTCGCGCTGAAGCCGCCCGCCTGCCGGAGCTGCCGGCGTCGCAGACACGGGCGCGCTCATCTCGGGCTTGGATGGGATCGCTCGCGGCGAGCCCTCGCGGCCCAATTTCATGAGCTCCATCTCTTCGACCAGGTGGCGGTTTTGCCTGATGGCCTCTTCCAGCTTGCTCTCCAGCTGCTCCGTTCGCGCTTCAAGCTCTCCGCGCCGGGTGCGCAGCTGCGCGTTCTCCCGCCGGAGTTGATCGGCCTCGCGGGCCGCATCCGGTTGGGATCCCATGGCGCGCCGCTGGCGCTCGACTTCATCTTCCAGCTGCTTGTGCAGAATCGCCGCCTCCTGCAGCCGGACATGGAGGCCTTCCCGCTCATTCTCCATTTCGAACAGCTTGGCCTTCAGACGCTCGAACTCTTCGCGCAAGTCGGCGTTTTCCCGCGCCAGCTCCGTCTTGGCTCGCTCAAGCTCCTCAGCGCCCTCGGCCAGCTCGGAGACGCGCGCGACCAGATCGCCCTTCGCGGTACCGGCCTCGGACGCCGTCCGCATCGCGCCGGCCAAGGCGCTCTCGCTGCGCGCGACCTCTTCGCCCAGCGTCGCCATGGTGGCCTCCGTGGCCGCCAGCGCGTCGGACTTCGACTTCACCGCCGCTTCGAGCTCCGTCAGCGTCGCCTTGGCGGATTCCGCATCCGCCCTGGACGACTGAAGCATGGCGTCGCGCTCATCGAGCTGGACCCGGATCTGCGCGAGCTCCGCCTGCGCCGCTTCCAACGCCCGCGCGGTCTCTTCGAGCCGCGCGCCGGACTCCTCATCCATCTCCTGCAGCATGCGCTGCAGCTCGGCGGCCCGCCGCTCCGACTCCGCGATCCGCGCGTCCCGGTCGCTCAACTCATGCCGAAGCCTGGCCTGCTCGGCGTCGGCGTCCGCCAGCGCGCGCGCGTGGGTGTTCTGCAGCTCCGTCAGCGCCACACCGTTCCCGCGGAGCGAGCGTTCGAGTTCGGACTGCCGCTGTTCCAGCTTGGCGTTCTGCGCGCGCAGGGCGTTCAGCTCCGTGTCGCGCTGCTGCTGCTGCGCTCTGAGCCGCGCCACCTCAGCCTCCGCGTCCGCGAGCGCCTGCGTCCGGTCCCCGAGCTGGCTGCGCAGCTCCTGCTCCCGCGTCTGGAGCGTGCCGGAGAGCTCGGAGGCCTGCCGTTCAAGCTCGGCGGCCCTCGCGTACGCGACATCCAGCTCGGTGTCGCGGTCCGACAGGTCGCGTGTCAGTTTCGCGGCGTCCGTTTGGGTCCTGGCCAACGCCTGCGTCTTCTCGCCGAGCGCTTCATTCAGCGCCTGCTGTCCGAGCTTGAGGCCCCGCTCCACGTCTTCGAGTTGGATCACCCGTTCTTTCAGCCGGCCGATCTCGCGCAGGTTGGCATCGCGCTCCTGCTGCTGGAGCTGCACCTTCTGCTCGAGCAGACGGTTCGACTGGCTCAGCTCGTTGACGGTCCGCTCAAGCGTGCGCGCGTGCTGCTGGGCGTCGTTGAGACTCGCGCGGAGCTGCTCGAGTTCCCGCTGCTGCTGCTCGGCGGTCTGCCGGAGACGCGAGGCTTCCTGCCGGAGCGTCGCGTGATCACGCGTCACCGTGTCATAGTCCTGCCGGAGCGTGCGCTCCCGCTCCGCTGCGTCTGAGAGCTCGCGCTCCCGGTTGAAGAGCGCCGTCCTGACGCCCTGCAGCTCGTCCACCAGCTCGTTGTTCCTCGTCTGCTGCGCGGCCAGCTCGGCCTTGAGCGTCTCGAGCGCCTTCGCCTGCTCCACGCCCGTGCTGGTCAGACGCTGGAGCTGCGCCCTGACCTCGTCCAGCTCGAGCTTGAGCTGCTGGTTCTCCCCCCGGACGCCCCGCAGCTCGCCGATCGTCTCCTGCGCTCCCGTCAACTGCTCGCGCAGCACGCCGTGCTCCTGCTTGAGCGCCGCCAACTCGCTGTCGGAGGCTTTGAGCTGCCCGGACGTCACGCTCAGCACCTCGCGCGTCTTCAGCAGGTCATCCTGGCGGGCAACGAGCTCTGCCCGCAGCGTGTCGATCTGCCCACCGGCTTGCGTTTCCTGCTGGCGCGCCTGGGACAACTCCCAGGTCAATCGCTGGAGCTCTCCGTCTTTGGCCTCGAGGTCCTGGCTCAGGCGGCGGATCTTTCCGTTGAGCGAGATCCGGTCGTTTTCCAGCTCCGCGACGCGGTGTTTCAGCGCGGTGAGCTGATGCAGGCGGTCTTCGAGCAGATCCAGCGTCTCGCGCCAGACCGGCGATTCGCCGCCGAGCGCCCCCGTGAGCGGCGGCGCGGAGGCGGGCACCGCGGCGCCGGCTTCGACGGCGTCAAAGGCGTGCCGAATCTCGACGGTCTGGCTGGCTCGGGAGGGGGGCGGCGCGCCGCCGGGAGCGGCGATCAGCCGGCCGGTGAAGGAAAAATCCCGCGTGTCCCTCGTGTCCTTGTCCAGGAAGTACCGGCTGACGATGCCCTGCATGCTGGTGCCGTGGAGCTCGCCCCGCCACAGGACGATGCCTTCCCCTCCGCGGGTATGCATCGCCTCCCAGAGCTGAACGCCGTCCTCCCGCGTCTTCGCGGTGAAGTCGGCGGGGCCGTACCCGTCCGATTCGAGCCAGCTGGATGCCACGCGGCCGGAATTGAATCGAAGCGTCTGGTGGGAGGGGCCCGCCGCGCCGCCCATGATCGGCGTCAGCTCGAGGGCCCATTCGGTTCCGTCGAGGGCGAGCTCGCTTCGGCCCGAGCCGCCCGCGTCCGGCGCCGCCTGCGCGGCCGAGGCGGACGGAACGTGAAGCCACGCGCCCATCTCCGGCAACGCCCGGCGGTCCTCTCCCCATCCCAAGGGGCTCAGCACCAGTGCAGCCGCGACGCTGGCCAACCGCATGGCCGCACGCCCGAAGGATACGGACGTTCGGCGCGCTTGCGAAGGCGGGATCATGCTCTTGCAGGCCAGATTGAGGATGGCGCGGCGTCCGCCTCGGCGGTCTGCCGCTGGATGAATGGGACGGCGGTGTGCCACGTGTCCGTCAGCCCGTCTGGCGCGCGTCGTCCCGCGCCCCATGGTTGTGCCGCGTGGTATGCATGCCCGCAAGGCATTCTAGCCCAGCCGTACCGTCACGTCAATCACTACACCGTTCACTCTCTGCCAAATTCGGAATGCGGAATTCCGAATTTGGCAACGTGATCACGACGGCATGATGTCCTTGATATAGATGAAGGGGTGCTCGATCAGGCTCATCGCGCGCGGAGGGCTCACCGCCGAGCCGTCCGCCTCTCGCGTGATCTCAATATCCGGACGAAGCGGCGCCTGGGCATTGGCGCGGGTGATGACGGCCTGCTCGTTCGTGTTCAGGATGACGTCGCTTCCCAATGGATACAGCGTCAGCTCGTCCACCAACGCCTTGACCACGCGCCGGTCGAGCCCGCCGGTCGCCGCGGCTTCGACCAGGATCTTGACGGCCAGCGCCGGGTTCCGGGGCCGCGCCGGGCCGTCCGCATGCACCAGCGCGACATAGAGGTCGGCGGTCATGAGGATCCATGCCAGCGCCTCCGCGTTGGCGCCGTGCGCCGCGAGTCCTCCGGGCAGCAGCGCCGCGATGTGCTCGATCGGCAGGCGGTACGCCTCGGGCTTCGGCAGCAGCGGCGCCAGGCTCGTCTGCGCCGGCGCGGGATCGGGTCGTGCCGTCGCCGCGGCCAGGAGCGCGTCGGTCGCCGTCCGCGGAATCGCCGGCAGCGTCACGCGGATCAGCCCGGCCGCGGCCATCAGCCGGCATTCCAACGGATCGTGCCCGAGGCGCGAGGCCAGACACGCCGCGAGCAGCCCGGCATTCACCGCATGCAGGAGCATCGGATCGGCGGTGGCGGACCGGCGCGAGAGCGTCATCAGCGCCTCGCTGCGCCCCCGCAACTGACGGGGCACGAGCTCGATCAGCCCCGGCGCGTCAACGATCAGCGGCGCTTGGCCTGCCTCTCCGCGCCCGCGCACCTCCCCGGCCGCGGTCAGCCACCGCTCAAACAGGCCTGCCAGCTCCCCGGCCGCCTCCGGAGGCTGCGACGGCTGCGCGGCGGCCGGCAGAGGAGTTTCCTCCCGGCGCGGCGGTTGTTCCCGCGGCGGCTTCACGAACTCAGAGAATCGCACCATCACCGTGTCCTTGACGCATCGCGCTCAGCATACATCACCGTCGCCACATCCGCAACCAGGCCAGCCGGGCAACCAGCGACCAGCAACCAGTTCGCCATGATCAGTCTCCGTGCCAAATTCGGAATGCGGAATGCGGAATCACCTGCGGTTTGACATTCCCAATTCCGAATTCCCAATTCCGCATTTTGCACAGACTCCACACTCCGCACTTGGCACGCCCCTTGCCCCGTTCCAGCTTCCAGCTTCCCATCCGGCCTCGCATCAAACCCACGTTACGCGTTACGCGATCTGGACGAACCTTGATAATTCCACTCTCCACCCTCCAGCCTCCAGCCTCCAGCTTCAAGCCTCCGACCCGTCATCAGCTCCCACGTTACGCGTTTCACGTTACGCGTTACGCCGCACAGCGCTACAGGGCCTCAGACGCCGGCGCTCTCAAGGGCCTCCGCCACCAGATCCTCATCCACCCCGGCCGCCCCGCGGTGCATGCCGCTCAGGAGCGCCAAATCCGCGAGCTGGTTGATGCGCCGCGGGATGCCGCCGCTCGACTCGTGCAGGCGCCGCACGGCCGCCTCCGTGAACAGGCCGGCCGGATCCGGCGCGCCGGCAACGGCGAGCCGGTGCGCGACGTAGCGGGACGTCTCCTCGCGCGCGAGCGGGCCCAGGTGATGCCCAAGACAGATACGCTGGGCGAGCGGCTTGTTCCGGTCGACGGTGTCCCGCAGCTCCGGCTGCCCCATCAGGATGAGCGTCAGCAGAAACCGTGTCTCATCCTGGAAGTTCAGCAGGAGCCGCAGCTGCTCCAGCACCCGCGGCTCCTGGATCAGATGCGCCTCGTCGATGACGATGACCGTATCCTTCCCGTCCCGGGCGTTCTCCACGAGCATCCGCCCGATTGATTCCGTCAGCGTATCGGCGAGCACCTCGGAGCGCGCATCCGGAAGCGACGGGACGTGCAGCCGCTGCGCGATCGCGTGCAGCAGCTCGACGTCCGATAAGAGCGGATTGGCGAGATACACGCTCCGGTATCGGCTCGACGAGAGCTCACCCAGGACCGCGCGAGCGAGCAGCGTCTTCCCGCAGCCGAACACGCCCGTCAGCACGCCCGCCCCTTTGCGCGCCTCGATCACGTAGCGCAGCCGCGCCAGGCCTTCCTCGTGCTGGAGCGACGCGTACAGGAAGCGCGGATCGGGCGTGTTCTCGAACGGCAGGGCGCGCAGCTTCCAGAACTCCGCGTACATGTCAGGCGACGAGTTCCCGCACTTCGTTCGCCACCAAGTCGGCGCCGATCACCTCCGCCTGCGCGCCCGCTCCGGCCAGCAAGCAGATGTCGCAGAGGCGGTTGATCCGCCGGGGCACGCCGCCCGTCGAATCGAAGACGATCCGAGCGGCGTCCGGCGCGAAGACGCGCTCGGGCTGCGCGTGTCCCGCGACCCTAAGCCGGTGCTCGATGTAGCCTCTGGTCTCGTCTTCCGAGAGCGGCAGGAGCCGGCACTGCACGCCGATGCGCTGCTCGAACGCCTTGTTCTCGTCGATCCGCTGCGACAGCTCCGGCTGACCCAGGAGGAGCAGGGTGAGGAAGAACCGACGCTCGTCTTGGAAGTTGAGGAGCAGTCTGAGCTCCTCGAAGACGCGGGGGTCCGAGATCACGTGCGCTTCGTCGATGACGATGACGGTTTCCCTGCCTTCGCGGGCGTGGTCCCGCAGCAGGCTCCCCAGCTGCATCAGCACGTCGGCCTTCCCGGCTGGGGGATGCTCGACTCCGAGCTCATGCAGGATCATGCGCAGGAGATCCAGCGCGTCCAGCCGGGGATTGGCGAGATAGGCCGCGCGGTAGCGCTCCTGGTTCAGCTCGTGGAGGATGAG
The DNA here is from genome assembly GCA_036396895.1 of bacterium. Taxonomy (GTDB): domain Bacteria; phylum Omnitrophota; class Gorgyraeia; order Aquiviventales; family Aquiviventaceae; genus DASWKB01. The sequence goes on along the minus strand of DASWKB010000014.1, from coordinate 1,367 downwards.
GCGGGCCACCGCCGTCTTGCCGCAGCCGAACACCCCCGCCATGACGGCGGCGCCTTTGCGCTCGCGGATGGCGTAGAGCATGCGGGCGTACGCTTCCCGGTGCTGGGCGGAGCCGAAAAAGTAGCGCCAATCGGGCGTGCTCTCGAACGGCTTCTCGCTCAGGCCCCAATGCCGCTCGTACATCACGAGGAGCCGGCGGGTGCGGACACCGCGCGTTCGATCGCCGGCGCCTCAGCCCCGGCGAGATCCACCGTCCGGGAGCGCGGCAGCGGCTCGCCTGAAGGGCCGAAAAAGAGCGTGACCACGGGACACTGCGGGGCGGCGGGGCGGTGAGCCACCACGCGGCCGACGTCCCCGCCCGTCAGCTGCACCCAGCTGCCGACCGGGTACAGCGGGACGGCATCCAGCAGGGCGCGCAATAATTCGCGGCGGAACGTCCCGCGCCGCGCCCCGGATAACGTGCGAACCGCCTCGGCCGAGGCCACCCGCGGCCGGTGGGGCCGATCATGCGTGAGCGCCTCGAAACAATCCGCCAGGCCGAGCAGCTGAGCGTCCTCCGGCATGTCCTCCGCGCGCAACCCGTCCGGGTACCCGCTGCCGTCGGCGCGTTCATGCTCCTGAGCGATCATGTCCTCGAGCACTCGGGGCGCGTCGGGGCACCGTTCGGCCAGCCTCCGTCCCCAGGCCGGATGGTCGAGCAGCTCCTCGCGCTCCTCCGCCGTGAGCGCCCCGGACGCGAACGCCAGATGGGAACAGCGCACCATTCCCAGATCGTTCAGGACGGCCCCCAGCGCCACATCGACCAGGCGGGGCGCGCGCCACCCGAGCTCGCACCCGACCCGGACGGCAAGCGCCGCGACGTTGGCGCCGTGGCGCTCGAGCGAGAACTCGCCGTCCCCCGCGAACGCCAGGCTCACCAGGCTCCGGTCACCGCCCGCGATCCTCGCGACCAGCTGCTCCGACAGCTCCGGCAGCGCCCCGAGCCGCAGCCGCCGCTCCATCCGCGCCTCATCGAAGCACCGCGCGGCTTCGCCGACGATGGCTTCGAGCAGCCCGTACGCGTTTTCCCTCGGCTGATACGGCTCGGTGCGGACGGGCGGGTCTTCGGGTTCAGGCAGGGGCCGGAACGCGGACGCCGCCGCCTGGTCCGGCTCGGGCGACACTGCCGCGGCCTGCGGCTCTGACCGCCGATTGTGGCTCTGAAGCAGCTCGCTGATGCGCACCATCATGTTCTCCCGACGTGAGATATAGCATCAGTATAACGCAGCCGCATCCTTCAGGTAAAGCAACAACCAGCTCCATCGGCCAGGTTCACTGCTGAGCAGGTCTGAAGCGAGACGCTGGAAGCTTGAGGCTGGAACACGCGC
>DASWKB010000013.1:0-1940 GCA_036396895.1 bacterium | reverse complement strand
GGAGATCGCGGGACGGACGAGGAGGGCGGGAACGGCGGATTCGGCGCGCTGGATGTGGAGGCCTCGCAAGTGGCGTTGTTGTGGCGACTGGTGTCCCGGCTGATCGAAGGTTGCCGAGGTCTGCCGCAGCAGGGCGCCATGGGCGAGTTGACCGATGCGTTCCGCTCGCTGGTGCGCGAGCAATTGGCGGTCCCGGGCCTGGATGTCGAGGATGATGGCGGGGATGAGCCCGCGGATGCGTTGCATGGAGCCGGGCAGGTGATCGGCTCGGTGCTGCAAGATCTCCACCGTCTTGATCGCCTCGGCGAGACGGTGAGCTGGGAGGAATGGGCCGGGTTGTTTACGGAGGCGATGGAGCGGGCCGCGCTGCCTGTCGAGCCGTCGGCGCACGGCGGCGTGCGCGTCCTCGATGCCATGGCCGCGCGCGGGGTGCCGTTTCGCGCGCTGTTCCTGTTGGGGCTGAACGAGACGGTGTTCCCGCGGACGATCCGGGAAGACGCGTTTCTCCGCGATCGCGCCAGGCGGGTCCTGGGCGAGACGCTGGGCTATAAAATCGACGAAAAGCTCGGCGGCTACGAGGAAGAGCGGCTGCTGTTCGAGCTGCTGGTCCGGTCGGCCGTCGAGCGGCTCTACCTGTGCTACCAGCGCGCCGATGCCGACGGCCGTCCGCTGGCGGCCTCCTCCTACCTCGACGCCTGGCTGCGCGACGGCGAGGGGCCGGCGCGCGAACCCGATGTCGTGGTGCCGAGAAGACTCACGGATCGGCTGTCGCTGCCCCTGTTCGCGCCGCCGCTATTGACGCGGGAGGAATTGGCGGTGGGGCTCGTCCTTCAGGACCGCGATCCGTCCGCGCTGCTGGATGCGGCGGGACGCGGCGCCCTGTTGTTTCGCAACGGGGCGGCGGCGTCGCGCGAGATGGAGGGGACCGCCGGGGGGCCCGGTCCTTACGACGGTCTGACCGGACCGCTCGACCGCCACTGGGCGGCACTCATGGAACGGGGCCTGGCTCCGACTCCGCTCGAGCAGTATGCACGCTGCCCGTTTCAATATTTCTCCGCGCAGGTGCTCGCGCTCGAGCCGGTCCGGGAGCGGCCGGATGCGGAGGTGTCCGCGTTGGCGATGGGCGAGCTGTGCCATGCCGTCTTGAACCGGTGCTATCGCCGGTGGTGCGGCGGAGGATGGCCGAAAAGTGAGCTGACAAGTGGCAGGCTGCAGGCTGACATTCGGGCGGTGACCGATGAAGTCTTTGCCGATTATGCGAAGGAACATGGAGCCGGCTATCCGCTGCTGTGGCAAATCGCCCAGGAAACGGTGGCGGATCTGGTGCTGGCGGCGGCGCTGGCGGACGAGCAGGAGTGCCGGGCGAGCGGGTTCAGGCCCGAGGCGTTCGAAGTCGAGGCGGAGGGGTCGCTGGAGCAGGCCGGCAATCCTGAATTGAAGGGTCTCCGCGTGCACGGCCGCTTGGACCGCGTGGACCGGCGCGAGACGCCGCCGGGCCTTCGCATCGTGGACTACAAGTACCGGCACGGCGGCAGGATGAAGGATGAGGACAGGAACCTCGTCCTGTCCGCTGCCCGTGGCACGCGCCTGCAGCCTCCGTTCTATGCCGTGATGCGGCCGCGCGGCGGACGGGCGGACGGCCCTCCGGGTCCCGTGGCCGTGGAGTTCGTCTTTCTGGCCCCGCGGTGGGAGACGCGGGTGGAGCGCGCCTCGTTCGATCCGGCCGCGTGGACCGGGCCGGCCGGCCGGGCGATCGCGCAGACGGTCCTGACGCTGGTCGACGGGATTCGTCACGGGCGTTACTTCGTGCTGCCGGACGGGTATTGCGATCACTGCGAGTTTGCCTCCGCCTGCCGCCGCTTCCACGGGCCGACCTGGTGGCGCGCCCACACGGCGCCGGCGGCGCGCGCGTTGCGGCGGCTCCGCAAACAGAAGGTGTC
>DASWKB010000012.1:0-26345 GCA_036396895.1 bacterium | reverse complement strand
AGCGCACGCTCGATGAACGCCGGAGGGCCGGAGGCGCAGTGCAGGACGCCCCGCACTCCGCCGGGAGATTCCCCCGCCAGGCGCAGGAGCTCCTCGTACGCGTCCCGGCAATGGATCGCGATGGGCTTGTCCGCGCGCCGGGCCATCGCCAGGAACGCGCGCAGGGCGCGCTCCTGCGCCGCAAGCGGCGCGCCCGCCTTGACGGGCGAGGCGCCGCCGGGTTGCTGCCCTGCCCCACCCGGCGCGCCCTTGCGGGAGAGGTCCAGCCCGACTTCCCCGATCGCCACGACTCGCGGGTGCGCGGCCAGCGCCTCGATGGCCTCGAGCGCGGCCGCATCGGCTTGCTCCGCGTCGTGCGGATGAATGCCGACCGCCGCCAGGACGCCGGGATGCCGCTCGGCGAGCGCGACGGCCTTCCGGCTCGATTCCACGGACGTCCCCATGGTCAGGCAGTACCGCACGCCGGCCGCCTGCGCCCGCGCCAGGGCGCCGCCGGCATCATCCGCGAGCGGCGGGTGGTCGAGGTGGGCGTGCGTATCCACTAATTCCATGGCCTCTAGAATCCTACGCGTGTTGCGAGCTTATTGCCAAATGCCGAATTGGGAATGTGGAATTCGGAATGAAAAACACGGCACCGCACATTCCGCATTCCGACTTTTGCACCACGCCTTCATCAAGCGGTCCTCACGGATCAGGAGCCAGGATCCAGGCGGCCGGGACGACGAAGGGACGCAGGGTCTCGGGCGCGAGCGCAAACGTCTTCACGTCCATCATGAGCACGACGGCGTCGCTCCGGTCCGCCGCGGCGTCCGCATGCGCGATGGTCGAGCGCGGCCGGCGCCGATGACTCAGCTGCGCGTGGGTCGTGCCGAGGAAGAGCGCGGCCGGACCGAGCACGATGCGCTGGCGGTGGCGCGTGATCCACGGCCGGTGCTCCCGGTACTCAAGCGCGGGCACGCGCAGGAACACCGTCCGCTCCTGGTGCGGCGTGCGGTACGTGACGTTGACCAGGAGCTCGCCCGTCCCCTCGACGATGTCCAGCGCGGTGTTCATCGTCCGGGCGACGGTCACGTTCGAGTGCGTGAAGATCTTGACGAGCGCCCACTCGAGGCCGTCCACGGCCCGCTCCGGCCCGCTCCAGGTGATGAGGCCCTGCGGGCGCCGGACGCTCCACCCAGCGAGGCGGTTGACGTCCCCCACGATGTTCTGCGTCCAGTCCACCAGCTTCGTGACGCGCATGACGGTGCCGCTGCCAGGCTGGGCCAACCCTCCCGTCGTCACGCTGTACGTCGCCGAGACGTCTCCGAAGCTGAGCTCGGGAATCTGCCAGGCGTCGACGAATTCGCCGAAGCGTCGCACCGGCAGCGCCTTCGGCAGGCGGCTGTAGCCGCCGCGCACTCCATGGTGCAGGCGCTGGAACGGATGCAGGGGGCGGCCCGGCAGCGGCAGGTCCACGATCCAGTCCGCGGTGCGCAACACCTCCAGCTCCGCGAAGCCAAACACCGTGTAGAACATCGCGTGCAGATCCCAGGCGTGCTCATCGGTGTGCAGTTCCCGATAGGCCCGGCCGGGACAGCGGCCGTAGAACGCGTCCACCGCCGAGGCCGCGCCGGCGTCCGCCTCCGCCGCCGGCACCGCGGCGAGCCCGGCGGCGAGCCCGGCGGCGAGCACCCACGCCGCCCTGGCGCTATTGCGCATAGATGTCCGCCATCGCGCGGCCGTCCATGGACTCCGGATCGTACGGCCGGCCGATCATCGAGAGGATGGTCGGGACCAGATCAATCACCCGCTGGGGAGCCTGCCAGACGCCGGGGGTGACGTTCGGGCCGCTGATCGCGCACACCATGCGCATGCTGTCCGCCAGGGGATAGCCGTGGTCGGTGCCCTCCTTCCCGTCGGACCGGAAGCTCCAGCCCTCCGCCGCCGTCACGACGAGATCGGGATCGCGCACCGCCGCCAGATCCTCCAGAAACGGCTGCCACGCGAAGAACTTGCTGAACGCCACTACCGCGTCGGGATACCGGGTCCGGTGCGTCGCCGCCAGCCAGGCACGGTCGTCATGGAACCCGCTCAGCCATGCCGGACCGCCGGTCCGCTCGAGAAACGCCGGGTCCTCGAGATAGCCCAAGGGGTCGAGCCCCGCCTCGGCCGGATCATAGCTCAGCGGCCCGCCGACCGGCCAGGCGAGCCGGCGGACCGGCTCATAGCGGAACGTGTCGCGCCCGTCGGGACCGCGCTGCCGGTGGATGACCGCCTGGTTGTCCTGGGTGCGGTGCACCAGGATGCGGACGCTGTCGAGCTTGACCAGCACCAGGTCGACGGGCCGCGCGTCCGCCACGCGCCATTCCGGACCGCCGAAATCCGTCAAGGACTTGATGAGATCCACGCGGCGGCGGCCGGACACCCCGTAGTCCGTCAGCTCCCGCAGACGGTTGCGCTCCCAGGGGCCGCTCGCGCAGTGCCCGCGCGGCAGGAAGATCTTCGCCTGCCCCGCCCCCTGATGGTCGAGGAAGACGAAGCGGTCATCCGGAATCCCCGGGTGGCTCCAGGAGTCCCCGACGACCCGCGCGTTGCAGCCGAGCTCCAGGTGCGCCCAGTCCCGGGCCAGATGGGCGCGCTTATTGACGGCGGTTTGGCCTCCGAGGTGGCCGTGGTCCGATATCAGGATGAGATAGGTCGAGTCGGCCCAGCCGACCTCGCGCAGCCGCTCGAGGATCCGTCCGACGGCGCGGTCCGCCAGCACGAGGTCCCGCCGCGCCGGCCCGAACTGGCCGCGGCCCTGATAGTGCGAGACCTTGTCGAGCATGGGGAACCACACCGTGAGCACGCGCGCGTCGGGATCGCCGATGAGCTCCTCGATTGCGTACTGCGCGTTCACGGTGTCGATCCGGCCCGGCAGCCGCACGGAGATCCCGAACGGGCCGATGGTGTTCACCGCCCGGTGGAACCAGTACGGCGGCGGATTGAGCGGGACGATCGGCATGGTCGTGAACTTATACGCCTTCCCCATCCGCGACGCGAGCGTCGGCACCCGGCGGCCGATGAGGAACGCGTGGGTGTTCTCCGGTGCGTACGTGTCGAGCAAGTCGATGACCTTGACGGCGGGTCGGAAGCGCTGATACCACCAGTTTGGCATCCATTCGCTCAAGACGCCCGTGGCCCGCTGGGTCAGGCGCTCGAACTGGTTCTGAGATTTGACGCCGGTGCCGTCCGGAAACCGCCCCGTGAGGAGCGAGGCGTTCGTGACGATGGTATTTGACGGAAAGACCGTGAACATGTGGGGGACCCGCAGGCCCGGATCGAGGAACGCCGCCTTCAGGTTGGGGAGGGAGCCCGACGCCGCGAGCTCCTCGAGGACATCGACCCGCAGTCCGTCGATGTAAATCACGAGCACGCGCGCGTCCGCCATCGGGCGTCCGGACACCCGCCCGGGCGCGACTGACGGCGGCGCCGCGGGCACCGGCGCCGGGCGCGCCGAGAGCTCGACCGTGACGTCGAACGCCCCGCCGTTGTCCTCCGGGTCGTCGTCGTTGACGCCGAGCCACAGCTCGCCCGAACGGCTGGCCGTGCCGTCGTAGCGCGCCCCGACGTAAAACGGCGGGCCGTCCGCGCCGATCTTCCCGATGAGGGCGTAGGCCGGCCAGGGGCCCCGGGTCACCGACGGCAGCGGAAAGCCCGCCCCCCCGTCATGCCCCGGACGGCTGAGCCGGCGGGGCCAGACATAGGTGCCCTCCGGCCCGACCTTGCGGTCGACCCGCAGGCCCGTGAGCCAGTCCCACAGGCGCATCCCGACCATGCGCGCGCGGCCCCGGGCCTCCACGTGCAGGGGAGTCCCCGGATCAAGGACAATGCCGGTTGCCGTCCAGGCGCGGTCCGCCGGCACCTCGACCCTGACGGGTTCGCCCGCGGCCACCGCCGGCGGCGTGGACACGGCCAGGAGCAGGGCCGGGCACAGCAGCCCGAGAAGGTGCTGACGAAGCATGACCAGGTATTATACAATGCAGCTTAAGCCATGACAGCGCCGCTCCATGACTTTCCGTACGACCCGTTCCAGCAGCGCGCCATCGATTCGGTGGACTGCGGCCATTCCCTGTTCGTGGCGGCTCCGACGGGCGCGGGCAAGACCGTGCTGGCGGACTACGTCATCGAGCGCACGATGGCGCGGGGCCAGCGCGTGATCTACACGGCGCCCATCAAGGCGCTCAGCAACCAAAAGTTCCGGGATTTCTCCGCGCGCCACGGCGAGCAGGTCGGCATCATGACCGGGGACGTGACCATCAATCCGGCGGCCCCGCTGGTCATCATGACGACCGAGATCTACCGGAACAGCCTCCTCGAGAACCCGGAGCGCTTCGCCCGCTACGCGTGGATCATCTTCGATGAGATCCATTACCTGGACGACCCGGAACGCGGCACGGTCTGGGAAGAAGCGATCATGTTCACGCCGGTCCACATCAACCTGCTGTGCCTGAGCGCCACGATCCCGAACGTGGCGGAACTGGCGCAGTGGATCCGCGACGTGCACCAGCGTCCGGTGGATGTCGTGGAGGAGACGGCCCGGCCGGTGCCTCTCTCGATCGTGTTCCAGAGCCAGAACGCGATCCTGCCCACCCTGAAGGACCTGAAGCGGGTGGGCTACCGGGGCGAGGAGGATTGGCGGCACATCCGGCGGCATGAGCGGCACCGGCTCCGGACGCACGCGCGGGGCAACCGCATCACGGACCTCGTGCAGCATCTCGCCGAGCAGCAGCACTTGCCTTCGATCTACTTCACGTTCGGGCGGCGCCGGGCCGAGGACCTCGCGTGGGAGCTCTCGGGGCTGGGGCTCCTGAGCGACCAGGAGCACGAACGCGCGCGCCGGACGTTCGCCGCGCTGTGCGCGCGCTTCCAGCTCTCGCACGACCGGACGGCGCAGGCGCTCGGCCATCTGATCGACCACGGGATCGCCTACCATCACGCGGGCGTGCTGCCGACCATGAAGGAAGTGATCGAGCGCTGCTTCAGCGAGCGGATCATCAAGGTGATCGTGACGACGGAGACGTTCGCGCTCGGGGTCAACATGCCGGCGCGCAGCGTCGTGCTGGACACGCTGAAGAAGCGCACCGACGGAGGGTTCGCGCTGCTCAGGCGGCGGGAGTTCCTGCAGATGGCCGGGCGCGCCGGCCGGCGCGGGATGGACGCGGAGGGCTTCGTGTATCTCAGGATCAACCCGCACCACGTGACGTATCCGGAGGTGCAGCACGTCCTGCAGGCGAGGCCCGAATCGGTGCGCAGCCGGTTCAACATGGCCTACGCGACGCTGCTCAACTTGTACCGGAAGCACGGCATGAACCTCCTGAACCTCTTCCCCAAGACCTTCTACGCGTTCCAGACGACCGGCGCCAGGCGCGAGGAGGGGCTCGACGTCATGCGGCGCAAGCTCGCGCTGCTGGACACGATGGGCTACCTGACGGCCGAGGGTCTCACGGCGCGGGGCGAGTTCGCCTCCTGGCTCTACGGGTATGAGCTCCTGCTGACGGAGCTGCACGCCGGAGGGCGGATGGCACCGCTGGACGTGACCGACCTGGCGGTGCTGCTCCTGGCGCTCGTGTACGAGCCGAAGCCGGGCGTGCGGCCGCCGAAGCTCGACGCGCGCAGCGAGCGCCTCGGGGAGCTCTGCCGCGAGCCGCTGCGGGCGATCCACCGCTTCGAGCACAAGTACCGGGCCGCCCCTGGCACGACGACGCCGGCGTTCCATCTCACCCGCGCCATGGAAGCGTGGCTGCGCAAGACGCCGTTCCCGCAGCTCTCGAAGTTCACCGACGTTGACGAAGGGGAGCTCGTGCGCTACTTTCGAATGACGGTGCAGCTCCTGCGGCAGCTCATCGAAACGCCGGCGGGCGACCCCGCGCTGCGGGCGACGGCGGCGGCGGCGCTGTCGCGCATCAACCGGGACGTCGTGGATGCGGAAGCGCAACTCAGGATGGGGTAAGGGTCGCGGCGGACTCGCCGCGGTCCTTGCGTGCGCCGGCTGCGCGACGACGCAGTACGCCGTGCGCCCGACGCCGGTGCCCGTGGAGACCCCCCAGGCGAGACAGATCGAGGAGTCGATCAGCGCCTACCAAGCGGAGGAGTTCGCCAAGCAGGGCGCGCGAGCGATCCGCCCGGGAGAATCCATCCGGGGCCTGGCGGTCCAGCGGGTCGTCGAGCGGCTCGCGAAGGTGACCGAGCGCTCCTCCCTGCCCTATCAGGCGTACGTGTACGAGGAGGACGACCCCAACGCCGCCGCGCTGGCCGACGGGCGCATCTACGTCAGCCGCGGCATGCTCGACTACCTGACGGACCGCGGCCCGCGGGAAGATGAGCTCGCGTTCGTCATCGCCCACGAGCTCGCGCACACGACGGCGCAGCACCTCGTGCAGCGCTACGAGCGCCTTCGCCAGCAGCAGTTCGTGATGACCCTGGTCGCCGCGGGCGCGGCGCTGGCCACGCAGAACGCCGCCTCGGGCGCGCAGCAGGCGGGGCGGCTCGCGGTCGATCTCGCCTCGCTCGTCAACGAGGTGGCGATCAGCGGCTACAGCCAGCAGCAGGAGCTCGAGGCGGACCAGCTGGGCATGCGCTACCTCATGCGCGCCGGCTACGACCCGCACGCGGCGCTGGCGCTCCTGGAAGACTTCACCCGCTTCGATTCCCCGATGCCGTTCCTGCGCACGCACCCGTACGTCCAGGTGCGCATCGAGCACCTGCGGCGCTACCTCAGCGAGGCGTCTCCCGCCGCCGGGCCGTCGGCCGCGTCTTTCCTTCCCGCCGAGTCACGGGCCGCTCCGGGCAGCTCGGATGCGGAAGCGATCCGCCGCCTGCGCGAGGTCCAGCAGCTTTACCCGGCCGGCTCGGTCAGCTGGAACAATCTCCAGCGGCAAATCGACGCCCTGCAGCGCCGCTAATCACGTTCGGGGCGCAGGGCGGGGGCGGGGCGTGGGGACATCGAGAGGCTGGAAGCTGGACGCTGGAAGCTGGAAGCTGGAACGGGGCAAGGGGCGGGGGCGACGGTTTCAAAGACCGCCAGTGGTCGGAAGCTCGAGGCTGGAAGCTGGAACAGGGATTTCCTTGTTGCTTGTCGCTTGTTGCTACGCGTCAATTCCGAATTTGGCACGGAGACTGATCATGGCGAACTGGCCGCTGGTGGCTGGTCGTTAGAGGGATCAGTCGAGGGGCATGCCGTGGCGGGAGGTGTTGACGCTGACGGTCTTCTGCCGGAGGAGCTGGAGCAGATAGTCGGGTCCGCCGGCCTTGGTGCCGAGGCCCGAGAGCCGATGGCCGCCGAAGGGCTGGCGCCCGACGATCGCGCCCGTGATAGGACGGTTGATATAAAGGTTGCCCACGTCGAACGCGCGGATCGCCTGCTCGATCCGCGCGGGTGAGCGAGAGTAGACGCCGCCCGTCAGCGCGTAGGGACTGTCGTTCGCGAGCTCCAGCGCCTCCCCGAACGACGCCGCTTCGAAGACGCACAGAAGCGGGCCGAAGAGCTCTTCCGCCGCAACCGGATGGTCCGGCGGAATGCCGGCCGCGAGCGCGGGGCTCACGAAGTACCCGGACTGCGGCAGGCGCGGCTCAGGATAGCGATACGCGATCCGTCCGGCCTCTTCGGCCTGCCGGAGGGCGCGCCGGAGGCGCTCCCGGGCGTCGGCATCGATCAGGGGCCCGAGGTCCACCTCCGGCTCCGCGGGATCGCCGATGACCAGCCGGTCCATGGCTTCAGACAGCCTGGCCACGAGCCGCTCCGCCACCGCCCGGTGCGCGATCAGGCGCGACGCCGCCGAGCACTTCTGCCCCGCGTACCCGAAGGCCGAGGCCAGGACGCCCGGCACGACCGCGTCGAGATCGGCCGTCTCATCTACGATGACGGCGTTCTTGCCGCCCAGTTCCGCGATGACGCGCTTGATGTGGCGCTGTCCCGCCGGCACCTGGGCGCAGGTCCGGATGATGGAGAGCCCGACGGCCCTGGAGCCGGTGAAGAGCACCTGGTGCACGCCCGGGTGCTCGACCAGCGCGCGGCCGACATCCTCCCCTCGTCCCGGCACGAACTGGACCACGCCGGGCGGAACCCCGGCCTCGCGGAGGAGCCGCGCCACGAGCGCGCCCGTGACGGAAGATTGCTCCGCCGGCTTGAGAATGACCGCGTTGCCCGCCGCGAGCGCAGCCGAGCTCATGCCGGTCAGAATCGCGACCGGAAAGTTCCACGGCGCGATGACCGCGGCGACGCCCGCGGCCTCATCCCGCAGGAGGTTGCGCTCCCCGGGCAGCTGCGGCAGACTCCGGCCGGCGGCGAGCTCCTCCATCCGGAGGCCGTAGTACTCCAGGTAATCGATCGCCTCGACGACGTCCGCGTCGGCCTCGCGCCAGGGCTTGCCGACTTCCAGGACTTCCCAGGCCGCCAGCGCGTCCCGGCGCCGGCGCATCAGCGCCGCGGCGCGCCTCAGGCAGGCGGCCCGCTCCGGGACCGGCAGGCGCTCCCACGCCGGCTGGGCCCGGCGGGCCTCATCGACGGCTTGCGCGACGTGGGACGGGCCGGCTTGCGACACGCGCCCCACCACGTCCTCGGGCCTGGCGGGGTTGCGCACGATGAGCGCCGACTCAAGCTCGATCTCGTCCCGGCCGATCAGGAGCGGATACGCCTTCCCCAGCGACCCGCGGACCTCCGACAGCGCCGCGCGCATCGCCTCCCGCGCGTCCTCGCGCGAGAAGTCCCGGCAGGGCTCGTTGGCCGCCCCGGGAGCCGAGCCGGCCGCCGGCTCGGTCTCGACGGGCGCGGCGAGCATCTCATCCGGATCGCGCTCGCGGAGGAGGTCCTGGCGCAGGAACGACTCGTTGGCCGTGTTCTCCAGCACCCGGCGCACGAGGTAGGCCATCCCGGGGATCAACTCCCCGATGGGCGCGTAGACGCGCACCGGATAGCCGCGGTCCCGCACAGCCTCGGCGATCGGATCGCCCATGCCGTAGAGAAACTGGAACTCCATCGCGTCCGGCGAGACGTCCAGCGCCTCCGCCGCCGCCATCGCGTGCGCGATCGAACGGATGTTGTGCGAGGCGATCGCTGTCCGCACGAGCGGGAACGCCGAGAGCAGCCGCGCCGTGAGCCGTTCGAACGCCGCGTCCGTGCCGGCCTTGCGCTCCCGCACCGGCACGGGCCAGGCGCGCTGCCGGGCGTTGGCCACTTCGTAGTCCCAGTACGCGCCTTTCACCAGGCGGATGGTCAGCGCGCGCTCATGCGATTCCAGCCAGCTCAAGAGCGCCTCGAGCACCGGGTCCGCGTCGCGCAGATAGGCCTGCAGCACGATGCCGAGCTCGCCCCGGCGCCCGGCGAACGCAGGATGGACGAGCATCCGCTTCGCCAGCTCGAGGGTCAGGCCGCGAAGCTCGACGTGTTCCATGTCGAGATTCACGAGCGCCCCGTGCCCGGCCGCGGCCTCAAGGACCGGCAGCAGCCTCGCCGCGGCGAGATCGACGCTGCGCTCGGGAGTGATGGGGTCGAAGCGGGGCGTCAGGGCGGAGGGCTTGACCGACAGATTGATCCTGGGCCCGCAGGAGCGGGGAGCGTCCCCGCCCGGCAGCGCGCCGTAGGCGGCGGCGAGCTCCTGCACCAGACGGAGGTAGCGGCCGGCGTACGCGTCGGCTTCGCGCTCGCTGAGCACCTGCTCGCCCAGCACGTCGAGGCTGCAGGTCATCCCCCGCCCCGCCAGCCGCCCGACGACCTGCGGGACCTCGCCGACGTCCGCGGCGGCGATGAACTGCCGCGCCAGGCGCTCGGTCAGGATCCGCACCAGCGCGGCGACAGCCGGCGCCGTGACGAGGCCCGGCCGGGCCAGCGCCGCGCCGAGACGCAGCGGAGCGGGCAGGCGCTGTGACGCGGACGGAAAGTACTCGCGCACCAGTCTCGCGCATGCGCGCGCGCTGCGCACGGACGGCAGGACGTCCACGAAGCGCAGGACCCGCCGCTTGATCTCCGGGTCGTCCATGCACCAGCGCAGGACCTCCCCGGCCCAGCGGTCGGTGGCCGAGAGGTGCGCGTGCCGCTGGTGCACGGCCTCGAACAGCTCCCGGCCGATCGCCAGGGTGCGCCGCTCGACCGCAGCGGAGTCCATCGGGGGCGCGTCCCTCATCTCACTGCGTACTATACCACCAGCATGGCAACCAGGGAAAAGCGTGACATGTGACACGTGACAAGTGACAGGTTTACGGACACGGAACTTGTTACCTGTCACGCGTTACCTTGATGGCTGACGAATACGGTATACTGATGTTGCGCAGTCACGAGGAGGAGAGGATGGCATCCGAGCACGTGGAAGTCCGCGGCCACATCATCGACTCCCTCATTTTGCCGAAGATCCTCGATGAGATCATGGACCTCGGGGGCCGCTTCGAGATCCTCGACATCGCCATCGGCAAGCGCCCCGCCGACGTCTCGCACGCGCGCCTGAACATCACCGCGGACTCGGCCAGGCGGCTGCGCGCGATCCTGACGCGTCTCGCGCGCCTCGGGGCCGCTCCCGTCGAGCAGCGCGACGTCCGGCTCGTGCGCGCGCCCGAGCACGGCGTGTTCCCACTCGACTTCTACTCCACGACGAACCTGCCGACGGAGATCCGGTTTCGGGGCCGGTGGCGCAAGGTCGACCGGATCGAGATGGATTGCGGCGTGGTCGTGGCCATCCGGCGGGGGCGGGCGCGGTGCGTCCCCATCGCGCGGGTGCGCCGCGGGGACTGGGTCGTCTGCGGCTCGGAGGGCGTGCGCGTCACTCCGCTCGAGCGCGCGCGCCAGGCGCAGGTCTTTCAGTTCATGGGGAGCGCGATCTCATCCGAAAAGCCGAAGGCGCGGCTCATCCAGTCGCTGGCGAACGAGATGCGCGCCCTCACGCGCGGCGGCAAGCGGATTGTGCTGGTGGGCGGGCCGGCGATCATCCACACGGGCGGCGGCCCGATGCTGAGCCGCCTCATCGCGGCGGGCTACGTCCACGTCCTGTTCGCGGGCAACGGCCTGGCGACCCACGACATCGAGTCGGCGCTCTTCGGCACCTCGCTCGGCGTCTCCCTGGACCGGGGCGTGCCCACGCGCGACGGGCACGACCACCACATGCGGGCGATCAACACCATCCGGGCGCTGGGCGGCATCGTCCCCGCGGTGCGCCGCCGCGTGCTCACCCGGGGCGTCATGCACGCCTGCGTCATGCACCGGGTGCCCTATGTGCTCGCCGGCTCGATCCGCGACGACGGCCCGCTGCCGGACGTCATCACCGACACCATCAAGGCGCAGGAGGCCATGCGCCGGCACCTGCCCGGCGTGGCGCTGGCGCTGATGGTGGGATCGACCCTGCACGCCATCGCCACCGGCAACATGCTTCCCGCCACCGTGAAGACGGTGTGCGTCGACGTCAATCCCTCCGCCGTGACGAAGCTGTCGGACCGCGGCACCTTCCAGGGAATCGGCATCGTCGCCGACGCGGAGTCCTTCCTCCGGGAGCTGGTGCGGGCGCTGCGCCTCTGAGCTCAGCGACCAGCAACCAGAACGGGGCGCGGGGAACGAGGCATAAGGCGAGGGGGCTTGGGTAGTGTCATGAGAGGATGGAAGGTGGAACGAAACGATCGTATTACTTTTTCTACCTTCTACCTTCTATCGTCTACCTTCTCATGGTCATCCCCACGCCGTGCCCCACGCCCGCCCCCCGTCCCAGAACCCACGTGACGCGTTTCACGTTACGCGATCTGGATGAACGCTGATCATTCTAAATGCGCCCACGATTGCATCTAAACATTGGGCGCATGTACCCTGAGCGAAGTCGAAGGGGACCCCCCTCGACTCGCTTTGCTCGCTCGGGGTACATGGAACCCCTTCGAATGTTAACATGCAATGCGGGTTCCATTTAGCTTCCAGCGTCCAGCTTCCAGCCTCTCGATGTCCCCACGCCCCGCGCCCCCCACCCCGGCATTCCTGATGTGCCGCCCGACGTACTACCGCATCGCCTATGAGATCAATCCCTGGATGCGCATCCGGCGCCCGGTCGCGCAGGAGCGCGCGCGCCGGCAGTGGTCGGCGCTGTATGCGCTCCTGACGCGGACCCTCAAGGTGCCGGTCGCGCTGCTGCCCGCCACGCCGGGCGTGCCGGATCTCGTGTTCACGGCGAATGCGGGGCTGGCGACGGAGCGGCTCTTCATCCGGAGCAATTTCCGGTTCGCGGAGCGGCAGAAGGAGGAGCCGATCATCGATCGCTACGTCCGGAACGTGCTCGGGCTTCGGCTCATCCGGCTCCCCAGGCGGCATTCTTTCGAGGGAGAGGGGGACGCGCTCTGGATGGGCCGGACGCTGCTCTACGGCTTCCGGTTCAGGTCGGACGCGCGGGTGCACGAGCGTCTGAGCCGGCTGCTCGGAGTCCGCGTGCTCCCGGTCGAGCTCGCCGACCGCCGGTTCTACCATCTCGACACCTGCTTCGCGCCGCTGGACGCGCGCACGGCGCTGTGGTACCCGGGCGCGTTCGACCGCTACGGGCGGCGCGTCATCGAACGGATGGCCGAAGACGCGATCGCGGTGCCGGAGCGGGACGCCGCGCGCTTCGTCTGCAACACCATCGCCGCGGGGCGCGAACTCATCGTGCCGGCGGGCGCCTCGCGCGGGGTGCTCGCGGCGCTCGAGCGGCGCCGCTTCGGCGTGCACGAAGCCGAGCTGTCGGAGTTCATGAAGGCGGGCGGGTCGGCGAAGTGCCTCGTGCTTCGTCTGCCGCCGCGAGCAGCAGAATCTGATGACACGGATTGACCATGGATTGGCCGGATGGTCTATTGGAGAAAATTCGCGAACGCGAATTTTCTACGGGCTTTGGAGGTGCGCCACCATGCGGTCGAGTTTCGCGGCGAGAATGAAGTCGTTCTCCGAGAGCCCGCCGATGGCATGCGTCGAGAGCTCGATCGTCAGATGTTTGTAGTCCGTCAGGTGCAGGTCAGGATGATGGTCGTTGGATTCGGCGACGGGCACAAGGCGCTGAATGAGGCTCGCCGCGTCGACGAAGTTCTTGCACACGATCGTTTTGCGCAGCGACTTGTTGCCGCCGACGATTTCCCACCCTTCGAGCTCGTTGAGCCGCTGCGCGGCCGCCTCCGGCGCGATCGGCGGGGTCCCCGCCCGACAAGGCTCGCAATGCCGTTCCGCCAACGGTCCATCGGCCATCGTGTCTCCCTTCGAGGCCGGCGCTACGACGGCGTCCGCTCGATGCGAACGACCCGGTAGGCCGCCATGCCGTTCGGCAACGTGACGCTCACGCGCTCTCCCTCCGTCTTGCCCAAGAGCGCCTTCCCCAGCGGCGACGCGATGGACAATTTGCCGGACACCGGGTCCGCTTCGTCCGGACCCACCAGCTGATAGCTGAATTCCTCCTTCGCGCGCTCCTCGTGCAGCGTGACGGTCGTGCCGACGCGCGCCTCGCCGTCCTTGATGTCCAAATCGTCGATGAGCACCACGTGCTGGAGCTTGCCATCCAGCTCCGCGATGCGCGAGGCGACGTGCTGCAGACGCTCCCGCGCGGCGTGATACTCGGCGTTTTCCCGCAGGTCGCCCATGGCCGCGGCCGCGCTGACCTCCTCGGTCAGCTCGCGCTTCTGGCGCAGGAGCGCCTGCTGCTCCCCCTGGAGCTTCTTGAGCCCTTCGCGGGTGAGATAGGTCTGTTTCATGACGCCTGGCCGCCGTGGCGGCGGCGTGCCGAGCGAACCAGCAGCATGCCGATGCCGCCGATGAGCGCGTACGGCACCGCCAGCAGCACCGCAATGCTGAGGGCATAGCCCTTGGCCGTGCCCACGCGCTGCGCGACGGCGCCCGGCTCGATCAGGGCGTCCTTGCACATCGGGCATGCCTCGGCCGCGCCCGCGACGGCGAGGAGGGCCGCGCCGGCGAGCGCCGCCGCGAGCGCCATCCGGCGCCACGGCGCTCGCGTGACGGCCGTGAACGGTCCGGTGAGGTTCATGCCGCGTTCCCCTGCCAGTGATAGAGCATCCAGTACACGAGCACGCCGGTGACGGACACGTACAGCCACAGCGGCAGTGTCCACCGGGCGATCCGCCGGTGCGCATCGAACCGGCGCCGGACGGCCAGCCAGACCGTGCGCGCCACCAGCGGCACGATGATGACGGCGAGCGCGCTGTGGCTCACGAGCACCGCGAGGTAGACCGCCCGGGGCCATCCTTCGCCCGCAAACCGCACCGCCCCGGCCTCGAGATGGTACCCCACATACGATACCAGGAACGCCCCCGAGACCGCAACCGCTCCGGCCATGCAGGCCGCGTGCAGCCGGGTCTTGCGCCGCCAAATGGCCGCCGCGCCCGCCGTGATCAGGAGTGCGCTCGCGGCGTTCAGCGAAGCGTTGAAGGCCGGCCACGCGGGCGCCATGCGCGGGTCCCGGGAGGCCCCTACCGGCCCAGGAGCGCCGCCGCGTCCCGGCGGAGACGCGCGAGGGCCTTCGGATCCATCCCATCGTAATAGCCGCGGATTTCGCCGCCGCGGTCGATCAGGACCAGGCGCGTGCTGTGGGTGGCCGCCTCATCGGCGTCGGCGCTCAGCCGAAATCCCTCCCGCGAGAGCGCGACGATGTCCTCCGCCCGCCCGGTCAGGAAATGCCAGCGCGCCGGATCGGCCCGGAACCGCCGGGCGTAGGCCGCCAGGACCTCGGGCGTGTCGTACGCGGGATCCACGCTGATCGAGACGAGCGCGAAGTCAGGCCCGGGGAACGCCGCCTGCAGCTCGGCCATACGGGTGCTCAGGATCGGGCACGGACCCGCGCAGCGGGTGAAGATGAAGCCCGCCACCCACACGCGGCCCGCGAGCGACGCGGACTCGACGGGCGCTCCGGTCTGCCCCGTGAGGGTGAACGCGGGAGCCGCGCCGTACCCGCCGGGAGGACGCGTCTCGGGCGAGGTGCTCGACGCGAGGATGGCGCCGCCGGCCAGCAGCGCGAGCGCGGCCGCGGCGAGCGCCGCGGCCATCGCGGCCCTCATCACGGCCCGCCTTTCGCAGCCGCGAGCACGCAGAAGAGGAGCGGCAAATACAGGATCGAGGACCGGAACAGGAGCCGCGCAGACTCGATCGTCCGCGCGAGCGACGCGGCGACGGCCACGGCGAGGAACGCGACGCTCAGCGCCAGCGCCGACAGCGCATAGCGGGTATCGCCCAGGCCGATCACCGCCGGGAACAGGCTGACCGGAACGAGCAGGAGGCCGTAGAGCGCCGTCTGCCTCGCCGTCGCGGCGGCCCCGCCGTCCATGAGCGGCAGCATCCGGAACCCGGCGCGCGCGTAATCCTCCCGGTACAGCACGGCGATGCCGAGGAAGTGCGGCAGCTGCCAGACGAACATGACGAGGAACAGCGCCCACGCCTCAAGCCCCAGCTCGCCGCGGGCCGCGGCCCATCCGATCACGGGCGGGAGGGCGCCCGGCACGGCACCCGCGAGCGTGCACAGCGGACTCACCCGCTTGAGGGGGGTATACACGAGCAGATAGCTTGCCGCGCTCGCCGCGGCCACCGCCGCCGCGAGCGGGTTCGCCCGGACGGCGAGGACCGCGACGCCCGAGACCATGAGCGCCCAGCCGAACCGGTGCGCCGCCGCCGGCGTCAGCCGGCCGGTCGGGAGCGGCCGCGAGGCGGTCCGGCGCATCCTCGCGTCGTGCTCGCGCTCCGCCCACTGGTTGAGCGCGTTGGCGCCTCCGGCGACGAGGGCCGTGGCTCCGACCACAACCGGAAGCTCAAGCAGCGCCTCGAGGCTCCGGAGGCCGAGCCAGTACCCGATGCCCGTTGTGACGAGGACCAGCGACGTGAGGCGCGGCTTTGTCAGCTCGACGAACGCGCCCAGCGACCGCCCCCCTAAGACCGCGGTCTCCCGGAACACGCGCGCCGCGAGCACGACCGCCTGCGCCAGCACGAGCGCCCCGACTGCGACGTGGGCGGTCCTGAATCCCACGTGCCGTCCGCCCAACCAGGCCGCGATCCCCAGGCCCAGCTGCAGCGCGACGAGCGCCGCGAGCCGCCACGCGTGCCGGCGCAGCGAGGGAGGAATCGAGACGCCGCGCAGGGCATGGACGACGCCCGCCGCCAGCGCCGCCACGACCGCGGCGCCTGCCGCGTGCAACGCGAAACCCAGCCCCGTATGCCGGATGATCGCGCCCAGCAGCAGCTGGGCCGCGACCGACGCGGCGAGGGCCGCCGCGCCGGGACGCAGCAACCCGCTGACGGGCACCGTCAACGGCAGCTCGCCCTGGCTCATCCGCCCCGCCGACGTCGCCCAGGCCACGCACACCACCAGGCAGAAGACGCCCTGCCCGAGCAGGGCGTGGCTGATGGACACCGGCGGAGGCAGGAGCCACAGCACCGTCAGCCCGCCGAGCAGCGCCTGGATCACGACCGATGCCAGCGCCGCGTATCCCAGGTTCCGGACCCAGCGGCGCGGCTCCGCGTTCGCGAGCCAGACGGCCAACCCGAGGATGAGCAGGCCCACGGCCGCGGCGATCATCCGGTGGCCGTGCTCGTAGAGGATGCCGCCGACCATCGGCGGGAACCACAGGCCGTAGGAGAGCGGCCAGTCGGGGACCGCGAGCCCCGAATCGGTGCTGGTGACGAGGCCGCCGGCGATGAGGAGGAGCCAGGTGCATGCCGCGGTGAACACCGCATAGCGGTGCAGCCCGCGCCGGGAAGCCGGACACGACGGCCCGCCGGCGCTGGGGTGGGGCGACGCGCTCATGGGCGCACCGAAGGCGGAGGCTGCATGAGATGCGATTGAACGGGTATCGTCTTCATCCGGCGTACGAATCCGCGTCATCCATTGTCAATCCGTGTCATCACGATGCGGACGTTTAGGACTTCGCGTCCTGCGGCCACCAGTCCTCTTCGCGGCCGGGCACGCTGTACTCATAGGGGCCGCGGTAGACGGTGGGCGGCTCATCGAAGTTTCCGTGCGGCGGGGGGGACGCGGTCGCCCACTCCAGCGTGGTCGCCTGCCAGGGGTTCTTCCCCGCGCGCCGGCCCCGCCACAGGCTCCAGAAGAAGTTGGCGATAAAGAGCGCCTGCGCGCCGACCAAACACAAGGCCGAGACGCTCATCATCCGGTTCAGGCCGCCGACATCCTGCAGGAAGCCGTATTGCGTGTAGTCGTAAATGCGGCGGGGCATTCCGTGGACGCCCAGGATGAACATCGGGAACATGACCGCGTTGAAGAACAAGAACGTCAGGAAGAAGTGCGCCTTGCCCAGCCGCTCGTTGAGCATGCGGCCGAACATCTTCGGATACCAGAACGTGATGCCCGCGAAGATGCCGAAGAGGCTGCCGCCGAAGAGCACGTAATGCAGATGCCCGACGATGAAATACGTATCGTGCAGGTACAAATCGACGGGGCTCGCCGCCGAGAAGATGCCCGTCAAGCCCCCGATGATGAACATCGAGACGAACGCGAGCGCGTGCAGCATGGGAGTCTGAAAGCTGATGGTGCCCCGCCACAGCGTCGCCAGCCAGTTGAACGTCTTGATCGCCGACGGCAGGGCGATGATCATCGTCGAGACCATGAAACTCGTGCCCAGCGCCGGGTTCATCCCGCTGGCGAACATGTGGTGCGCCCACACCAGGAAGCCCAGAGCGGCAATCGCGATGATCGCGTACACCATCGAATGGTACCCGAACAGCGGCTTTCGGGCGAACACCGGGATGATCTCGGAGGCGATCCCCATCGCCGGCAGGATCATGATGTACACCGCCGGGTGGGAATAGAACCAGAAGAGATGCTGCCACAGGAGCACCTGCCCGCCGCTGTTGGCCTGCGCGACGCCGTCGATGACGAGCCCCGCCGGCAGGAAGAAGCTCGTGCCCATCGTCGAATCGAGCAGCAGCAGGATCAGCGCCGAGGCCAGCACCGGGGTCGCCAAGAGCGTGATGATCGCGGTGATGAAGAGCGCCCAGATCGAGAGCGGCAGGCGGAAGAAGCCCATCCCGGACGCGCGGAGGTTGATGATCGTCGTGACGTAATTCACCGCGCCCATGATGGAGGAGCTGCCGATCATGATGACCCCGATGATCCAGCAGAGCTGCCCCGCCCCGAGTGTCGTGCTTAAGGGGGCGTAGGCGGTCCATCCCGACGCGGCCGCTCCGCCCTCCACGAAGAACCCGGCGACGACGACAGCGATGCCCGGGAGAAACGTCCAGTAGGAGAGCATGTTGAGCCGGGGGAACGCCATGTCGCCGGCGCCGATCTTGATCGGGATGAGATAGTTGCCGAAGACCCCGACGAGCAGCGGGATGATCGCCATGAAGATCATCACCGAGCCGTGCATCGTGAAGAGCATGTTGAAGTACTCCGGCAGCATGATGCCGCCGGGCATCCCGTCCGGGGCCAGCTTCTCCATGAACGGCAGCGCGCGGCCCGGCCAGCCGAGCTGCCAGCGGATGAGCAGCGCCAGCAGCCCCCCGAAGAACAGCATGACGAGGCTGGTGAACATGAACTGGATGCCGATCACCTTGTGATCGGTCGAGAACACGTACCGGCGGAGCAATCCGCGCGGGGCCCCGTGTGTGTCCATCACTCGAACTCCTCCGCCGTCTTCGCCAGCCAGGCCTGGAATTCCTCCGGCGTCTCCACCGTCAGGAACCCGCGCATCCGGTAATGGCCCAGCCCGCACAGCTCGGCGCACGCGATGTCGGAGGTCCCGGGGCGGGTGGCCTGCACCCACAGCCGGCTGGTGATGCCCGGCACCGCGTCCCGCTTCACCCTGAACTGCGGCACGAAGAAGCTGTGGATCACGTCTTTGGAGATGAGGCGGATCATGACCACCTTGCCCAGCGGCAGGTGCATCTGGTTGATGGTCGTCAGGTCATCCTCGGAGCCCAGCTTCCCGTCGGGACCCGGATACCGGATGTTCCAGGCGAACTGCTCGGCGGTGACCTCCAGCTCCAGGTCGATCGTGGGCGGCGTCCCGTGAATGACGGCCCAGACCCGTTGGCTCGTCACCGTCAGAAACACCAGGATGACGGCGGGAATGACGGTCCAGATGATCTCGACCAGGTGGCTGCCGTGGATGTACGTCGCCTTCCGGCCCGGCCGCCTCCGGTAGAGGATGAGGAACGCGATGAGGGTGCCCTGCACGAGCACGAACACGACGCCCGTGATGATGAGGACGATGTAGAAGAGCCGGTCGATCTCCGGTGCGACCGAGCTTGAGCCCTCCGGCAGCCAGATCTTCGCGCCGGAGCCGCCGAACGCCCAGGCCGCCGTCTGGCCTATGAGCCAGACGGCGGCGCCGAGCGCGAATTGCAGAGCCGTCAAGGTGCGCGTGTGAACTCCCGCCGCGTCAGTTGGCCGAAAACGCGAACTCGACCGATGCGCTGCCGCTCGCCGGCACGGACACGGGCTGGGTCTTCGTCCCGTACTCCTCGTGCCAGGCTTCCAGCACGTAGTCGCCCGCCGGCAGGCCGGAGATCGTGAAGGCGCCGTCCTCGCCCGTGACGCCGAAGAACGGGTGGGCCACCACGCCGGCATAGGCGCTCATCCAGGGGTGCACGTTGCACTTGAACGGCACCATGATCTCCGGCTCGGTGAAGGTCTTGGTGGTCTTCATGCCCAGCACGGGCTGCGCGAGGTTGAACGGCCGGTTCCCGCTCGGCTTCGCGTTGACATTGTGGAGCGTGGCGTCGCTGTTGCGGATCTCCAGCGGCTGGTTCACCCGGACGCCGAATACGTGCGGGGTATAGCCGCAGCCCGACTGATCCAGGACCACCGGCTCCGACGGAGCCGGATGGGAGCCCTGCACGCCTTCCTTGACGTACACGAACACGTTACGCAGCGTCCCGTTGTCGTTCACGACCACGTTCTCCTTGTACACGGCGCTCTGGTGCTTCTGCTCGCAGACGGGATCCGCGCTCATGCGGATGCGCTCGCGCTCGGGCGGGGTGCCCTCGAAGCGCACGCTCCCGGTCACGGACGCGCCGCCCTCGGGAGCCGAGTCTCCCCCCGTCGCCTGCGCGATCACGATCGGCTCTCCGGCGCGCTCATCGGGGCCGGTCGCCTGCGCGTCCTGCGGCGTGCCGCTTCCGCAGCCGATCGCCACCGCGATCACGGCGAGCATCGACAGCAGTCTTTGACGTCCCATCGAACACCTCCTCTTGTTGCGGGATACCAATGACGGGCGACAAGATCTCAATGGGTGGCGGCATGCGCCGCGCCGGAGGCCGGCTCCTCCAGGCGCACATCCAGCCAAGGCGACACCGCGCGCGCGCCGGGATTGCCGCCGTCCCACACCGCGAACGCGAGCGGGGCGAACGGCTCCTCGCCGAGGACGGCCGCGTGTTCCAGCCCGCGCTGGACGAGCGGCCGGCGCAGAACGAGCCGCCAGCGGCCGTCCTCGTAGGCCGCCTGCGCGGTCAATGGCGCGGCCGACACCCTGGAGGCATCCACCGCATCGAACCGGTCCGCGACGATCTCCCGGGCGCGCCCGTCGGACGCGCGCCAGGCGCACACATCAAGCGGCGGCGCGCCGCGGTACGGCCAGGCCTGCAGGCTCACCTGATCCCCGCGCACGCCGTGCGGACGCAAGAGCATGGCGAACCGGTCAGCGGCCTGCGGGTCCCGGTCTTCGGTCGGGTCGTCCCACACCACGCGCACGAGCAGTTCCTCCTCCGTGCGGGCCGTCTGCACCTGCACGAGATTGACCGTCGCGGGCTGCGCCCACACCCCGTCGGAATCGACGGCGTTGCGCAGCCGGACGCCGACCGCGGGCACGCCGTCCCAGCGCGCGTCATCCGGCATCGCGGGCGGCGCACCCCCCAGGCGAACCGCCCGGACGATCGGGTTCCACTCGATGGGCTCCTGCAGCGAGGCCACGTAATAGGCCATCTGCCAGACGTCTTCGGGCTCGGCCGCCCCGGTGTAGGACGGCATGCCGGAACCGTCGATGCCGGCCAGCACGCGCATCACGATATCGCGCGGAGCGCCGCCGCCGCGGTAGTTCCAGCCCTGAGTCAGATTCGCCGGCCTGATGGGCATGCCCCAGTCGTCCATGAACGCCGACGCCGAGGGCCCGTTGGCCCGGCCCTGTTCCCCGTGGCACGACGCGCAGCCGAGCTTCGTATAGACCTCGCGTCCCTGGGCGAGATCGGCGCGGGCTTGGCCCGGATCGGACGCCAGGATGACCGGTTCCGGCGGAATGGTCCCGAACACGGGGGACAGCGTCTTCAGATACGCGACGATGTCCCACTTCGCCTGCTCATCCAGGATGCGCCAGTCCGGCATGTTCGTGCCCGGGAGCCCGTGAGCGATCGCGCGGTGGAGGTCCTCATCGGTGGGCGCGGTGCCGCTGACGGTCGAGCGGAATTTATAGATGCCGGAAGTCAGATCGCGCGGACGCGGGTAGAACCGGCGCGCGTAGGGGCCGTCGCCTGCGCCCTCGGCCCCGTGGCAGACGGCGCAGGAGCGCACGTAAGTCTCGCGGCCGGCCCGGACATCCCCTTCGGGGTGCCCGGCCCAGACGGAGCCGGCCCCGCCGCAGAGCACAAGAACGGCGGTGACACGGACGGCATTGGAGACAGGGTGCCGAACCATGGGAGGCCGCTATTCTAGCGAATCAGCCACAGGTCGTCAATGCAGGGGCGTGCCGCGCCGGAGGGGATGCTAAATTTCGGAATGCGGAGCGCGGAGTGGCGAGCGGGGAGTCCATGACGAGGATGGGCCGGAAGCCGGAAGCTAGAGGCTGGAAGCTGGAATGATCAGGCAATCATGCTGTCGATCCGCCGTCGGCCGTTTCAATCCGCAATCCGCAATCGACAATCCGCAATTCACAGCGGCGAGGGATCGAGGAGGCGCTGGAGGAAGGCCGAGGCTTTGTCATAGACGCCGGGACGGAGGCGCTCGCGGGGGCCGGCGACGTTGAGCGTGCGGATGCCCGCGTCTTCGATCCACGCGCGGACGCGCGCGGGGGCCGGCTCGGCGTCCAGGTCCACCGTCAGGCACGGCTTGCTGAGCCGGGCGGCCAGGAGGCGGGTCAGCCCCGTCCCCCCGCTCATCGGCGGCACATAGAGAACCAGCGTGCCGTCCGAGTCCCGGACGTTCCACTCCGTCCGCTCCTCGTAATCCACGTTTGGCGTTTCCCGCAGCGGGTACCGGGCCGGGATCGTGCCGTCGTCCGCCCGGCGTCCTCGGGGGCACCAGCCCCCGCACGGCCGCCCGAGCGCCAGCGCCGCGTCCAGCGCGGCCCGGTCCACGCCGGTCTGCCCTCCGGAAACGATCTGCTCGATCATCAGCGCCGGTCCTCAGTCCACGGTCCACAGACCACCGCGAGCCTCTCGTCCATCGTCCATGGTCCACCGTCCATCGTTCGCCATCCTTCGTCAGGTGAAGGTAGAAGATGGATGAGGGAAGGTAGAAGGTGGAGCGGACTGATCATGCGTTGAGGATCGTTCCATCTTCCATCTTCTATTTTCTATCTTCTACCTTCCCCTGATGATCGGCGATGGACGATGGACGAACCGCGGACGACGCGGGGGACATGTCCGGGGAGGGGTCACGGGAATTGCAGCGTGCCGAGGAGACGGTCGAACGCGCCGGCGTGCCGCTCGTACTCCCGCGCGTCGGCCGAATAGACGAGCTCCACGAGTTCCGAACCGCGCTGCAGGACGACCGTGCGCTGGCGCACCGGGATCGGCAGCGACTTGAGCCCCGTCTTGTGCATCGGAGGAATGACGTAGGAGAGCGTGATGTCCCGCGCGGGGGTGTCGGCGATGTCGCGGGCGGAGCCTTCATCGGCGCTCGCGCCCTCCGGCACCGTGCCGGTCAGGTTGGCGATGAGCTCTCCGGGACCGGAGAAGCGCCCGCCGGCCTCCTTGGTCGGTGAGCTGCGCACGACGAGCTGGGCGCGGAACGTCTCCTCGGCGTTGCGCGGGCCGAGGATGAGCAGCTGGCGGTACGCCTGGATTTGGCCCGCGTCGAATTGCACCGTCCATTGGGAGGGATACTGGAAGCGCACCGGCCGGCCCAGGTCATCGCCCGCATACGATTCATAGGAAGGTTCGGTGGACATGGCGGACTCCGACTGCTCCTGTGTCTGCGCGATGGGCGCGCCCCGCTCCTGCGGGGCGGCGTCGTGCTCGGAGGCGCGGGCGGGCGACGCCCAGCCGGCCAGCGCCAGGACACCCGCGGCCACCCCTCTCATCCGGCATCCCGTGCGGCCCATCGGCTCCTCAGGTGTACAGCGAGGCGATCAGCGCCCGGAGCGCCGCCTCGCCCTGCAGCGCCGTCCGGTAGCCGAATTCGGCTTCCTGCTCCAGGCGGGTGTCTAACGGGCTGGCCTGGGCCCTGACCTCGTGCCAGAACACCGCCGCGTTCCACCAGGCCCTGAACTCGATGTCGATGACCGTCTGCGTCGGGTTGAAGATCTGCCCGTCCAGGTACTGCTGGAAATGCGTGCCCTCGTGCACCAGCGTCGCCGCTATCGCTTCGACCGAATCGTGCAGGAACGCCGGGTTGAACAGGAGAAACGGAGCCGGGACGGGCGTGTTCGGAAACGCGGCCGTGCCCTGCACGCGGAAATACGCGATCGCGTTGGCGGTCGGCCCCGAGAAGTCCTGGGCCGTGCCGAAGGCGATACTGATGCCCTTCGCGATGAGGTCCGCGGTGATGGCGTTGAACGGCGAGAGGCTCGCGACCAGATTGAACGCCGACGTCAGCAGCGCGACGCCTTGCGTGCCCGTGATGTTGAGCGCGTCGACGTCCGTCCAGCCGGTCCAGATGCTCGTGCCGCGCGAGATGAACGTGAAGCCCTCCGGAGCCGGCGGCAGGGGCGGAAACGTGAACGACGGAAACGGCGCGGCATCCGGCGCGGGGCTGATGGCGATGCCGGATCCTCCGAAGCCCGCGCCCGGAGGAGCCGTGCTCGGAGCGCCGGCCCTCGCGGGCCCGGAGCCGAACGCATCCCCCCCCGCCTCCCCTGCCGGGCCCAGGCCGGAGCCGCCGGGCAAGCCGGTATTCGGGGGCAGCCACGGGCCTCCGGAGAGGATGATCGGGTCATCCTCCGCCTCCGCAGGCAACGGCTCGGGCAGCTCGCCCAGCGCCGGCGGAACTCCCTGCTCCCGCCCGCTCAATGCGGCCAGGAGCGTCCCTTCCATGACCCGGGAGGTCTCCTCGATCGACTCGCCGCTGCGGCCGATCACGTCGCCCATGCTCTGGCCGAACGGCCCGAGAAACGCCATGGCCGCCACGACCAGCGCCGCCAAGAGCGCCAAATACTCGATGACGCCCTGAGCCCGCCGCCGGGCACGACGCGCCTTGCTTTGATGTCCCGCGTGCACCTGTTTCATGCTCCTCTCAGTATACCCGATGGGGGCGAACCATCGCCGTCAGACGGGATGCTCACGCTCCGTGAGGAGACTCGCCACTTCGCGCCGGAGGGCGCCGTCACGGCTCTCCGGGCTGTCCAGCCATGCGCGCCAGGCTTCCGGGGCATCGTCCGCGCGCGTCAATGGATTGCGATACAGCCCGCCATCGAGCAGGATCAGCGGATGGACCGCCATCGTTTCGAGCAGCCGCTCCGCGCCGAAGCAGCGCCGGTCATATTGGCACAACAGCAGCGCGTGTGCGTTGATGTCGACGGCGTTGATCAGGCTCTCGTATTCGATGAGGCGGTCCGCGCCGGCCGCCGCGCGAAGCGACCAGCTCATCTCGCCGGTGCCGCGGAACGTGTGGTAGCCCTCGCCCACCGCCCGCCTGACCTCATCGCGAAAGAGCGCGATCATCCGCTCGGGATCGAAGCGCCCCTGCCGAAGATAGGTGCCGTCGGCGGTCACGAGGCCGAATTGCTCGCGCGCAAGCGGCTGTTCGAGCTCGACGCCGGCGTCCTGGAGGGAAGTGACGATATCGAGGGGGTTGTGCTGTTCGACGATGTAGAGGATTTTCTCTCCGCGCGCGAGCCCGTCGCGGATGAAGGCGGTGAGGAAGCGGCGGTGATCGTCTTCGGTCGCGTACACACAGCAGGCGTGGTCCCCGGGACGGAGGTCAGCCAGCGTCCCTGAAGACGGCCGAGGAGCGAAGGTCTCCATCGTCTCACACCGCCCTGTTCGAGCCGCCCAATGCCCGGCAGCGCCTCTGTAAGCCCACGCAGCCGATTCCCGGACACCTATCAGTCTACGTCCGCGCCGAACGAGACGTCAAGTAAGGACCGTTGCGGGCCCCGTGATTGATGCCCGGCCCCCGCCGCTTCGCGACGTGACTTCGCAGCTTTGCATCATCCGGTTTGCGCGCGATTACACGCTGAAGCGGAAGTGCATGAGGTCGCCGTCCTGGACGACGTACTCCTTGCCCTCGATGCGCAGCGTGCCCTGCGTCCGGGCCGCGGCCTCGCTGCCGGCTGTGATGAAGTCGTCGTACGCGATCACCTCAGCCCTGATAAACCCGCGCGCCATGTCGCTGTGGATCTTCCCCGCCGCCTCCGGAGCTGCGGCCCCGCGCCGGACGGTCCAGGCGCGGTCCTCCTTCGGCCCCACCGTGAAGAACGTAATGAGCCCGAGCAGCGCGTGGCCCTCGCGGATCAGCCGGTTGAGTCCCGGCTCCGACAGGCCCTCCGCCTGGAGGAATTCCCGCCGCTCGTCCTCGCTCTCCAGCGCCGCGATCTGGGCCTCGATGGCGCCGCAGATCGGCACCACCGCCGCGCCTTCCTCCGCGGCGAGCCCGCGCACCACCGCGAGATGAGGATTGTCGCCGCCGTGCTCGCTCACGTTCGCCACGTACAGGAGCGGCTTCGCGGTCAGCAGATTCATCGGCCTCAGGATGTCCTGCGCCGCCGCGCCCAGCGTCCCCAGGATGCCGCGCACGGGGCGGGCGTCATTGAGCGGCTCCGCGGCCGCGCGCAGCGCCTCCAGCATC
Source organism: bacterium (assembly GCA_036396895.1). GTDB lineage: Bacteria > Omnitrophota > Gorgyraeia > Aquiviventales > Aquiviventaceae > DASWKB01. The sequence continues at coordinate 453 of DASWKB010000012.1, read as the reverse complement.
GCCCGCGAGTCCTTGTCCCCGGAGTTGGCGAGCTTCTCCACGCGCGAGATCGCCGAGCTCACGACGGCCAGGTCCCTGAGCGCCAGCTCCGTCGCGATGATCTCGAGGTCCCGGCGCGGATCGACCGACCCGCTCACGTGCACCACCTGATCGTCCTCGAAGCAGCGCACGACGTGCGCGACCGCGTCCACCTGCTGGATGTGGGACAGGAACTGGTTGCCGAGCCCTTCCCCCTCGCTGGCGCCCTTGACGAGGCCGGCGATGTCGACGAATTCCATCATGGTCGGCACCACGCGCTCCGTCGGCACGAGGCGCGCGAGCGCCGCGAGGCGCGAGTCCGGCACCGGCACGGCGCCGACGTTCGGATCGATGGTGCAGAAGGGGTAGTTCGCCGCCGGCACGCTGGTGCGCGTCAGGGCGTTGAAGATGGTCGATTTCCCGACGTTGGGCAGG
>DASWKB010000011.1:0-41064 GCA_036396895.1 bacterium | reverse complement strand
GCGCGTTCGTACACGAACGCGCACTCCTGCCTGGTGGCGAGACCCCGCCGCTCCCAGGCCGCCAGCACGCGGTGGATCGGACGGTACCAGATCGACGGAAGGATGACCACCGCGCCCAGCCCGAGGATCAGCACTTCGGTGACGTACATGATCCAGGTCCATCGCCACTGTTCCTCGTTCTGCAGCCACGTCATCCACCCGTAGGTTACCGCCGGCCCGAACCCGAACGCCACCAGCCCGATCAGCCAGACCCGCAGCACCCGAAAAAGGGTCCGCGCCGCAGTCGGCAATCCGGCCACCGGCACGGATGGCGCCTCATCGGGCGCATGTGCGCTACCGTCCCTGTTATCTTTCATGGGATTTTAAGCGGTGTTAATCACCGCATAGGATAAGTATACCTGAGGGGGGAAGGCGCAAACAACCGCAACGGCGTGGAACGACGAGCGCGAAGTCGGAAGCTGGAAGCTAGACGCTGGAGGCTGGAACGTCTGTTCCGTCAGTCCGTCACTGTGTAGCAACAAGCGACCAGCAACAAGCAACAAGGAACCAGAGACCAGCAACCAGGGATGGGGCAAGGGGCATGGGGCGCGGGACGGGGCATGCCAAGTGGGGAGTGAGGAAGTGCGGAGTAGGTGCCAAATTCGGAATGCGGAATTCGGAATGCGGAACCACTAACGTGATGCCTGCGGGCCAGCCCCTGAGGGACATCCCGCCGCCTTTCAGCGGGGTGTCCTGAAGGGGGCTGGGCCGCTCGTGACGTACGTGTGAATTACAGAGACGCGGCCCAGCGCAGGAAGCGCCAGACGGCCCGTGAGCGGAGGCGCAGGAAGCGGAAGAAATCCCCGGGCGCGATCTCGTCCGCGTGAAGCAACCGCCCGGAGGCATCGGCGATCCCGTACGTTTCCAGGCGCCAGCGCAGCAGCGGAGACCGCCACGGCATGAGCCAGTGCGGCCACGCCAGCCGGAGCGCGATCGCCACCGCCCGGATCGATGTCATCGGCACCGCCCGCTCACGCGCCCCCCGCCGCTTTCTTGGCGGCCGCGATCGCCGCGTCATAGTCGGGATGCGTGGTCATCTCCGGCACGATTTCCACGTGCGTGATGGCGCCCCGGGCGTCGATGACGAAGACGGAGCGAGTGAGCAGCCGCAGTTCCTTGACCAGAACCCCGTAGGCAGCTCCGAAGGTGGCCTCGCGGTGATCGGACACCACCCGGATCCGGTCGATGCCGGCCGCGCCGCACCAGCGCTTCTGGGCGAACGGCAGATCCATGCTGACGGTGAGGACCGCCACGCCGTCCAGCTGCGCCGCAGCCTCATTGAAGCGCCTCGTCTGCTGATCGCAGACCGCCGTATCAAGCGAGGGGACCACGCTGATGAGGAGGGGCCGGCCTTGGAATTCCGCCATCATCACTTCGGAGAGGTCCTGCCCGAGAACTCGAAAGTCCGGTGCGGGCTGGCCGGGCTTCAGCGCGGGCCCGAGCAGCGTCAGCGGACTGCCCTTGAACGTCACCACACCCTTCCGCTCTTCAAGCTGGGTACCTGCAAGCGGGGTCATCGCGCCTCCTTTCACGCTGTGTACTGTGCGATGGGTCATGTGTCATGCAAACCATGACGGGCCATGACACATGACCCATCAAACATGACACCCTCAGCCAACGTGACACGTTGCACGTCACACGAGAGTTGATGCCATCGTACCCGCAGGCGCGGGCCAGGTCAAGACTTCCGCCGCCGGATCACGTACCCCGTCCGGGACACCAGCACCTCATAGACCGGACCCGGGTCCGCGTAGGCGTACGCGGAGGTGCCGTAGGCCGTGTCCACGAGCGGCAGCGCCTTATCGAGCCGGTAGAGCCATTCCCACATCCAGTCTGGGCCCTCCGCGAGCGGCACTCCGCTGGGCGCTCCGTCCAGTTCCCGGGCAAACTTGGAGAAGCGTCCGCTGAGTCGGGCCGGCCGGTGATAGCTGCGCACCCCGGCCCAGCCCAGCACCGGATGCCAGATCACGATCCCGCCGCTCACCGCCCACTGATCGCCGCGCAGGAGCGCGACGGTCGCAGGGCCTCCTCCGGCCGGCGCGTATGTCAGCGTGAAGTCGTCTCCGCTCCTGGCATCGACGCTGACCGTGGCGACGAGGGTTTCACCCGTGAAAGTCAGGAACGCATGCCGGAAGGCGACCCCCGCTCCCCCCAGACACGCCACCGCGCCCAGCACGACCGCCGCCAGGACCCTCCGCAGGCGCCTGAGCAGCCCGCGCGTCTTCACCGCGCCGGCCAGGGCCGCGATCGCCGCCACGCCCGCCAGCGCCGTCAACGCAGTCAATAGATCCGGCATTCCGCATCCCGAATGTGGCCTGTCTTCCACACCTGACGTGCCCCGCGCCCCCTGCCCCGTCCCGACGGAACAGATGGAAGGATTCCCATTGGTAGGCGATTCGGCCGTATGCTAGACTACGAATGAGATGATTACGCTGGAATTCGACCCGCAACTCGACGAGCTGCCGCTTGTGCTCGACGAAACGCTGCCGTCCGAGCTGGCGATGCCGCAGGTCACGGACCAGCCGGCGCTCGCGTCGCCCGCGCGCGGAAAACTCTCCAATGCCGAGGCGCTGGTGGCCCGGGTACTCCGGGCCGAGCAGACGAACGCGCCGGGCGGGCTCGGCTACGAGTACCAGCAGCTGGTCCATGAATACCAGCCGCTCCTGGACTGGGCCATGGCCTCCTGGGACTACCTGCTCTCCACCGAAGGGTGCCGATTCCTCCCCCGCAACCGGGACGGGCACTGGTACGGCCCCCGCGGCGACTACCGGGCGATGACCTCAAGGGAATTTTCGCGGCTTGCGCACCGCATCTTCCGCCTGTCGGTGCTGGAGTTCGCCCGGCAGCCTCAGGCGCCCTCGTTGTCCTCGTGGCTGCGGACGCGGTTCTGGCCGGCCATCGTCGAGGCCTACCGCAAGCTCGCGGAGCCTGCGGACCCGCGCCAGCGGGCCCTGACCGCGTACAGCTACCTGCGGTGCGTGCCGTATGAATTCATGAATCCGTTCCACCAGGACCTCGTGTACGGCGCCGTCGGCAGGCTGCCGGAACGGCAATCCGACGCGCTCAGGTGGTATTTCCTCCGCTTCTGCACCGAGCCGGCCACCGCCGGAGCGCTGGACTGCGGCCCCGAAGAGGCCGCCGCGCTCCTCCGGCAGGGACTGATGACGCTCCTGATACGAGACCGGCTGGTGTATTGCCTGCTCCGCCAAATCGAGCGTTACTGACCACCGCAGAACCATCGCATCTCCAGGTGCACAGAGACGGACGTTCGTCTGTTCCGTCTGGTCCGTCCGGCAGGAGGTCAGTGTACGGCACTCGAGCGCCGCTGAGCCAGACGGAATTGACGGAAAAGACGGAAATGACGAATGCTCATTCCAGCTTCCAGCCTCCAGCTTCCGACCAGTGAACGCCACGGTACAGGGTACACGATTATGGTCCCCGCCCCCTGCCCGGTGCCCCATGCCCCGGCGGTGACGAACAGACGGAACTGGCGAAAGGTTGACGTACGTCATAGAAATCCCTGGATTTACCCGTTCACTTCTGCTATACTACCGCGTCCACCTGAAGCGCGCAATCCGCACGACCGAGGAGGTGTCCAACGATGACCATGACTGCCACGGCAACCGACTCCGCCGCGACCAGCCAGTCGAACGAGCTGTCCCCGCTCCAATGCATCCTCATGCGGGGCTCCCGGTCCTCGTCGAACCGGCTGAAGTGGGATATTGTCATCGGCATCGCCGTGCTCCACCTGGGGGCGCTGCTGGCGCCGTGGACGTTCACCTGGTCGGCGTTCTGGGTGTTCATCGCGCTGCAGGTGATCACCGGGATGTTCGGCATCACGCTCTGCTACCATCGGCTGCTCGCGCACCGCAGTTTTCGCGTCCCGAAATGGCTGGAGTACGTCTTCACCCTCTGCGGCGTCCTGGCGCTCCAGGGCGGCCCCGTCAAGTGGGTGGCAACGCACCGGGTGCACCACGCGTTTTCCGACCGCCCGCAGGACCCCCACAGCCCCCGGCGGGGCTTCTGGTGGGCCCACATGCTTTGGCTGTTCCCCTACGATGAACTGCTCGATGAGCCGAGAAACTTCAGGCGCCTCGCGCCCGAGTTGGCGCGCGACAAGGTCCATTGGCTCCTCGAGCGCTCGCAGGTGATCCTCACGTTCGCGCTCGGGGGCGTCCTGTTCGCGCTGGGGGGTCTCCCCTGGCTGATCTGGGGCGTCTTCTTCAGGACGGTGTTCGTCTATCACGGCACCTGGCTCGTGAATTCCGCGTCCCACGTGTGGGGCTACCAGAGCTACGCGACGAATGAAGGATCCCGCAATAACTGGCTGGTCGCGCTCGTGTCCTTCGGCGAGGGCTGGCACAACAACCACCATGCCTATCTGTATTCCGCCGCGCACGGCCTGCGCTGGTGGGAGGTGGACGTGACGTACCTGACCATCCGTCTGCTGCGCCGCATGGGGTTGGCGACGCGCGTGCGGCTCCCCCAAGGCGCGCCCGCTCAGATGCCGGACACGCTCCCGGCCCCGCGGACCATGCGGATGTTTCGGCCGGCGGCGACGTCCGTTTAAGCGCGCATCCGGTCGCGAGCAGCAATTCGCCCCCGTTCGGACTTCCGAGCGGGGGCGTTCCCTTTTCGTATTCCGTGAATTGCGGATTGGCGAATGCGGATGTCGGATTCGGACAATCCGAAATCAGAAATCCACATTCAGGGATCCGTTAGAATTTCACCAAGTGGCTGGAAAAGATGACGCCGATGGCGAGCGCGATGAGTCCGAGCGGCGCGATCGCGATGAGCCCGAGCAGGCGGCGGTCGACCTTCAGGTGCATGTAGTACAGCGCCACCAGGAGCGCCTTCGCGGAGGAGAGCGCGAGCACGATCAGGACGATCGTCCGCTTCGGCATCGGGAGCTCCGCCAGCAGCACGCCCAGCAGCATCAGCCCGGCGAGCCATCCCCACACCACCACGTACGTGCGAACCGGCGACGCGCTCTCACGCATGCGACCCCCGCCTCAGAAGAGATACAACAGCGGAAACAGAAAAATCCACACGATATCGACGAAGTGCCAGTAGAGCCCCGCGAGCTCCAGGCGGTGGCCCTGGCGGCGCCAGGACGGCGCCCGCCAGCTCGCCGACCACACCCACAGGTTGAACAGGATCCCTCCCAGCACGTGCAGGGCGTGGAAGCCCGTGAGCGTGTAATACGCCGACCAGAAAATGTTCGTGCTCGGCACGATGTCGTGGGTGAGCTTGGCTGCGTACTCCATGCCCTTGACGCCCAGGAACGCCGCGCCAAGCGCCATCGTGAGCCCGAGCCATCCGCGCACCGCCGGGAGCGCATCCCGCTGGGCCGCTGCGAGCGCGAGCACGATGGTCGCGCTGCTGCAGATCAAGATCAGCGTGTTGATGGTCCCCAGCATCACGCTCAGATGCCCGTCGGGCCCGGGCCAGGCGGGATTGGACAGACGCAGCACGACGTAGGCGCCGATCAAGCCCGTGAAGAACATGACCTCGGAGGCGAGGAACACCCACATGCCCAGCTTCCCGTTCGGGACGCCGGTGAGCGTGGCGTGCGGAGCGTGGAGTACGTGCGCGTGCATCATCTCAGGAGGGAGATCACACCACAGACGTCACAGAAGCCACACAGAGGCACAGCACACGCTCTTCACCGGCCTTCTCCGTGCCTCTGCCTGCCCTGCGAAGCGCAGGGCGCGAAGCAGGGTGCACCCTCTGTGACATCTGTGGTGTAGGAGTTGATCTTAGCGGGTCGTGAGACTGACGAGCCGCTCGACCTGCGCGGCAGGATACGTCTGGACCGTGCGGCCCGACGCGTCGCTGATCACGACGCTGCCGTCCGGCTGCGCCTGAGCCCGGAACAGCACCTGGCCGTCGGCGTCCAGTCCGACCGTCATGTCCCCGTCGCGGACCATGTGCAGTGTCCCCGCCGGCTCACCCGACCTGAACTGCTCGATGGTGAGCTCGGGTCCCTGCGCGCCCGCCGTGCGGGTCATGATGACTTCCGCGTTTCCGCGAACCAGCCTCCGCGTCGCAGGGGTTGCATCTGCATCCGCCGTCTCATCCATAGGGTTGTTCCCAGTCCAGAACTCGATCGAGTTGAAGACGATCGCGTCCCCGAGGGTCGCAAGCCCGTACACCGGCAGCCATGCAAAGACGAGGAACACGATTTCCTGCGCCCACTTGTCGCCGACCTGCCCGTTCCACTGATGCAGTTTCTTCGTCAGCAGAAACGGACCGTAACAGCCGCTCATCATGAGGGCCGCCACCGCCAATGCGGTCAACCGATGGCCTCGCCGCATCGTTCCTCCTTTTATGTTGCCTGCCGGCGCCGTCAAGTCCGGCGAGCCGCCCGCCGGCTCCGGCGCCGCTAGCATTCTACAGCATGTCGTGTCATGCAACACAAAAAACCAGTGCTGTCTCAGTGTGACACCACAGAGGCCACAGATCGTTCACCGAGGCACAGAAACGTCCCTGTTGACGCGTTCTCTGTGCCTCTGTGGCGCTGTTGCTCTGTGTCTCTGTGGTGTGGAACAATCAAGATGAGCCACGACCAAGAAACCGCCTGCGAGCGTGAAGACACGGCCCCGTGAGACTGCCCGATCGTGCCGTGCAGCCCCACGGGGCCGGGATGCGATGACCCGGCGCGCCCGCCCTCCGGTCCCGGGCAAGGCGCCGCCGAATGTATCCGGCGCGCCGAGCGCTCGCGGGCTTACCGGCGCTTGGCGCGCGCGCTGCGCTTCGTCGACTTCTTTGCCGACTTCTTCGCCGTCTTCTTCCGGCGTGTGGCCATGGACTCACCCCCTTTCACCGAGTGCAGGATGCGCACCGTCCAGAGCCGCCCGACGGGAACCTCGCCCGTCGTGGCTCGCGCGCACATCCGCCGCTGAATTACTCCCGGACCAGCACGAACCAGACCACCCCAGCCAGGGCCAGGCGATACCATCCGAAGGCCGCCAGGCCGTGGCGCGACAAGTAGCGGATGAGCCCCCGAATCGCCGCCGCCGCGAAGAGCGCCGCCGCCGCGAGTCCGAAGGCCATCGCCGCCCACCCCACGTCCCGCGCCAGGACGTCCCGGCTGACGACGGCGTCGAACGCCGTGGCCGCGCCCAGCGTCGGGAGCGCCAGCAAAAAGCTGAATTCCGCCGCGGTCGCCGCCGGCAGCCCGCAGAGGATGCCGGCCACGATCGTCACCATGGCCCGCGACATCCCCGGCCAGAGCGCCAGACACTGCGCCGCGCCGATGACGAGCGCGACGCGCCATGTGACGGCGTCGAGCGACGCCGGCCGCCGTGGCGGCTGCGCCCGCCGGTCCACGAGGATCATGGCCGCGCCGCCCGCCGCCAGCGCCGCGATGACGGGACCGGGGTCGAACAGATGCGCCTTGATCAGGCGGTGGAGCAGCAGCCCGGCGGCGGCGGCGGGGAGAAAGGCGAGCAGGAGTTTCGCGAGCAGGGCGCGCCCGCCTGGATCGCGGCCGAGGAGGCCGCGCCACATGGACGCGAGGCGCGCCCGATAGAGTCCGGCGACCGCGAGCAGCGCGCCGGCTTGAATGACCACCTCGAAGCTCTTGACGGCGTCGCCCCGAAGCCGGAGCAGCTCGCCCGCCAGAATCAGATGGCCGGTGGACGAAACGGGAAGGAATTCCGTGAGCCCTTCGATGCACCCCAAGAGGACCGCCTCGAGCGGTCCCACCATGGCCGACGCCGGCCCTGCGCCGATCACCACACCTCCGGAGCTCGCGGCCGCTCAGTCCGCATATTTCACGGAACACCCATACGGCTGCGTACGCGACAGCGTCACCGCCCGCCCCTCGAGCGCCTCGCCCAGCGCGCGCGCGACGTAGTTCTCCGCGTCCGGGATATCCGCGGGATCCGCGGACGGACGATCATCGATTCCGCCGGCGTAGATCAGCGTCCCCTCGGGGTCCACGATGAACAGGTGCGGCGTCGTCTTCGCGCCGTAACGCAACCCTGCCGTCCCATCGTGATCGAGCAGCATGGCGGCGGGCGCGGCGTGATGAGACGCCAGCATGTCCTCGTACTCCTCGGGCGGGTAGTGGCCTTGCTCACCCGGAGCGGAAGAATTGATGACGAACCAGACGACGCCCCGCGAGGCGAAGTCGCGCTGCAGGCGCGGCAGGTTGCCGCTGCCGTAGTGTTTCTTGACGAACGGGCAATCGGGGTTGTACCACTCAAGCACGACGAAACTGCCTCGCGCATCCGAGAGCTGGTGGACGCTGCCGCGCGTATCGGCCAGGGAGAAGTCCGGCGCCGGCTGTCCGATCTCGGTGCCGGACCACGCCGGCGCGGCCCACGTGAGGGATCCGCACAAGAACAGGGCGAGGAAGAGGGCGCGGCGCGACGCAGTCGGCGTCACGCGGGAGAGGGCACGATGCGGATGTAACTGCCACGTACAATCGCGCGCAGTAAGCATCATGCACATTGTGGCATAATCGCCGCGGGAATACAACCGGAGACCTCGCATCGTCATCTTCACTTCATCGTGATCGAGAATACGGAGACAGCGAAAGAAGATAGAAGGTGGAGGGTAGAAGATGGACGGAAGAGGAGAGAACATGAAATGGTTTATCATCTGCCCATCTTCTGCTTTCCACCCTCCACCTTCCATTTTCCATCTTCACCCTTCCTCCCTCTCCTTCCGGTGGACGACACACGGCCCCTGGGCCGTGGATGGTGGACTAGAGGGAGCGGCTCCGTGCCTGTGACGCGGTGACGGTGCGGCGTCTTGGCGGCAGTAGTGTCTCAATTGAATCTTCAACACCACAGAGACACAGAGGAACAGCTCCACAGAGGCACAGAGAACGGTTGGCATCGGCTCTCTCCGTGCCTCTGCCTGCCCTGCGAAGCGCAGGGCGCGAAGCAGGGTGAACGCTCTGTGGCCTCTGTGGTGTCACACTGAGACGCCACCAAGGCGGCGGCGCGCTTGAGCCGAACCTCACGGCGTGTTAGGATGAACGATGGGAGCGTTGTCCTGACATGGTCCGTCCGATGCGTGGGAGGCACACGATGAGGTACGCGGCACACACCGCATGGGTCTGCGCGCTGCTCTGGGCGGCGGCTCCGGCGGCCGCGAACGCGGAAACGGCAATCGCGCCGCTGCGCGGCACGGCGGGTTATGAGGATCTGGAGGGCACCATCACGTTCGTGGACACCGAGGCCGGGCTCAGGATCGAGGCATCCGTGTCCCATGCGCCTCCAGGCAACCACGGATTCCACATTCACGAGTTCGGCGTCTGCGGCGAAGACGGCTCACGGGCGGGCAGTCATTACAATCCCGACGACGCGCCGCACGGCAACCTGCTCGTCGACGGCTTCGAACAGGCGCATGCCGGCGATCTCGGCAACCTGCTCGTCAGCCCGGCAGGGCTGGGATCCTTGATCGTGACGGTGCCCGGGTTGTCGCTCAGCGGGAAATCGTATGCGGTGGCGGGTCGCGCCGTCATTCTGCACGCCGAGCCGGACGACTTCGGTCAGCCCGTGGGGAACGCCGGCGGACGCATCGGCTGCGGACCGATACTGCTCGCGCCGGCATCCATCCGGGAATAACGCTCAGCGCTCCGAAGCTGCCGCGGGCTGCTCCTCGAGCGGAGGCGGCAAGTCGGCTCCGGAGGCGGCGAGCAGCTCTCGGATGGACGACTCCATCTTCTCCGGATACGACTTCCGGTTGACGACCGCGCCGTAGAACACCTCCCGCACCATCCCCTTGCCGTCGACCAAAAAGTACACCGGCGTGCCTTGGATTTCATACCGGAAGGAAAGATCCCGCGCGTGCGCATCGGACGGGTCCGCCTCATCATCGACCAGCCCGGTCGCGATCACGGGAAACTCCAACTCCTGCGCGCGGACGAACGCGGTCAGCGTGTCCAGATTTTCGTCGATGCTGGGCGCGAGAATGCGGAAGCCGGGCTCGTGATAGCGCTCATACAGGGCCTTGATGAACGGCAGATCCTTGCGGCAATACGGGCACCAGGTGGCCCAGAACGCGATCAAGGTCACCGGGACGTCGGGGTCCGGCAGCGCCTGCTCGATGCCGTTGAGATCGACTGCCGTGAAGGGGGGCGCCGCGTACCCGGGGAGGATGGGCTGCGGCAGCGCGTCGCCGTTGATCGACTCCATCCGCTCCCGCGGAATCATGACCAGCACCTGGTCCGGGTAGCGCTTGACAAGCCGGGCGGAGAATTCCGTCCCGTCATCCAGCTTGATGCGGTCGAAGGGCCGGTCGCGCGGATCCTGCGCCGCCGCGCCCGCTGGAATCAGGCCGGCGCCGAGGAAACCCGCAAGTCCGATCAGGAGACCGTGCCGGGCGTGGTGGCCGCGCGTCGAGCGTGTGCGAGACATCGCCGCGTATTGTATCACCGGCCTTCGAAATACACAGCAAGAAACCCGGATGGAAGCCGGAACGAGAAGCGGAATCCGAATGGCGGGAGGCTGGAAGCTGGAAGGTCTCGTCTGTTCCGTCACCAACGCAGCGTGAATGGACGACCCAGACGGAATAGACGGGATTGACGGAATAGCCGAACGCTAGGGTGAGGGCGAAATGACGTCTCCCGCTGGGCTCATGATGACCATCTCCGAGTCCGGAGGCGCGTTGATGACGACGTCGGCGTCCGTTCGAACGGTGCCGCAGCTCATCCCGCTGTGGTCGTCCACTTCCAGCATCAGCCGGTATCGCCCGGGACCGGCATACGTATGGAGCGCGGATTTGCCTTCGCCCGTCCGGCCGTCGCCGAACGTCCACCGGTACGTCAGCACGTCGCCGTCAGGATCGACGGACCCGCGGGCGGACATCGCCAGCGGCAGGCCGGGACAGCCCGCGCCCACCGGGGCAATAACGGCGCTCGGCGCGCGGTTGACGATGACGGGCACGGACGCCCGGGCCGTCGCGCACGCGGTACCGGTGCCGTCATCCGCCGTCGCCATGACGGTGTAGCGCCCGCCCCGGTCGTAGCGGTGCGTCACGCGCAGCCCCTCGCCGGTCGTCCCATCCCCGAAGTCCCAGGTCACGCGCATGGGATCGCCGTCGGGATCGCGGCCGGCGCGGGCCTGCAGGATGACGTCGGCTGGATCACCCGGATGGCGCAGGCACAGCGGCTCGGGCGCGCGCACCTCCAGGCTGGGCGGTGAGTTGACCCGCACCAAGGTCGATGCCGCGGCGCGGGAGCACGCCGTGCCGCGGCTGTCGTCCACGGTCAACGTGACCCGATAGGACCCGCCGCGGACCCAGCGGTGCGTGACGCTGCGCCCGGTCGCGATCGTGCCGTCGCCGAAATCCCAGTGATAGCTCAACACGTCCCCGGGACTGTCACGCGACTCCTCGGCGCTGAGCGCCACCGGCGCGCCCGCGCAGGCCTGGGCGGGCGCGCGCAGGACCGCCGTGGGCGGCAGGTTCACCGTGACGCGCCGGCGCACCGATGACTCGCAGCAGACGCTGCTGGTCTGATCGTTCACCGTCAGCGCGACGTCGTAGGTCCCCGGGGCGGCATAGGTGTGCTCGACCCGTTCGCCTTCGGCCGTCATCCCGTCTCCGAACTCCCACCGGAAGAGGAGCGGCTGCCGGTCCGCGTCGGACGAACGCGACGCGTCGAACACGAACGTGTCGCAGGCCGCCATCGGCGGGGTGATCTCCAGGGCCGTGCGGGCTGTTCGGACCCGTGGGGCCGGCGGTGACGTCTTGGAGACGCCGGAGGCGCGAAAGTCGGCGCGGGGCGGCCGTCCGGCCTGGCCGGTCGAGATTCCTGCCGAGTCCGAGATCGCGAAGGGAAACAGCCGCTGGAAGAACTTCGGCCCCGCGAAGGAGCATGGTTCCGGATCCGCCGGAGACGGCTCCGGCGCCTCGGTCGCAGCCGGCTGCTCGACGGCCGGCGCCGCAGCAGGCGCCTCAGACGGTTCCGGCTCAGGCGCAGGCTGAACGGCGGGAGGGGCCGGGGAGCGCTCGAGCAGCTCGATCGCGGTGTCCATCGCGCGCCGGCGCCGCACATCCTTCAGCGTCTCGAGCTCCGCGATTTCTCTCCTGATCTGCTCGTTGTCCGGATCGATCAGAAGCGCCTTTCTGAGCTCGTGGATGGCCTCCTGGATTCGTCCGGATTGCCGGTATTCACGGGCGATTTCCTGAAGAAAGGCTACGGTGGGTGAGGTGATGACGGCCGCGGATACGGAATGATCGGCTGCCGGCAGCATGCAGGCGGCCGCCATGACGCCGCACGCCAACCCCCAGCCGCGTCTTGACGCGTGTCCGGCCGTCCGCCCCCGGTCTGGATACGCGATAGTCTTCATGACTGTCTTCCTAGAGATGCAGATACCGTGCCATACACGGAGCAATCATCTTCTCTATAACTGATTGCGATTCCATACGTTGCGTCGTTTAGCATGGGGAAATCCACGTGCACCGCGATCCCCCCCTGCTCACGGCACGTTCTGCCTGACGGCGCCGACAACCTGTCGCAACTAAGCTACTGGAAACTCCATCTCACTGTGCCAAATTCGGAATTTGGAATTCGGAATTCGGAATGTTCTGCTGGCAGGCGGATTCCGCATTCCCAATTCCGCATTCATCATTTGACACAACGGTGACATGGTGGACAGGCGTCTCCTACTCTACAGACGCGGCGCTCTCTGATATACTAACGTATAAAACCGGTTCAAGCACTTCCCCGCATCATCGAGGAGCTCCGATGGGCAAGACCCTGTTCGAAAAAATCTGGGATTCGCACGTGGTCGCCGTCAGGCCTGACGGCGCGTCGCTGCTGTACATCGACCGCCATCTGGTGCATGAGGTCACGAGCCCCCAGGCGTTCGAAGGCCTTCGCCTGCGCGGACGAGCCGTCCGGCGGCCCGAGCTGACCGTCGCCACGATGGACCACAACGTGCCGACGGACTCCCGCACGGACATCGCCGATCCCATCTCGCGCGCTCAGATCGAGGCCCTGAGCCGGAACTGCCTGGAGTTCGGCATCCGGCTCTATGATCTGGCCAGCGACCGCCAAGGGATCGTGCACGTCATCGGCCCGGAGCTCGGTCTCACGCTGCCAGGCACGACGATCGTCTGCGGGGACTCGCACACCTCCACGCACGGCGCCTTCGGGGCCTTGGCCTTCGGCATCGGCACATCGGAGGTCGAGCACGTGCTCGCGACCCAGTGCCTGCCGCAGCGCCTGCCGAAGACGTTCCGCGTCGAGTTTACCGGACGGCTCCGGCCGTGGGTCACCGCGAAGGACATGATCCTGAAACTGATCGGCACGATCGGCACCGCCGGCGGCACCGGCTGTGTGTTCGAGTACGCCGGCGACGCGGTCCTCGCGCTCTCGATGGAAGGGCGCATGACGATATGCAACATGAGCATCGAAGCGGGCGCCCGCGCGGGCCTGATCGCGCCGGATGACACGACCTACGCGTATCTCGCCTCGGACAACCGCCCGTTCCGCCCGCAAGGCGCCGTGTTCGGCGAGGCCGTCGCGCGCTGGCGCGCGCTGCCGAGCGATCCGGACGCGGCGTTCGACCGGACGCTCACGATCGACGCGTCCGCGATCGCCCCTCAGGTCACGTGGGGCACCAGCCCGGGCATGGTCGTCGATGTGACGGGCCGCGTGCCTCAGCCGGACGCGGTGCCGGGCTACACCCCCCGCGACGTCGAGCAGGCCCTGGACTACATGGGGCTGCGTCCTGGCACGCCGATGACCGAGATCCCGATCCAGACGGTCTTTATCGGCAGCTGCACGAATTCACGAATCGAGGATCTGCGCGCGGCGGCGGCGATGCTGCGCGGGCGGACTGTCGCCCCGGGCGTGCGCGTCCTGGTGGTGCCGGGGTCGCAGCAGGTGCGCGCCCAGGCGGAGGCGGAGGGGCTGCACACGGTGTTCCGGAAGGCCGGCTGCGATTGGCGGCTGGCCGGGTGCAGCATGTGCCTGGGCATGAACCCCGATCAGCTGCGGCCGGGCGAACGCTGCGCGTCCACGTCCAACCGGAACTTCGAGGGCCGCCAGGGCAAGGGCGGCCGCACGCATCTGGTCAGCCCCCAGATGGCCGCGGCCGCGGCCCTGACCGGGCGCTTCGTGGACCTCAGGACCTGGTCCGAGGCCTCATCCATCGGAGGGACGCACGAATGATGACGTTCGTCAGTCATCGGGGCGTGATCGCGGCGCTCGACCGGGCCAACGTCGACACCGATCAGATCATCCCGAAACAGTTCTTGAAGTCCATCAGCCGGACCGGGTTCGGCGCGCACCTGTTTCATGACTGGCGCTACCGTCCCGACGGCGCGCCGGACCCGGAGTTTCCGCTCAACGCGCCTGCGGCGCGGGGCGCGTCCATCCTGGTCACGCGGCACAATTTTGGCTGCGGCTCGAGCCGCGAACACGCCGTGTGGGCGATTCAGCAATACGGCATCCGGGTCTTGCTCGCGCCCGCTCGAACGCCTGAGGGAGGCGTCGCCCCGCAGGAGCGGGGCGCGCCGGCCAGACGGGAGGGCGGCGCCTCCATCCCGGCATTCGCCGACATCTTCCGGAATAACTGCGTCAAGAACGGCCTGCTCACGGTCGAGCTGAGCGAGGCGGAAGTCAACGAGATCATCCGGATGGTCGAGCGGTTCCCGGGCCTGGAAGCCTCGGTCGACCTGGAGCACCAGCGGGTCGTGCTGCATGTGGACGAAGAGCTCGCCTTCCACTTCGACATCGACGCGCCGACGAAGGACCATCTCATCCGCGGGCTCGATGACATCGGCCTCACACTCGACCATGAGGCCGAGATCGCCGCGTTCGAGGCCCGTCACGACGCGCAGTGGAGCCCGGGAGGCGGACCCTGACGGCGCCTTCCTGCGCCTCGGCAGTGCGGAATCCCGCCCCGTGAAGGCGGGGCTGCCTTCCCGCTAGCGTCCGCCGGCATCTGCCGGCGAGACGTCGCCCCCCCGAAGGGAGGCGCGGCCGCCGGCATCTGCCGGCGAGACGTCGCCCCCCCGAAGGGAGGCGCGCCCGCCGCCTCCCCGCCGAAGCGGCGCGGCCAGCGACTGAAGATCCGGATCGTGGGGGAATCGCGCGCGAAGCTCCTCCACCGCCGCCGCCGCCTCGTGGAAGCGTCCCTGGCGCTGATACAATCGGATCAGGTTCTTCCTGGGCAGCGCGGTTTCCGGTCCGGATGCCAGCGCCTTGCTGAAATACCACTCCGCCGCCTGGAGATTGCCCCGCCGTTCCGCCAGCGCGCCCAAATTGTTCAGCGCCACCCCGTAGGCGGGATGGATGGCGATCGCCCGGCGGAAATACGCCTCTGCCTCGTCGAACGAGCCCCGGCGGAAATATTCGACGCCCGCGTTGTTGTTCGCCCGGAAGCTTGTGCGGGAATGCGACGCGATGTCCAGGTACATGCCGAGCGGATCCTGCCAGTCCCGGTTGCGCTCGATCGTGCGGGACCCCCACGCCGCCGAGACGGCGAGGCCCGCCGACGCGAGGACGAGCCGCGCGCGCGGGCTCCTCGCGCGGTCCCACACCGCCATGGTCCCCAGCGCCACGAAGAGAAACCATCCCGCGGAGGCCAGATAGAGGTAGTGCTCCGCGAGGACGTTATTGATCGGGATGACGCCGGAGATCGGCAGCACGCCGCAGACCATCCAGGCCAGCGCGAACCACACGCGCCGGTCCCGGCGCCCCAGCCAGGCCGCCGTCCCCGCCAGCAGCAGCACCGCGCTCAAGCTCGCCCACGCCGCCCCGTCCAGGCGCGACGCCGCGATGGGGTTGTCGTACTCCATGTGGAGATTGCCGGGCACCAGGAGGACCCGCAGATACACGAGCGCCGCGTTGGCGAAGGTCAGCAGCCGGATCAGCGGATCTTCGCTGAAGGGACCCGGCTGCGCGCCCTCCCGCAGCAGGTCCAGATGCATGAAGTTCAGCACCGTCATCCGGCACGCGACGTATCCCGCGAGCACCGGCAGAAACGCCAGGACCGCGGGCAGTCTCCGGGCGACGCCGCGGCGTTCGTCGTGTCGCGTGGCCTCGTAGGCCAGCGCCAAGAGCGGCAGCACCAGGCCCATCTCTTTCGACAAGATCGACGCCGCGTACCCGAGCACCGCTGCCGCGAGCCAGCGTCGCCGACCCGTCGTCCGGAACCGGACATACGCGTGGAACGACGCCAGCAGCCACGACAGCATCAACAGGTCCGTCCGGTTGGACACGTAGTTCACCGCCTCGCTGTTGATGGGATGGATGAGAAAGAGCGCCGCCGCCAGCCAGGCCACGCGTCCGCCGGCATTTGCCGGCGAGACGTCGCCCCCCTGAAGGGAGGCGCGCCCGCCGCCGGTCAGCCGTCGCCAGAGCCCCCAGAGGAGACACCCGTTGAGCAGATGGAGCAGGAGGCTGCTCAGATGAAAGCCCAGCGGGTTCAGCCCCCACAGGCGGTAATCGGCCATGAACGATACCGTGGTGAGCGGGCGGTAGAAATTGAGGGTCTCGCCGCCGCCCGTATGGTAGGAGGAGGTGAAGATGTCGTTGAGATAGGCGGGACTCCTGATGAACACGTTGTTGACGACGGTGACCTCGTCGTCCCAGAACAGGGCGCCTGGCAGGCTGGAATGGTAGGCGGCCGCGCCGATCGCGGCGAGGAGGAGCCCGGCCCAGACGGCGCGGCTACGCATCCCGGCACGGTCTCCGGAGCCGGGGCGGCGGATATGCTATAGTTGCTGATACGCGATGACACACGCACAGCCCCGTTCGAAGAGGCCGGCGCGTCCGCCGGCGTCTGCCGGCGAGACGGCGCACGGTCGAGGTTTGGAGCGCCGGTCTTACCGGCTGGCGATTCTCCTGTTCTGGTCGCTTCTCATGTATCATCTCGTTCACCAGCATGTGATCGGCGTCGGCATCGTGACCGATATCAGCATGCGCCCAACCCTCGAGGAGGGCAATACCTATCTGGTCAACAAGTACCTCTACCGCTTCCGCCGGCCTTCCCGCGGCGACATCGTCGTCCTGCGCAAGACGACCTATCTCGACGAGCAGTACGTCAAGCGGGTCGTGGGGCTGGAGGGGGAGGTGCTGGCTGTGCGCAACGGCCGCGTGTTCATCAACGGGCGCGTGATCGAGGAGCCCTACGCGGTGGGGGTGACGCTCCCGCCGATGGCTCCCTATCCGATTCCGCTCGGCGACTATTTCCTGCTCGGTGACAACCGGCTGACAAGCCAGGACAGCCGGCATTTCGGCACCGTCTCGATCAGGAATATCGAGGGCCTGATCCGACCCGGGACCCTGTTTCCCTTTCATTAGCGACAAGCAACAAGCGACCAGCAATCAGGCTCACTACCGAAAAGGTCTATGCTCGAAGCTGGACGCTTGAGGCTGGAACAAGCGCGGTCTCGGCTGATCATTCGAGCTTCCAGTTTCCAGCATCCAGCTTCCGACCAGTGAACGCTACGATACAGGGTACACGATGAAGGTCCTCGCCCCCTGCCCCGATCCATTAAGCAGGCTAGTCGGTCGGCTCCCAGACCGTCTTGCCGTCCGCGTTGATATAGCCGATCTTGTTTCCGACGCGGACCTTCGCCAGGCCCTGGAAAAAGTCCCATGCTTCATCGAACTGCACCGCCGCGATTAAGGCACCGGTCTTGTCGATATAGCCCCAGCGGGCATTCAGCGAGACCCGCGCGCGGTCCTCCATGAACCCCCAGGCGAATTGGTACTGGGGCGGAATGACCAGCGTGCCGCTCTGATCGATGAACCCGTACTTGCCGTCCAGCCGCACGGCGGCCATCCCCTGCTGGAACGGCCAAGTCGCCTCGAACCGTGGCTCGGTGATGAACTGCCCCTCCTGCGTGATGTGGCCGTAGGACGCGTAGCCGAAATCGACCCGCACGGCCGCCAACCCCTCCTGGAACCGGTCCGCCCAGTGGAATTGGGGCTCGATGACGATCTGGCCCTCTTGGTCGATGTAACCATAACGGCCTTCCACGACCACTGGATAGGGTCCCGGCGGAGGCTGCTCCTGCGCGCCGGCCTCCATCGCCGCATCCGCCTGCGCCTCTTCGCCCGGTCCGGCTTGTCCGTAGGCGGCCGATTCCGCCAGCAGCGCCGCCAGCGCGGCGGCGCCGAAACCCAGCAGCCATGCGCGAGTCATTCGAACCCGCTCCTTGTTATCCTTCCGCCTCGACGGCCGGGAGCATCCGGCGCTTGCGCGCAGTCGCACGCTTGCGCAGGTGCTCCCGGCGGAGCTTCGCCTTGAACTTGTCCAACTGGCGCTCCAGCTCGCTAAAGGCCTCCCGGAGCACCGCCACAGGCTCGTGGCCCTCGTCGCGCACCGCGAATTCGCGCTTCGGCACGGTGCAGTGAATCGAAACACGGAAGAGCGTCCGGGCGGCGTTCTGCTCGATGACCACGTGCAGGAACGCCGAGTCTTCCGCCAGGCGCTGTGCGTGGTCTTCGAAGTGGCCCAGCAGCTCTTCCACCAGGTTCCGGAGATACGGCTTCGGTTGGACGTGTTTGAACGTGATGCTGTTTTTCATCGATGCGCGGAGCTCCCCTGGTCGATCAGTCGCGGCTGACGGAGCCTTCCAGCGATGCCCGCAGCCGCTCGGTTTGCGTGCATAATCCCGGGCTCACTTCCACCGGGTACGGCGGTTCCGCCCGCCCGAGGTCCTGAATGCGTTCCGGCAGTCCGGCCAGTTCCCGCGCGGCCCTCGCCCGCGCCGCGTCCACGCTCCCGGCGCCTTCCGCGGTCCGCCGGCCTCCCGCCATCACCGTCGCGAGCAGCGGCTCGCCCTCGAGCCGTTCCCCATGCAACCCGATGACGTCGCGTTCCGCGACTCCGCCGCGGACGACGCGCACGACCTGCTTGCGGCCCGGAAGCGTCGTCTTGTCGCTCGAGAGCTTCATGCGGGGATGTCCCGCGTAGCTGACGAGCTTGTACGCAGTGTCCAGCGACGGCGCGTCGGCGGAAACGTCCATCCGCGTCCCGACGCCGAACCCGGAGACCGGCGCGCCCGCGCCCACGAGTCCGGCGATGCCGGATTCGTCAAGCGACCCGCTGGCGAACACGCCCACTCGCGAGAGCCCCGCGGCATCGAGCATCCGCCTGGCCTCGCGGGCCAGCACCAAGAGGTCGCCCGAGTCGAGCCGGATCGCCCGGATCTTGAAGTCCGCCCCAAGTTCCCGAGCGAGCCGGATGACGTTCCGGACGCCCTCAAGCGTATCATACGTATCCACCAGCAGCACGGCTTCAGGATAGCGGCTGGCGAACGCCCGGAACGCCGCCAGCTCATCCTCATGGGCCTGGATATAGCTGTGGGCCATCGTGCCGCGGACCGGAATTCCATAGCAGCGCCCCGCCAGCACGTTCGAGGTCGCATGCACGCCCGCGACGTACGCGGCCCTCGCCGCTTTGATCCCCGCATCCGTGCCGTGCGCCCGCCGCAAGCCGAAATCCACCACCGTCCGGCCTGCCGCCGCGCGCACCACCCGGAGGGCTTTGGACGCCACCATGGTCTGGAACGTCACTTGGTTGAGCAGAAACGTCTCGGCGAGCTGCGCCTCGGGAAGCGGTGCGACCACTTCCAGGATCGGCTCGCCTGCGAACACCGGGGTGCCCTCCGGCACGGCGTGGACATCGCCCGTAAAGCGGAACGACCGCAGGTAGCCGAGGAAGTCCTCCGAAAAGAGCTCCAGCAACCGCAGAGACTCGATGGCCTCCGGCGGGAAGGCGAGGGCCTCCAGATGCGCCAGCGCATCATCCAGGCCGCACGCCAGGAGGACGTTCCGCGAATCCGGAAGCCGGCGCACCATCAGGTCGAACACGGCCGGCTCGCGCATGCCCTCCGCGAGATACGCCTGCGCCATGGTCAATTCGTAGAGATCGGTCAGCAGGGCGGCGTTCGCGGCGTCCATCCGGGGACGAGGCGGTCCGTTCATCCCGGCCCGCCCTCGATGCGCGCGCCGGCAGCGCGCATGTCCTCGATGGCGCGGCGGCCGGCTTCCGCCTCCACCGGCCGTGTCGCCTCGGCGAGCACGCGCACCTCGAATCCTTCCCGGCGCGCATCCAGGACGGTTGCGCGCACGCAGACGTCGGCGGCCAGGCCCCCGATCCAGAGCCGCCGGATGCGATGAGCACGGAGCCAGTCGCCGAATCCGGTGCCGTCGAACGCCGAGTAGGCGTCACGGTCGCGTCGCGCTCCCTTCCTGACGACGTGCGCGTCCGGCGGCAGCGCTAGATCCGGATGCAGGGCCGCGCCCGGCGAACGCATGAGGCAATGCTCGGGCCAGGGTCCACCCTCGGAGGCAAAGCTGCAATGTCCGGGCGGGTGCCAGTCCTGGGTGGCGACGACCGCGGCGCCGCCCCGAACGGCTTCGCCGATCCATCGGTTGAGGACCGGCACCACCGCGTCCCCACCGGCCACCGGGAGCGCACCGCCGGGGCAGAAATCCCGCTGGACGTCCACGATCACGAGCGCGTCATCCGGCCGAATCGGACTCACGACACAGCTCCTCCACGAGCGCGAGAATCCGATCCCGCACCCGCCGGATTCCGTCGTCTCCCTGCAGGTCCGGATCGGGCAGATCCCAGTCGAGCCGCCGTTTCGCCCGCAGCATCGGACAGGCGTCGCCGCAGCCCATCGTCACGACAAGATCCCATTCCCGCACAGGCAGGTCGGCAAGCCCCTTCGAGCGCTGACCGCGCAGGTCCACGCCGACTTCCGCCATCGACTGGATGGCCCGCGGATGCACGACGCCCGACGGATGCGAGCCGGCGCTCCAGATCTCCCACCGGTCGCGGACGCGCGCCCGCGCGGCGCCTTCCGCCATCTGAGACCGGAAGGAGTTCGCGACGCATACGAACACGACACTCGGTTTCTTCTTCGGTGCCTCGCGGCCGGCCATCACGTTCTCCATTCTCCCTATGCTAAAGCAGCGGCCTCCCGACTGCCAAGACCTCTTTCTTGCCGCAACCATAGGCAAACACGCCACGCAACCGTGGGTTCACCCGTTGAACAGGTCTGAAGCTGGAAGCTGGAAGCTGGGGGCTGGGGGCTGGAACACACGCGGTCTCCGCCTGATCATTCCAGCGTCCAGCCTCCAGCTTCCAGCATCCGACCAGTGAACCGACACCCGTGACGCGATTCGCGTTACGTGCGACGCGGCGTAAGCTGTGAAGCCGCTGGATCGCTGACGTGGACGGGCATCGTCTCCGGCCGGCGGCGTAGCGCCCACCTGAGCACGATCCAGCCGGTCAGCACCGCAGCACCCAACGCCAGCTTCCAGAAGTGCTCGGGCTCCGCCAGCGTGTCGCCGAAGAACGCGCAGACGAACGTGCCGGGCAGCACGCCCACCACCGTCGCCGCCACGTAGGGGCGGAAGCGCACCTGGGAGCAGCCCAATCCGTAGTTCAGCACGTCATAGGGGAGGCTCGGAATGAGCCGGATCAGGAGCACCGCGCGAAACGCCCGGGCCCCGATTTTCCGGTCCAGGGTCGCCACGTGGCCGTGCATCAGCCGCGCCATGGTGTCCCGCCCCAGCCATTTCGCCAGCAGGAACTGCGCCGACGCCCGAGCCGTCGCCGTGAACGCCGCGAGCAGCCATCCCCACCACGGGCCGAACGCGAGGCCCGCGGCGATGGTCATCACGCTGATCGGCAACGGAATGACCGGCTGGCCGTAGCCCACCACAAAGACGATGGGCCCCCACGCCCCCCAGGCGCCGATCACGTCGCGGAACCACCCGGGGTCGAGCACCTCCGGATGCATCGTCAGGAGGCGCCATCCGACCGCGGCTCCGGCGAGGAGCGCGGCCGCCGCGGCCCATCGCGCCGCCGCACGGCTCATTCCCCCGGCGCCTGGTTGAAGTCGTGCGAGGCGCTGACGTTCCTCGGCGCGAGTGCGATGGCCTTGCCGATCTCCGAGGCCGCGCCCGTCACGAGAATCGCTTGCCCGAGGATCGATTGAGGAATCGGATGGGTGGAGCCGGAGGGCTCCGGAGTGGGTCGGGCGTGTTCGGTCACGGACATAGGCGTCTCCGGACCAGCCGGGCGCGGCGCCGGAGGCGCTTACGTCGGCTGATCGGGTTTGGTCTTGCCGATGTCGTGAATGCCGCACTCGGTCTTGCTCTGCCCCGCCCAGCGTCCGGAACGGGGATCGTGGGGATCGAGGGGCTTCTGGGTGCATGGATAGCAGCCGATCGACGTATAGCCCTGATGCCAGAGCGGATGGTACGGCAGGCCGTGCTCCTGCATGTAGGCGTGCACCTGCTTTCGGGACCAGCCGGCCAAGGGGGCCACCTTGACCACGCCCGTGTCGAGCCGCTCGACGAACGGGGTGGCCTTCCTGGTGCCGGCTTGATCGCGCCGGATTCCGGTGATCCACCCGCGCAGTCCGGCAAGCGCCCGGGTCATAGCTTCCACCTTATACTCGCCGCAGCAGTAGTCGGGATGCTCGATGGGCAGATGGGCATGGTCCCGCTTGAACTGCTCAACGTCCATCTTCGTCCGGTACACCTGCAGATTGAGGGAGAAGCGGCGCCGGAGCTCCTCCATGAACGCCAGCGTCTCGGGAAAGAGAAAGCCCGTGTCCACCGTCCGCACGCTGACGGCCGGGTCGGCCTGGACGGCCATATGCAGGAGCGCGGCGCTCTCGGCCCCGAAGGACGAACTCACCGCCACATCCGGTCGGAACGTCTCGAAGGCCCAGCGGATGACCTCCGATGGGTGCGTCGAAGCGAATCGCGCATTGAGCGCGCGCACCTCCTCAGGAGTCATCCTCCCCTCCCTCAGGCGGTGCCGGACCGCGGGCGGACGGTCGCGGGCGCCTCCGCCTGGATCCAGCCTGCCCGCTCCAGGTAGCCCAGGATGGCGCGGACACTGTCCTCCACCGACTGCCGGCAGCTGTCGAGGGCAATTTCGGGTTTCGGGGGAGGCTCATACGGATCGGAAATGCCCGTGAAGTTCTGGATCTCGCCGGCGAGCGCTTTCTTGTACAGGCCCTTCACGTCCCGGCGAGTGAGCTCCTCGATGGAGCACTCGACGTACACCTCGATGAAGTTTCCGATCTGCTGACGGTTATAATCCCGGATTTCCCGGTAGGGAGAGATGGCGGCGCTGATGGCGACGACCCCGTTCCGGCTCAGCAGCTTGCAGACGTATCCGATCCTCTTGATGTTGGTGTCCCGGTCTTCCTTGCTGAATCCCAACCCCTTGCTGAGGTTGGTCCGCACCTCGTCTCCGTCAAGGATTTCCACGCACCGCCCCCGGCGGCGCAATTCCTCCGACACCAGGTTCGCCAGGGTGGACTTGCCCGCCCCTGACAGGCCGGTAAACCACAGCGTAAATCCGCGCTCCTGCATCCTCGCTCCTTCCTGGTGGCATGTGTCGGTTGGCCGTGCGGCATTCGGTGCGGGAATCGTAGAAGTATTATAACATGCCGTCGCCCGGTTGGCGATGCTTCCGAGTCAGCTTCCGAGTCAGCTTGCAGCCACCGACCAGGACGGGGCATGGGGCACGTCGTGCAATTGATGAACTGGTAGAAGGTGGAGGATAGAAGGTAGAAAGTAGAAGTAGATATCTTCCATCTTCTACCTTCCACCTTCTATCTTCTACCTTCCACCTTCTATCTTCTACCTTCTCATGGTCATTCCTACGCCGCGCCCCTCGCCCCCCCGCCCCGTGCCCCGAATGCTGACGGAACAGACGAACGTTGATTCCGGCTTCCATCCACCCTCCACCTTCCACTCTCCATCTTCTACTTTCTACCCGCTCATGAGCACCTGTCGTGCTCAACACGCAACGGTGCCGCTTGCCGAATCTCGCGGACTGGGGTACCGTTGAGGGCATGGAACGGATGCCTGGAAGCGGCGCCGCGGCGGGCCTGGTCGTTGCGCTAGCGGCGCTGACATGGCCGGCGCCGGCCGGGGCCGGCGCCGTCTGCGACGGCGAATGGCGGGAGGTGCCCGGTGGGGCTCGCGCGTCCGCGGCCCCCGTGATCATCCACGTGCCCGCCGGCGCGCGGAGCCGGGCGGCCGGGACGGTGGCCGCCGTCATGTGCGACGCGGACGGCCTGGTCCGGTACCAGCTGTACGACCTCGAGGACGACGCCTGGGGGGGCGCCTGGATTTCGCTCGACATGAGAACGGATGCCGCCCCGCACACCTACATCGGCGACTCATGGGACGTCCTGGTCCACGCGCCGGATGACGGCTTCCCGGTCCGTCGCAACGTCAATGCGCCCGGGGGCTGGCAAGGATGGACCAGGGAATCCGGGTCAGGGATTCCGTGGGGAGAGCCGACCATCGCGGTGGATGCCCTGCGCCGGCCCTGGGAAATCCGCCGGGATGCCGATGGGCGGGTCTTGACCGCCTGCCACCACCCCCTGCCGGAACGCGCGCCCGCGTCCGCGGCTCCGCTGGTGCTCGCCTTCTATTACCCCTGGTACGGGGTGCCCGGCGACGGCTCGCCGGAATGGGTCCATTGGGATCCGAGACTGCCGACGTTCGGGGCCGCGCACACGCCCGTGTTGGGCCATCACCGCTCGCTCGGCCACTACGATTCGCGCGATCCGCTCGTGATCAGGCAGCACCTGCAGTGGGCGAAGTATGCCGGGATCGACGGGTGGATCGTGTCGTGGTGGGGGCCCGGCTCCTTCGATGACCGGGTGCTGCGGACCATGGTGCGGGCCGCCGAAGAAGCGGGCGTGTGGCTAGCCGTGCTGATCGAGCGGCAAGAGCCCGCTACCCGCGAGCAGCTCGCGAAGGACCTGCGGTATATCGCGGACAGGTACGCCTCAAGCCCCTCGTATCTCAAGCTGAATGGCGAGCCGGTCGTGTTCCTCTATTCGCGCGTGTTCACGCAGGGCCTGACCACGCTGGATGCGCGCCTCGCGGCGGAAGCGCTCCGGAAGCAGGGGCTGCCGGTGGCGCTCTTCGGCGAGAGCCTGAAGCCGGAAGCGGCGCGGCTGTTTGACGGCATCTTCACCTACAATCCCGTCCATCTGCCGCCGGCGGAGCTTCGCCGGATCTATCAGGAGGCCGCCGCCGTGGCGGACGAGGCCGGGGCGCTCTTTGCCGCGACGGTCGTGCCGGGATTCGACACGAGAGGGTTGGCGGAGCCGTTCGGGGTGACCATCGAGCGCGTCGGCGGACGATCCTACCGGGACATGTGGGAACTCGCGCTCGAGATGCAGCCGGACTGGGTGCTGGTGACGAGCTTCAACGAATGGCACGAGGGCACGGAGATCGAACCGAGCCTGCAGTACGGCGATCAGTACCTCGGCATTACCCGGGAGTTCGCCGAGGCGTTCCGGGCACGCGCGGCGCTGGAGACGGACGCCCCCGGAGCGCCCGCTTGCACGATTCCGCTTCGCTTGCAGCCCTCGGGGCGGCTGCCCGCGGGCACGACCAGCGTGACGCTCTCCTGGGCTCCGATCCGCGACGCCGCTCTGGTGGGATACAGCCTCAGACTCGATGACGGAACGGATGACCGGTACGATGATCCCCGCTTTGCCACCTGCCCGGACCAGCCGCATTATTACTGCGAGGACCGGATCAAGGACACGTCCGTCGATGATGTCCCCGTGATCCCGGGACGCACGTACGCGTTCTGGGTGGACCCGGTCTATGATCCTCCGCGCGACTATTGCGCGGGCAGCACGACGTTCGCCGTCCACGCCGGCGAGGCGCAGCCGCCCACCGAGGAGCCCTGACCCGGCGGGACGCTCAGTCCCAGGGGCGCACGTACGCCCGGAACAGGCGCGCTTTCGGCATGAGGGGATAGGCGGGCGATTTGTCCACCGCATGGAAATCGAACTGCTCCATCGGCCGCCCGCACGTCACGTTCCAATCCACATAGGCCCAGAAGAACACCGTGCGTACACCGGCATGCCATAACGACTCGAGCAGCGCGTCCATGGTCCGGACGTCCGGATGGTCCGGCCGGAACTCGAGGCGATCCGGATGCCGGTTGGGCACATCCGCGCTGGCCAGCACGTGCTCCGCGCCGAACAGGCCGGCCAGCTCCCGGATGCCCGCCCCGATCACGCACGGGTCCTGATCCCAGAACTCGATGAAGGCGCCCCGGGCCCCCGCCTCCTGCGCCGCCGCGAGGCTGAAGGCGCTGTAGCCGTACATCGCGGGGGGCCCGCCGCCGCAGGTTGACCCGGTCCACACGGAGTTCTGCCAATGACCGTCCAGGTGCACGTAGTGTTTTCCGGCGAGCCCCGCCTCATCCAGCCGATCCGTCAACGCGGCCAGCCACTCGCCCACCGCGGTCTCAGTACCGGCGGGGTCAGGCACCCAGTACGTCGAGATCGCGTCGGTGACCGACGCCAGGGTCCGTCCTTGCCGGTCCGGCCTCGTCAGGAGCGCCGCCAGCTCATTGAGCCTGGCGACGCGCACGGCCGGATCGGTCACGGGATTGCCGGCTTCCCAGAGATGCGTCACCATAACGTGTGTCTGGAGGTCCTTGGCACCGCGGTAGTACGCGACCAGTTCCACGATGTGGTCGAGGTCGTCCTGCGTCGCCCCGCCGTAGAGCATGCCTCGGCCATCGATCCAGACGGAGATCCAGCGCCCCGGCCCCGAGCCGCCGATGATCTCCAGAATCCGCGCCGGATCGACCGCGTCCGCAAAGCGGTCGTCGCGAAACCGGCTCTGCCAGACAGACCAGGGTCCGTCCTTCCAGAACAACGCCCGAGACGCGCTGAAGCAGAGCGCATCCGGAGGGTTGGTCGGCTTCAGGTGCACGATTCCGGCGTTCGGAAAATGCGCCTCGGTGTACGCCGCCCACAGTTCAGTCTCCCCGGTCAGTTCGAACCAGTCCTGGTGGGTGTAGCTGAGAACGGCCTTGGTGCGCCCGTCCGCCCAATGCCGGAAGGCGTATCGACGCCCCCCATCATCAACGACCGGCGGAGCTTCCACATACTGCCGTCCGGCCGCCAGGCCCGCCGATGGACCCTCCTCGGCGGTCGAGTGCATCCGACCCCCCGCGGCGATGTAGACATCCAGCAGCCGGAATTCCGGATACACGACCGCGGCGCGGAACCTGGCGCGGATTGACTCGGCATCCGCCGGCGCGGCTGCACCCAGCGCCGACCATCCCAGGACGGCCCACGCAGCGACCACGCCCGTCGCAGCGCCGTGTCGAGTTATGCGTCCCATGCCCTCAACGGTACCCCAGTCCGCGCGATTCGGCAAGCGGCACCCTTTGAGTGTTCAGAACGACAGGCTCTCATGAGAGGGGAGATCGTGGAAGGTGGAGGGTGGAAGGTAAGATTGATGTTCGTCTGTTCCGTCAATTCCGTCTATCCGTCATCGCTGGGGCACGGGACACGGGCATGGGACACGTCGTGCAATTGATGAACTGGTAGAAGGTGGAGGGTAGAAGGTAGAAAGTAGAAGTAGATATCTTCCATCTTCTACCTTCCACCTTCTATCTTCTACCTTCTCATGGTCATTCCTACGCCGCGCCCCTCGCCCCCCCCCGCCAACCTAGATCCCATTCCCACACCTTCCGTCCCTTGCGCTATGATACGTGGCGACATGACCCGATGGATCACGTCCTGCGCCGTGCGCGCCGGCGCGCTGGGGCGCGCCGCCTGCTCCGGAGACAACCGGGTCGCGCTGACGCGATGGCTGTTCCTCAGGCTGCTGGGCGCGGTGTATCTGATCGCGTTCGTCTCGCTCTGGACGCAGCTCGACGGGCTCATCGGCAGCCGCGGCATCCTGCCTGCGGCGCAGTTTCTCGACGCGGTCCGCGGCTCCCGGGAGCCGCTGGAGGCCGTGCGCCTCGTGCCGACGCTCGCCTGGCTCTCGCCGGGAGACCTCACCCTGCATCTGCTCTGCGGCGCCGGGACCGCGATGGCGCTGCTGTTGCTGGCCGGGATCGCGCCCGCCGCGATGCTCGCGGGACTGTGGCTCTCTTACCTCTCGCTGACGGCCGTCGGGCAGAGCTTCCTGTCGTTTCAGTGGGACATCCTGCTGCTGGAAGCGGGGTTCTTGGCCGTCTTCGCCGCGCCGCCGGCGTGGCGCTCCCGCGCCGGACGCGACGCTCCGCCCGCGGCGGCCGTCGTCTGGCTGTTCCGCTGGCTCGTGTTTCGCCTGATGTTCTCCTCCGGCGCGGTCAAGCTGCTCAGTCAGGACCCGGTGTGGCGGGATCTCACGGCCCTCACCTACCATTACCAGACTCAGCCGCTCCCGGTCTGGGTGAGCTGGCACGCGCACCACTTGCCGGACTGGTTCCAGGTCGCCACCTGCGCCCTCGTGTTCGTGATCGAGCTGGCCGTGCCCTGGCTGGTATTCGGGCCGCGCCGGGCCCGCTTCGCGGCCGGTGCCGTGTTCGCGGGCTTTCAGGCGCTGATTGCGGCGACGGGCAATTATACGTTCTTCAATCTGCTGACCGCCATCCTGTGCCTGTGGCTGCTGGACGACGCCGCCTGGCCCGCGGCGCTCCGGCGCCGCCTGGGCCCCATCGAGGAAGCGCGCCCGCGCGGCCGGTGGCCCTCCTGGCTGCTCGGCCCCGTCGCCGCGTCCCTCGCGCTCTTGTCCTGGGCTCCGGTCAGCCACCTGATCCCGCCTCTCGCCGGGCGCCCGGCGTGGCTCTCCGGGATCCACCGGACGCTCGGCCCCCTGCGGCTCGCCAACAGTTACGGGCTGTTCGCCGTCATGACGACGACGCGCCCGGAGATCATCGTCGAGGGAAGCTCAGACGGCGAGGTCTGGCTTCCGTATGAATTCGCGTACAAGCCGGGCGAGCTGACCGAGCGCCCCCGCTTCGTCGCGCCGCACCAGCCGCGCCTCGACTGGCAGATGTGGTTCGCGGCGCTCGGCTCATACCGGAACCACCCCTGGTTCCTTCGCTTCGCGCAGCGGCTGCTCCAGGGCTCGCCTGACGTCCTTGCGCTCCTGGAGCTCAACCCGTTCCCCGAGGCGCCCCCGCGATACATCCGGGGGGTGCTGTACGAGTACCGCTTCAGCGATCCGGACACCAAGCGGGCCACAGGCGCATGGTGGGAACGCCGCCGCCTGGGCCTCTACTGCCCGATCCTCACCTTGCCGGACACTTCCTCGCCGTGATTCGTGTTCCGTGTAACGTGCGGACCCTTCAGGCAGGACGCAGAGAAGTTGGAGGCTGGAAGCTAGAAGCTGGAATCAGCAACCCGTGCACAACCGTGCCCTTCCGCAAGGGCACAAACGTGCTTCTTCGTGCCAGCACAAACCTGTATTTCCGTACCGGCACACACCTGCTCTTGCGTGATGGCACAATGCGTCGTTCCAGCTTCCAGCATCTAGCTTCCAGCTTCCGACCAGCACGCGCCACGGTACACGGCGCACGGTGCACGGTGCACGGCACACGAGAGCACACTGTTACGACTTAAAGTATGCTGGCTCGTTCCCCGGCTTCCACTTGACATTGCACCCCAGGCTCGGCCGCTGATCGGGCGGCACCCGCTTGCCGGACAGAACCGCCTCGATCGCCGCCCGCAGATCTTTGCCCGTCACCGGCTTGCCGCTGTCCGGACGGCTCTCATCCAGCTGGCCCCGGTAAACGAGCGCACGATCCTGGTCGAATAAAAAGAAATCGGGCGTGCACGCGGCCGTATACGCCTTCGCCGTTTCCTGGCTCTCATCGTAGCAGAGCGGAAACGTGAAGCCCAGCCCCTCGGCCATCGCCTTCAACTGCTCGGGCGAGTCATCCGGATGCGACGAGACGTCGTTAGCGCTGATCGCGACGATGCCGACGCCCTTCGGACCGTAGTCCCTGCCGAGCCGCGCCAGCTCCTCCTTCACGTGCTGCACGTACGGACAATGCCGGCAGATGAACATGACCAGCAGCGCCGCTTCGTCCGTGAACGTCTCAAGCGATATCGTGTCGCCCGTGGCCACGTCGGGCAGCCGGAAGTCCGGCGCGCGAGTGCCGAGTTCCAGCATCGTCGAAGCCGTCCGAACCATCACGTCCTCCTTTCGTGCGTGTGCGCCTCAGTCACGGCAGGATAGCACAGTCGCGTGGATCATGGGACGAAGTCCACAGACCACCGTACACAGATGTCGTCCATAGTCCATCGCCGAACCGGAGAACAGCGTGACAGGTCACAAGTGACACGTGACACGTTCAGGTCTTGTGTCGCGACGACACTTGACGTGTGTGCCGCGACGAAAGACGACGTGTGTGCATCTGTGCAGGGCCTCGTTTGTGCCACGATGGACACGTCAACACCGAAGGCACTGCACTCATGCACACACGTCATGTTGCGCCATGGGACAAGCCTGCTCTCCAGGTATGGCACACGAGTCATTCCGCAGTCCGAATTCCCAATTCCGCATTACGCAACATGACTCCCGCGCTCGTGTCCCACGTTACGCGTTTCGCGTTACGCGACCTGAACGAACCCCGATAATTCCAGCCTCCAGCCTCCAGCCTCTCGCCAACCCTCAGGCTTTTCAATCCGCAATCCGCAATCCGACATCCGCAATTCACAGACTCCGCACGTATCATGCCACGGCCCCCGGCCCAAATTCTTAGTGATGATGGGAGCTGGGCTGAGCCAGCGAATCAGAAGCCCCGAAGGAGCCGCCGACGCCGAATTCATAGACGAGCCGTCCTCCCAGATGTGCCGTGTACCCCAGCGTGCCCGCCAGGGCCAAGACGGCCAGGAGCGCGAATGCCCGCCACCAGGCAGGGAGCCGGTCCCTGACGATCAGGCGCGCCGCGGCCAGGACCGCCGCGAGAACCAGCGTCGCGATGCCGAGCGTCTGATGCCGCTCCATCACCTGGTGGATCTCGAAACTGTGCTTGGCCACCTCCGCGGCGCGCAAACCGCTCCAGACGGCCGCGGACGCGCCGAGCGTGCCCACGCCGAGATTCCATAACGCCACCCGGTGCCATGACGGCTTCCGGACCGCCGTGGCCAGCATGTCCAGCAGCGCGGCGCTCAGCAGCAAGGCGATCGGGAAATGCACGATGAGCGGGTGCGCGCTTTCCATCGGAAACGGCCACATCTCCGATCCCCCTTCGCGTAACGCGTAACGTGGGACTGACCTCTCACACGTGACGCGTTACGCGTTTCGCGTTACGCGGATGCGGTCAGCTCGCGGGTTGCACGTCCGTAATCGCAATGACCCGCTGGCCGTCTTGCTCCATGACCTTCCCGCGAACCGTTACCTCCTGCCCGGCGTACTTCTCGAGCGCCTGATTCGCCGGCTCGTGGCTGGCCATGGTCGCCAGATAAAGCGCTCCGCCGGATCGGATCGCGACCGGCAGGCCTCCGCCGATGCACTTCTTCGCGCACGCGGCGTGTCCGGATCCGAGCCCCTGCTTCCCGTGGCTCAGATAGCAGAACACATCCACCACTTCCCCGGTAAGCGTCTCCTCCTGCGAGACCGCCTCGCCGTGCGCGTGCTCGTGTTCCCCTTCGGCCCACGTCTGGCCGGTCAGGCTCATCAGGGCAGCAAGTGCCACTCCACCCATCCACCCCATCTTGCCCATCGCACCCTCCTGCGTTGCCTTACGCCACGCTCTGTTCAATCACGTCCACAGATCATCATCCACCACTTCCACTCCTCCGTGGTCCATCGACAGCAGCACGTAGAAGGTGGAGGATGGAAGAGAGAAGGTAGCTCGAGCTGTCCGCTCGTCCATCGTCCACCTTCTCTCTTCCGCCCTCGACCTTCTACCCTCTCTTCCATCTTCCGACTGCGACTTTCCCCTCAGAGTCGCACACGGCGAAGCCGAAGCGCATTCGCGATAACCGACACCGAGCTGAAGCTCATCGCCGCCGCCGCGACAATCGGACTGAGCAGGAGCCCGCATGCCGGATACAGCGCCCCCGCCGCCACCGGCACCCCAAGGCCGTTATAGACAAACGCAAAGAAGAGGTTTTGCCTGATGTTGCGCATCGTGGCCCGGCTGAGCCGGCGCGCTTTCGCGATGCCCCGGAGGTCTCCCTTGACGAGCGTCACGCCTGCGCTCTCCATCGCGACATCCGTCCCGGTGCCCATGGCGATGCCGATGTCGGCCTTCGCCAGCGCCGGCGCGTCGTTGATCCCATCACCCGCCATGGCGACGATCCGGCCCGCCCGCTTGAGGCGATCCACCACCTCGCCCTTGCCCTCGGGCAGGACGCCCGCTTCGATCTCGTCGATCCCGAGCTCGCGCCCGACCGCCTCGGCGGTCGTCCGGGTGTCGCCGGTGACCATGAGGACCCGCACGCCGGCCTCATGCAGCAGCCCCAGCGCCTCGCGCGTGGTGTCCTTCACCGGGTCCGCCACGCCCAGCAGGCCCGCGGGACGGCCGTCGATCACGACGAACATCACCGTCTGCCCCTCACGGCGCAGTTCCTCCGCGCGTGCCGACAGCGACTCCGGGCGCGTCACCCCGAGCGCATCGAGCAGTGCCGCGTTGCCCAGCGCCACACGACGCTCGCCCACGCGCCCGGTGACTCCCATACCCGTCAGCGAGCGGAAGTCGTCCGCGCGGCCGACCTGCACATGCCGGTCTTCCGCGCCGCTCACGATCGCCGCCGCGAGCGGATGCTCGCTCCCGCGCTCCAGGGCCGCGGCCAAACCGAGCAGGGCGGCCTCGTCCTGGCCCTCCGCCGCCACCAGGGACACCAGCCGGGGCTTGCCTTCGGTCAGCGTCCCTGTCTTGTCCACCACCAGGGTGTCCACCCGCTCCAGGCGCTCCAGCGCCTCCGCGTCGCGGATCAGCACACCCTCCTGCGCGCCGCGGCCCGTCCCGACCATGATGGACATCGGCGTCGCCAGACCCAACGCGCAGGGGCAGGCGATGATCAGCACTGCCACCGCGTTCACGAGCGCATAGGCGAGTCTCGGTTCGGGACCGAGCACCCCCCACGCAACGAAGGTCGCGAACGCCACCGCGATGACGGCGGGCACGAAGTATCCCGCCACCACGTCCGCCAGGCGCTGAATCGGCGCCCGGCTGCGCTGCGCTGCGCTGACCATGCGGACGATCTGCGAGAGCAGCGTATCGGATCTCACCCGCATCGCGGTGATGATCAGGCTGCCGGACTGGTTCACCGTCGCGCCGGTGACCGAGTCACCCGCCGACTTCTCGACCGGAAGCGCCTCCCCGGTGATCATGGATTCATCCACGCGGCTCGTGCCTTCGGCCACCTCGCCGTCCACTGGAATCTTTTCCCCTGGCCTGACCCGGACACGCTGCCCCACCTGCACGGCATCGAGCGCGACGTCCTCTTCCCGGCCATCGTCGCGGACGACTCTCGCCGTCGTGGGCGCCAGACCCAGCAGGGCTTTGATCGCGCCGCTGGTCCGCTCCCGGGCGCGAAGCTCCAGCACTTGCCCTAAGAGCACCAGCGTCGTGATCGCCGCCGCGGCTTCGAAGTAGACGCCGACCGCCCCGTCAGGACCGCGGAACGCATCGGGAAAAACTCCCGGCGCGATCGTGGCCGCCACGCTGTAGCCGTAGGCCGTGCCGGTCCCGAGGGCGATCAGCGTGAACATGTTGAGCTGCCGGGATACGACCGACCGCCATCCGCGGGCGAAAAAGGGCCAGCCGCCCCAGAGCACCACCGGCGTCGCCAGCATGACATGCGCCCAGCCGAGCGCCCGCATCGGGAGGACGCGCTCGAGCGGATGTCCCGGCAGCATCTCCGCCATCGCGGACAGGACCACGGGCAGCGTCAGCCACACGCTCCACCGGAACCGCCGCTCCATCGAGCGCCGTTCCTCGCTCGGCCCCGTCTCCGTCTCGGGCTCGCGCGCCTCGAGCGCCATCCCGCACTTCGGACAGCTCCCCGGCGTGTCGCGCACCACCTCCGGATGCATCGGGCAGGTGTAGGTCCGTGGCTCCGACGCGGACTCCTGCGCGGAGAGTCCGTCCGCGTTTCGGTCCGGGTCGGCCAGGAACATCTCGCGGCACCGCGGACTGCAGAATGCGACCCGTCGCCCTTCGTGCACGACGGGTGGCACATCGGTGTGCGTCACCTCCATCCCGCACATCGGGTCACGCGCCATGATGCGCCTCTGCGCGGCCGGGGATCCATGCCGCGCGCCCCTGCCGCATTTCGCCCCGCCACTTCCAGACCGCGTAGATCGCGGGATACACCACGAGCTCCAAGATGAACGACGTCAGGATGCCGCCCACCATCGGCGCCGCGATCCGCTTCATGACGTCCGCGCCCGCCTCGCCGCTTCCCGCCCACATGATCGGCAGCAAGCCGATGAACGTCGTGCCCACCGTCATGAGTTTTGGCCGGATGCGCTTCACCGCCCCGTGCACGATGGCTTCTTCGAGATCGCTAAAGGTCCGCAGGCGGCCGCGCCGTCTCGCGTCGTCATACGCGAGGTCGAGATAGAGCAGCATGATGACGCCGGTTTCGGCATCGACGCCGGCCAGCGCGATAATGCCGACCCAGACCGCGATCGACATGTTGTAGTCCAGCAGCCAGAGGAGCCAGAACGCTCCGATGAGCGAGAACGGGACCGCCAACAGCACAAACAGGGTCTTGCCGAGCGACCGGGTATTGAGGTAGAGCAAGAAGAAGATCAGAAACAGGGTCATCGGCACCACGAGCATCAGGCGGCGCCCCACCCGCTCCATGTATTCGTATTGGCCGCTCCACACGAGCGCATAGCCCTCGGGCAGCGCGAGCTGCTCCCGGACGATCCGCTTCGCGTCCGTCACGTAGCCGCCGATGTCCCGTCCGGCGACATCGACGTACACGTAGCCGGCGAGCAGCCCGTTCTCGTTCCGCAGCATGGCCGGACCGGACAGCATCCGGATGTCCGCCAGCTGGGCCAGCGGGATGTGCTGGCCGCGAGGCGTCGGCACGAGCACCCGCCTGAGCTGCTCCAGGTCATCCCGGAACTCGCGGGCGTACCGCACGTTCACCGGATAGCGCTCCCGGCCCTCAATGGTCGTGGTGATATTCTCGCCGCCGATCGCCGACATAATCACCATCTGCACGTCGTCCACCGACAACCCGTACCGGGCCAGGGCGTCCCGCTTGATGTCGAAATCGACGAAATACCCGCCCGCCACCCGTTCCGCGTACACGCTGCGCGTGCCGGGGATGTCCTTCAGGATCATCTCGAGATGGATGCCCACCGATTCGATCTTGGCCAGGTCGTCGCCGAAGATCTTGATCCCGATCGGCGTCCGCACGCCCGTCGTCAGCATGTCGATGCGGTTCTTAATGGGCATCGTCCAGGCGTTGGTCTGGCCCGGAATCCGGAGCGCCCGGTCCATCTCGTCGATCAGCGCCTCGTACGAGATCCGGTCGGGCCAGAGCGTGCCGAGCGCGGCGTGCAGCCACCCGGGCGCCCATCCGGAATACCATCGCTCGACGCGCCGCCATTCGGACCGGGGCTTGAGCAGCACGACCGTTTCCATCATGGAGAACGGGGCCGGGTCGGTCGAGCTGTCGATGCGCCCCGCCTTGCCGAAGACGCGCTCGACCTCCGGGAACCCCTTCAGGATGCGGTCTTGCGTTTGCAGCAGCGCCTGCGCCCCGGTGACGGAAATGCCCGGCAGCGTGGTCGGCATATAGAGGATGCTGCCCTCATTGAGCTGCGGCATGAACTCATGGCCGAGCTGAAGATAGACCGGGACGGTCACGACCATGAGCGCGGCGGCCGCCGCGATCACGCGCGTCCTCCTGGAGACCACCCAGCGGACCACCGGCTCGTACAGTCTGAACAGCACCCGGCTGACCGGGTGGTGCTCCTCGGCATGGATCTCCCCGCCGGCGACGAATGTGGTGAGGCGGCTCAGCCATCGCGGCCGAAAGACGAAGCGCCGTTCCCGGATGAAGGTGACCATCAGCGCCGGCGCCAACGTCACCGCCAGCACCGCGGCGAACGCCATGGCGTAGTTCTTCGTGAACGCCAGCGGCTTGAACAACCGGCCCTCCTGCGCCTCCAGGCTGAAGATCGGAATGAACGCCACCGCGATCACCAGCAGTGAGAAAAAGATCGGACGGCCGACTTCCTGCGCGGCCCGGATCAGCACGGCGTTGAACGGCTCGCGCCGTCCCTCCTGTTTCCACCGTTCGATCCGTTTATGGGCGTTTTCGATCAGGACGATGGAGGCGTCCACCATCGCGCCGACGGCGATAGCGATGCCGCCCAGCGACATGATGTTCGACGTCAGCCCCATGGCCGCCATGGGCAGAAACGCCAGCGCGACCGCGATGGGCAGCGTGATGATCGCCACCAGCGCGCTACGGACGTGCCAGAGAAACAGGATGATGATCAGGCTGACGATCAGCATTTCTTCGAGGAGTTTCCGCTTGAGGGTGTCGATGGAGTCGCGGATGAGTTCGGAGCGGTCATAGAGGGTCACCAGCTGCACGCCATCAGGCAGGGACGGCTCGAGATCGTGCAGCTTGGCTTTGACCCGGTCGATGACGCGCAGCGCGTTCTCGCCCGAGCGCATGACCACCGTTCCCGTCACGACGTCGCCCGTCCCATCCAGGTCAGCGAGCCCGCGGCGAAGCTCCGGCCCCAAGGCCACATCCGCCAGGTGCTTCACCAGAATCGGGGTGCCGGACGCGTCCACGCCGATGACGATCTGCTCAAAATCTTCGACCGAGGTCGCGTAGCCGCGCCCCCGGACCATGTATTCCGCTCCGGAAAACTCCAGGAGTCTCCCCCCGACCTCCTGATTGCCTTCCCGCACCGCCTGGATGACCTTCATGATCGACACGTCATAGGCCAGCAACCGGTTCGGGTCCACGGTGATCTGGTACTGCTTCACGAACCCCCCGAGCGAGGCTACCTCCGCCACGCCCGGGACGCTCTGCAGGTGGTACCGGAGCGTCCAGTCCTGAAAGGACCGCAGGTCGGCCAGATCATGCGCGCCGCTCGTGTCCACGAGCGCATACTGGTACACCCAGCCCACGCCCGTCGCGTCCGGCCCCAGCGCCGTGCGCACGCCCTCCGGGAGCGTCGGCATGATCTTGCTGAGATACTCCAGGACGCGGCTGCGGGCCCAGTACAGATCCGTTCCGTCCTCGAAAATGACGTACACGTACGAGAAGCCGAAGTCGGAATACCCGCGGATCGCCTTGACCCTCGGGCTGCCCAGGAGCGCGGTGACGATGGGATACGTCACCTGGTCTTCGATGATGTCCGGGCTGCGGTCCCAACGGGAGTAGACGATGACCTGGGTGTCCGAGAGGTCTGGAATCGCATCCAAAGGAACCTGCTTGACCGCCCAGAGGGATCCGGCGAGCGACGCGAGGACCAGCGTGAACACCAGGAACCGGTTGCGGGCGGAGTACCCGATGAGGCGCTCGATGACGCCCTCGCGGGCCTCGGCTCCTCTTGACGGCTCCGAACCCGGCTCACTGGCCATGCTGGTGTCCCGCCCCGGTCCCCACCCCCTCGAGGGCGGCTTTCAGCCGGCTTTCCGAATCGATGAGAAAGTTGCCGCGTGTGATGACTCGTTCCCCCTCCGCCACGCCGCGCGTGATCTCGATGTGGCGATCCGCGCTCGCGCCGACCACGACGTCGCGCGGCTCCAGGAGGCCCTGCCCCCGGTCCACGAACACGATCTGCTTGGTCCCGGTGTTGAGGACCGCCTCCCTCGGCACCGCCAGCACCTCGCCGAGCGGGATGACGATGGACACATCCACGTACATCTGCGGCTTCAAGACTCCCTCCTGGTCCTCGATCACGGCGCGCACCCGCGCGGACCGCGTGGCGGGATCGAGCACGGGATCGATGCCCCGAATCATGCCCGTGAGGACCGTGCCGGGCCTCGCCGGCAGGGCCACCTGCACCTGCTGCCCCACGGACACGACCGGAAGCTCATACTCGTAGATCGACGCGTAGAGCCAGGCGGCCCCTTCGGGCGCCGCCAGCAGCAGCCGCGTATCCGGCTCGCCCCGGGCTTCCAGTTCCAGGATCAGCTCATCGCTCAACCCCATCAGCCGGAGCCTCATCCGGCTGGATTCCACGAGACGCCGGGCCTGATCGAGCACGTCGGGCACGCCGCCCGCAGACGCCCGCTCCTGCGCCCGGCGGGCCTGCAGATACTCTTCCTGGGCCTGGTAGAGCTCGGGATCGTACGCGATCCGCCCGACGGTCCTGATCGTTTTCGTCAGGGGGCGTCGGATGACCGGTTCGCTCTTGACGCCGATCAGCTGCTGCTTCTTGGCGGTCAGGAGCACCGGAGCATACCCCTCCGGAGCGGCCCCGGTCTGGACCGTCGGGTTCGCCTCCTCGTACACCGGCACCAGCGCCGCGCCGGCCGGGGAGACGCCGGGCCCATCGGCCTGAAACCCTGGAATCGCCGGGTCCGTCCAGTACAGCAACCGGCTCAGCGTCCCGTCCTCGCGGACCAGATACGTGCCGCAGATCGGACAGACCACCCGCTCCCCGGGCACGCCGACGACGGTCATCGGGCATGGCCGTCCCTCGTGCAGCTCGGGGCAATTGTGCAGAATGCAGATGGAGCCGGCCTGACTCGCCGGATCGTCGTGCCCCGCGTGGGCGTCCGCCGGCATCTGCCGGCGAGACGTCGCCCCCCCGAAGGGAGGCGCGCCCGCCGTTGGCGAGGCGTCGCCGGCCGTCACGCCGGCTTCCGGCTCGCGGCGCACCAGGCGCATGTTGCAAATCGGGCAGTCTCCCGGCCGGTCGCTCGTATAGCTCGGATGCATCGGGCAGTAATAGACCGCCTGCGCCTCCGCCGGGGCGTTCGCTCGGTTCGCCGTCAGGATCAGCGCGCCGGCCGCCAGTCCCGCCGCTGCGAGGCCGAGCATGAGGGTGAGCGTGGTCCGCCTTGTCATTCGGTGCCTCCTTGGCCCGCTTGGCGGGGCGCTGCGGCGCCGTCCAGCGGCGCGCCGACGGCCCGCTCGAGCGCCGCGAACTGCGTGAGCGCTTCCGCCAGCGATTGCAGGTGCGCCACGTTCGCGTTGAGATACACGCGCTCGCTGTCGATCAGGTTGAGCACGTCCGTGCGCCCCGCCTCATACCCCGCCTGGTCCGAGCGCAGCGCCAGCTCCGCTTCCGGAATCAGGGCGTGCTCATAGAGCGACACGATGCGCCGGGCGGCGTCGAAACGCGCAAAGGCGTCGCGCACGGCGAATTCCGTCAGGTTCGTCTCCTCCTCCAGGAGCGCGCGGCTGGCCTCGCGCCGCCGCGCCGCTTCCAACACCTCCGGCACGATCCGGTTCTGCCACAACGGCACCGTGACCATGACCGGCACCATCCAGGCGTCGCGCCCGTCATGCGGGAGCGACGTGGTCCCATCGCCGATGCCGATATAGCGGAAGCCGACCGACAGGTCCGGCGCGTAGGCGAGTTTCGCCCGGGCGGCGGCGTGAGCCGCTTCCTCGGCGTTCGCCGCAGCCGCCGCGAGCTCCGGACGGTGCGTGCGCGCCAACTCCAGAAGCGTGTCGAGCTCGAGCGCCGCCGAAGGGACATCGGGGCGCACCGTCGAAGGCGCGGCGCCACGGGGATCGCGGTCGAGCAGCGCGTTCAGCAGACTCCCCAGCGTCTCGCGGCGCTGCCTCAGCACGAACAGCCGCTGGATCGTGTCCGAGACTTCCGCCTGGGCTTTCGCGACGTCGCGCTGGGAGCCGGTCCCCGATGCATAGCGGGCCTGCGCGATGCCTTCGATGTTCCGGAGTAGCTCCTGCAGGTCTTCGACCACCCGGATCGTGCCGTCGACGGCGTACAAGTCATAATACGCCTGAGCGACGCTCAGGCGCACGTCCTGCTCGATGCCGCGGACGGCCGCTTCCGCCGCCCGGGCCGCCGCCGCGGCCTCACGGCGCCGGGCCAGCAATTTGCCGGGAAACGGCACCATCTGCTCAACCTCGAAGACGTGCTCTTGGGGACCGAGGCGGGTTTCCAGGTGTTCCCCCATCACCATATAGCCCACGGTGGGGTCCGGGAGCGCCGACGCCTGCGGGATGTCCAGCCGCGCCGCCCGCCACGCGGCCTGCGCGGCCCTGATCCTGGGATTCCTGGCGCGCGCTTCCTCCAGCAGCGTCTCAAGCGCAACCGGAGTCTCCGGCGGACCCGGATCGGCCGCCCGCACCGGCCCCGGGCTCATCGCAACCCAGAGCAGGGCGAGCAGCGCGGCGGCCGGTCCCTGCCAGGTGCGTGTAACGATTCGAGTCGGCATGTCGTGATTCCTCCTTCCCTGTGCGTGCCATCACACGGACGCCCGCGGAGCGGGCGCTTGCCGCTCCCGGACGAGCGTCCGGGGCGGCCGGGAGAAATCAGAGGCGGAACACGCAGTCGCGAAGATAGACGGCGAGCGGAGGACTGTGGAAGGAACGCGGTTCGGCTGTGAACGACGCACGGGGCCGTTCAATGCTCGTGAAGACGAATCCGAATCCCGGCGCCGCCTCGGCAGCCAGGTCCAGGCCGCGCGGCAGAGGCGCCATCGCGGACTCAGGCGATCCGCCCGCAGGCGGCGGGCAGGCGCTCATCCCGCAGCCGCCTGCGCCCGCGTCCGTGCCGACGCAGCAGCACGAGGGCGCCGCAGGCGCGCACCGCGCCGCCGCGGCCGCTGCCGGCGCCGCGGCCAGCCACGCCGCGAGGACCGCCGCGATGAGCCGCCGGGTCATTTCACGAACCGGTTGATGGTCCGCATGAGCTCATCGATCTTCTGCTTCCCCTGCCGATGGCGAATGGCCTCGCTCACGCAGCCGTTGATGTGCCCGCTCATGACCTGCAGCGTCACGTGATCGAGCGCTTTCCGGGCGGCCGTGAGCTGCTGGATGATGTCGATGCAATACCGGCGCGCCTCGACCATGCGGGCGATTCCCCGCACCTGGCCCTCGATGCGCCGCAGGCGCGCGAGCGTGGCGATATGATTGACGCCTTGTGACATGCCCCCTCCCATACTCACCGGGAGTATGCCATACTCCCCTGGGGTATGTCAAGCGCTTTGTGCGCCCCCCGGGGGGGCGCCGGCTTCCGCGACGTGGTGCTTGATGGTGTGGCCGCGCACGACGTAGAACACGTCCTCCGCGATGTTCGTCGCGTGGTCCGCGATCCGCTCGAGATACCGCCCGATCAGGATCAGCCCCAGCGCCCGCTGGATCGTCTTC
>DASWKB010000010.1:0-5479 GCA_036396895.1 bacterium | reverse complement strand
TCAGCCCCGCGCGACAAGGGGGAACGGAGCTCGGCCATCGTTCATCGTGCGCTGAAGATAGAAAGTGGAAGAAGGAAGGTTGAAGGTGGAACATAGAGGGTAGAAGGTGGAATTGCTTCCTTCCACCTTCCACCTTCCACCTTCCACCCTCCACCTTCTATCCTCCACCTTCCAGCCCCTACCAGTTCGACGATCGCACGACACGTCCCTTGTCCCGTGTCCCCTGTCCCGAATGCGGATCAGAGGTCGCGCCAGGAGAGGACCGACATGTCCAGGTCGGGGTCGACCGGGTTGACGCCGGCGAGCGCGGTATCGTAATGGACGAAGCTGGAATTCTTCATGTCGACCGATTCGGCGGTGATGGCGCCGAACAGCTCGACCCCGTTCTTCAGCTCCACGTTGGACTGCGGCGCGTAGATGGCGCCGACGAACCCGCCGGAGTTGAACAAGTTGACCGGCGCATCGGTGGTGATGAGCAACA
This sequence comes from bacterium, assembly GCA_036396895.1. GTDB lineage: Bacteria > Omnitrophota > Gorgyraeia > Aquiviventales > Aquiviventaceae > DASWKB01. The sequence goes on along the minus strand of DASWKB010000010.1, from coordinate 4,998 downwards.
CGAGCTGCGTGGGCGAACCGGAGGCGTTGACCTGGGCGCTGTTCTGCGCATCGAAGCTTTCAGCGTAGACGATCACGCTGCCCACGACTTCGATGGAGGCGGAATTCTTCAGGAGCAGGGACGTGAAGCAGTACGGGCTGAGCGCCTCATATAGGGTCAGGACCTCGGAGTTCGCAAGCGTCTCCGCCGCGCACGAGCCGCCTGGCGACGTGACGGCCGGCATCTCCATCGGCTCCGATTGGGCGACGATGGCCGGACTGGCCGTGATCGTCGCGCCATGGTCTTCCACCACCGCCGCCGGGTCGGAGGCGCCGGCGCCGACGACCACCTGGCCGGCGATCATCGCGCCGCTGTTCAGGACCACGGCATCGTCTTCGGTGCTGTTGGTGCCGAGGTTGCCGTCGCTTCCGGGCGTCTGCGAGGCGTAATTGCCGAGGGTCGAATCGAAGCTGTCGATGGTGGCGTCGGCGTCCAGGTTCACCGACGTGTCTCCGAAGACGCCGTTGGGGAACAAGGGCGTCACACCGAGCTCCGCGATCATCTCGACGGAGGACTGAACAATCGAGGAACGGGTGCCCTGGCCGATGATCTCATAGGTATTGGCGCTGGGGGAGGTGATGACGGCGGCGTAGGTGCCGGTGAGGAGTGCGGTGGCCTGGATGGAATCCGCGGTGCCGGCGCGGATGTTCGCCAGCGCTTGGTCCACGGCCGCTTCCGCCAGGTAGAAAGACTGCAGGAGCTCCACCTGACGCTCCGCGGCCCGGAGGTCCGTCGCGCCGCGCTGAAGTCCGACGGCCACCGCGAGCGAGAGCATCGAGATGAAGACGTAAGAAATGATGTACAGCGATCCGCGCCGATTGCGCCTGTGCATGCCCCGGATTGACTCCTCCCCTGGCCGCCGGGCTTGCAGCCCACGCGGCTAAGCAAGTATGCCTGGCGGGAGGATCAAGTGACAAGGGGGCCTGGCTGAGGCGGAGGCTGGCATTATTAGGGTTCGTCCAGGTCGCGTAACGCGTAACGTGAAACGCGTAACGTGGGATTGCACAGAAGCACAGAGGACGCAAGAGTCAGGACGACACCACAGAGGCGAAGAGAAAGAGGTGGAGGTTGGAGGCTGGAGGCTGGAACAATCGGTTAGCAACAGCTCCTGTTCCAGCTTCTAGCTTCCAGCGTCCAGCTTCTCGCCGCTCGTGTGACAGAACAGACGGAATAGACGACGTCTAGTCGCTGGTCTCTGGTTGCTGGTCTCTGGTTGCCGGTCGCTACGGTTCCAGCTTCTCTTTGAGGAACCGGAGTCCCGCGAATTTGAGGTAGGGCACGGACAGGTAGGCGGTGTAGTGGCCGAAGGGCAGAAACGTCACTCGCGGGCGTCCGAGGGCCCGCCAGAGGCGGAGCGAGTTCTCGGTGCCGATGGTGCGGTCGAACATGGCGACGACCACGAACAGCGCGTCCGGATCCGCGTAAGGCGCGAGCAGCAGCGGGTCCGTGCGCACGAGCTGTCTGAGCATCGCGTCCAGTTCCTCCGGCGTGAGGTCGTGGGCCTTGAGGTACTTCATCCTCGGCTTCGTCAGCATCGAGTCGTGCGTGCTCGCCAGGATGTCGGGAATGCTTCCTCCGGGCAGCGCCGCGACGTGCGCCCGCAGGCGGGGTTCCACGGCCGCGCACAGGACGCTCGCGATGGCGCCCATGCTGATGCCGAAGGTGCCCATGCGCGAGGCATCCACGGTCTCCTGCTGCTCCATCCAGTCGACGCTCTGCCGGATTCGGACCACGCCCTGGCGCAGCAGGAGCTCCATGCGCTCGACGGGCTGATCGGGGCCGACCTTGAGCGTTTTGCGATGGAGGAGCGCCGTGTGGAACCCGTTCGCGGCCAGGAAGCGGCAGATTCCGCGCTCGAGCGGATAGTCGCCGCCGAGGATGGCGTTGAACACGACCGCGGGGCGCGGTCCCGGTGCCGTCGATTCGAACCATTCCAGCTCGACCACAGGCTCGGTCGGCTCGAAATCCACCGCGGCAAGCGGAAACGTCACCCGGTATTCCCGCCAGGCGCGCCGCTCGCGCGTGAGCTCCATCGTCGCCTCGATGGGCGCGCGCGGGTAGTCGTAATACGCCGCCACCTCCGCGGGCAGGGCCTGACCCCCGCGGGCGTCCGGCCGCTGCGGCAGGGAGGCGCAGCCGCCGAGGAGCAGCGCGGCGGCAGCCACATGGCCCGGTCTCATGGCGCGCCCTCGAGCGAAATGGGATTGGAATACACCCAGGGCTCCCCACGGCGCTCGGCTTCCATCCGGTAGGCGCCGGGGCCGGGGGGGGACAGCTCTGCCCGGCGTCCCGTGGTCCGCAGGACGGGCCGGCCGTCCCGCAGGATCGTGATCCGAGCCGCTTCGGGCACGGACGCGAGGAGTGTCACATCCGCGGAATACGGCATGGTCTCACCCATGACCGCCGCGACGCGGCCGTCCTGCTCCGCCGTGAACGCGGCGCCTTCGGCTGACGCGTCCAGCTCGAACGCGACGTACGCCCGTCCCGCCAGGAGCGCGTCATAGATCGCCTCCTTTGTCAGCGGCCCGGGAGCCACCAGCAGGTGCGTGCGGACCAGGCGGAACATGACGCCGTACGGCGCCAAAGACACCCCGAGGGCTCGGGGCCCGTGCGCGTCGGGCACGCCGATACCGACCAGCGGCGCGCCCGCCGCGCGCATGGCATCCCAGTGCTCCAGATTCCGGCGCGGCCGGTCGAGCATGGCGCGCAGGAACGGCTCCCGGGGGTAGAGCAGCATCCAGATCGGCAGCGACCAGCGGGACTCCGAAATAAAATCATCGAACGCGTTGTAAATCTCCATGCCGAGGAGGCCGCGGACCGACCAATCGGTCCACGGCCGCTTCCCGAACGGATGAGCGGCGAACGCAAGCCCGCCCTGGGCGTTGACGGCATCGATGACGGCCTGAGCCGAGCGCCCCTCCCGGGGAATCTCCTCGCGCACGTTCAGGGCCAGGAGATGCCCGGCGGCGGTGCTGAGTTCCGTTCCGGCCAGCACCAGCGTCGGTCCGTACCATCCCGGACGGCCGTCCCGGACCGGCCCGAGCGTGTTGTGGTCGGTCACGATGAGGAAGTCCAGGCCCTGGCCGGCCGCGATCCAGGCGACTTCATCGAACGCGGCGGTCCCGTCGGAATACGTCGTGTGCGCGTGGATGACGCCGGTCGCGTCCGTATACCCGCCGATGAGCGGCGGGGGCGTCGCTGGTAGGCGGGGGGCGCGAGAGCCGATCGCCGGCACGACGGCGCAGCCCGGCATGACCAGCGCGAGGGCCAACGCCCCGACGCGCCTGATGCGGACCGCCGGGCGCATCATGCCGACTGCCCCGTGAACCGGAATCCCGCCAGGTGGACGGCGGGCATCAGCGCCAGTCCCGTCCCGGTGCCGGGATCGCCGATGAGCCGCCGCTCGGCGGAGACGCCCCGGACGGAGGACAACGCCTCGAGCAGGCTCTGCGTGAAGCGCAAGGTGGCGATGGGGGCGGCGAGCGCCCCGTCTTCGATGAGGAACGCGCCTTCGCGGGTGAGTCCCGTCATCAGCGCTTCCCGCGGGTTGAGCAGGCCGTTCACGTAATGGAATCGGGGGATCAGCAGCCCGCGCCGGCAGGACCCGATCATCGCCTCGACCGACACGGAGCCGGGGGCCAGGGCCAGATGCAGCGGCATCGGCCCTTCCGCGTCGTCAGGCGGCAGCGCATGGCCCGTCGAGGGCACGCCGAAGCGCGCGCCATAGCCCGTGTCGTACACGATCCCTGCGGCCTTGCCGCGCTCGATCAGCGAGACGCGCCGGCGCGGCACCCCTTCATAATCGAACGGCAAGCGGATGGTGCCGGGCTCGTTGCCGTCATCGTAGATCGTGATCTGCGGGTCCATCACCGTCTCGCCCATCCGCCCGGCGAGGAAACTCAGGCGGTCCTGCACGCTCTTCGGGCTGAACGCGATACCGGCCAGCCATTCCATCAGCTCCGCGAGCGCGTCCGGCTCCAGGATGACCTCGTAGGTGCCCAGCGGCATCCGCACCGGCTCGCGTCGGTGGAGGCACTGCCGGAGCGCCCGGGCGAGCAGCGCGTCAGGCGCCAGCTCCTGGAGCGACCGGCCGATGGCGCTCGAGAATCCGGACAGCGCGCGGTACTGCGGCACCAGCTTCGCCGCGGCGATCGTCCACGCGGCGTAGCAGGAGACCCGCTCGGTGTTGACGACGGCCAGCTCCTCCTCGCCCGTGCTCAGCGACCCGGCCAGCGTCGCGCCGGCGCCGCGGCACTGGTGCGTCCAGCGCTTGATGAGCGTCGCGCAGGCCTCCGGCGTGGCGCGCGCGGCGGCGGCGAGGTAATCCGCCCGGGTGCGGACCTTGTGTCCGTGGGGCAGGACCGGCGGCGGCGCGAGCGTCGGCGCGTGCTCGGCCAGATGCTCCGCGCGCCTCAGGCAGCGCGTCAGGCTCGCGGTGTCGAGCGTGTGCGTCGTCGCCACGCCGAGGCGCGCTCCCCGGATCACGGTGATGGCGACCTCGACGCGTTCCTGCATGACGTCCTGATGGATCGCGCCGTCGGCGAAGCGGAACACGCGGCGCGTCGCCGCCCGGGCGGAGCAGCTGACGCCGTCCGCCTTGGCCTGCTTCGCGAGTTTCGCCAGCGTGGCGAGCAGCCGGGTTTGACCGATCATTCCGTCATCTCCTCACAGCAACCGGAGACCAGCGACCAGCAACCAGCGACCAGGACGGGGCGAGTCCTTCGACCTTGCTCAGGACTCCGCTCACTTCGTTCGCTCCGGGGCACGGCGTGGGCATTACCATGAGAAGGTAGAAGGTAGAAGGTAGAAGGTAGAAGATAGATGTGTTGTTTCAAGACATCGGTGACAGTTTAAAGTAGGCCTGGCGTCGTTGAACAGGCGTGAGTCCACCAAGACTGAGATGGGGCCGTGCATGATTGTAATAGCGCACGAAGTTCTGCAGGCTCAGCGCCCGGTGCT
>DASWKB010000009.1:0-2128 GCA_036396895.1 bacterium | reverse complement strand
CAGACTGGCCGTTCTTCTCGCCTCCGATCGTGTCCGCATGATGACGGGAACAGTTGTCAACTCAACCGCAGGCGCTGCCGCGGATTAGCGAACCGCAGGTGCGTGGCGGCCGCGACCGAGGCTAGCCGCCGCCTAACGCATGTTGAGAGCGCGCCCCTTGCTGCTACCATGAAGTCGCCGAAGACACATGGATCCCAGCAAGGAGCGACTCTCATGAAACGGACTACGAAGTATGTCGCGCTCGATGTGCATCAGGCAACGACCCTCGCCTCCGTGCGGACGGAGACCGGGCGGGTGATCGCCCGGAGCATCCTCCCCACCGAGGCGCCGGCCGTGGTGGAATGCTTCCGGGGGATGCGGGGGACGGTGCACGTCGCCTTCGAGGAAGGCACCCAGGCCCAGTGGCTTCACGATCTGCTCGTCCCGCTCGTCCACCGGGTGGTGGTCTGCGATCGCCATGGGGAAAAGCGGCGCGGGAACAAAGGCGATCAAGTCGATGCCGACGGGCTGTCGGCGCGGCTTTGGCGGGGCGAGCTGCGGGCGGTCTATCATGGCAGTCCCCATCGCGCCACCCTGAAGGAACTGACCCGCACCTATCGGAACCTCGTCGAAGACGCGACCCGGGTCATGCTCCGGCTCAAGGCGCTGTTTCGGGCCCGGGCGATCCCGACCCCCGGCACCCGGGTCTACCAGGTCCGGGACCGGGCGACCTGGCTGGCGAAGCTCCCGGAGCGGGGCGTGCGGTTTCGCGCGGAGACGCTGTATGCCGAGCTCGACGTCCTCCGCGCGCTGCGCCCGAAGGCCAAGGGCGCCATGCTCGCCGAGGCACGGCGCGATCCGGCCTGGTCGGTGTTACGAGGGATTCCGTTCTTGGGACCCGTGCGGGTGGCGCTGCTCCTGGCCACCATGCAGACGCCCTGGCGGTTTCGCACCAAGCGGCATCTGTGGGCCTACGCCGGCTTGGCGGTGGTGACGCACTCGAGCGCCGACTACGAGATGCAGCACGGCCGGCCGGTGCGCCGGCGGCGGGCCCCCCTGACCCGCGGCCTCAACCCGAATCACAACCGGGTCCTCAAGGACGTCTTCAAGGGCGCGGCGACGGCGGCCACCGCGCGGGTGGGCCCGCTCCAGGCGTTCTATCGCGGGATGCTGGCGCGCGGCATGCGCGAGGAGCTCGCGCGGGTGACGCTCACCCGCAAGCTCGCGGCCCTTACGTTACGGCTGTGGAAAAAAGGAGAACGTTACGATCCGACGCAATTGACGCAGCAAGCGCACTAAGGGGCGGGAGCTCGCGGCTGGGGCGGGACGGTCCCTCGCCAGCGCCTCCCGATGCCCCGGGCAACGGTGCGGGGGGCAGTCTCAAGCAGGTCGTCGCCCGGCGCTCAGTCCAGCCGAGGCACTCGCCTAACTGTAGGCCCCCTCGCAAGACCCGAAGAAGCGTCAGGCCGGCGTCGCGCCGAGTCTCCGATAGAACCATGGTCTGCCGTCCGGGACCCCAAGCGCTTGCGAACGTCCGATGGGATCGGGAGTCGACAGGGAGGTGACCGATGCGGAAGCGGACTGCCCCGCGCACCCGAAAGCGCCAGCTGCGATCAACGCGCCGGCAGGGATCGGGGCTGATTGCCAGGGAAAAGAAGCCCTCGCGATCAGCGGGGAGAGGGTCTGCCCTTGACAATCGCTCTCATAGAACGAACTGCAAATCAGCTGCGGGGGCGTGCGGCGGCAGCCGCGCAGCCTCGCGGTGAATATATCGCGCGGCTGCCGCCGCGCTCAGGCCCCCGGCAGCTGCATTTGCGGGTTAGCCAGCCGCGCTTGGAGGCTTCAATCGGACAGGCTCCAATGACTCGCGGATGGGTTGAGGCTGAGCTTGCGGGCCACGGCGAGCGACGGCTGGTTGCTCCAGGAGGTGCTGTAGAGCGGAAGACGGCCCGACGCGCGAATGGCCCCTGCCCACGCGGCAGTTACCCGGGGGCCGAAGCCTCGACCGCGGAACTGCGGCGCGGTCTCGAGGCCGGCCTCGGCAGCCGCCGCTGATTGCCTCGCGCAGAAGCAGATGCTGACGGGGCTCCCCTGCTCAGTGATGGCCAGAATCGGGGAGCGCTCGGGCACCTCGTCCGCCGTCCAGCCC
>DASWKB010000008.1:0-92401 GCA_036396895.1 bacterium | reverse complement strand
ATTATGGCATCGAGCCCTTTCCCCACGATCTTGTGATTCCCATCTTTGCAGGGATTACCGGGTATGCAATTATTCGGCATCAGTTAATGGACATCAGAGTTGTCATCAGGAAGAGCTTGATCTATTCGGGATTGGTGGCCTGCATGACAGGTTTGTATCTGATGCTGGTGATAGTCATGGAGAGATTCTTTCAAAACATTCTGGGATATGAATCAATTGTCGCGACGGCAGCAGCGGGATTTCTCATCGCGGTATTCTTTAATCCAGTGCGCGGTCGGGTCCAAACGGTGATTGATCGAGCGCTCTTCAAGGCAACACCTCCTGAATTGGCCGAACAGAAGGAACGTTTCGTCAGTGAGATGAGGAAAGGTGACCAGATGAAAGCCGTAGGAACGCTGGCCGCTGGACTTGCTCATGAAATCAGGAATCCGTTGTCATCGATTAAGACTTTTGTTGAGCATCTCGAAAGCCGGAAGAGTGATCCAGAATTCATTGCAAAGTTCCAAAGAGTTGTTGGCGCGGAGGTGGAGCGAATTAATCACATTGTTCAGGAACTGTTGGAGTTCGCAAAGCCCCAACCACCGAGATTGGAACGGGTGGATCTTCCGAAAGTTATCGATGAAACACTGGATCTGATGAACAATGAGCTGCTCAAACGACATGTGGAAGTACACCGGCAGTATGGCAGCGCCGCCCCCATTTCCGGAGATCCGCAGAAGCTTCGCCAGGTTTTCCTCAACCTTTTTCTGAACGGCCTTGAGGCGATGAACGGGGCTGGAGGGAAGCTTGAGATTGGTATTCGAAGCGAAGGAACTGCTCTGCAGGTGTCGGTTCGTGATTCCGGACAGGGGATTGCGGAAAAAGACCTGCCTCACGTGCGTGAGCCGTTCTTCAGTTCGAAGCCAAATGGTACAGGGCTAGGCCTGGCTGTCGTGGAAGGGATCATCCGGGACCATGGTGGAAAAGTAAAGATCAATAGTCAGCCCGGACAGGGAACGGAAGTGCAGATATGTTTACCCCTCAAGAATCAATTGGACTTATGAACCCGCTGGCTGTTTCAGGCCTATTGATTGCGGTAACATCCTTCTCTCTTGCTGTGTTTGTGTTGTTTCAAAGGAACCCTCGGTTTTCAGCGAGATTAATGATTGTGTTTCAACTGTCAGTTGGCGTTTGGGGTCTCGGAACCTGGTTGGCAGCAAGCACATGGCAAGCTCATGAAGCTCTATGGTTCTGGCGATTCGCGCATGTGGGTGGATATCTTCTATGTGTAACTTACTTTCATTTAGCATATGTACTTGCAGGAATAACCTCAAGGGCTCCATTATCTGGTTATTTAAGTGCACTAGTCTGGATAGCTTTGTTGTGGGATGGACGAGGACTTAGTGAGGTGCAATGGGTTTTTGGAGCTTTCTATTATCATAAGTCCAACCCCATGTATTTGACCTTCTTCTGCATTTGGATCTTGTTGGCAGTATTGGCTCATCGTCGGGTTTGGATCGCGCAGCAAAATTGCTCCGGTGAAGAGAAGAAACGGTTGCAGCTAGTCTTCTGGGGGATGCTTGCTGGGTTCGGTGGCGGAGGATCAACAATATTACCGGCGTTTGGTGTAATGTTGCCTCCTCTAGGAGGATTTCTAATCCCGATACATTCAGTGATTGTTGCTTATGCAATTGTACGACACCAGTTGCTCGACATTGTGGTTGTCGTTCGTAAGAGCCTTTTGTACTCATTGTTGGTTGGATTGATTTCCTGCACGTATCTTATAGCGGTACTTGTATTGGAGAGGACGTTTCAAGGAATGCTCGGGTATGAAACGCTATTCTCTTCTTTAATAGTCGCGTTCATAATTGCTTTCTTCTTCAACCCGGTTCGTGATCGGATCCAACACTTTATAGACCGGGCTCTCTTCAAAGGTACTGCGTATGAATTGGCTGCTCAGCGCGATCAATTGCTTTTTGAGATTCGGAGGGGCGATCAAATGAAGGCCGTGGCCACCTTGGCAGCCGGTCTCGCGCATGAAATCAAGAACCCGTTGTCCTCGATTCGCACCTTCACTGAATACCTGGAAGCGAACCATGCGGACCACGAGTTCCGGGCCAAGTTCAGAAAGATCGTGGGCGGAGAAGTGGACCGCATCAACCGGATCGTCCAGGAGCTCTTGGAATTCGCCAAGCCACAGCCGCCGAAACTCGAGCCGGTCGAGCTATCCAAAGCTCTTGATGAAACACTCGAGCTGCTGAATAACGAGTTAGTCAAGCGGCATGTGGAAGTTCAAAAAGACTATGCGGCGCCGGCCATGGTGCTGGGTGACCGCCAGAAGCTGCAACAGGTGTTCTTGAATCTCGTTTTGAACAGCTTAGATGCGATGAATGGAGCCGGACGAGTCGTCGCGTCTCTCAGTCTGTCAGGTCCGGAAGCCGTACTGGCTATCCGGGACAATGGGCAGGGGATCCCTCGCGAACAGATCGGGAAGGTATTCGATCCCTTCTTTTCTACCAAGCCTCACGGGACCGGTCTTGGCCTTTCGGTAGTTCGGAGTATCATTGCCGAGCACGGAGGGAAGATTGCAATGGAAAGCGCTGGCAGGCAGGGGGTGACGGTCACGATTCGGCTGCCGTTGGCTACCGATAGTCGCCTGCCGATGAGATTGAAGAAGGAAACGACGTAACAGCTTTTCCCGCCTGAGAGTTACATCCGCAAGGCTACTCCTGCCAAATTTCCCTTGTCTATTCGGCTCCGTCTTATATAATAACGAGCAACAACTAGCATTTCTCTCGTGATCAAATATCGATTGATTACACGGATTTAGAGTGGATTACACTGATTAGCTAACGCTCTAATCCGTGTAATCCTTCTTAAAAACCGTGTAATCCAACTACTTGAGGTAGTCATGGAAGTGCTTGAATCCGACATACTCACGGTCGCAGAGCTTCAAAAATATTTGAAGATTCCGAGGCCCACCGTATACGCCCTGGCGCAGAATGGCCGTATTCCTGCAGCCAAGATCGGGAAGCACTGGCGTTTCCGGAAGAGCGAGGTTGACGAGTGGATGAAGGCGCAGCAGTGGAACCGGCCCCTCCAGCGAAGAAGGCGAGAGAAGCGAAACTTGCATGAAAACGAACAACTCGCATAACCGTGTTGTCATAACCGGCCTTGGGGTCATCAGTTCCATCGGAGCCGGGAAGGAAGAATTCTGGCAGGGCCTGAGCGCCGGCAAGTCCGGGGTCAAGCGGGTCACCAAGTTCGACCCGAGCCCGTATCCGACCCAATTTGCCGCCCAGCTGAACGGGTTTGATTTCGGCACGTACATCGATGCCAAGTGGTCTCGCCGCATGGACTTAACTTCGCAGATGGCCGTCGCAGCGTCCAAAATGGCCGTCAAGGATGCCAAGCTGGACATGTCCAAGGAGGACCGCGAGCGCATCGGGGTCGTGGTGGGGACCGCCATGGCGGGCCATGCGTTCATTTTGGAACAGGCGGATGTGCATCGGGACAAGGGTCCCATGAAGATCAACCCGTTTACGGCGCTCACCGTGTTCCCGGATGCTCCCGCAAGCTTCATTTCGATCGAGCTCGGCCTTCATGGACCAAGCTTTTCGATCGCCACCGCTTGTTCTTCAGCGCTCGATGCGGTCGGGTACGCGTTTAACGCCATCCGCAAGCGGGAGCTGGACGTGATCCTGATGGGCGGGGCCGAGGCCACGGTGTTTCCCCAGGCGTTTTCCGCCTTCTGCATGCTCCGCGCGATGTCCCAGCGGAACGACAAGCCCGAAGGCGCCTCCCGGCCGTTCGACAAGAACCGGGATGGGTTCGTGCTGGGCGAGGGAGCCGGCATGCTGGTCCTGGAAGATCTGGAACACGCGAAGCGCCGGGGCGCCCATATCTACGCGGAAATCAGCGGGTTCGGCATGACCTGCGACGCGTATCACATGACCGCCCCTGAGCCGAGCGGCAGGCAGGCGTCGCGGGCCCTGAATATTGCGCTGGCGGACGCCGAGATCAAGCCGGCGGATATCAACTACATCAACGCCCATGGGACATCCACTCCCCTGAATGACAAGACCGAAACTCTGGTGATTAAACAGGTCTTCGGCGAGCGCGCCTACAAGGTCCCTGTTTCATCCACCAAGTCCATGATCGGGCACCTGATCGGCGCGGCGGGGGCGGTCGAACTGATCGCCACGACACTGGCGCTCGAGCATCAGCTCATACCCCCCACCATCAATTACGAAACTCCGGATCCGGAATGCGATCTCGATTACGTGCCCAACACCGCGAGAAAGGCGACCATCGATTTCGCGCTGAAAAACTCCTTTGGTTTCGGCGGGAAGAACTCGGCGCTCGTGATCAAAAAGTATGAATAGGAATGGGGCGCGGGGCGAGGGACATGGGGCACGTCAGTTGCTCAATCCGTGTAATCCATTGAAAATCCGTGTAATCAGATAGCTCTTCTCTTAAGGAAGGAATGTAATGGCGAAGTGTCCTCTATTCAATAACGACAAGGTCCTGTGCCGGGTGAAAGAAGGCAGCCAGCATCGCTGGGTGAGCACCGAGCGCGCGTGGTACATCCGCAATTATTGCGAAACCGACTACCACGTGGACTGCGAAGATTACGAGGCCTATCTTGAACAGCAGGCCATCGTGAAAGGGAAGGTCCTCATCGTCGATGACGAGAAGGTCCTGCTTGAGACGCTCAGCAGTTTCTTCAGCAATCGCGGATATCAGGTGCTGACCGCCGCCAGCGCCGAGGCCGCCCTGCGGCTCATCAAGGAGCACCAGCCGGCGCTTGGGCTCATTGACATCAAGCTGCCGGGCATGAACGGGATCGAGCTCTTGAAGATCATCAAGCAGGACTACACCGACATGAAGACATTTGTCATCACCGCCTATGATGAGGAAAACAAGAAGGCGGTGGACGCGCTGGGGGTGGATGCCTTCTTCGCCAAACCGATCGGGCTCGATCAGCTCAAGAAGAAGGTGATCGAGGTGTTGTCGGCCTCCGAGCGGGGCGAGAAGGCCTTCATCAAGTCGAAGGTGATGGAAGGCACGCCCAAAGCGAAGCTCCTCTTCGTCCTGGAGGTCCTGCCGAATGAGCAGGACCGGCTGACTCCCTACCTCAGGGAATTCTTCGCGGACCGCAGCCGATGCGGGGGGCTCTATGAGGTCGAGTTCGCGTATTCCATCAATGACGCGGTTCAGAAACTCATGTCCCACCATCCCGACTTGGTGCTGATCAACTTCGACACGCTGTATCAGATCTCCTGCGGCCAGCTCGCCTCGCGCATCGTCGAATCCCCCTTCCGTCCGAAGGAAGTCATCGTGTACGGCCTCAACCTCGAAGCCGAGGACAAGCAGACCATCGAAGAAATCGGCGTCCAGTACGTGGACCAGCGCCGGACCTTCGCCAAGCTGGTGACCAGCATCAAGCAGGGCGCGTTGCGGCATGGGTTGAAGACAGGCGAAACCTGATCGGTCTCATCGAATCGGTCATCGCGTTTGTCATAAGAAAGGATTGCATCGGAGTAACCGGGTGTGTCGGACGTTTTTGAAGACAAGCAGGCCTTGGACAGCCAAGCGTACAGTTCGGCTCCGTATGCAAGGTGAATGGTTCGAAGCAGGAACCATGTTTGCCAAGGCCATTCTTGTCGTTGGTGAGGAATGACTGATTCACCCATTGTGATCACCGGAGTCGGTGTGGTGGCGCCGAACGGCATCGGCAAAGATGCTTTTTGGGCCAACTGCCTGAACGGGGTATCCGGAATCAAGCGGATCACCCTGTTTGACACGTCGGGCTATCGGTGCCATTGGGCGGGGGAAATCAGTGATTTTGACCCTGCGGCTCACCTGGGCTCGAAAGGATTACGCAACCTTGACCGGACGACTCTCTTGGCGCTGGTGGCAGCCAAACTGGCCATTGAGGATGGAGCGCTTGAAATTACAGACGGCAGCCGGTCTGACATCGGAGTGATCCTGGGCTCGACGATGGGAAGTGTCAGGTCCATCAGTGAGTTCGATATGGACGGGCTTCGCAACGGCCCCCGATATGTGAATCCGGCGCATTTTCCAAATACCGTGATCAATTCTCCCGCGAGCCAGGTAGCGATCCGGTTTGGTCTGCAGGGGATGAACGCCACGATTTCTACTGGGTTCACGGCGAGCCTTGATGCCATCGGATACGCGATGGATATGCTGCGGTTGGGACGAGTCCAGGCGCTCCTGGTGGGTGGAGTTGAAGAACTGTGTTTTCAGACGTTTCTTGGATTTTACAAACTCGGGCTCCTGGCTACATCACAGGATGGCACGCTTCCACCATTTCGGCCGTTTGATGACCGGCATTGCGGAACGCTGCTTGGAGAGGGGGCGGCCTTTTTCATTCTTGAGTCCTCGGAATCGGCCGTGCAGCGTGGGGCAACCATTTATGCCGAGCTGTCGGGCTATGCCAGCCAATTTCACCCGGATTCAATGTACCGCTACGACCCAAAGGCAGAGGGTCTGATTGCGGTTATACGGGAAGCTCTGCGCGAAACCGGTCTGAATCCTCTGGAGATTGACAGGGTCAGCGCGTGCGCCAACTCATCCAAAGCCGCAGACCTGATGGAACTCACAGCCATCCGGGGCGTGTTTGGCGAACGGCAGATTCCCCTATCGGTCCCAAAGGGCTTATTTGGAGAGCCGTTCAGTGCGGGCGGAGCCCTGCAGTTGGCTGAAATGCTTGGGATCTTGAACTCGAGGGCTTCCAGTCGGGTTGTCGCCGCAGCCCATGGCAAGTCTGCGGCTCGCGGGGAGGAGGGGACGGAACTCCTGGTTGGGGAGCGTCCTGAGAAGATCCATGCTCTTCTTGATGGATTCGGTCCCACCGGCGTGTCGTCAGCATTGATTGCGACTCATGATCCGGGTTCCCACAACATAGTGATGCGGTGATGGCACGGCAGAGTGTGGCGAATTCGAAGAGACGCGGGAGAGCGCCAGCGACCAGAGAGAACACAGCGCTAATGGCGCTACAGGACCGCGTGATTTGCGTCACTGGAGGCAGTCGAGGGATCGGACGCGCGATCGTAACCGAGTTATGCCGCCAGGGAGCGCGTGTCGTATTCACGTATAACCAGGATCTTGCAGGAGCGGAGACGCTTGCGCGCGACCTTGGGCAAGCGGGCGCTGAAGCATTTTCCGTGCAGGCCGATGTTCGAGAGCTCAAACAATGCCAACACATGATCGAGCAGTCCAGGGAGAGATTCGGACGGCTTGATGGCCTCGTAAACAACGCCGGAATCGTGCGCGATAAGGCGCTTATGCTGATGGATAGCAGCGACTGGGAAGCAGTGATCGATACCAATCTGACGGGGGTATTCAATAGCTGCCGAGCGGCCATCGTGACGCTCATGAAACAACGATCGGGGCGGATCGTCAATGTTACGTCTGTTGCCGGCCTCATCGGGGCTGCCCGGCAGGTGAATTACGCTGCCAGCAAGGCGGGTATTATCGGGCTGACGAAAGCGCTGGCAAAGGAAGTCGCGGCATTCAACATTTGCGTGAACGCTGTTGCTCCGGGATACATCAGTGCGGGAATGACGGACTCGATTTCCGAAAGTCAGAGACACGATCTTGCGAAGACCATTCCAATGCAGCGTTTTGGTCGAGCCGAAGAGGTGGCGAAACTTATCGCGTTCCTCCTGAGCGACAGCGCCTCATACATTACCGGACAAGTGCTGCCTGTCGATGGCGGATTGGTGCTGTAACCGTGAGGGGTCAGGCGCATGAAAACCGTCCAGCTTGAGCAAGAGATCAAAGCGCTCATTGCCGACATCATTGAAATGGACCCTGCCCAGATCGATCCGGATGCGCACCTCGTGGAGGACTTGGGCATGGACTCGATGATGGCGCTTGAGATCCTTGCGGCGATTGAAAAGAAATACAAGCTTAAACTGCCTGAGGACGAGCTCCCAAAGATTACGTCGGTCAACAGAGCGGTCGAGCTGGCAAGAAAACATGTCAAGTAAACTGGCGGCAGCTCCTCAACAACTCGATTTCGAACAGATCAAACGCATTATCCCGCAGCGCTTTCCGTTCCTCATGCTGGACAGAGTCATCGAGATTGTTCCGGGTGAGCGGATTATCGGCCTCAAGAACTTGACCGGAAATGAATGGTTCTACCAGGGGCATTTCCCGAAAAGAGCGGTGACCCCCGGGGCGATGATTTGTGAAGCGGTGGCTCAAGCCGGGATCGTGTTTTTTCATCTGATGTATCCCGACCACCAGGACGTGACATATCTCTTGGGGGGGATCAAGATCCGGTTTCGCGAACCCGTATGGCCGGGAGAGCAGCTTCGAATCGAAGTCAGTCCGGTGAAAGTGACCTCAACAGCGGGGATTCTTAGCGCCATTGTGAGAGTTGAAGACCGCGTTGTGGCTAAAGGAGAGTTTGCGTTGGCTACGAAGGATAACGACCTCCTATGAAGCGACCTCGAGTCGTTGTCACCGGCCTGGGAGTGGTGTCCTCCATCGGAATCGGCTGGAAGGCGTTCTGGGACTCGCTCATTCAAGGGAAATCAGGAATTGGTGAAGTCGCCTCATTTGACACCTCGCAATTTCAGACGCATCGGGGTGGCGAAGTGAAGGGGTTCAATCCGCTCAACTTTATTGAATCATCGCGATTAAGGCGCTACAACCGCGCTTCACAGTTCGCAATCGCGGCAACAAAGATGGCAATTCAAGATGCCCACCTGGGTTCTTCGCGCGAAGATGGCCGACGCATGGGCATTTCGATCGGAACCACAATGGCTGAAGCTCAAGCCATTGAAAGCATGGATTCCACATGGGTTCAGGAGAGCGTCGGACGCATCCACCCGCGGCTTATTCCGCAGTATCCGGGCAATATCATTGGCGCGCACGTCGCCACAGAATTGAAATGCATCGGGCCGAATCTGGCCATTACTACCGCATGCGCGGCAGGCAATTATGCACTGGCATATGCTTCAGATCTCCTCAGGCTTGGAAAATCGGACGTGATGATTGCGGGAGGAGCGGATGCTTTCTCAAGGATTGCGTTCATGGGATTCAATCGCCTACTTGCCGTGGCGCCGGATATGTGTCAGCCCTTTGATAGAAATCGCAAAGGCATGATGGTGGGGGAGGGGGCTGGCATTCTGATTCTGGAGCGGTTGGAAGACGCCATGGCTAGAAAGGCCCCAATCTATGCCGAGATTCTTGGATATGGCATGAGTTGTGATGCCACTCACATGACGATTCCGGATGTCGAGGGTGTGAAAAAGGTGATGCTGAACGGCCTGAAGGATGCCGGAATCGATCGCAGGGATGTTGATTATATCAATGCTCACGGCACAGGAACACCCGCGAATGATCGAACTGAGTGTGCTGCAATTCGATCGGTGTTTGGAAATCTGACGGATCACTTGCCCGTGAGCTCGATCAAGTCAATGATCGGGCACACGATGGGAGCAGCGAGTGCGCTGGAGGCGATCGCGTGTGTGCTAGCGATACAGTCAGGGACGATTCCTCCCACAATTAACTTTGGTGAAGTGGATCCAGGTTGCGATATAGATTGTGTACCCAATATCTCACGTGCTCAAAGGAGCCAAGTGGTATTGAACAACTCTTTTGCGTTTGGAGGAAATAATGCGTGTTTGGTACTTAGCGGTTACTCGAACAACGTAGGCATTAATGGTTAAGACCCAAGAGAAGAATCTAAAGAGTGAGTACGACGCCATTATTATTGGTGCAGGAATTGCTGGACTAACTTGCGGAAACTATTTGGCGAAGGCAGGCCTTAATGTCCTTATTGCTGAGAAGCACTACATTGCTGGGGGTTACTGTAGTTCATTCAAGAAGAAGGGATTTTATTTTGATGCTGCAGCACACTATCTTAGCAGTTGCAGAGAACGAGGCCAAGTGGGGAGACTGTTGCGCGATCACCAATTAGATGGTCAACTTGAACTTATGCGATCGGATCCATCAGATGTCGTCCTGACCTCAGATCGATGTGTCCAAATCCGGACTAAATTCTCGGAACTTATTTCAGAATTCCAGCGGCATTTTCCAAAGGAAGCGACTCGCATCAGAGAATTTTTCAAGTTTATGCGTGACACCGATGCCCTTACGCTTTATGTAACCTTAAAATCTAAAACATTCGCCGAAGTGCTCGACGGATATTTCTCTGACCGGAAGCTGAAGGGAGTCATTAGCATCTTATTGGGGAATATCGGGTTACCGTCCACACGCGCTTCGGCACTTTCCGGCGTGTTCCTCTTTCGGGAGTTTGTCTTCGACGGCGGATACTATCCCAAAGGCGGAATGCAATCCTTCGTGGACATCCTTGTAGGTAGATTTCAGAAGTATGGAGGCACGATTTCATTTTTAACGCCCATTACCTCCGTGGTTGTTAAACATGGGTTAGTTCAGGGCGTCAGAATTAGGGACCAACTGATCCGAACACGCCACATCGTGGCTACCTGTGATCCGCATCAGCTTTTTTCAATGCTAGCACCTCCAGAATCTCTTAACGGGTACTCAGAGAAAGTGTTGCACGGTATGGAACCGTCCATTTCTGCTTTTATGATCCATATTGGCACGAAAAAGTCGATCAAAGAACAAGTGCTACATAAGTGTTGTGTTTGGTACTATCCGGACTATGACATTGATGCATGCTATCTTGATTGGGTGAAAGGGAAACCGAATTTCACGAGAGGTTTTGTCTTCGCCAGTTTTCCTTCGTTTCACGATCATAATTTGGCCCCACCCGGGAAAGACTCTTTACAGCTCATTGTTGGTTCACCGTTTATGACTCGTGAGTATTGGAAGCAATATTCTGAAGCGGTATCTCAGAAAGTCATTAAACATGCAGAATCTTTCATTCCTAACCTGTCAAATAATATTGAGGTACAGTATGTTGCTACACCGATGACCTTGGTCAAATATACAGGGAATTATCAGGGGGCGATGTATGGTTGGGCATCAACACCAACGCAGGTGGGAGAGGGAAGATTCCCTGAGACGACTCCCATCACGGGGTTGCTTCTAGCGGGGCACTGGGCCGGGCCTCCTGCCGGGCAAGGAGGCATTCCGATGGTGGTTTATTCGGGGCGATCTGTGGCAAGTCGGGTGCTTCGAGAAAAACGCCCAAGCCCACTTTTCTTGTAGTCAGAGAGAGTCACCGTCCCTTAACTGATTAAACATGAAGAGATTTGCCTTCTTTGGGCATTACCTAAACTGGGGCAGTGTATACGAGCTATCTGGCCCGATTGGTCAGTTGTTGGCTTACGCCCCTCTCGGAATCAGAGAAAGGGTGATAAATACCTTCCACGCGCGAAAGGTTGTGGAGTTTCCCATTCTTGTTTCCAAGACGGGATCCTCAATTATGGGTTGTGGGCTGGTGGTTCCATTCCTGCCAGGGCATATTGCTATGTATGGGGAAAGACACGTCTTGAAGAAGATAATTGAAGCGGGGAAGTTAGCAGAACGCCTTGGAGCAAAGATAATTGGCCTTGCCGGTTTCACTTCGATTCCAGGTAATGAAGGGCTTGAGGTTGCCAAGAGCTTGGGAATTCCCGTTACAAGCGGGAACACGCTTACTGCTGCTCTGGCACTTCAGGGGATCAGGAAAGCTGCGGCATTACTTGACCTAGACCTAAGAGATTCAATTGTAGCCATAATTGGTGCGACTGGAGACATAGGGGGCGCTTGTGCCCGAATTCTTTCGACAGAGGTTAAACAGCTGCGTCTCGCGGCAAGAAACGAAGAAAGGATAGGAGCCTTTGCATTGACACTGAGCGAAGGGAATGACATCGATGTGCGAGTAGTCAATTATGTTAAAGAAGCTGTTCAGAATGCGGACATAGTCTTGCTAGCAACGAGTTCTCTTACAACACTAATCGAGCCATGCATGGTTAAGTCTGGGGCTATACTTTGTGATATTGCGGTTCCCCATAACGTTGGAATCGACGTCGCTCGCCAACGACGTGACGTACTCGTGTTTGAGGGGGGGCTCGCAAGATTACCAACAAGATGTCTTCCTCAAGTTGGTGCCTGGCGGCATATTTCTCAGGATGGGTTGACTATCTTCGGGTGTCTCGCGGAGACGATGGCTCTAGCTTTCGAGAATCGTTTTGAGTCTTATTCTCTTGGTAGGGGCAATATAACTGCGGCTAGAATTCACGAAATCGAATCAATAGCGGCACGGCATGGCATAGAGTTGGCGGAGTTTCGTTACGATGATGTGGTTTATACGGAAGAGTCGATCACGGCTATTGCAAGGTCCAAGTGTCAAAACCCACGACATTCTATTAGGGTGAATTAGATGCGCTTCATGATTCCGAACATTCTCGTCAGTGCCTTCTTCCTTCTGTTTGGTCTCTTTGTCTTTTCAAAGAACAAGCATTCTCTTACAAACATAGCTTTTTCGATCATGTGCGCCACCATCTCTTTTTGGCTCTTCTCTTACGGAATTTCTTATGGCTTTGTTGCAAACGAGCCATTGGCTAACTTCTGGCTCAAGTGTGGCTACTCGGCGGTAATCTTAATCCCCGTTGTATTCTATGTGCTATCAATTACCTTCTTGGAACGCCAGCATTTTGTGAAGGAGAAGATCATCATATTCAGTTCTTTTCTCATTGCTGGAATCTTTATCGTTTTGTTGTGGAAGAGTCAGTTGCTAGTTAGCGGTACGTACAAGTATTTTTGGGGATATTATCCGAAGGGGGGCGCTCTACATCCGCTCTTCTTGTTCTTTTACACACTCTTGTGTACAAGATTAATAGTCTTGCTATACAAAACATATAGGGGCTCCGGCGGACCCATGAAGGAGGGTGAACGTAACAAGTTGCGCTATATGCTGTTAGCCTTCCTCATCACTCTGCCAGGCGCAGTTGATTTCCTCCCGAACTATGGCATCGAGTTATACCCCGTCGCGTTTGTCTTCGTCATTATGTTCACGGCATTGGTGGCTTATGCGATTGTTCGCCACCAACTTATGGACATTGAAGTTCTTCTCAAGCGAACGATGGTGTTTGCAGGGCTGGTGGGTTCCGTGGTGGCAGTTGTGTCATTGGTGGCGTTTGTCACCCAGGAGCTACTATCTCAATACGTGGTAATTCCAAGAATGTTGTCGAACATAGTTGCGGCAATCATTATTGCGGGGGTCTATGGACGATTGTATCGTTGGTTGGTTAACGCAACAGACATGTACCTATTTCAGAAGAAATACGACTATAAGCAGCTTCTAAAGACATTCACTGATGAAGTTATGGTTGTTGTGGATCTCGACAAGCTGGTCCAAATGACAGTGGACACGCTTTCCGAAACGGTGCGAGTTGAGAGCTGCAGTTTGTTCCTTCTCAACAAAGAGACTCGGACATATGAAGCGATGTCCGTAAGAGGGTTCAATGGTGCCGAACTCGAGCTGAGCGAGTCCGAACAGCTAGTAGCGTTTCTGCGGCGCACACATGAGCCGGCGGGGCTGGATGGGAATCTGGGACAGGTCAGGTTTCCGAAGTCGATTGTGGATCGGATGGGGGAGTTGAAGGCGCGGTTGGTGTTGCCCCTCAATCTGCACGAGGACCTGATCGGGGTCTTGTGCCTGGGGAAGAAAAAGTCGGATGAGGAGTTTACGCAGGAGGATTTGGATATCCTGCTGCCGCTGGCGAGGACGCTGGCGATCGCGATCAGCAACGCGCAGTTGTTCGATGAGCTGGTGAAGACGCAGGCGGAGGCGGCGCAGAAGGAGAAGCTGGCGGTCATCGGCACGTTATCCGCCGGCATCAACCACGAAATCTGCAACCCCCTGGGAATCGTGAAGGCGCAGTGCGAGGCGTTCCTGCTGGACCAGGAAGACGGCATTCTCATCGGCAAGACCGCGCAGGAGGTCCTGGACCGGGTCACGTCCATCATGCGCGGGGCGCTGAAGCAGATCGAGCGGGCGACGGCCATCACCCAGAAGCTCTCGAACTTCGCGAAGCCCATCAAGGCGCCGACGGCGGAACCGGTGTCCGTGCCGAATGAGATCGAAGAGGTGATGTTCCTGGTCGGGCACGATCTCAAGCTCGAGCGGGTGGAGGTGAAGCAGGAGCTCCAGCCGGAGTTGCCGAAGATTCTGGTGGACCGCCGGCAGCTCCAGGAAGTGCTGTTCAACCTGATCCGCAACGCGGGGCAGGCCATCACGCCGCCGGGGACGATTACGATCCGCGCGGCGCAGGACAACGGCAGCGTCCGGATCGATATCGTGGACACGGGAAGCGGGATTCCGCAGGACAAGCTGGGGAAGATATTCGACCCATTCTTTACGACGAAGGAGCCGGGAAAAGGGACGGGTCTGGGCCTGTTTATCGTCCGGCAGATCGTCGAGCGCAATAAGGGGCGGATTTCCGTGCAGAGCGCGGTAGGGCAGGGAACGATGTTTTCGCTTGAGTTCCCCTCGGCGGAGCCGGCCGCCGTCACGGCCTAACGCGATGGAGCCGCGGACGCTCGTGGTCATGGATGATGAGCTGGAGTTCACGAAGACGATCGACGCGTTCTTTTCCGCGCGGGGCTATCAGGTGCACGTGGCGCTGACCGGGACGTCGGGGCTTGAGCTGATCGAGTACCACAATCCGGACGTCGTGCTGATGGACCTCAAGATGCCGGGAATGAACGGGGATGAGATTCTCGCGCGCCTGCAGGAGACCCGGCCGCAAACGAAGGTCATTATCATCACCGCGTACAACGACGGCGGCAAGACGCGGGAGCGGCTGCTGAACATGGGGGCGTACGCGCATTTCGACAAGCCGCTGTCGTCGCTGCGGGACCTGTCTGACGCCGTGAAGCGGGCCACCGCTGCACGGACTCCTCACTAAATGCGCCCACGGTTTCATCTAAACATTGGGCGCATTTACCCTGAGCGAAGTCGAAGGGTACCCCCTCGACTCGCTTTGCTCGCTCGGGGTCAATGGAACCCATTCGAATGTTAACATGCAATGTGGGTTCCATTTAGCTACGCGACCCGGCTAGGCGCTGCACGAAGACGACTCCGCAGGAGCGGTCGTACACCAGCGGCGCTGCGGATCATGAGAGATATGCTATCGTTGAATCGGGTGTGTGTGAGCGGGTGATGAACCTGGTGTCGAAGGGGCTCTCGGGATTGTGATGCCTGCGGCGGCACTCCGGACGGTGTACCCGATGCGGTGGCAGACTCTGGCCATCCTGAGCGGGTTGTGGGTGACGGCCTTCGCGCTGCCGGTCGTGGTGGCGTGGCGGGAGGCCGAGTGGCTCAGGCTGCACTTCGACGACTGGTGGTGGCTGATCCCGGCCGCCATCTTCCTGATGCTCTCGGCCATGGCGCTCTCGGCCTACCTGGGCATCACCCGCCGCCTCAGCCTCCAGCTCTTCAAACGCCAGCAGCGCTACCACCGGACCCTGATCGCCGCCTCGAGCGGCATGACGCGCGTCAAAGACCTCGAGCGACTCTGCCGCCTCACCGCGCACGTCGTGAACCGCACGGTCCGGCTCGCCTACACCGGGGTGTTCCTGTACGACCCTACGGCCAAGCGCTACGACCTGCGGGCGGTCCGGAACCAGCGGATGCTCCCCTCCGAGATGACGGTGGAGCGGGCGGATGCGCTGGTGCAGCTCCTGGAGTCGGACCGCAGCCTGCTCCTGATCGATGACGTCCGGGCGAGCCTCGAGCGCAGCCGCGGGACGCCGCTTGGGGAACAGCTGGCGGAGATCCATACCTGGATGGGCCGGATCGAGGCCCGCATGGTCGTGCCGAGCTTTTCGAATAATAAGCTCTTGGCGTTCCTCGTGCTGGGCGCGAAGCGCAGCGGCGAGGACTACACCATGGACGACATCGCGGTCTTCTCCGGCCTCGCGAACCAGGCGGCGCTGGCCATCGAGAACGCCCAGTTCTTCGAGGAGCTGCGGAGCAACGAGGCCTATATGATCCAATCGGAGAAGCTGGCCAGCCTCGGACAGCTGGCCTCGGGCATGGCGCACGAGATCCACAACCCCCTGACCATCATCTCCGGAGAAGCCCAGCTGTATCTCGAGCAGTTCAAGGGCCGGGACAGCATGGTCGATAAGATCATGGTGAGCATCGTGGAAGAGTGCCACCGGGCGGCGGACATCACGCGGCGCATTCTCCGCTTCGCGAAGCCGGCGCCCCCGGACTTCCACCAGGTCAACCTCAGGGCGGCGGTCCAGGAGAGCCTGACGCTGGCCGGCTATCAGGTCCGGATGGACAAGGTGAGGCGGACAGTGTCGCTCCCCGAGAGCCTGCCTCCGGTCCGGGGGAATCTGAACCAGTTGCAGGAAGTGGTCCTCAACCTTATCCTCAACGCCTGCCAGGCGATGGGAGAATCCGGCGGCCGCCTGAACCTGGCCGCGAAGACCTCGAACGGCATGGTGGAACTCACCGTGGCCGACACCGGGCCCGGTATCCCGCTGTCCAAATTGAACAAGGTGTTCGATCCCTTCTTCACCACCAAGCACACCGGGACGGGGCTGGGGCTCTTCGTCACCCAGCGCATCGTCCAATCCCACGGCGGCACGATCGAAGTGGCCTCCACGGAAGGAGAGGGCACCACCTTCACCATCCGCCTGCCTGTGGCGTCCTGAATTCACCCTCATCGAGGGGGTTGTCGGCATAACGATTACGCATTTTTACGCAAATTTCTTGCCAGTAAGAGGCCCGGTCAGGTACAGTTAAGATGTGAGGCCCGGACACATGGTGAAACTGCTTGTGGCGGACGACGAGCCAAAAATCTGCCGCCTGCTTGAAGCCTTTTTCTCAGAACGAGGCTTCGAGGTCGTCGTTGCCCACGATGGAAAGGCAGCGCTTGAGTGCATCCGGGACGAAAAACCCCACCTCGTGTTTCTCGATCTCCACATGCCCGGCCTGAACGGTCTGGACGTCCTCCAGGAAGCCCACGCCGTGGATGAAACGATGAAAGTCATCATCATCACGGCCATCGAGGATGAGGCCACGATCCAGCGCGCGCTGTCCATGGGAGCGGCGGACTATGTCATTAAGCCGTTCAGCCTCGATTACTTAAAAGAAGAGGTCCTGTCCAAGGTCAGCAACTCGCTCTATGAGGACCTCAGGTCGGCCAACCAGGAACTCAAGAAGTCCCTGACCACGCTGCGCCAGGTGGTCCGGGGGATCGTGTCCGCGTTCTCCATGGTGATTTCCAAGATCGATCCGCACTATACCCACGAGCACGTCTCCCGCAGCGTCGAATACGCGACCAAGATCCTGGTCAAGCTGCGCGAGATGGGCGTCTCCCTCGGCGATGTCCCCGAAGAAGTCCTGCTGGCCGGCATCCTGCTTCATGATGTCGGTAAGATCTTCACGCCCAAAGAGATCCTGTTCAAGCCCGGGCCGCTCAATGACGAAGAGTGGCGCATCATGCGCCGCCACCCGGTGGACGGGGCGGAGATTCTGGAGCAGATCGGGGGCCTTGAGGAGCTGGCGCGGATCGTCCGGTACCACCAGGAGTCGTACGATGGGACCGGGTATCCCGATGGGCTGAAGGGCGAGCAGATCCCGCTCGGAGCCAGGATCGCGAGCGTGGTGGACGCCTTCGACGCCATGATCACCGACCGGCCCTACCGCAAAGGGATGCCCATCGAGCATGCCATCGATGAGCTCAAACGCAACCGCGGAGTGCAATTCGACCCGTCGGTCGTGGACGCCATCATCAGCATCTACGAGGAAGGGAAGCTCAACCCCGCCCATGTGCACGGCAACGGAGGACACGTCCCGCACGACGCCGCCAAAGCGGCCCGCCACGAACCCCCGTCCCCTCCCGTGTTCTGAGTACACGGGGTTTTCGCACGTACCGGATTGCACGGATTCCAGGTCATGACGCGCTGCAATGATGCCATGCCTCACCCGCAAGGGTGAGGAATTTTATTTGCTTGTGCTCCGGAAAGCCCTCCACCTATAATGGCGCGGGTTTGAGGTATGCCGCTGTGGGGCGGCCCCGTGGGGGCGTTCCCCAAGGGACCAGAGCAGGGGTGGGATGCAGCTAGCCAGCCAGGTCGCGCTCGTGACGGGAGGCGCCCGTGGCATCGGGCGCGAGGTCGCGCTGACCCTCGCCAAGGCCGGCGCGGACATCGCGCTCTTCGATGTGAACGCCGAATTGCTCGCCCAGACCGCGAAGGAGCTCCAGGCGCTCGGCCGGCGCGTGGAGGGCTTCGCGGTCGACGTCACCGACGGGAAACAGGTGGACGAGGGCGTGGGGAAAGTGCTTGACAAGCTAGGGAGAATCGATATACTCATCAACAACGCTGGCATCACCAAAGACGGATTATTGATCCGCATGGATGATGCCCAGTGGGACCGGGTGCTCGCCATCAACCTCAAAGGCACGTTCCTGTGCACCCGGGCAGTGGCCAAACACCTGCTCAAGCAACGGCGCGGGCGAATCGTCAATATCGCCTCGATTGTCGGGCTGATCGGCAACGCGGGGCAGGCGAATTACGCCGCGTCCAAAGCGGGCGTGATCGGCTTGACGAAAACGGTGGCGAAAGAGCTCGCCAGCCGCGGTGTGACCTGCAACGCGATCGCGCCGGGATTCATCAAGACCGACATGACGGACGCCCTGCCGGAGCAGGCGAAACAGCGGCTGCTGGAGGCCATTCCGTTGGGGACCTTGGGGGAACCCGCGGACGTGGCGCAGGCAGCGCTGTTCTTGGTCGGCGAGGCCGCGCGCTACATCACCGGGCACGTCCTTGTGGTGGACGGCGGCCTGGCGATGTAAGGACGAGAACCGAGGAGGACCGTATGGCAGAAGGTGTTGCGGATCGGGTTCGGGCGATCATCGCCGAGCAGCTTGGAGTCAAGCTGGAAGAGGTGACCGATTCCGCCTCATTCGTCGAGGATCTGGGAGCCGACTCGCTCGACACCGTCGAGCTCGTGATGGCGCTGGAAGAGGAGTTCGGCATCGAGATTCCGGACGAAGACGCCGAGAAGATGAGCTCCGTCGGCGAGGCCATCAAGTACATCGAGAACAAATCCGCTGGCGCGAAGTAAGGCCGCCGCCACCCTTTTCATCTGATCGTCCGGAACGTCCGCTGCCAGGCGGACGTTCCTGCTTTTGAGCGACAGGACACACACCCGATGCGACGCGTCGTGATCACCGGACTCGGAGCCGTGACCCCCGTCGGCAACGACGTGAGCGCCATGTGGCGGGCGCTCCTGGCGGGGACGAGCGGCGTCGGGCCCATCACCCAGTTCGACACCAGCGCCTTCCCGACGAAGATCGCCGGGGAGGTGAAGGGCTTCGACCCCGCCTGGTATCTCACCCCGAAGGAAATCCGACGGACGGAGCGGTTCGTCCAGTTCGCCGTCGCGGCCGCCAAGCAGGCCGTCGTGGACGCGGGGCTGGACTCGTCCAAAGAGGACGCGTATCGCTTGGGCGTCATCATCGGCTCCGGTATCGGGAGCATGCGCCTGATCGAGGAGCAGCGCGACGTGCTGGTAGCCAGGGGGCCTCAGAAGCTGAGCCCCTTCATGATCCCGATGATGATCGTGAACATGGCCGCCGGCCAGACCGCGATCAGCCTGGGCTTCAAGGGCCCCAACTCCTGCACGGCGACCGCGTGCGCGTCGGGCGCCCACGGCGTCGGGGAATCGTTCCGGATCATCCAGCGGGGCGACGCGGACATCATGCTCGGCGGCGGGGCCGAATCCTGCGTAACGCCGCTGTCGGTCGGAGGCTTCTGCGCCCTCAAGGCGCTTTCGACGAGGAACGACCGCCCGGAGGCGGCCAGCCGGCCGTTCGAGCGCGACCGCGACGGCTTCGTCATGGGCGAGGGGGCCGGGATCGTCCTGCTGGAAGAGCTGGAGCACGCGAAGAAGCGGGGCGCCAGGATCTACGCGGAGATGGCCGGCTACGGCATGACGGCCGACGCGTACCACATGACGGCGCCTGACGACGACGGCTCCGGGGCCGCGCGCGCGATGGCGGTCGCCATGGCGGACGCGAAGCTCGATCCGGACCGGATCTCCTACATCAACGCGCACGGCACGTCCACCGAGCTCAACGACAAGACCGAAACCCGCGCCATCAAGACCGCCTGCGGGGCCGCCGCGAAGCGCATCCCCGTCTCCTCCACGAAGTCCATGACGGGCCACCTGATCGGCGCCGCCGGAGGGGTCGAGGCCGTCATTTCGGTGCTGGCCATCACGCACGGCGTGATGCCTCCGACCATCAACTACGAGCACCCGGACCCCGACTGCGACCTCGACTACGTGCCGAACCAGGCCCGCCAGGCGCAGGTCGAGACGGCCATGTCCAACTCGCTCGGGTTCGGCGGCCATAACGCGTCCCTCGTCTTCCGAAAGTTCAGCTAACAGGGATTACACGGATTTTAAGAAGGATTACACGGATGAGAACCGACCGCGTCATCCGCAGGTCCGACGTTTCCCCATTCCACGACTCTCCTTGAACGAGATTGATAGAGCCGGTTCGGCCATCCGTGTAATCCTTTCTAAATCCGTGCAATCCTAAATTATGGTACAGTGTTCCCATGACGGTGCAGGGGCGGCGCACGACGCTGGGACAGGCCTTGATCGAGCGGGGACTCCTCACCCCCGAGCAGCTTGAAACGGCGCTGGAAGAGCAGAAACACTCGGGGGAGTTCCTCGGGACCATCCTCACCCGGTTGGGCATCGTCCAGAGCGGCGCGCTGCTGCCGGTGCTGGCCGAGCAGCTGGGCATCCCGCACGTCAAGCCGGCGGAATGCCCCGTGGACGCGGAGGCGCTCGGCCGGGTTCCCGCGACGTTCGCGGGCCGCTACGGGTGCTTTCCGATCGGCATGAGCGGCAACACGCTCACCCTCGCCGTCAGCGATCCGTTCGACTTCCAGGCCCTCGATGAGCTGCGGCTCCTCCTGGGCTGCGACATCCGGCCCGTCCTCGCCGAGCCGCGCGGCATCCAGGAGGCCATCGCGCGGCATTACGGGATCGGCGCCTCGGCCGTGGAGCGGCTGCTCGATGCCGCGCCGCAGGAGCCGTCGGGCGCGGCCGCCGCCGAGGACCTCACCGCCGAGGCGGACACCGCGAGCGTCGTGGCGTTCGTCAACCAGCTGATCCTCTCCGCCGTCAAGGACCGCTCGACGGACATCCACATCGAGCCCTTCGAGCGGCAGGCGCGCGTGCGCCAGCGCGTGGACGGCGTGATGTACGACGTGAACGTTCCGCCGGAGCTGTTCCGCCTGCATCAGGCGGTCGTGTCGCGCATCAAGGTCATGTCCAACCTGGACGTCGCGGAGCGGCGGCTGCCGCAGGACGGGCGGGTGAAGGTCCGGCTCGAGGATCAGGAGCTGGACCTGCGCGTCTCGATCCTCCCCACCGTCTACGGCGAGACGGTGAACCTCCGCATCCTCACCCCCACGATGCTCTACAGCCTGGAGCATCTGGGCCTCAGTCCCGAGCAGCGCGGCATCCTCGAGCGCCTGATCAGCCGGCCGCACGGCATCATCTTCGTCACCGGGCCGACGGGGTCGGGCAAGACGACGACGCTGTACGCATGCCTGGCGAAGCTCCACTCGCCGCGGGTCAAGATCCTGACGATCGAGGATCCCGTCGAGTATCAGCTGCAGGGGATCACGCAGCTGCAGGTCCATCCGCGGATCGGGTTCACCTTCGCCCACGGGCTGCGCTCGATGCTGCGCCATGACCCGGACATCATGATGGTGGGCGAGGTGCGCGATCCGGAGACGGCCGAAATCACCATCCGCAGCGCGCTGACGGGCCATCTGGTCTTCTCGACGCTGCACACGAACGACGCCGCCGGCGGCGTCGCCCGTCTGCTGGACATGGGCGTGGAGCCGTACCTGGTCGCCTCGTCGGTGCTGGCGTTCGCCGCGCAGCGCCTGGTGCGGGTGGTCTGCCGCGCCTGCGCCGAGCCGCGCCCGCCCGAGCCGGGCCTCATCGAGGAGTTCGGCGTGCCGGGCCCGGCGCCGGCATCGCTGCGCTACGGCCGCGGATGCGAGGCGTGCAAAGGGACCGGGTTCCAGGGGCGCACGGCGATCTATGAATTCTTGCTGCTGAGCGAGACGCTTCAGCAGCTCGTGCTGCGGCACGCCTCCGCGCGCGAGCTCAGGCGCCAGGCGGAGCAGGAAGGCATGATCCCGCTGCGCCTTGACGGCTGGAGCAAGGTCCTGCAGGGCGTCACCACGCCCGAAGAAGTGCTTCGCGTGACGTGATGAAACGCGGGGCGATCGACCGTCTAGTTCGTCATGGCCTGCTGTTCCGTTTATCCGTCCCTCGTTGGGGCACGGGGCACGGGGCACGGGGCATGTGACGCGTGGCGCATCAATGCCTGGCGTGCCCCATGCCCCTCGCCCCGTTCCCCCATCCAGTGGTGGCTGACGATGCCGCACTACGCCTACCGCGCCAAGGACGTGCACCTGAACGCGGTCGAAGGCGTCGTCGAGGCCGAGAGCGAAGCGGCGGCGATCAGCCGGCTCGGCCGGCAGGGCGTCTTTCCCGTCTCCATCTCCGTGGCCGCCTCCGGCCGCGCGCCGGGCGCGCCCGCGCGGCGCGGGCGGGCGCGGCGGGTCTCGAGGCGGACCCTGGCGCACACCACGCGGCAGCTGGCGGATCTCCTGGCGGGGGGCGTGCCGCTGTTCCGCGCGCTCACGCTCCTCTCCCGCCAGGCGGAGCACGCCGCATTGCGCGGCATCGCCGCGTCGCTGGCGCACACGGTCCGCGAGGGGCGCTCGCTCAGCGAGTCGCTCGCGGCGTATCCCTCGGTCTTCTCGCCGCTCTACGTCAGCATGGTGCGGGCGGGGGAAGTCGGCGGCGGCCTCGACGGGGTGCTGGCGCGCCTCGCGGAGCTGGAGGAGCATGAGGCGGACCTTCGCAGCCGCCTCATCGGCGCCTCCGCCTACCCGCTGTTCGTGCTGGTCGTGGCGATGGGGATGACCGCGTTTTTGCTCGTCTACGTCATCCCGACGCTCGCGGAGGTCTTCGCGGAGTCGGGGCAGCTCCTGCCGCTGCCGACGCGGATGCTCCTGGCGCTCAGCGCGGCGGCGACGACATGGTGGTGGGCGCTGCCGGCGGCTGCGGCCGGCCTGGTGTGGGCGGGACGCCGGTGGGGGCGTTCGCCGGGCGGCCGCGCAGCGTTCGATCGGCTCCTGATCCGGGTGCCCGGCATCGGCCGGCTCGCGCGCCAGATCGACGTGGGGCGGTTTTGCCGCAATCTCGGGATCATGCTGGGCCAGGGAGTGCCCATGCTGACGGCGTGCGACGTCGTGACGCAGCAGGTGTCCAACGCGGAGGTCCGCCGCGCGGCGCTCGGAGTCCGGGAGGCGGTGCGGGGCGGGGCGGCGCTGGCGCAGGCGATGGAGGCGTCGCGGCAATTCCCGCCGTTTGTCGCCAACATGGTCGCGGTCGGCGAGGAGTCGGGGACGCTCGAAACCGCGCTGCTCAAGGTCGCCGCGTCCTACGAACGGGAGCTCGACCGGACGCTGCGGATCCTGACGACGGTGTTGGAACCGGCGCTCTTGCTGGTGGTGGGAGGACTCGTGATGTTCATCGTGCTGGCCATGCTGCTTCCGGTGTTTCAGGTGGGGCTGGTGTTCTGATGCGCGCCAGGTGCCGGGGTTCCACCCTTCTTCGCTCCGCTGGAGCTTCGCAGGGTTCCACCCTCCTTCGCCGCGCGTCGACGAAGGCGGGCTTCACCCTCGTCGAGGTGATGCTGGTCGTCATGATCATCGGGGTGCTCGCCGCCATGGTGGTGCCTCGGCTGCCCGGACGCGCGCGGCAGGCAAAAATCGCGAGGGCGACAGCCGACCTGGCGGCGATCGGCGTGGCGCTGGACCTCTACGAGCTGGACGTCGGGCGGTATCCGGAATCGCTCGAGGCGCTCGTCGACCGGGAGCCGCCGCCTGAGGTGGATCCGGCGCAGTGGAACGGGCCGTACCTCCGCGGCGGAGTGCCGAACGATCCATGGGGGCGGCCGTACGTCTACAGCCGGGTCTCGCAGCACCATCAGGACTACGATCTCATGTCCTTCGGCCCCGACGGGCAGCCCGGGAACGACGACGTGGCGAATTGGCGGTAGTTGGAGTTCCGCATGGTAAATCCGTGCTTCGCCGCAGTGCGGCGAAGCACGGATTTACACTCGTGGAAGTCATGCTGGTCACGGTGGTGCTGGCGGCCATCGTGACGGTCACGACGCCGGTGCTCTCCTCGCACATGCGCCGGCTGGAAGTCGAACGGACGGCGCTGGAGCTGGCCCAGGTGCTGCGCCACGGCCGGGCGAGAGCGGTAATGCACGCCTCGCCCGTCGTGTGGCGCTGGAACGCCCAGACCAGGACCGGACGGCTCAAGGAAACGGCCGAGGGCAAGCTCCAGGACGTGCCCGGCCGCTTCGCCGCCAGCGGGCCGCTGCCGGTCTCATACGCGGTGCGCGTGACCAGCGACACGCCCCCCGGGGATGACATTCTGTTTCGTCCGAACGGCACGAGCGAATCCTCGATGATTTCGCTTGAGTCGTCCGGCCACACGTACACGCTCACCGTTGATGCCGGCACCGGGCACGTCGCCATTGCGCGCGGCACGCCGAAGTCCTGAGTCTCACTTTCGCCGCTTAGCGGCGAAAGTGGGCGAAACTCTGCGAAGCTCCGCAGGAGCGAAGCAGGGCTTCCTTCTCGTCGAGGCGGTACTCGCGGCCGCGGTGATCGCCCTCGGCCTGGCCGTGATCAGCCGGGGACTCTCGGGTCAGCTCCGGGCGCTCGCCGCGTTGGACGCGCACGAGGCGCGCCTGGCGCTCGCGCGAAACGGGCTCCTTGAGCTCGAACGCGGCATTCCAGACGGGCAGCCAGGTCCGGCGGCGACCGGCGGCGCGGGCGCGGCCCCGTATGAGGGCTACGTGTGGCGGGTGCGCGCGGCGCAAGTGGAGGATCTCGATGAGGAGGCGCAGCCGCTGAGCCGCGTGACCGTTGAAGCGGCCCCCGCCGGCGCCGACAGGCCCATCACGCGTCTCACCGCGGTCTGGCCGGAGGGAATGGCGCCGGAGGAGTGGGCGGAATGACCCGCCTCCGGCATCGTGGTTTTACGCTGGTCGAGCTGCTCATTGCTTCGACGATGATCGCGGTGCTCATCGGCGCCCTGGCGCTGCACCTGCGAGGCGGCCTGTCGGTGTGGCGCCGGACGCAGCAGGGAGCCGACGCGCTGCAGCGCCGCCGGATCGCGCTGGATCTTCTGGAGCGGGACCTCGTCAACGCGTTCGTCTACGACATGCGCCAGGAGCGATACGGAGAAGAACCGGGGCAGCTGCCGGCGCCCGAATTCCTCGAGGACGCGCTCAGGGTCTATACGCGCGCTTCGGATGACGCAGGCGGCGTCCGGATCGTCGAGTATCGCTGCGAGCCCGAGGGCGCGTGGCGCCGCACGGAGCGGACGGTGGGCGAGGCCAGGGCGGGAGTCGCGGGGGAGGCGCGGCCGCTGCTTGAGTCCTGCGGCGCGTTTCTGCTGCGCTACGGAAGCGAGCCGACGCATGAGCCGGGGACGCTGGTGTGGCTGGACGTCTGGAGCGGCTCGCCGGTGGAGCTGCCCCGCCTCGTTGAGGTGACGCTCAGAAGCGGCGGGCGGACGGTCCGTCACCTTGTCCTGATGCCGCAGGGCACCCTGACGCCGGCCGCGGCGGCGGAAGGCGGATGAGCTCCGGGCGCGGATGCCGGCGGGACGGGTCGCTCTTGGTGATGACGCTGTGGGTCGTCGTCATCCTGGGTCTCCTGGCGGTCTCCGTCGGGCGGCAGATGGCGATCGAGATCCGCCTCGCGCGCTACCGCGCCTCGCTGGCGCAGGCGAAGGCCTTGGCGCGCAGCGGCGCCTACCTCGCCATCGCGCGTCTGGCGGCCGATGAGACGGAGCACGATGCGCTCGGCGACGATTGGGCGCGCGCTCGGGAACCGCTGGGACCGGAGGACTTCCGCGCGCGCGTGACCGGTGTCACGGACCTCGAGCGCAAGTTGAATCTCAATCTGCTTTCTGACACGATGCTGGAGGCGCTCCTCGGCTCGCCGGAGGCGGCCGCGCGCGTGAGGGATTACCTGGATGAGCCCGATCCCATCGAGCAGGACCCGGACGCCGAGCCGCCGTATGTTCCGAAGGACGGCCCCATGACCGATGTCGCGGAGCTCGACGACATCCCCGGGCTCGCGCCGGAGGCCCTCGCCGCGCTGCGCGCGCTGACGGCGGTGACGCCGGATCCGGCGGCGCCGGCGGCCGTGAACATCAACACGGCCGAGCGGGAGGTGCTGCTGGCGATCGCAGGACCCGAGCTCGGCGGCGAAGCGGCGCAGGGCGTGATCGAGGCGCTCATGGCGGCGCGGCCGGGTCCGGATGGGGAGTTCGGCACGCCGGACGACTGCGTGGTCACGGACATGGTCGAAGCGCCGGCGACGCTCGAGGCGTGCACGCGGCGGCCGCAGACGCTGTTTATCGAGCTGTTGTCCAAAGGCGTCTTCGGCGTCCGGTCGGAGCTGTTTCTCGTGGAGGCCGAGGGCGAGGCGGGGCGGCCGGGCGCCCGGCACCGGGTGCGCGCGCTCGTGCGCCGCGGCGTGCCCGGCGAGTGGCCGGCCGTGCTGGCATGGGAGGAGGGCGGATGACGCGGCAGATCGTCGTCGAGCGGACGCGCCGCTCGATCCGCGTCGCGCTTGCGTCGCGCCGGGGCCGCCGCTGGCGCGTCGAGGCGGCGCGGAGCGCGCCGGTCGCCGACGGCGACGACGAGGCGCAGCTCCTGCGCCGGCTCATCGCGCCCCTGAAACCCGCCGGCGCGCGCGTCGTGGCGGTGCTGCCCCGCGAGCAGGTGCTGGTGAGAACGGTGTCGTTTCCCTCCGAGGAGGCCCGGGAGCTCGCGCAGATGGTCGAGTTGTACGCCCGCGCGAACCTCCCGTATCCGCGCGAGCAGGTGGTGGTGGGCTTTTCTGTTCTGGGGCGGCACGGGGGGTTCGCCCGCGTGGCGGTGGTGGCGGCGCAGCACGACGCGATCGAGCGGGAGCTGGCCTGGCTCAACCAGGCGGGGCTGCCGTCGGCGTCGGTGGCGGTCAGCTCCTGGGGCGTCTGGGGATGGTACCGGCTGCGGGCCGAATCTGCGGAGCCGACGCTGGTCATCCACATCGATGAGACGCGGACGGATTTCACCGTCATCGCGGAGCGCCGTCTGATGTCGAGCCGCGGGCTGGCGCAAGGCGCGTCGGACTGGGCCTCGCAAGCGGATGCGAGGGAGCTGGTGGCGCTGGAGGCGGAGCGCAGCGTCGCGACGGCGCGCAAAGACCTTCCTGACCTGGAGCTTCGCGCGGCCGTGCTGGCCGGCGTCGGGATCCCGCCGGCGTGGGCGGACGCGGTCTCGCGCCGGCTGGGCGTGCCGGTGACGGTGATGGAGGCCGGCCGGACGGGCGGGGACGGCGCGTCCATCGTGGCGGAAGGGCTGGCGGTCTCCGGGCCGGAGGAGATCCCGAACCTCGCCCCGCCGGAGCGTCGCGCGCGGGCGCGCCACGAGGCGCAGGCGAGGGAGCTCGGCCTGGCGGGCGCGCTGCTGGTCACCGCGTTTGCGCTGGCGTTCGCCGTGCTGCAGGCTCGCGTGAGCCGGTTGGAGCGCGCGGCCGGCGGGCTGCAACGCGCGCTAGACGAGATCACGCCGCGGGCCGAAGACGCGAAGACGCGGAAACACGCGCTGGAGACGGTGGCCGGCCTGCTCCGCGGGCGCAGGCGCTTGGCGGTCGTCTTGGGAGGCATCCTCGGCGCCACGCCCGAGGCCGTGCGCCTTGAGGCCGTGACCGTCGAAGGCGAACGCGGCGAAACGACGGTGCGGGGCCATGCGTCCTCCACCCAGACCGTGCTCGCGTACGTGGAATCGATCACGGCGCTCGAGGGCATCGGCGGGGTCCAGCTGCGCTACACGCGGAACCGGACGCTGCCCGGCGGCGCGGCGCGCACGGACTTCGAGCTGGTGGCGAAGGAGGGTGCGGACAGATGAGCGCCCCGGGGCCGCGATGGTCCTCGAGAGAGCGGCAGCTGGGCGTGTTCGCGGCGCTGCTCGTCGGCTGCTGGGCGCTGCTCGCGTCGGTGCTGCAGCCGCTCTGGGAGCGCGCGGGTGAGCTGAGCGCGGACGTGGACCGGCTCCGCGCCCGACTGGCCGGCATGGAACGCGCCGTGGGGGACCCGGCAGGCGCCGAGGAGGCGTATCGGGCCGCAGCCGCCTATCTGGCGGATCCCGCGGAAGCCGGGTCGCAGCGGGAGCTGCTGACGGAGCTCGAATCGCGCGCGCGCAGCGCGGCCCTGACGATCGGATTGCGGCCCCGGCAGGGCGCCGCGCGGGCGACGGAGGCATTCGCGCTCGAGCTCGAAGTCCAGGGCGAGCAGGCGTCGGTCCTGCGCTTCGTGGACGAGGTGCTGCGGCTGCCCAGACTCATCAGCGTGCCGCGGGTGCACATGTCCGCCTCGCCGGGGCAGAACCAGCTCCTCCGCGCCACGCTCATCGTGAAACACCATCGCTTGTGAAAAACCCGGGACTGTCCCGGATTTTGAAAAACCCGGGAAAAACCCGGGACTGTCCCGGGTTTTTGGAATTCGCTTGACGGGGTGAGAGGCTGGCGGTACGATCACTCTCTAGATAGAGAGCAGCCCATGCCGATTGATGGCAATTTCTACCTGCTTAAAGACTTAGCTCGCCTCAGCGGGCACTCCATCTATACCCTCAAGTATTACCTCAAGCTCGGCCTCATCCGGGAAACAGGCCGCAGTCCCGCCACGCGCTTCCGCTATTTCACCGATGCGACGCTGGAACGGCTCGCGCACATCCGCGCCTGGCAGCGCGAAGGGAAGCGGCTCGCCGAGATCATGGCCCTCACGGGCGCGCCCGCCGAATCCGGGCGCGGCGCATGAGCTACTATGCCGCGCTCGGCCTCGCCAAGGAGCCGTTTTCGACCAGTCCCGACCCCGCGTTCTTTTTCGGCTCGACCTCGCATCTGGCGGCGCTGAACCGCATCGAGATCGCGGTGCGGCTCCGGCGCGGGCTGGCGCTGATCCTCGGCGATGTCGGCACCGGCAAGACGACGCTGGCGCGGACGCTCTTCAGCTCCCTCGGGCGTGAGGAAGACTTCGCGCTGCACATGGTGCTCGACCCCTCCTTCGGATCGGAGTTTCAGTTCCTCGCGCACGTGGCGCGCCTCCTCGGTCTTGCGCCCTCGTTCAAGTCCGTCCTGGATTGCCGCGAAGCGATCGAGCACCAGCTGTTCCAGCGCGGCGTGCAGGACGGCGCGACCACCATCCTCGTGATCGACGAGGGGCAGAAGCTGTCGGTGGACATGCTGGAAAATCTCCGGATGCTGCTCAATTTCGAGACGAACGAGTACAAGCTGCTGCAGGTGGTCATCTTCGCCCAGATGGAGCTGCTGGCGCGCCTGGCGCGCATCCGCAACTTCCTCGACCGGGCGGCATTCAAGTACATCATCAATCCGCTCGATGAGGAGGAGACCGGCTCGCTGATCCGGTTCCGGCTCCGCTCTGCGGGGTGCCGGGATCCCGAGGCGCTCTTCGGGGCCGACGCGGTCCGGGCCATCTATCACGCGACGCAGGGGTACCCGCGCCGCATCGCGCTGTTGTGCCACAGCGCGCTGGAGGCGCTGGTCATGCACGAGCGGCGGCACGTCGACGCGCCGATGATCCAGGAGCTGACCCGGGATGAATCCCGCTGGACCCACGCTGACGCCTACGCCTGAAGAGCGGCTCCTGCGCCTGATCCGGCCGAAGCCGAAGGCGCCGCGCGCCGAGCCGCCCGCGATGGGTGGGATGTCGGCCGTGCTGGCGGGGGGCGGGGCCGCGCGTCCGTCGTGGCCGTGGGGGCGTGTCCTGCTCGGCGCGCTCGCCGCGGCGGTCGCCGCGGAAGTCGTCGTGCTCGGCGTCGAGCTGGCGCGGGACCCGCTGGACGGCGCGGCGGTCCTTCCCGCGCTGCAGCCGGCGCGCGATTCCGGCGCGGCGCTGCCGGACCTGGACGCGCTGCCGTTGCTGGAGGCCGAAGCGCCGCGGGCGGTGTTCGCGGCCCCGGCGCGCGAAACGGCCCAGGGCAGCGGCGCAGCGCCGGGCGCGTCGCAGGCGCTGGCGTCGCGGCTCACCCTGATGGGGATCGTCTCAGGGGATCCGCCGCAGGCGATCATCGGCGACAGCCAGACGCAGAAGACGTATTTTGTCACCGTCGGGCAGACCGTGGCGGGCGAGGCGGTCCTGCGCGACATCCTGGAGAACCGCGCGGTGCTGGATCTGCACGGTCAAACCCTGGAGTTGGTGCTCTAACGGCATGAGACGCAGGCGGCGGCACGGGTGGGAACCGGGACGGCTGGCGGCGGCGTGGGCCGCCGCGGCACTCCTGTGCGCGCCGGGCGCGCGGGCGCAGTTGCAGCATGCGGACGACGGCTCGTTCAAGACGGGCGAGCTCATCTCGCTCGACCTGAAGGGCGTCGATATCATCGACGTCCTGAAGCTCCTCTCGCAGAAGGGCGAGCTGAACTTCGTGGCCGGGCAGAACGTCAGCGGCCGGGTGACCATTTTCGCCAAGGACGTGGACGTCTGGGACGCGTTCGAGCTTATCGTCGACGCGAACGATCTGGCCTATGACATCCGGGGCGACATGATCAGCGTGATGACGGCGCGCGATTACGAGCTCAACTACGGCCAGCGGTTCCAGGAGCCGACCAGGCAGGTCGCGCTGCCGCTCAAGCACGCCAGCGTGGTGCAGGTGGTGGCGATCCTCAACCAGGTGAAGTCGGCCGTCGGGCGCATCGTCGCGGACGAGACGACGAACACCCTCGTGCTGCGGGACACCGTGGGCCACCTGGCGGACATGCGCCGGCTGATCGAGAACCTCGACCGGCCGACGGAGTCGCGCGTCTATCGGCTCCAGTACGCCGACGCGGAGAAGATCGGGGAAAAGTTCGTCGAGCTGCTCACGCCGGTCGGCACGGCGACGGTCGACGCGCGCACCAACCGCATCATCGTCAGGGACATGCCGGAGCGCCTGGAACGCCTGGACCAGATCGTCCGGGCGTTCGACATCCCGGACGGCCAGGTGCTCATCGAGGCGAAGATCATCTCCGTGCTCCTCAGCGATGACTTGAGTCTCGGCATCGACTGGGAGCGGGTCCTGGGCGGCATCGACGCGCGCGCGCGGTCGAACTTCCGCGTCCTCGGAGACGTGGTGGGCGGGACGGCGACGGGCGGCGCGCTCAGCCTGCTCTCCGCGCCGGGCGGGAACACCCGGATCGTGCTCGAGGCGCTCAAGGTGCTGGGCCGGACCGAAACGCTCTCCAATCCCCGGATCATGGTGTCCAACCGCCAGGAAGCGCGCATTCTCATCGGCACGAGGCAGGCCGCCGTCACCGTGACGACCACCGTGCCGGCCTCGGGTAGCGTCGTCACGGCGCCGGAGATTCAGTACGTGGACGTCGGGACGAAGCTCTTCGTGACGCCCGAGATCCGGGGAGAGCGGCAGGTCCAGCTCAAGATCCGTCCGGAGGTGAGCACGGCCACCATCGAGGAGTTCGCGGACAGCCGCGTGCCGATCGTGACGACGACCGAAGCGGAGACGACGGTGCTGGTGAACAGCGGCGTGACGCTCGTCATCGGCGGCCTCATCGACGTGACGAACCAGCGCACGGACCGCCGGGTGCCGGGGCTGGGCGATATCCCCATTCTGGGGGCCCCGTTCCGCGGCCTGACGGACACCAAGTCCAAGCGCGAGCTGGTGGTGTTCCTCACGCCGACGATCACCCGTCCCGACGGGACGGCCGTCACCGCCGCCGCGGGCCCCGGGGAGGGCCAGCCGGGGGACGCGCCCGGCATCGTGCTGCGGGATCCGATCCCGGCGGGCTACCAGCAGGATGTCCGGCAGCGGCTGCGGGCCCACCTCATCAGCGCGTTCCAGGAGGCGAAGCTGGAGCCCGGATCGGTGACGGTGGCCTTCGTCCTGCGCCACGACGGGACCGTCGAGTCGGTCGAGGAGATCACCAGTTCCGGCGGCGACGCGTACGTCGCGGCGGCGCACGCCGCGTTGGCGGCCGCCGGGCCGTTCCCGCCGTTTCCCGAGGGCGCGGGAGCGACGCAGGTGCGCTTCCGGCTCGCCGTGGAGTACGAGGGCTGGTAGGCACAGAGGCACAGCGCACGCGACCACGGCGCCGACACCACAGATGGCACAGGGGGGGCGATTCGCCGATTCCGGCTGTCCGTCAACGCTGGGGCACGGGGCGGGTCCTTCGGCTTCGCTCAGGACTTCGCTCACTCCGTTCGCTTCGGGGCGAGGCGCAACGTGCGAGTACCGTGAACCGTGTACCGTGCATCGCTGCGTTCAGTGGTCGGAAGCTGGAGGCTAGAAGCTGGAAGCTGGAATGATCAATGACGGAATGGACGGAACGCACGAACAGGAACAACGGAAGCTTTGACAGATACACCCCTGCACAAACGTGATGTTTCGTGATGGTACAAGACTGGTCGCTGGTCTCTGGTTGCTGGTTGCTTCGGCGGAAGGAGAGAAAAGGCAGTTGCGCCGCTTCGCGGCTGAGTGTTAAGCTACGGCCATTGTGACGACGACGGCCGAGGCTGACGGCCGGCCGGGGCACGTGATGGAGCAACCCAAGGAGCGGAACGCGCATGGCTGGACAGGCGGGCAAGTGGGCGGTCATTCTCGGCGCCTCGAGCGGGTTCGGAGCCGCGACGGCGCGGGAGCTGGCGAACACCGGGATGCACATCCTGGGCGTTCACCTCGACCGCCGGGCGACGCTGCCGGCCGTGGAACAGCTCATCGCCGAGTTGAAGACGGCGAAGGTCACGGTGCGCTACTGCAACGTCAACGCGGCCGATTCGGAAAAGCGGCGCGAGGTCCTGGATCAGTCCGCCCCGGAGATCGGCGAGAACGGCGTCGCCGTCCTGATGCATTCGCTCGCCTTCGGCACGCTCAAGCCCTACCTGACGGACGACCCGAAGGACCAGCTGACGAAGGACCAGATGGAAATGACGGTCGACGTGATGGCGCACACGCTCGTCTACTGGACCCAGGACCTCCTCGGGCGCAAGCTCCTGGGGCGGGGCGGACGGGTCTACGCCATGACGAGCTCCGGCGGCGCGCGGGTGTGGCCGTTCTACGGCGCGGTCTCCGCGGCGAAGGCGGCTCTGGAGTCGCATATCCGGCAGCTCGCGCTTGAGCTGGCGCCCATCGGCGCGACGGCGAACACGATCCGCGCGGGCGTTACGGACACCCCGGCGCTGCGGAAGATCCCCGGGAACGAGCACATGATGGAGATCGCCAGGATGCGCAACCCGCACCGCCGGCTCACGACGCCGCAGGACGTGGCGAAGGCCATCGCCGTGCTGTCGGATCCTGGCATGGGCTGGATGACCGGGAACGTCATCGGCGTGGACGGCGGGGAGGACATCACCGGGTGAGGCCGCTTCGCGCGGGCGCCCGTGGACCTTGGCCATGCGGTTTAAGAAACTCGAAATCTTCGGATTCAAATCCTTCTGCAATAAGACGACGGTTCACTTCGAGCCCGGCGTCACCGCGATCGTCGGCCCCAACGGAAGCGGGAAGTCCAACATCGTGGACAGCATCCGCTGGGTCCTCGGGGAGCACAACCCCCGGGACGTCCGCGCGCCCCGCCTGGAAGACGTCATCTTCAACGGGACCGACACCAAGGCCCCCCTCTCCGTCGCCGAAGTGCACCTGACCATCTCGAACGAAGCCGGCCTGCTGCCCATCGCCTTCAGCGAGGTGACCATCACGCGCCGGGTGTTCCGCTCGGGCGAGACGGAATGCTTCATCAACCAGGCGCCGTGCCGGCTGCGCGATATCCGGGAGCTCTTCATGGGCACGGGCTTAGGCGGCGGGACCTACGCGATCATCGAGCAGGGGCACATCGATATGGTGCTCTCCTCGAAGCCGGAGGAGCGGCGGGTGGTCTTCGAAGAGGCCAGCGGCATCGCGAAATACCTCACGAAAAAGCAGGAAACGATCCGCCGGCTCGACGAAGTCGAGGAGCACCTGGTGCGGATCGCGGACATCACCGGCGAAGTCAGGCGGCAGGTGTCGGCGCTGGAGCGCCAGGCGAACAAGGCCCGCCAGTACCAGACGCAGTGGGAGCGGCTCAAGTCGCTGGAGCTCAGGCTCACCGTGGATGAGCTCCGCCAGGGACGGTCCCGCTCGGGCGAGCTCGAGCGGCGCCTACAGCAGCTGACTGCGACGCAGGAGACGCTGGAGTCGCGCAAGCAGGAGCATGTCCGGTCGCTCGAGGCGTGCAACGCCGCGGTGTCGGCGGTCCAGCAGCGGCTCCAGGACGCCAGGACGCAGATCGTCGAATGCGCGAGCCAGATCGAGCAGCATGAGAGCCAGTTCGAGCTCAAGGGCCGGTGGATCGAGGAGCTGAAGGCGCAGCTCGTCCAGCTGGAGCAGGACGAGCTGCAGTTGTCGGGCCGCGTCGAACAGTTGAGCGCGCAGCTTGAGCGCCTGTCGGGCGCGGAGGCCGAGATCCACGCGCAGCGCAGCGGGATCGAGCCGCAGCTTGCGCAGCACGACGCGGACCTCGCGGGGCTGGACGCGGCGCTGCGC
Organism: bacterium; assembly: GCA_036396895.1. Taxonomy (GTDB): domain Bacteria; phylum Omnitrophota; class Gorgyraeia; order Aquiviventales; family Aquiviventaceae; genus DASWKB01. The sequence goes on along the minus strand of DASWKB010000008.1, from coordinate 57,806 downwards.
GAGGCCGAGTCGGCGCTGGGCGGCATCAAGACGGACCTGTTCGCGGCCGCGTCGGAGGCGACGCACCAGCGCAATGAGTTTACGGACGCGGCCTCGCGGCTGCGGTCCGTCGAGGGGCAGCTCGGCCGGCTCGAAGGCCAGCGGTCGCAACAGGCCGCGGGCATCGAGGACGTGCGCGCGCGCCTCGCGGCGGCCCGCGAGGAGCACAGCGCCGTCCGGACGCAGCACGAGGCGCTCGAGCGGCGCTCGGCCGAGGCGCAGCAGGGGCTGGACGCGGCGGGCGCGCGTCGCCACGAGCTCCAGGGCCGGTTGCATCAGCTCAGGGATCAGCTGGCCGGCGAGCGCACCCACGCGCGGCTGCTGGAAGAGCTGTGGCGGCGCTACGACGGGTTCTCCGATACGGTCCGGGCACTGATGCAGGAGCCCGTGGAGGGGCTGTTCGGCCCGCTGGCGGATCTCGTGCAGGCGGCGCCCGGCTACGAGGACGTTGTCGAGGCGGCGCTCGGGCCGCTGGCGGATGCGCTGGTCGTCCGGGACCGCGAGGTGATGATGCGCTGCCGTGAGCAGTTGAGCGCGCGGACGCTCGAAGGCGCGCGGTTCCTCGTGCTGTCGGACTGCCCGGCGGAAGCGCCCGCCGGGGCGGAGGCGCGCCAGGCGGACGCGCGCGCGTCCGTCCGGGAACTGGTCAGGGTCGATCCGCTCTACCGGCCGCTCGTGGACTGGCTGCTCAACGATTCATGGATGGTCGAGGATCTCCACCCGCTCCTGGCCGACGCCGGGCGGCTGCCCGACTCGCGGCTCGTGAGCCTGCGCGGCGAGCGGTGGGACCGGCGGTCGTGGCGGCTGACGGGACAGCACGCCCCGCAGGGCGCGCCGGATGACGACGTGTCGGGCCGTCGCGTCGGGCGCCGGCAGCGCTGGGAGCAGGGCGCGGCGCGCGTGCAGGCGCTCGAGCAGGACGTGCGGGCGCTCGATCAGCAGGCGCGCGAGGCGGAGCAGGCCTGGCAGGCGGCGGTGACCGCGCAGGAATCGCTGAAAGGGGAGCTCGCGCATCTGGCGCCGAGCCTGCATAAGATCGACGCGCACGCGCTCAGGCTGGAGCACGAGCTGGCGCGCATCGACGAGGAGCAGCGCGGGCGCGATCTGGAGATCCAGGAGCTCGCCGCAGAGCAGGGCGGGCTCCGGCACGCGCTCGCGTCCGCGGAACAGGCGGTTCGCGAGGCCGAAGCGCGGCACGGGCGGATCCAGCAGGCGCTGCAGGAGGCGCAGACGGCGCGGGACTCTCACGGCCGGCGGCGGGAGCAGGTGCTGGTGGCGCGGGCGCAGACGGACGCGGCGCTGCGCGCGCTGATCGACCGGGCGGACGCCGCCGGCGCGTCGCGGCGCGAGGCGGAGGCGGAGCGGACGTCGCTCGCGCAGCAGCTCGAAACGAAGCGGGCTCAGCGTCGTGACGCCTCGGCGCGCTGCGAGGAGCTCGCCGGACAGCGGGACGCCCATCAGGCCGGCCGCGAACAGCACATCGAGCGGCGCGCGGCGCTGGAAACGGACGCCTCGGGCATCGCCGAGGCGCTCCAGCAGGAGGAGTCGGCCCGGGACCAGGTGCTGCCGCGCGTGCTCGAGGTGGAGCAGCAGCTGGCCTCGCTCGCCCGGGAGACGCAGGAGTGCCTGCAGCAGCGCTCCGAGCGCGGCTACCGCCGGAGCCACCTGATCGAGCGGCTGCGGGAGCTGTACCAGATCGACGAGGCGGCCATCGAGGCGGAGCTGGCGGTGGAGGGCGAGCCGATCCCGGAGGAGCAGCGCGCGCCGATGGCGGAGGAGGTGCTGCAGCTGCGCAAGAAGCTCGAAGGGCTCGGGCCGGTGAGCCTGGGCTCCGTCGAAGAGTATGACGAGCTCAAGCGACGCCATGAGTTCCTGCAGTCGCAGCAGCAGGACCTGATCCAGGCGCGCGACGATCTCAAGGCCTCGATCGCGCAGATCAACAAGACCGCCCGCACGCAGTTCAAGGAAACGTTCGAGCGCATCAAGCAGGAGTTCCAGGGCTATTTCGCCCGGCTCTTCAACGGAGGGCAGGCGGACCTGGCGCTCATGGACGAGGGCGACGTCCTGGAATCCGGGATCGACATCGTCGCGCGTCCGCCGGGGAAGCGTCTGCAGAACATCAGCCTGCTCTCCGGGGGCGAGCGCGCGCTGACCGCCATCGCGCTGCTCTTCGCGCTGTTCAAGGTGCGGCCGTCCCCGTTCTGCATTCTGGACGAAATCGATGCCCCCCTCGATGAGGCCAACGTCGACCGCTTCACCCGGGTGCTCGAAGAGTTCCTGGAGCTGTCCCAGTTCATCCTCATCACGCACAACAAGAAGACGATCACGAACGCCGACAGCCTCTACGGCGTGACGATGGCGGAACCGGGCATTTCCCGCGTGCTCTCCGCCAAGTTCGCCAACGGCAAGCCCGCCCAACAGCCCGTGTCCGCCGCTTCTCCCGCGTAACATTCCCGAGACGGGGCGTGGGGCATGGCGTGGGGATTACCATGAGAAGGTGGAAGATGGAAGATGGAAGATGGAAGATAGAAGATAGAAGATAGAAGATGGAAAAGAGAAGGTAGCAATTCTACCTTCTACCTTCCATCTTCTACCTTCCATCCTCTCATGCTATTACCCATGCTCCATGCCCCAGCGTTGACGGACAGACGGAAATGGCGGACCAGACGGAATAGACGAACGAATATTCCAGCGTCCAGCTTCTAGCATCCAGCTTCCGACCAGTGAAGTCCCTCGTCTCCCGCCCCCGTAGCGTGGCTTGACCGGCGTAACCGGCAGGGCTATACTGGCGTACTTCGATGGCAGACCACACCTTCGACTCCATACCCGACGTCCTCGAGGAGGTCAAAGCCGGCCGCCTGGTGATCGTGGTGGACGACGACGACCGCGAGAACGAGGGGGATCTCGTGCTGGGCGCCTCGTTCGTGACGCCCGAGGTCATCAACTTCATGGTGACCCACGGGCGCGGGATCGTCTGCGTCCCGATGGAGGGCAGACGGCTCGAGGCGCTGGGCCTGCACCCCATGGTGTCCCCGTCGGAAGACCCGATGAAGACCGACTGGACGATCTCCGTGGACGCCAGGCGCGGCGTGTCGACGGGGATCTCGGCGGCGGACCGGGCGCACACGATCCGGACGCTCCTCGATGCCGCCGCGGTGCCCGCCGACTTCACGCGTCCGGGGCACGTGTTTCCGCTGCGCGCCAAGCCGGGGGGCGTGCTCCGCCGGGCGGGGCACACCGAGGCGGCCGTCGATCTGGCGCGCCTCGCGGGCCTGGCTCCGGCCGGGGTCATCTGCGAGATCATGAACCAGGACGGCTGCATGGCGCGGGTGCCGGAGCTGGCGGCGTTCGCCCGGCTGCACGGCTTGAAAATCTGCACGATCGCGAGTCTCATCGAATACCGCCGCCGCTTCGAGAAGCTCATTTCGCGTGTGGTGCGCACCCGGTTGCCCGTCCCGATCGGCGAGTTCGACCTCGTGCTGTACGAGACGAGCGTGGACGACCGCCACTATCTGGCGCTCATCAAGGGCAAGGTGGATGACGGGGAGCCCGCGCTCGTGCGGGTGCATTCCCAGTGCGTGACGGGCGAGGTCTTCGGCAGCCAGCGCTGCGATTGCGGTCCGCAGCTCATCCGGGCGATGGAGATGATCGCCGAGGAGGGGCGGGGTGTCCTGCTCTACGTCTGCCAGGAAGGCCGGGGGATCGGGCTCGCGAACAAGCTCAGGGCGTACGCCCTGCAGGACCAGGGGATGGACACCGTGGAGGCGAACCGCGCGCTCGGGTTCGGCGCCGACCTGCGCGACTACGGCATCGGCGCGCAGATCCTGGTGGACCTGGGGTTGAAGCAGCTGCGCCTCCTGACGAACAATCCCCGCAAGATCGTCGGGCTCGACGGCTACGGTCTGCACGTGGTCGAGCGCGTCCCCATCCAGATTCCTCCGGGCCCGAAGAACTGGAAATACCTCGAGACGAAGCGGGAGAAACTCGGGCACTGGCTGGACGCCATGGTCGGCTAGGGCCGGCCAGGGGCCCCGGTGCGATGACGACCCCCGCCTGGCTCACGCGCAAGCGTTTCGCGCTCGTCGCCTCGGAGTTCCACCGCCCGATCACCCAGGTGCTCATCCGCGGCGCCGAACGCGCGCTCCTTCGCCATGGCGTGCCGCCCGGCGCGATCGAGCGCTACTGGGTGCCAGGGGCGTTCGAGCTGCCCGTCGCGGCCGCGCGCCTCGCGGCGTCAAGCCGTCGGCGTCCCTCCGCGATCATCGCCCTGGGCGTGCTGGTCCGCGGCCAAACCCGCCAGCACGAAGTGCTCGCCCAGGCGGTGGCGCAGGGCCTGGAGCAGATCGCCATTCAGCGGCTGCTGCCCGTGACCTCGGGCGTGGTCCTCGCCGAGAGCCTCGCGCAGGCCCGCGCGCGCGCGGGGGGCCGCGAGGGCAACCGCGGGGCGGAAGCCGCGCTGGCGGCGCTCGCCGTGTTGCGCGTGTTTGCGACCATCACCGGCCGCCGGTCCGCGGCGGCGCGACGCCGGCGACGCCGGTAACCGAGCATCCCGCATGCGCAAACGAACCAAAGCCAGAGAATACGCGCTCCAAATCCTCTACCAGAGCGACATCCGCCGCGCCGACGCCCGCACGCTGCTCGCGGAGTTCTGGAGGGATCATGAGGCGGTCCAGGAATCCCGGGACTTCGCCTCGGCCCTGGTGACGGAGACGGTGGAGCATCTGGACGATATCGACCGCCTGATCACCGCGCACGCCGAAAACTGGAATCTCAAGCGCATGGCGGTCGTGGACCGGAACATCCTGCGACTCGGCGCGTGTGAGCTCGTCTTCCGGCGCGACGCGCCGCCGTCGGTCTGCATCAACGAAGCCATCGAGCTCGCCAAGCGATTCGGGGCCGCGGATTCCGGCAAATTCATCAACGGAGTGCTGGACGCCATCCACAAGCGGCCGCAGGAGGGCGCGTCCGTCTGAATGCCGCGTCGCATGCATGTCGCTGCGCGGCAGTCATCAATCGAAGCATGAACCGCGCGCGTCGTCAGGACGGGCGCCGCACTCGCCGGTCGAGGCATGACGTGGATGGTGGCCGAAGGAGCCGAGCCTGATCATGGAACGCCTGGTGGACCTGCACCTGCACACGCACTATTCCGATGGGACGGAAGCGCCGGAGGCGGTGCTTGAGCTCGCGCGGGGCGCGGGGCTCGCGGCCGCGGCCATCACCGATCACGACAATATCGACGCGCTGAGCGAGTCCGAGGCCGCGGCGGCGGCCCGGGGCATCGAGCTGATTCCGGGGATCGAGATGTCCTCCAGCGAGGACGGCATCGAAGTCCACATCCTGGGCTATCTGTTCGATCCGGCGCACGCGGCCTTCCGCGCGCACCTCGAGCGGCAGCAGGCGCGCCGGGTGCGGCGGGTGCATGAGACCGCCGCCCGGCTGCGGAGCGTCGGGGTCGAGATTTCCGCGGAGGAAGTGCTCGCGCTGGCGGGCAAGGGCACCGTGGGCCGCCCGCACGTGGCCCGGGTGCTCCGCAAGCACGGCTACGTGTCCTCGACGTCCGAGGCGTTCGAGCGGTTCATCGGCCCGGGCAACCCCGGGTTCATTCCCGGCTCCACGGTCGCGCCCGCGACGATCATCGCGCTGATCCGCGAGGCCGGCGGAGTGCCGGTCCTGGCGCACCCGGTCTACGTGAAGCGGGACGACATGATCGCGCGCTTCGCGTCGCAGGGACTCGCGGGACTGGAAACGCACCACTCCAGCCACACGCCGGAGCAGGTGCGCCGGTACGAGCGGATGGCGGATGACCTGGGGCTCCTGAAGACCGGCGGCAGCGACTTTCACGGCGTCGGGCACAAGGAAGGCGCGGCCGTCGGCGCGGCGCGGGCGCCGTACGCGTGCCTGGAGGCCCTGCGGCGCTGGCACGCGTCGCACCGGGCCGCGGCCTGATTCCATCGGCGCGGTATCGGATTCCGCGTATGGCGCGCGCCCGGCACCCCCATCGCTCCCCCGATGAGCGCATGATGGCGCTCGCGCTGTCGCTGGCGCGGCGCGGCGCCGGGCGGACCTCGCCGAACCCCGCCGTCGGCGCCGTGGTGGTGAAGGCGGGACGCATCGTCGGGGAGGGATTTCACCGGCGCGCGGGCGGCCCGCACGCGGAACTCATCGCCCTGCGCCGGGCCGGCGTCCGGGCGCGCGGAGCGACGCTCTATGTGACGCTCGAGCCGTGCGCGCATTACGGGCGGACGCCGCCGTGCGCCGACGCCGTCATCCGCGCCGGGATCACCCGGGTCGTGGCGGCCGCGGACGACCCGAACCCCCTTGTGTCGGGGCGCGGGTACCGGACGCTGCGGCGGGCCGGGGTCCGCGTGAGGACGCGCGTGCTGGCGGCGGAGGCTCGCCGGCTCAACCCGGGGTTCGAAAAAGCCATGCGCACGGGGCAACCCTACGTCGTCGCGAAGATCGCCCAGAGTCTCGATGGAAAAATCGCCGCTGCCGGCGGGCAGTCGAAGTGGATCACCGGCGCGGCGGCCCGGCGGCTCTCGCACCGGTGGCGAGCCGAATCGGACGCGGTGATGGTCGGGATCAATACGGTGCTGCGCGATGACCCGCGTCTGAGTGCGCGCGTCGGGGCAAGCCGCCAGCCGCTCAGGGTGATCGTCGACAGCCGGCTGCGCACGCCCGTGCGGGCGCGATGCCTCGCGGGAGGCGCGGCGGTGGTGGCCGCCTGCGTGCGGCGTCCCGCGGCGGAAGCGGCGCTGCGCCGCCGGGGCGCGTCGGTCGTCTACGCGCCCGGACGCGGCGGGCGCGTGTCGCTGCGCGCGCTCGGCCGGATCCTCGTCCGGCGCGGCGTCCGGCGCGTCCTCCTGGAAGGCGGGGGGGAGCTCCTGGCCGGCGCGCTGGCGGAGCGCGTGGTGGATGAGGTGCGCTGGTGGATCGCGCCGGTCCTGCTCGGCGGGCGGCGCTCGCCCAGCGCCGTCGGCGGCGCAGGCGCGCCGACGCTGGCGCGCGCCGTCAGGCTCTCGTCGTGCACGGTGACGCGTGCCGGGCGCGATTGGTGCGTCACCGGGCGGGTGCGCTATCCGTTATAGCGCGTGACACGATCTGCTTACACGGATTTGAACGGCGTACACGGAGACCGCCATGTTCACCGGGATCATCAGAGAAGTCGGCACGGTGGCGCGTCTTGCCACGCGCGGCGGCGTCGTCCGGATGGAGCTGGATGCGCCCAAGACGGCGGCGCTGGTTCAGCCCCTCGACAGCGTCGCCGTGCACGGCGTGTGCCTGACGGCGGTCGCCTCCGGCGGCGGGCGGCTGGCGTGTGAGATGATTCCGGAGACGCGGCGGCGGACCAGCCTCGGGGCGTGCCGGGTGGGCTCGCCGGTGCATCTGGAGCCGAGTCTCGGCGTGACCGACCGGTTCCACGGGCATCTGGTCTTCGGACACGTGGACGGTGCCGGCACGGTCACCGGCCGGCGCCGGTCGGCGGGGGAGGTCGCGCTGACGATTCGCGCGCCGCGGGAGATCCGCCCGCTCCTGGTGCCGAAGGGGCCGATCGCGGTCGATGGAGTCAGCCTGACCGTCGGCGCCGTGCTGGGGCGCGGGACCTTCACGGTCCATCTGATTCCGGAGACGCTGCGCCGGACGGCGCTCGGGCATCTCCAGCCGGGGGACCGGGTGAATCTGGAGGCGGATTACTTCGCGAAGCTCATCCGGCAGCTGCTGCGGCGCTAGCGGCTCCGGATTCCGTCCGGCTCGGCGAGCTCAAGGCTCCGGAGCAGCGCGTCCAAGCGCGGCGCCAGCCACTCGAACTCCCGCGCGTCCGACGACCCCATCACTTCAACCACGTGGCCGCCGGTCTGCGTCACGATCGTCCGCATCCGGACGGGAATCTCGACGGCGGGCAGCCCCGGCCGGTGCAGGGGCGGGATGACGTACGCCGCGGTCAGGTCCGTCGCGGGCCGGCCGGCGACGTCGCGCGTGAGCTCACGCTCGATCATGGCGCCGGGGGGCAGGTGCGCCTTCAGGTGCGCGAGCCAGGCGCCGGCGCTGTCGTGCTGCGGGGGACCGGATTCGCGCGGGTACGCCCGGACGGCGAGCATGGCGCGGAAGGTGTCATCGGCGTTCCGCGGCCCCAGCAGCCTGATCTGCGCGTACGGGTCGATCGTTCCGCGCTCATGCTCGAGTTTCCATCCGGAGGGGATGTCGAAGGCCGCCGGGAAGCCCAGGTCGGATCCCTCGTACCGGTCTCGGGTCATGGGCGGCTGCCTCATGGCGGGCTCGGCGGCGACCGGGGCTTCCGGTTCACGGACATGAGCCGCATCCCGTCCCGCCGACGGTCGCGACACGAGCCACAGGCCGGCGGCGGCGACACCCGCCGCCACGGCGGCAATGACGACCCGAATGGGAACGCGCCCGCGCATCGCGGGGCCCTCAGGTGTACAGCTGCGTGATCAGGTCGCGCATGGCCTGCTCGCCCTGGAGCGCCGTCTGGTAGGCGAACTCGACTTCCTGCTCCAGGGCCGTATCGAACGGGACCTGGGAGAGGCGGACTTCCTGCCAGAACGCCGCCTCGTTCCACCAGGCGCGGAACTCCACGTCGACGATCGTCAGGTCCCCGAGCAGATACTCGATCAGCGCGCCGTCGAGCATCTGCTGGAAATGCGTGCCCTCATGGACGAGGACCGCCGCGAGCGTGACGGGATCTTCGCTGAGATAGGCCGGATTGAACTTGATGTAGGGCGTCGGGACCGGCGTGTTCGGCACGTTGGCGATGCCTTCCGGCGCGAAGAAGGCGATCGCGTTCTCCGTCGGTCCGGTGAAATCAGAGGCGTCCCCGAATGAAATCGGAATGCCCTTGGCATAGAGCGCGTCGGTGATCATGTTGAACGGCGTCAGGCTCGCCACGATGTCAAACGCCGCCGCCAGCGTTGCGGTGCCGACCGTGCCGGTAATGTTGATCTGAGTGACATCGGGCCAATTCGTCCAGATGTCGGCGCCGGGAAGGATATAGGACAGCGATGCCAGGGGCGACACGCCCGTGATCGGTTCCGGCGGCTCGGTGATCGTGCCGCCTCCGCCGGTACCCGGGTCGGGCCCCACGCCGATTCCGCCGCCTCCGCCGCCGCTTCCGCCTCCGCCGAATCCGCCTCCGCCTCCGCCGCCGCCGCCTCCTCCTCCCGGCTGGAGGAAATCGATGCGGCCCGCCTGATCCATCGAGATGCGCAGGCGGCTTCCGGTGCCGAGCGGGCTGCCGGCGGTCCGGCTCGTGGCCAGGATGAGGAACTGCTCATCGTCCGCGGCGTCGATTGCATAGTCGAAGTAGTTCGCGCTGAGCTCGAGATCCAGCGCCGCGTTGATCTCCGGGATGCCGACGGCATCGACGAACGTCCCATGGACCGACCGGTGGACGATCTCGCCCTGCCGGATCTTCGCCATGGTGGAGAGGGCTTCCGTCGCTCGCGAGTACTCCGCCGACTTGCGGTACATGGGCAAGGCGATGGCCGCGAGCGTGCCCACAATGACCACGACCAGCAGGAGCTCAAGCAGCGTAAACGCCCGGCTACGCGCGCGGGAAAGACTCATGGGTTGCCCTCCCCGCCCGAGGATTCCGCCGATAGCAGCGTGTCCAGCGCCTCGAGGTTCTGCCGGGCAGGGGCGAATCCCGGCCGGGCGGCCAGCGCGGCTTCCCATGCGCGCCGCGCGTCGTCCCAGCGCTGCTGGTAGGCTTCGACGACGCCGGCATTGGTCAGCGTGCCGGCGTCATCGGGGGAGCCGGCGCGGGCCTTCGCCATCGCCTCGCGGGCCGCGTCGAACTCGCCCGTCTGCGCGTAGGCCAGCGCCAGCGCGTTCCAGGCCGTCGTCGCCTCAGGATTCAATTCAAGGGCCCGGCGCAGCTCGTGAATCGCCAGGTCCGGGGCCTCGAGTTTCAGATGCGCGACGCCGAGCGCGAGGCGCGCGTCGGCGTGATCCGGCGCCACGGCGAGCAGGCGGGAGGCCGTATCCCTGAGCGCGCCGGGCTCTGACACCGTCAGATCGACGCGCAGCAGATGGCTGAGGAAAGCGGGAGTGCCGGGTTTGAGCCGGTCGGCCTCGGCATAGCGCGTCCGCGCGGCGGACCGGTTCCCGCGGAGCTCCGCGATTTGCCCCAGCGCGTCATGCGCGCCGGCGACTCGGGGATCCGCGCTCAGCGCTCGCTCGAGCGCCGTTTCCGCCTCGTCGAGATTGCCGCCGAGCGCCTCAAGGCATCCCAGGTTGTACCACAGGACGGGATTACCCGCGTCGGATTCGAGCGCCTTCCGGTAGGCGGACGCCGCGGAGGGGAAATCCCCGCGCTGATAGGCCTCCCACCCGGCTCTCAGCACGCCTCCGCGCTCGAGCGCGGCGCTCGGAGTTTCCGCGGTGGCCGGGGCCATCCAGCCTGCGATAACCAACAGTATGCCAAGCAATTGCAGCATCGGCACTCCTCATGTGTGCTCAAAGCCGAGTATACCATAATCTTGGATTCGCCAACCATTTGTGCTAAACTAACTTCCACGTTTCACGCATGAAGCGAAAGTATTTCACTGATTTCTCAGGGAGTGGCTCAGCCCTTCGACAGGCTCAGGACTTCGCCACTCCTTCAGGGGCAAGACGACGGGGAGTGGCTCAGCTTGGCTAGAGCGCTTGGTTCGGGACCAAGAGGTCGTGGGTTCAAATCCCACCTCCCCGACCAACGACGTGTCACGCGAAACGCGTAACGCGTAACGTGATGAACTTAGGAGTGGTACGATCGCACGTTCCGCGTTCCGCGTTGCACGTTGCGCGGCATTGGTTGTTCTCAGAAATCGGAGGTCGTGGGTTCACATCCCACCTCCCCGACCCGTCACGTGTGTTGCGTCGCGCCACTGTGCCATGTGCGATGTGTCATGTCAGGAACGAACCGGATAGACCATCACGGCCATTGCATAGTTGACAGGATACGGGATACTGCTCGCCGGCGCGCAGGCGACGACGCGGCGCACGTCACGATCGATCGCGAGTTCGCTCATGCACAGATCCCCAGATTCTCCGGTGCGAACGGGGGCATGCCTTCCGAATGGGGCGTCTCCGAGGGAATCCGGTGTCCGCTCCTGAACGCGACGCGGACCGCGTAAGAATGCGGATCAGCACCAAGGGGCCCAGGCATGACGCGAAGCGGGTCCATGTGTTTTATACGGGCCGCGTGCAGGGAGTCGGGTTCCGCATCACGGTCGAGGAGATCGCGCAGACCCTGGAGGTCGTCGGCTGGGTGCGGAATCTCCGGGACGGGCGGGTGGAACTGGTCGCGGAAGCTCCGCAGGAGCGCCTCGAGCGGTTCCTCGAAGCGGTGCGGACCGGGCCGATGAAGAACTTCATCGGGCAGATCGATGCGACCTGGAGCGCCGCGACCGGCACATTCAACGACTTCTCCATCCGCTACTATTGACCTCCCTCCGCCGTCGGACCGCGGGTCTTGATGCGATACGCCGTGCTGGCAGACATCCACGGAAACCTTGACGCGTTGACCGCGGCGCTCACCTGGCTGGCGGGCGAGCGGATCGACCGCTACCTATGCGCGGGCGATGTCGTCGGCTACGGAGCGGAACCCGCCGCGTGCATGCGGGCCGTCGACGCGCTTCGGGCGACCTGGGTCGCGGGCAATCATGAGGCCGCCTGCGCCGATCCAACGGGGCTGGAGCGGTTTCATGAGGCGGCCCGCCGGGCGATCGAATGGACGCGCGCGCAACTTCAACCGGCGGACCTCGCCAGGCTGGCCGCGCTGCCGCTCACGGCGACGGACGGCCCCTGCACCCTCGTCCACGGCACGCTCGAGGATCCCGCCCGATTCGACTACCTCATGTCCTCCGGACAGATCCCCGGGACCGTGGAACGCTGCCGGACGCTCTTCTGCGTCGTGGGGCACACGCACGTGCCGCTGCTGGCCGAATACGACCGGCGCAAGGGGCGGGTGAGCCGCGTGTGCACTGACGCGGCCGCGCTCGCGGACGCGCCGTTTTGCGACGACACGGACGCGGTTCGGTACTTGCTGAACCCAGGCAGCGTCGGCCAGCCGCGGGACGGAGATCCCCGCGCTAGCCTCGCCGTCATCGACACCGGCCGCCGGCGGCTCTCCGTGCATCGCGAGCCGTATGATGTCGCGTCGGCGCAGCGCAAAATCCTCGAGGCGGGCCTGCCGGAGTTCCTGGCCGCGAGACTGGCGGAGGGGCGATGAGCGGCGGGAGCGGGCGCGAGGGGCTGCGCGGGAAGAGCGAGGCGCTGCGGGATGAGATCCGGCGGCACGATCACCGGTACTATGTGTTGAACCAGCCCGCGGTGTCCGACGCCGAATACGACGACCTCATGCGGCGGCTCCGGGAGCTCGAGGCGCAGGCGCCCGAGCTCGTGACGGCGGATTCGCCGACGCAGCGCGTCGGAGGGGTGCCGGACGCCGCCTTCGCGCCGGTCCGGCACGCGACGCCGATGCTCTCGCTCGAGAACGCGTTCTCGGAGGAGGCGCTCGCGGCCTGGCACCGGCGGGTGCTCCAGGCGCTGGGAAGCCGGGACCCGGGCGCCTATACGGTGGAGCCGAAGATCGACGGCGTGGGGTTGGCGCTCACGTACGAGGCCGGCGTGCTCGCCCGCGCCGCCACGCGGGGAGACGGGGAGACCGGCGAGGATGTCACGGCGAACGCGAGGACGATTCGCGCCGTGCCCCTGCGGCTGCGCGGGGAGGCTCCGCCGCGGCTCGAGGTGCGGGGTGAGGTCTACATGACGCCGGAGGAATTCCGGGCCTACAACGCGCGGGCGGAGCGCGAGGGCGGGGACGTGTTCGCCAACCCCCGCAACGCGGCCGCGGGCAGTCTCCGGCAGAAGGATCCCCGCGTGACGGCGGGACGGCCGCTGCGATTCGCGGTGCACTCCTTCGGCACGGTCGAGAGAGCCTCGTACGGAACCCAGTGGGAGTTTCTCCAGGCGTGCCGGGCGCTGGGGCTGCCGCTGACCGCCCGCGCCACGCGACTCATGTCCTTCGAGGACGCCGCGCAAACCATTCGGAGTCTCCAGGCGGAGCGCCAGGCGCTGCCGTTCGAGGCCGACGGCGCCGTGATCAAGCTGGACTCCATCGCGCTGCAGCAGCGGCTGGGCATGACCCACCGCTCCCCCCGCTGGGCGCTCGCGTACAAGTTCCCGGCGCACCAGGCGGTCACGCGCGTAGCGGGCATCGAGGGATCCGTCGGCCGGACCGGGACGATCACGCCGGTCGCGAAACTGGAGCCGGTCGCCTGCGGGGGCGTCACGATCTCGAGCGCCACGCTGCATAATTACGATGAGGTCAAGCGGCTCGGCATCAAGGTGGGCGACCGGGTGGTCATCGAGCGGGCAGGCGACGTGATTCCGAGAGTCATCCGGGTGCGCGCGGACGCGCGGACCGGGCGCGAGCGGGCGGTGCGCCCGCCGCGCGCGTGCCCCGTCTGCGGCGGCGCCGTGGCGAGAGAGCAGGAGGGCGATGTCGCGCTGCGGTGCCTGAATCCGTCCTGCCCCGCGCAGCTCAAGCGGCGCGTGCTGCACTTCGGCAGCCGGGACGCGATGGACATCGAAGGGCTCGGCGAGTCGGTCGTCGATCAACTGGTCGAGCGCGCGATGATCCGCACCGTGGCCGAGGTGTATGGATTGAGCGCGGAGCCGCTCGCGGAGCTCGAGGGCTTCGCGCAGAAGAAGGCCGACAACCTCCTCAGGGCGATCGCGGCCAGCAAGACGCGAGGGCTCGCCCGGTTGCTCGTCGGGTTCGGGATCCGGCACGTCGGGGACAAGGCCTCCCGCGTGCTGGCCGAGCGCTTCGGGTCGCTTGAGGCGCTCACGAGCGCCGGTCCGGAGGCGCTGAAGCCTCTCCCGGATGTCGGCCCGGTCGCGGCCGAGGCCATCGCGCGCTTCTTCGCCCAGCGCGAGACCCGCACGCTCGTGCGTGCGCTCCAGCGGCACGGAGTCCGGATGACGCACACGGGCTCACCGCGGCGGGCCCAGACGCTGGCGGGCCGGTCGTTCGTCTTCACCGGCGAGCTGCCGAGCCTGACCCGCAGGGACGCGGCGACGCTGGTCCGCGCGCACGGAGGCGAGGTGCTCTCCAGCGTCAGCGGCAAGACGGATTTCGTCGTGGCCGGAACCGATGCGGGTTCCAAGCTGGACCGCGCCCGGCGGCTGAAGGTGCGGATCATCGATGAGTCGACGCTCATGAACATGACGAAGGAGGGGGGATGAGGAGGAACAGCGGGGCATGGCGGGCGGGACTGCGGCTGGCGCTGGCGGCGGCGCTCGGCGCCGGGGCCGGGGGCGCGGCCGGCTGTGAAAGCATGCAGCGCAAGTTCACGCGCAAACCCACAAAGCCCGCCGAGCGCCCCGCGCCGGTCATCGGCTTTCTCGACTACAGCCGCGCTACGACGCCGCTCGAACGGTACCAGAAGCATTATCTCATCTTCAGCTACTGGCATGCAGAGCTGCTGGCGGCCCTCGATGATGTTCCCGCCAGCGCGAAGCGGCTGCGCCGGACGTCGGAGGAGTCGCTCGGGGAACTGGGCACGATGCAGGAGCTGCTCACGGGCGAGGCCGCCGCACAGCTCGCGGCGCTGATCGAGGAGCGCTCGCGGATCGACCGGGAGCTGCAGCACTCCGCGGCGCCTTCGGCGAGACTCCCGATGCTGCGGCGGATGCTCGAGGCGCAGTCGCGGCGCATCGAGCGCGAGTTCTACTGGCGCGAGGTGGAGTCCATGCTCGCGCCGGCCGACGCGGAGGCTCAGGCTGCCCCCCCGGCGGAATGACCCCCAGATCGATTCGTACCTCGCCTATCTGCGCCTGGAACGGGGGCTGAGCAGCGCCACGCTCAGCACGTATCAGCGGGATTTGACGCTGTTTTCGGCCTATCTGGCGCGGACGGGCGTGCGTGCGCCTAGCGGCGCGCGGCAAACGCACGTCCGGGAATTCCTCCGGTCGCTCCGCGGGGCCGCCAACGGCCCGACCACCGTCGCGCGGCGGCTGGCCGCCTTGCGCGGGCTGTACAAGTACCTGGAAGGCGAGCGCCTGATCGACGCCAACCCGACGGCATTCATCGAGACGCCCAAGGCCTGGCGGAAGCTGCCCCAGACGCTGCGCCTCGACGAGGTCGAGCGGATGCTCGCGGCCGTCGACGCCGATGGGCTCGGCGGGCGGGATCTGGCGATGCTCGAGCTGCTCTACGGCACGGGCCTTCGAGTCTCGGAGCTGGTGTCGCTCAATCTGGCGAGCCTGAATCTCGAAGGCGGGTTCCTCCGCTGCATCGGGAAGGGGAACAAGGAGCGCATCGTCCCGCTCGGACGGCAGGCCACGACGGTCCTCGAGCGGTATCTCGGGCATCAGCGTCCGGCCCTCGTGGACGGGAAGCCGAACGAACCGGCCGTGTTCGTCAACCGCTACGGGCGGCGGCTGACCCGGCAGCGGGTGTTTCAGCTGCTGCGCCGCTACGCGCGCGCCGGGTTGATCGGCAAAACGATCGGGCCGCACACGCTGCGCCATTCGTTCGCGACGCATCTGTTGGAGCGGGGCGCGGACCTCCGGACCGTGCAGGAGCTCTTGGGGCACGCGAATATCAGCACGACGCAACGCTACACGCACGTCGACCGCGCCCGCCTCAAAGCCGTCCACGAGCAGTTCCATCCCCGCCCGTAATGCACGCTTGATCGGGGCACGGGGAACGGGGCACGCCCTTCGACTTCGCTCAGGACTCCGCTCACTTCGTTCGCTCCGGAGCACGGCGTGGAGATGACCATGACATCATAGAGAAGATAGAAGGTAGAGGATGGAAGATGGAAGTACCTACAGGGGAGAAGGTTGATGGCAGAAGGTGGACGGTTCATGATCATATCCAAGCTCTCCCACGACACGGCCCACGCCCCGTGCCCCAGGCCCCGAATCCGACGGAACATCGGGCCGCGCGGGCGCTGAAACTTTGCTATGATGAAGACGAGTTGATGGCACGTTCTCCGGCGTCCCCACGTGTGCGCGCGAGCGTCCCGGCGTCCGTCGGGAAGATCCTCGCTCGCATCGGCGCGCTCGGGGCGGCGCGGGGGCTGGAGGCGTACGCCGTGGGCGGCTGCGTCAGGGACTGGTGCCTGACAGACGCGGGGATCGCCGTCCGCGGGCCGCGGGGGCTGCGCGATCTTGACGTGACGGTGCATCCCGCTGGGCGTTCGGAGCAGGCGGACGGGCCGTGGCGCCGCGGCCTCGAGCTGGCAGCCGCGTCGGCGGAGGACCTGCAGGCGCCCGTGGAGATCCACGCGCAGTTCGGCACGGCGACGGTGCTGGTGGGCGGCGCCCGCGTGGATTTCGCGAGCTGCCGGCGGGAGCGCTATACCGACGTCGCGGCCTACCCGCAGGTGTCGCCGGGCACGCTGGCGGACGATCTCCGGCGCCGGGATTTCACGATCAACGCCATGGCGCTGGCCCTGCACCCGGACAGATTCGGGCTGATGGCCGATCCGTTCGGAGGGTTCCGGGATCTGCGCGGGCGCTGGCTGCGAATTCTGCACGCGGCCAGCTTTCGCGACGATCCCAGCCGGATCCTGCGCGGCGTCCGGTTCGCCGCGCGGTTCGGACTGCGCTGGGCCCCCGCCACCAGGCGGGCGCTCGACGGCGCGCTCCGGGCCGGCTGGCTCGGCCGGCTGAACGCCGGGCGGATCCAACGGGAGATCCTGCGCATGGCGGAAGAGCCGCGCCCGCGCGCGTGTTACCGCGCGCTGGCGGAACTGCTGGCGGCTCCGCGATGATCGTCGGGGCGCTCCGCCTTGAACTCCACGTGCCGGAGGCGCAGTCGCTCAAAGACAAGCGCTCGGCCGTGACGCGGCTCAAGGAGCAGATGCGCAGCCGGTTCAACGTGGCCGTCGCGGAAGTGGACGCGAACGACAAGTGGCAGCGCGCGACCGTGGCCGTCTCAACGGTCGGCGACAACGCAGCGCGAGTGGAAGCGACGCTGCGCCAGGTGACGGACTGGGCCCGGATGGGCCGCGGGATTGTCCTGATCACGGTCGAACAGGAGTGCTGGTAATCTCATGGGCATCCGGGCCGTACGGCTGGCGCAGCAGCTGCGCCAGGAAATCGCCATGATCATCCATCGAGAGGTGAAAGATCCTCGTCTCGGGTTCGTGACGGTGACGTGGGTGAAGCTCTCGAACGACCTCTCCCACGCCAAAGTGTCCTACAGCTGCCTCGGCGGAGAGGAGGACCGGGCGCGGTCCCAGGCGGCGCTGGATGACTCCGCGCCGTTCATCCGCGGGCTCATCAAGAAGCGGCTGACACTCAAGATCATTCCGGCACTGGTCTTTCTCTACGATCCGTCCATCGAGGCGTCCATCGCCATGTCGGACACGCTTGAGCGGCTTCACGAGACGCCGCCCCACGACGAGGAGCCGCCGGCAACGGCCTGAATGGACGGAGTCCTGCTCGTCAACAAGCCCGCCGGTCTGACCTCGCACGACGTCGTGCAACTCGTCCGCCGGAAGCTGCGCATCCGCCGGATCGGCCACACGGGCACGCTGGACCCCGACGCCGAGGGGCTCCTCGTGCTCCTCATCGGAGGAGCCACCAAGAGCCAGCGCGAATGCCAGCGCCGCGACAAGACCTACGAGGGCGTGGTCAGGCTCGGCCGCCAGACGGACACGGGCGACGCCTCCGGCGCGGTCGTGCGGGAGGCTCCCGTGCCGTCGCTCGACACGGCGGCGATCGAACGGGCCTTCGAGCCGTTCCGCGGCCGGCTGATGCAGACGCCGCCGGCCTACAGCGCGGTCAAGGTGCGGGGCCGGCCTGCCTACTGGTGGGCGCGGCAGCAGCGGCCCGTCACGCTGGCGGCGCGGGCGGTCGAGATCCGGGAGCTCGCGCTGCTCTCGTTCGGGCCCGACACGATCCGGTTCCGGGTGCGATGCTCGGCCGGGACCTACGTGCGCACGCTCGCCGAATCCATCGCGGAGCGGCTCGGCACCGCGGGCCATCTGGGCGCGCTGGTGCGCCTCACCATCGGCGACTGGCGGCTCGAGGAGGCCCGGACGCTCGAGTGGATTCGCGGGGCCGAGCCGGACGCCGTCGCCGGACAGGTCCGGCCCGTCGAGCCCGCGCCCCACGGCGGCGCCGATGCGTGATGCCGCCCGCGCGCGCCGCCAAGGCGTCGCCGCCAAGGCGCGCCGCCGGCCTTCTTGGCTGGTTCGAGGCCGCGTTCCGTTCTCCTCGCCGCCGCCCCGCGCGGTCGTGACCGTCGGCGTGTTCGACGGAGTGCACGTCGGCCACCGGCGTCTCATCCGGGACACGGTGGCGCGCGCGGCCGCGATCGGCGGCACCAGCGTCGCCGTGACGTTCGATCCCGATCCTCACGAGGTGCTCGCTCCGCAACGCGCGCCGCTGGCGCTCATGCCCGTTCCGGTGCGCTGCCGCATCCTCCACGCGCTGGGTATCGAGCGCGTCTGGGTCATCCCGTTCACCCGAGCCTTCGCCGGGCTGAGCGCCCGCGAGTTTATCCGGCAGGTGCTGATCGAGCAGCTCGCGGCGCGCGTCGTGGTGGTAGGCGTTGGATTCGCCTTCGGCCGCGGCGGGGCGGGCGATCCGGATCTGTTGGCCCGCGCCGGGCTCAAGACCGGCATGCGCGTGATCGCGGTCCCGCCGGTCATGCGCGGCGGGCGGCCCGTGTCCAGCTCCCGCATCCGGACGCTGATCGGCGAGGGACGGCTCAGCGCCGCGGCCCGATTGTCGGGTCGCCCCCCCATGCTGTACGGGCGGGTGATCCGCGGCAGCGGGCGAGGCGGGCGCCGCGTGGGCGTCCGGACGGCGAATCTGGCCCTGCCGCCGCAGATCGTGCCTCCGGAAGGCGTCTACGCCGTCATGGCCGCATGTC
Organism: bacterium; assembly: GCA_036396895.1. Classification (GTDB taxonomy): domain Bacteria; phylum Omnitrophota; class Gorgyraeia; order Aquiviventales; family Aquiviventaceae; genus DASWKB01. The sequence continues at coordinate 38,869 of DASWKB010000008.1, read as the reverse complement.
CGGACGGGCGCGCCAGCGCGTCGACGCCTTGGCGGCGCGCCTGGCGCGGGGTCATGAACTTCGGGGTGAGGCCCACGTTCGGCGCGGGCCGCGTGGTGTGCGAAGTGCATCTGTTCGGGTTTTCCGGGAGCCTGTACGGACGCGAGTTGGCCGTGGCGGTGCTGGCCCGGCTCCGCGGAGAGCGGTGCTTTCCCAGCCCCCAGGCGCTGGCGAAACAGATCCGGCGCGACGCGGGCCGCGCTCGGCGTCTTCTGAAGTCTGTCCGTTGGCCTAACTGCTAGCGATTCCTGCCAGTTGCGACGTAAAAAAAAGCTTAAAATTCGTGAATTATCTTGACAACCTTAGCGCTTCGAGGGTATAGTTTGGTCGTCCTTGTGGGGGATAGTGGGAGAAAGTGGTATCTCTCCTACCAACGGGTGACGGCCGATGTTTTATGGGGAATACGAACACGCCCTCGACCGCAAAGGCCGCCTCATTATCCCCGCAAGGTTCCGCCAACCCCTCAAGGACCACCAGATCGCCACGCTGTTCCTCACCCGCGGGCTCGACGGCTGTCTCTTCCTGTTTCCGGAATCCGAATGGCGGATGACGGAAGCCCGGTTCAAGCAGATCCCGTTCACCAAGAGCGAAGGCCGCAAGTTCAACCGGCTGCTGTTCTCCGGGGCGGCGGAAGTCTCAGTCGACGGCCTTGGGCGCATTCTCGTGCCGAGGCCGTTGAAGGAGTTCGCGCAGATCCAGCAGGACGTCGTCATCGTCGGGGTCTCGAACCGCATCGAGATCTGGGCGAAGGAGAAATGGCAGGCGTTCTACGAGGCGTCGCGGCCGAGCTTTGAAGACATCGCCGAACGCGTGATGCTGGAGTAGAGCGGGGAGCGCGGGTCGCATGTGGGGGCACAACGGGGGCGCGGTGGTGACGGACGAGCCGGATCGGACGCATGAGGAGCGCGGCGGCGGCATGCCGCACCGGCCTGTCCTGACGACCGCGGTGCTGCACTACCTCGCGGCGCGTCCAGGCGCCGTCATCGCCGACGGCACGGTGGGCGCGGGCGGGCACGCGGCCGAGCTGGCGGCGCGGCTGGCGCCGGGCGGCAGGCTCCTTGGGCTGGATTGGGACGACGACGCGCTTGCGCTCGCCGTCGAGCGGCTGGACGAGTACGGCGAGGCCGTCCGGCTCATCCGCGCCCCGTTTCAGGATCTCGCTCAGGTGTCGGCGGAGCTGGGGCTCCCGCGCCTCGACGGCCTGCTCCTGGATCTGGGCCTCTCGAGCATGCACGTCGATCGTCCGGAGCGGGGATTCAGTTTTTTGCAGGACGGCCCGCTGGACATGCGCATGGACCGGCGGCGGGCGCTGACCGCGCGGGAAGCCGTGAACACCTGGCCGTCCGACGAGCTGGCGCAGGTCATCCGCGAGTACGGGGAAGACCGCTATGCGAGCCGGATCGCGCGCGCCATCGAGCGCGCGCGCTCGAGCGGACCGATCGAGACCACACGGGAACTCGCGGGCATCGTCGCCGGCGCAACCCCGGGGGCGCGCGCCTCGCGCCGGTTGCATCCGGCGACCCGGACGTTCCAGGCGCTGCGCCTGGCGGTGAACGATGAGTTGGGTGCACTCCGAACGCTCCTGGCGGCGTTGCCGGACCTGCTGGCGCCCGGTGGACGCGCCGTGATCATCAGTTTTCATTCCCTCGAGGACCGGCTGGTCAAGCGGGCGTTCCTCGACGCCGCGCGGCAAGGGTGGGGGCGCGTGCTGACCAAGAAACCCGTCCGTCCGGACGCCGACGAAGTGGCCTCGAATCCCCGTTCGCGCTCGGCGAAGCTCCGCGCGCTCGAGCGGCTGCCGTGATGCGCACATCGCGTCTGGCGGCGGCGATCGGCGTGCTGGTGGCGGTCGGCTGCGTGAAGGTCGCCGAGCGCGCGGCGGTCATCGAGCGCGGGTACGGGCTCGGACGGAAGATGGCGCAGGCGGACATGCGCGCCTCGGCGATGGCGTGGCTGGAATCCGACGTCGTGCGATTGCATTCTCCGGTCCGGCTGGCCGCCGAGCGAGCCGGCCGGAAGCTGGACCTCGTCGCCTGGTCGATGGCCGAACCCGGTTCGCAGGGGGAGGGCGCATACCTCCGCCTGGCGGCGGCGCGGGACCCATGAGACGCCCGCGCATGGCTCCGGAACGTTCCAGGGACGGCCGAATCCTGATGCGGACGGAATGGATCAATGGCACGGACGACGAATGACCGCATGGTGCTCGTCCTGGCAGGCTGTCTCCTCCTGCTCGCCGTGCTCGAGCTGCGCCTCGTGTGGCTGCAGGCGCTCGGCGCGCGGCAGTCCCGGGCCATCGCGCAGCGCCAGCAGCAGCATCTCGAGCCGCTGCTCGGGAAGCGCGGACGCATTCTCGACTGCCGCGAGAGGATTCTGGCGATGAGCGTTCAGGCGCCATCGGTGTTCGCCGATCCGCGGCATGTCGCGGGCGGAGCGGAAACGGCGCACCGGCTCGCGGACGTGACCGGCGCGGACCCGGCGCTCGTGCGGGCCCGACTGGGGCAGGAGGATCGGGGATTCGTGTGGATCGCGCGCCAGATCGCGCCCCAGGCGCGGGCGGAGCTGGCGTCGCTGCGGCGCGCGGGCGTGGGCGTGCGCGATGAGCTGAAGCGGGTCTACCCACACGGGACGCTCGGCGGACATCTCATGGGGTTCGTGGACATCGATCATCAGGGGCTGGAGGGGCTGGAGCTGGCGTTCAACGGCGCGCTGCGGGGATACGACGGATGGCGCCGCACGCTTCGGGACGGGCAAGGCCAGTATCTAGTCGGGCCGTGGACGACCGAGGCGCTCCCCACCGCGGGGCACGATCTCGTGCTCACGATCGACGCGGTGGTCCAGCAAGTCGCGGAAGAGACGCTGGACTGGGGTGTCGAAACGTTCAACGCCAAGGGCGGCTCCGTCATCGTCATGGATCCGGCGACGGGGGCGGTCCTCGCCATGGCGACCTGGCCGAACTACGACCCCAACGATCCCGGCCGCGCGCGCCCCGAGACGCGCCGCAACCGCACGGTCACCGACCTGTTCGAGCCCGGCAGCATCTTCAAGATCGTGGCCGCTTCGGCGCTCCTGGAGGAAGGGCGGATCTCGCCCGAGGAGACGATCTTCTGCGAGCACGGCGAGTATCCGACGGTGGCGCGGCACGTGCTGCATGACCATCACGGCTACGGGACGCTGTCGTTCGCGGACGTCATCCGGCTTTCCTCGAACATCGGCGTGGCGAAGGCGGCGCAACGGCTGACGCCGGAGGAGCTGTACCGCTACATCCGGGCGTTCGGATTCGGGGAGCCGACCGGCATCGACGTGCCGGGGGAAATTTCGGGCATCCTGCGCCCGCCCGGGCGGTGGTCCAGGCTCTCGCCGTTCATCCTTCCGATCGGGCAGGAAATCGCGGTCACGCCGATCCAGCTGGCGGTCATGACCTCGGTGATCGCCAACGGCGGCTGGAGGGTCACGCCGCGCGTGGTCGAGCGAATTCAAGACGCCGACGGGGCGGTGGTGCGCGTCCCGGCATCGGCGCCGCCGGTCCGGGTCCTGAGCGCCGAGACCGCGCGGGTCATGCAGGAACTGTTGGTCAGTGTTGTCGGGTCGGGCACCGGCCGGCTGGCGAATGTCCAGGGCCTCACGGCGGCCGGAAAAACCGGGACGGCTCAGAAGATCGAGCCGAACGGCCGCTACTCCCACAGCCGGTTCGTTGCCTCCTTCGTCGGCTTTGCGCCGGTGCCCGATCCGTCTGTCGTCATTGTCGTGAACATGGACGAGCCCCGGCCCGTGTACTACGGCGGGTCGGTCGCGGCGCCCATGTTCCGGAGGGTGGTGGAACGCCTCATGGGGTATTGGGAGCTGGAGCGGACCGCCGAGCCTGCGATGGTCCGGCGTGCCCCGTCGCGGCCGGCGGAATCCGCGCCGCGCCGGCTCGCCCAGCTTGGACGCGCCGGGGAGGACGAATGACGCTGCGGGAATTGTTGCGGGGGCTGACGGCGGAGCCTGTGGCGGCGGTGCCGATTCGGGGGTTGGTGTGCCATTCGAAGCAAGTGCGGCCGGGCGACGTGTTCGTCGCGATCCAGGGCGAATCCATGGACGGGCACACCTATATTGATGAAGCCATCACCCGCGGGGCGTCCGCGGTGGTGGCCGGCCATCTGCCCGTTCGCTACGGCGCCGCCACGCGGGAGGGCAGCCAGTGGCGGACGTGCCCCTGCGTCACCGTGTCGGATACGCGCCGGGCGCTGGCCGTGATGGCCGCGCGGTTCTACGGCCATCCGACGGAGAAGCTGCGCCTGCTCGGCATCACCGGCACCAACGGCAAGACGACGACGACCTACCTGCTCAAATCAGTCCTGGAGCAGACCGGAGGCGGGGTCGGCATGCTGGGCACCATCGTCTACCAGATCGGCAGCCGGGTGCTGCCGTCGATGAACACGACGCCAGGCCCCCTGGACCTCCAGCGGTACTGCGCCCAAATGGTCGGGGAGGGACTCGAGTGGTGCGTCATGGAGGTGTCCTCCCACGCCCTCGCGCAGGCCCGGACCGAGGGCCTGACCTTTGAAGTCGGCCTGTTCACGAATCTGGGGAGCGATCACCTGGACTACCACCGGACCCGCGCCGAGTACGGGGCCGCGAAGCGGCGCCTCTTCGAGCACGTCCGGGAAGGGGGCTATGCGGTGGTGAACGTCGACGACCCGTTCGGACGCACGCTCGCCCAGACCATTCCGAACCGCCGGATCGTGACCTTCGGCGTCCGGGGCCCGGCGGACGTCACGGTGCGAGGCCTCGGCTACTCCTGGCGCGGGCTGAGCTGCAGCCTGATGACGCCCTGGGGCATCATTCCGATCTCGACGCCGATGCTGGGCCGGCACAACGCCTGGAACATCGCCGCGGCCACGGCCGCCGCGGTCGCCCTGGGCATCGGGCCGGAGACGGTCCAGCAGGGACTGGCCGCGCTGGCCGACGTGCCGGGCCGGCTGGAGCGGGTGCCGAACGATCTGGGACTCAATATCCTCATCGACTACGCCCACACGGCGGACGCGCTGCAGTTGGTGCTGGATTCCATCCGCGAGCTGACGAGCGGCCGGGTCATCGTCGTGTTCGGCTGCGGCGGGGACCGCGACCGGCAGAAACGGGCGGAGATGGGCCGGATCGCCGGCCTCTTGGCGGACCACGTCATCCTGACGTCGGATAATCCCAGGTCCGAAGATCCGCTGGCCATCATCCGGGAGATCGAAGCGGGATTCCCGCGGGCATTCCGCGAGTACCAAATCCTGGCGGACCGCGAGCAGGCGATCTCGAGCGCCCTCTATCTCGCGCATCCGGAGGACACCGTGCTGATTGCGGGCAAGGGGCACGAGACGTACCAGATCTTCGGGAATATCTCCGTGCCGTTCGTCGACCGGGATGTGGTGCAGCGATGGCTCGCCGCGCAGCACCATGCGGCGGTGGCTTCATGAGGCCGGCGCGCGCCGCCGGCGCCGTGTGGACGATCGCCGACATCCTGGACGCATCGGGCGGGCGGCTGCTGGGCGGAGTGCCGAACGCGGTCGCGAGCGGCATCGCGATCGATTCCCGGCGGCTGCGGCCCGGCGAGGCCTTCGTCGCGATCCGCGGCGCGAACTATGACGGCCACGCGTTCGCCGCGGAGGCCGCCCAACGCGGCGCCGCCTGCGTCGTGGTGGCCGACGCCGCCGCGGCCGGGTCGGGGCCGGACGCAGGGCCCGCCGTGCTGGTGGACGACACGACCGCCGCCCTGGGGCGCCTGGCCCGCTATCACCGCGGCCGCATGGGCTATCCGGTCGTCGCGGTTACGGGCTCCTGCGGGAAGACCACGACCAAAGACCTCATCGGCCGCGTGCTCGGCCCGGACGGCACGATTCTCAAGAGCTTCGGGACGCAGAACAACCACATCGGCGTGCCGCTCACGCTGCTCGGGATGCACCCGCGGCATGAGGCCGCGGTCGTCGAGCTGGGGAGCAACCACCCCGGCGAAATCTCCTACCTCGCCTCTCTCGCCCAGCCGACCGTCGGGGTCGTGACCAACATCGGCCCGGCGCACCTGGAGTTCTTCGGGTCCATGCTGATGGTGATGCAGGAGAAGCTCTCGCTGCTGGACGCCCTGCCGCCCGACGGAACGGCGGTCCTGCCGGGTGATCAGCTGGACGTGTGTCTTGAGGCGCCGCGGCACCTGGCGCCCGGCGTGCGCGTGGTGACCTTCGGCTCGACGGACCGGTGCGACATCCAGGCGACGGACATCCAGCGGACGGCGAACGGGATGCTCGTCCGGCTGCGCGACATGCACGGCCAGTGGAGCATTCCGCTGGTCGGGTCGCATAACGTGGAGAACGCGCTCGCGGCGATCGCGACCGCGTGGGCGCTCGGCGTCCCGCTCTCGCTGGTGCGCGAGCGCCTGGCGATGGCGGCGCCGCTGCCGCTGAGGTCGGAAATCCTGCAGTGCCGCGATGTCACGATTCTCAACGACTGCTACAACGCCAATCCGCTGTCGTTCGCGCGCGCCCTGGAGACCCTGCGGGGGCTCGCGGCCCGCCGCCGGATCGCGGTCGTAGGCGACATGCTTGAGCTGGGAACCTACTCCCGGGCCGCGCATCAAGCGATCGGGAGGCTGGCGGCGCAGCTGGGCATCGATCGGGTCCTGGCGGTCGGCGAGTACGCGGAGTGCGTGGCGGATGGGGTGCGCGAAGCCCGCTCGGACGGGGTGACCATCTACCGGACGGTCGAGGAGCTCGTCGGGGCGCTGCAGGAGCTCCTGGAGCCCGGCGACAGCGTGCTCATCAAGGGATCGCGCAAGCTCAATCTCGAACACGTGACGCAGTGTCTGCTCGAGCGGCAGACGGCAACACATCCACGGCGGCTCGGAGCGGCGTGGTGAAGCCGGCGGAGGCCGGGAGGCGGGAAACGGCCGTGCAGGCATGCGGGACGCGCTGAGCCAGGCGGCGGGCGTGTTCGTGGTCTCCGCCGGGCTGTGCCTGCTCGCCGGGCGCGCCACCATCCGGCGGCTGGCCCGCGCGCAGATGGTGCAGCCGCTCCGCCACGGCGATTGCCCGCCGCTGCAGGAGCTGCATGCGCACAAGGCGGGCACGCCGACGATGGGCGGCGTGCTGGTGCTGGCCGCGGCCGCCGTCGCGGCGGCGTGCGGGGGCGGACTGCGGCACGCGGACGGCTGGATCGTCCTCGGGTCGGTCGCGGCGCTGGCCGCGCTCGGACTCCTGGATGACGTGCTGAAGCTGCGCCGCCCGCAGGCGCTGGGCGTCCGGACCGCGCCGAAACTGGCGGTGGCGCTGGGCGTGGGCGCGGCGGTCGGCGCGGCGCTGGCGGTAGGGCCGGCGGAGCGGGCGGCGGTGGCGCTGCCCTGGAGCGGACGCGCCGCGGCGCTCGGGCCGCTGTGCGTGCCGTTTGCGATGCTGGTCATGGCCGCGTCGGCGCATGCGGTGAATCTGACCGATGGGATGGACGGCCTGGCGGCGGGATGCGGGACCGTCGCGTTCGCGGCGTTGGCGGTGTGGCTGCTCTTGGATCCGGCGGCCGACCGTCGGCTGCTGCCGTGGTGCGCCGCGTTCGCGGGCGCGTGCGCCGGATTTCTCTGGTTTAACGGGTACCCGGCGTCGGTGTTCCTGGGCGACGTCGGGGCGCTGGGATTGGGAGCCGCCCTGGGGGCCATCGCGCTGTTGAGCCAGGCGGCGCTCTGGTTCGTCGTGGTCGGCGGCGTCTTCGTGGCGGAGGCCGGATCGGTGATCGTGCAGGTGGCGTCGTACCGGTGGCGCGGCGGGCGGCGGGTCTTCCGCGTGGCGCCGCTGCACCACCATTTTCAACTGGGGGGCACGCCCGAGCCGAAACTGATGGTGCGCTTCTGGATCGCGGGTGCGCTGCTGGCGTCCGCGGGGGTGGCGACGGCGGGGTGGTGGCCATGACGCCGGTGGCCGTGTCGCAGACGCGCCCGAGCGCCGACGCCTCGGCGGCGCGGCCCGCCTCGGTGGACGTCTTCGGCTGCTCATGGAAGGGCCGGCGGGTGACCGTCGTCGGCCTGGGGAAGAGCGGCCGGGCCGCCGCGGAGCTCCTGTGCCGGCTGGGCTGCGAGGTCCGCGTGACGGATGCGCAGGACTCACCGGTGCTGCGGGCGGCGCGCGAGGCGCTGCTGGAGTACGGCGCCGCGGACGTCGAGCTGGGCGGGCACACGACGCGGGCCGTCGAGGCGGCGGATCTCATCGTCACGAGCCCCGGCATCCATGAGGACACGCCGGCGCTGGCCTGGGCCCGCGCGCGGCAGCTTCCGGTCATCAGCGAGATCGAGCTCGCGTTCCATTTTTGCCGCGCGCCGGTGGTCGCGGTGACCGGCACCAACGGCAAGAGCTCCGCCGTGACGCTGCTGACGGCCATCCTGCGGGCGGCGCGGCGGGCCGCGGTGGCGTGCGGGAATCTTGGCACGCCGTTCAGCAGCGTCGTTGAGGCGCTGCCGCCGGAGGGGGTCGCGGTGGTCGAGGTGAGCTCGTTCCAGCTGTTGGGCTGCGAGCGCTTCCGCCCCTCCGTGGGCATGCTCCTCATCATCGGCGCCAATCATCTGGATCGGCATCACGATCACCTCGCGTACGTGCAGGCCAAGATGCGCCTGTTCGCCCGGCAGACCCGGGAGGATTGGGCCGTCCTGAATGCCGGCGATCCCGAGATCGCGGCGCGAGGGGCGGGGCTCACCGCCCGGAGCGTGTGGTTCGGGCGCGGCGCCGTCAACGCGCCGGCGTTCGCGCTCGCGCCGCAGACGCAGGGGGCGATCGGGCCGAGCGTGCAGGCGGTGCTCCAGGCGGCGAGAATCTTCGGGATTCCCGACGCGTTCACCTGGCAGCAGGTGCGCGCGTTTCGCGGGTTGGAGCATCGGATGGAGCCCGCCGGACGCGTGCGCGGCGTGACGTTCGTCAACGACGCGAAGTCCACCACGCCGGAGAGCCTCATGTACGCGCTGAGACGGACGCGAGGGCCGGTCGTCCCGATCATCGGCGGACGGAATAAGGGGCTCGATCTCTCTCCGATGGTGCCGCTGTTATCGGACCCGCGCGTGCGGGGCGTCGTGCTGATCGGCGAAGCGCGCGCGGAGCTGTGCGCGCTGCTGGGCTCCGCGGGAGGCGGCGCGCCTCCGGTGCGGGAAGCCGGCACGCTCGAGGAGGCGGTGGAGACCGCGCGCGGCCTGGCCGGACCTGGCGCGACGGTGCTCTTTTCTCCGGCATGCGCGAGCTTCGACATGTTCAGGAATTTCGAGGCGCGGGGCGCCGCGTTCAAGGCGGTCGTGGCGCGCCTTGGCGTCGCCGCGTTGGCGGCGAGCCTCGCGGCGGGCGCCGGCGGGGACCGGACGTGAGCGGCGCACGGCGCGGGCGCCGCCCGATCCGCGCAGGGGCGGCGCGAACGCGGCGGACGGACGGCTCCCGCAGGGGCGGCGGGGGGGCGGGATGAAGCGACTGGTGCTGGTGGTGCTCGGGGCGCTCCTGGTCGGCTTCGGCGGCCTTGGCACGGTGGGCTATTTGTCCTCGCGCGAGCACGTGAGCCGGGCGAAGGTGCTGACCGGCCAGATCGACACGGCGAAATCCAACATCGCCGCGCTACGGGCCAAGAATATCGAACTCGACGAGCAGCGCGCGGCGCTGGATACGGAACGGGACGCGCTGTCGGATCGCGTGCAGGGTCTGGATCGACAGCTGGAGGAGATGGTCGCCAATCTGGAAGGGGTGCGCGGCACGCTCAGCGCCACCCTGCAGGACCATGAGCGGCTGGACGGCGAGCAGGCCCGGCTGCAATCGGAGCTGGAATTCGTTCGGGCGGAGCGGGACGCGGCGCAGGCGGCGGCGGAGCACGCGTCGGCGGAAGTCCGGGAGATGGAGCGGGATATCCGGAACGTCCGCAGTCAGCTGGCGATGTACGAGCGGGATTACCGCAAGTCCATCGAGCATCTCGAGCGCGGGAGCGAGCCGCCTCCGGTGACCGGCGTGGAGGTACTGGCGGACAGCAGCCAGGGGCCGAAGCTGGACACCGCGGCGCTCATGGACAGCGTTGCGGGCGGCGCGGTCGAGCTCGCGACGGTGCGCGTGGAGGGCGTCCAGGCGAGTCCCGTGCACGGACGCCTGATCGAAGTGAATGACCAGCACCAGTTCGTGGTCGTCAATCGCGGCAGCAAGGACGGGGTGCGCATCGGCACGATCTTCGACGTCCTGCGCGCGTCGCTGCCGGTCGGGCAGGTGCGGACGATCCGGGTCCGGAACCGCCTGGCGGCGTGCGACGTGCTGACGGGCGAGGCGATGCGCGTGGGAGACCTCGCGGTGCAGGCCGAGCGGTGAGCGGACGAACGGGGACGCGAGACCTTCCATGACGCCGACACAACTGCGACAGTCGCTGCTCTTGGTCCTCCTGTTCCTGCTGGGGATCGGGACCGTCGCCGTGTACTCCTCCAGCACGCTCGCCGCGGAGTTCGCGTACGGGGACGGCTTCCATTTCGTGAAGCAGCACCTGGTGGCGATCGGCTGCGGCGCCGCGCTGGCCGGCGCGTGCCTGGCCGTGCCCTATGCGCGGCTGCGCGCGGGCAGCCGGTGGGCGATCCTGCTGAGTCTGGCGCTCCTGGTGCTGGTGCTCGTCGCCGGGCAGGAAATCGGAGGCGCCCGGCGCTGGTTCAGGCTGGGCCGGCTCAGCCTGCAGCCCTCCGAGTTCGCCCAGCTGGCGCTGGTCGTGTACCTGGCCGATCTCCTGGCGCGCAAGGCCGGGTTCATCAGGGAATTCCGCAAGGGCGTGCTCCCCGCGGTGGCCGTGACGGGATTGTGCGCGGGGCTCGTGCTGCTGCAGCCGGATCTCGGCACGGCCACCGTCATGGGCGCCGTGGCGATGCTGCTCCTGATCGTCGCCAACGCCAAGCCGCAGCACGTGCTCGGCCTCTTGGGCGCCGCGGCGGCGCTGCTCGTCGTGTTGATCATGGGCGCGGAGTACCGGCGCCGGCGCATCTTCGCGTTCCTGGATCCGTGGAACGACCCCTACGGCAGCGGCTATCAGATCCTGCAGTCGTATTTCGCGCTCGCCAGCGGAGGGCTGATCGGATTGGGCGTGGGCGGGTCCGTGCAGAAGCTCTTCTACCTGCCGAGCGCGCATACCGATTTCATCCTGGCGATCATCGGAGAGGAGCTGGGCTTGGTGGGCACGACGGCGGTCCTCCTGGCGTTCGCGCTGTTTCTCATCCTGGGGTTCCGCATGGCGATGCTCATCGAGGACCGGTTCGGGAAATATCTGACCTGCGGCCTGGTCGCCATGATCGGCCTGGAAGCGATGGTCAATATCGGCGTCGTGACGGGCATGCTGCCGACGAAGGGGCTGCCGTTGCCGCTCATCTCGTACGGCGGGACCTCCATGGTGATGAATCTCGTGGCCTGCGCGCTCATCTTCAAGGCGAGTCATGACGGCGCGCGAACGGGGATCTCCGGTGCTCTTCGTGACTGAAGGCAGCGGCGGGCACCTCGTGCCGGCGCTCGAGGCCGCCCGGCTCGTGCGGGCCTCGGGCGTCCCGGTGACGGTGTGGTACGCCCGCCGGGGGCGCAGCGCGTCGCTGACCGACGTCCTCGTGGCGCGGGCGTCGGCGGACGGGCTCGCGTGCGAGCCGGTCGCGATTCCCTCGGGATCCGGGACGCTCCGGTGGCTGGCCGCCGCGCGGCTGTGGGGGTCGGCGCGGCGCTGGATCCGCGCGCACCGGCCTGCGGCCGTCGTGGGATTCGGCGGAGGCGTCTGTGTGCCCGTGATCCTTGCGGCCCGGGGCCGGGCGCGGACGATCATCCATGAGCAGAACGTCGTCATGGGCCGGGCGAACCGCTGGCTCGCCGGCCGCGCCGACGTGGTCGCGGTGTCGTTTCCCGGTACGCAGGGCGTGCCGCACGGAGTGGAGCCGGTCGTCACGGGCATGCCGGTGCGGGCCTGGCCCGCGCCGGATCCCGCCGCGCGTCCGGCCGCCCAGACGTTCGCGCTCGTCGTGCTGGGAGGCAGCCAGGGCTCGCGGGCCGTGAACCGGATCGTCTGCGGGATGCTGCCGGAGCTCTCGAAGGAGGAGCGGGCGCGCTGGACGCTGCGGCATCTCACGGGCACGGACGACGTCCGCGCCGTGGAAGCCGCGTACAGGCAGGCGGGCGTCGCCGGGCGGATCGAGCCGTTTCGGGATGACATGGCGAGCGTGTATGCGGGCGCGACGCTGGCGATTGCGCGCGCGGGCGCGGCCACCGTTGCGGAGCTCGCGCAGACCGGCACGCCGGCGATCCTGATCCCGTATCCGCACGCAGGCGCCCATCAGGTGGCGAACGCCCGGTGGGTCGAAGCCGCTGGCGGCGGCATCGTGCTGGAGGAGTCCCCGGACGTGTCGGCGCGGTTGGCGGATCTCATTCGGACGCTGGCGCGGGACCGGCTGCGCCTTGAGGGCATGGCGGCTCGGATGCGCGGGCTCGCCAGGAGCGACGCGGCCGAGCGGCTGGCCCGGATCATCGTCGGGGAAGCCGACGCGGACCTGCAGGCGCCGCCGCGCCGAGCACCGGACCCGGTGATCGTCCATGCTTGAGGCGGGCGCGCGCGTGCACTTCATGGGGATCGGCGGCATCGGGATGAGCGGCCTGGCCGAGATCTGCCGCGCGAGGGGCTTGGAAGTCTCCGGCTGCGACACGGGGCGCGGCCCCCAGGTCGAGGCGCTGGCGGGCAAGGGGGTCAGTGTTGCGCGCGGGCACCACCCGCGTCATCTCGATGGGCCGGTGGACCTGCTCGTCCACACCTCGGCGGTGCCGACCCAGTCGCCGGAGCTGTGCGAAGCCATCGCCCGGGGCGTGCGGACGGTGAGCCGCGGGCGGCTGCTCGCGGAGCTCTCGCGCGACCGGCGGCTGATCGCCGTCGCGGGCGCCCACGGCAAGACCACGACATCCGGCATGGCCGCCCAGATCTGCCTGGAAGCGGGCTGGGATCCGACGGTCGTCGTCGGGGGCGTCATGCGCTCGCTGGGCACGAACGCGCACGCGGGACAGGGGCGGTATCTGGTGGCCGAAACGGACGAGTCGGACGGCTCGTTCCTGGAACTGTCGCCGCACGTCGCGATCATCACGAACATCGACCGCGAGCATCTGAATTACTACCAGACGTTCGACCGGCTCATCGTGGCGTTCCAGACCTTCGCGGGACAGCTCGATCCCCAGGGCGCCCTGATCGTCTCTTGGGACGATCCGGTGATCCGCACGGCGTTCGCCGGCCTCCATCGGCTGACCTACGGCCTCTCGAGCGCGTCGGACGTGACCGCGGAGCGCATCCGCTTCGTCGGGCACGGCAGCCGGTTCCGCGCGCGCTACCGGGGCCGGGATCTGGGAGGCTTCCAGCTTCAGGTGCCGGGCGCGCACAACATCGCGAACGCGCTGGGCGTCATGAGCATGGCCCTCACGCTTGAGATCCCGATGGTGACCGTCCGGGACGCCCTCGGACGCTACCAGGGCACCCAGCGGCGCTTCCAGGCGACGCGCCTGCCCGGCGACATCGTGCTCGTGGAGGATTACGCGCATCACCCGTCGGAAATCCGCGCCACGCTGGCCTCCGGCGCGCTCGACGGGAGGCACCGGCTGGTCGTCTTCCAGCCGCACCGCTATTCCCGCACGCAGAGTCTGGAGCAGGAATTCACGCGCTGTTTCGACCGGGCGGACGGCGTCATCGTGACGGACATCTACCCGGCGTTCGAATCCCCGATTCCCGGGGTGAGCGGCGAGCGGCTCGCCGCGCTGATCCGCGCCCAGGGGCATCCCTGGGTGCACTACGTGCCCAAGCCCGATCTGACGACCTATGTCCGGCGGGTCATGTCATCGGGGGACACGATCTACGTGCTTGGAGCCGGCGATATCGGAGAGCTCTGCCATGACCTGGCCGCCGACGTGCGTCCGTCGTAACGAACCGCTCGCCAACCACACCAGCTTCCGCATCGGCGGACCGGCGGAATGGTTCGCGGAGCCGCAGCATCCGCAGGAGCTGATGGATGCGCTGCGCGGCGCGGCGCGCCTGCAGCTGCCGGTGTCGGTGCTGGGGGGCGGGACCAACACGCTCGCCGCCGACCGCGGCGTCCGCGGGCTCGTCGTAAAGCTGGGGCTGGGGTTCCGCCGGGTGGAGGAGCTCGCGCGGCCGGGGGCGCCCGAGGCGCAGGTGCTCTGCGGCGCGGCGCTGCTCACCCAGCGGGTGGTGACGCTGGCGGCCGTGCGCGGCTGGGGCGGGGTGGAGACGCTGGCGGGGCTGCCCGGTCAGGTGGGCGGGGCGGTGGCGATGAACGCCCAGGGGATCGGCCGGTTCGTCCGCGAGGTGCGGCTCGTCGGCTTCGACGGCACGCTGCACCGCCTGCCGCGGGAGCGCCTCGAGTTCCGATACCGGTATACGCCGCTCCCAACGGGCATCATCACCGACGTGCTGCTGGAGTTCCCCCGGGTGTCCGCGGATGAGGCCGCCGCGCGCATCGATGCCGTGCTCAAGCGGCGGAACCTCACGCAGGAGCTGCGGCTGCCGTCGGCCGGCTGCGCGTTCCGCAATCCGCCGGAGGCGGGCTCGCCGGCCGGCCGGCTGCTGGACGCCGCGGGGCTCAAAGGCGCCCGGATCGGCGATGCGCGGATTTCCGAGCGGCACGCGAACTTCATCGTCAACGTGGGCGCGGCCACCTGCGCGGACGTGCTCGCGCTCATGGAGCACGCGCAGCGGTCCGTGCGGATGAGCTTCGGCGTCGAGCTGCTCCCGGAGATCCGGATCCTCGGCGAGTCCTGGCGGCTGCCGCAGCCGGCGGCCGAGGCGGAAGCCCTGCGATGAGCGCGCACGGCTCCGTCGCCGTCCTCATGGGCGGGCCGTCGGGCGAGCACGGCATCTCCCTGAAGAGCGGACGGGGGGTCGCGCTGGCGCTCGCGGAGCTCGGCTGGGACGTTGAAACGCTTGAACTGCCGCGGCACGGCACGGCCGCCGACGCGGCGGACGCCGTCCGGCGCCACATGACGCAGCGCCGCCCCGACGTCACGTTCATTGCGCTGCACGGGCCCTTCGGCGAGGACGGCACCATTCAGGAGGTCTGCGAGGAGTTGCACATCGCCTACACGGGCTCCGAGGTGGCGGCCAGCCGGCTGGGGATGGACAAGATCGCCTCGCGCGCCGCGTTTACCGCGGCGGGGTTGGCGGTGCCGCGCTGCCGCGTGCTGGCGCCGGGCGCGGCCGAAACGGCCGGGTGGCCGCGCGAAGGGGAACTGCCGGCGGTCGTCAAGCCGTCGAATCAAGGCTCGAGCCTCGGCGTGTCGCTGGTGGAGCGTCCCGAGGAGTGGGCGCGGGCCGTGGAGGCGGCGGCCGCGTTCGGCGCGCCGGTGCTCATCGAGGAGTATGTCCGCGGCCGGGAGCTGACCGTCGGCGTGGTGGGCGAGCGCGTGTTGCCGGTCGTGGGCGTGGTCCCGCGTCATGCCTTCTTTGATTTCGACGCGAAGTACACCGCGGGCGAGACCCGGTACGAGGTGCCGGCGGCGCTGGATGAGGCGTCCGCCCGGCGGGTGCAGGACGCCGGTTGGCTGGCGCACCGCGCGATCGGGGCGCGGCACTTCTCGAGGACCGATCTCATCCTGCGCGAGGACGGCACGCCCGTGGTCCTCGAGGTGAACACGATTCCCGGATTCACTCCGACGAGCCTGCTGCCGAAAGCGGCGGCCTGCGTGGGGCTGTCTTACGGCGCCCTCTGCGAGACGCTGGTGCAGCTGGCCTGGCTGCCGGCGGCGGCCGCGGCGGCAGGCGAAGGCGGGCGCTGATGGCCAGCAGACGGATACGGCGGCGGTCCGTCGTGGGCGTGATCCCGCGGTTCGGCGGATGGCTCTGGGGCGGCGTGCGGTGGCTCTGGCAGCACCCGTCGCTGGCGGCCGGCTGCGCCCTGACGGCGGCCGCCGTCTGGCTGTTGTGGGACCATACGAACCGCGCGGAGGCGTTCCGGGTGACGCGCGTGACGATGCCGCCGGGCTCGGGGCTGACGATTGATCCTTCGCTCATGGGCAGCAATATCTGGCAGGTGGACATCGGTCAGCTCGCCCGGGCGCTTGAGCGCCAGCGGCCCACGCTCAAGCACGTGCGGGTGATTCGGGACCTGCCCGACCGGATTCGCATCGACGTCATCGAGCGGGAACCGGTGGCGTTCGTGCGGGTGAACGGCTGGCTTCCGGTCGATGCGGAAGGCTTCATCCTGCCCGAGGGGACGGAGGCCGACGAGGGATTGCCGCGGGTGCACGGCGTCGGACGCCTGGGCGCGGCGCTGCACGTCGGACGCCGCAACGCGGATGAGCGGCTGCAGCTGGCGCTGCGGGTGCTGGAGCAGCTGCGCCGTGCGCCGGCGCTGGCGGACCGCCGGCTCAGCGAGCTGGACGTCTCCAACCCCCGGCAGCTGCGGTTTCTGATCGATGACAGCACCGAAATCCGCTGCGGGTCCGAAGCGGAGCTGGCGGTGAACCTGCGCCGCCTGCGGGACACGATGGCGGCCATCGGGCGTCGGGACCTGGCGGTCCGGTACATCGATCTGCGATTCGACGATCCGGTTGTGGCGCCCCGCACATAGCACATGGGCTTCGAAACATTTTCAAGACGATCGCAACAAGCAACGAGCGACAAGCAACGAGCAACAAGCGACAAGCAACAAGCGACAAGCGACAAGCAACCAGAGACCAGCAACTGTGCCAAATTCGGAATGCGGAGTTCGGAATGCGGAATGACGAGCGTCCGATTCCGAATTCCCAATTCCGAATTCCGAATTTTGCAATCGCTCCCCAGTTACCCCGCCCCTCGCCCCGTGCTCCGTACCATAACGTGTCCCATGCCCAATGTTGACGGAAGTGGGATGAGCACGCACGAGAATGCGGGATGACGGCGAAGCCGGTGGTGGCGTTGGACATCGGATGGACCAAGGTCGCCTGCGCCATCGGCCTCAGCCACGAGCGCACGCCGGGCTGGGAACTGCTCGGCAGCGGCGTCGAGCCGTATCCGGCGCCGAACGACTCGGGCGTGCCGGATCCGCTTGTCGTGGCGCGCGCGATCGAAGCGGCGATCGACGCGACCGGCGTCACCGCGGAACTGACCCGCGCGCTCGTCTGCCTGTCCCACCCGGCGCTCCAGAGCGAACGGGTGCGGGCGGCGGTGCCGATCGCTGACGAGCCCGTGGCGGTCAAGGCGCGGGACGTCGCGCGGTTGCGGACTGCGGCCCTCAACCAGTCGCTGGCGATTGACCGGGACGTGCTGCATATGGAATGTCTGGGCTACGCCGGCAACGGGTTCGCGCGTGTCGGCGATCCCCGAGGGCTTTGCGCGACGCGCCTCCAGGGGGACTTCCTTCTGGTGACGATGCCGGTGGCCGTGCGCCGGACGCTCCTGGAAGCGGTGGAATCGGTCGGGCTGGAAGCATTGGACGTTCGGTACGCTCCGGCGGCCGCGTTGGCCGGGGCGGCGGACGAACGGTCCGCGGGTGGGCGAGTGCTCGTCATCGATCTCGGAGGGCTCTCGATCGATCTCGCGGTGTTCGAGGCAGGGGTGCTGACCGCCTGCCGGGTCGAGCCGTGGGGCGGCGTGAGCCTGGCGCGGGATCTCGCCCGGGAGCTTGACGTGACGCTCGAGCAGGCCACCGCCTCAATCCGGGAAGGCACCGCCAGCCGTGAAGAGCGCGTCCGGGCCCATTTGGACGCGGCCTGGGCTCGCTTGGAAGAGGGGATCAGGACCGTGCTCGGAGGCGAACCCAAGCCCGACCTCGTGCTGGTGGCCGGACGCGCGGCGCTGATGGACGGCTTCGTCGAATGGGTGGAGCGCACGCTCGGAATCCCGACGGCGCTCTGCCGGAGCCCGCGCACGCACCGCTCCGCCGACCTCTCCCGGCAACTCGCGCTCTGCCCGGCCATCGGACTCCTCGAGCTCGCCTCGCGCCCGCGCGCCGGAGCGGCCTTGGCTTCGCCGGGCGGCCCGCTCGGCCGCGTGCTCGAGCGCGCCAAAGCCGTCCTCGTTGAGTATTTCTAGCAACAAGCGACAAGCTACCAGCAACAAGGGACCAGCAACTGTGCCAAATTCGGAATGCGGAGTTCGAAATGCGGAATGACGAGCGTCCGATTCCGAATTCCCAATTCTGAATTCCGAATTTTGCCATAGCTCCCCAGTTCCCCCGCCCCTCGCCCCGCGCCCCATGCCCCTTCGACGTTCAGCTTCCAGCTTCCGACCAGCTTTGACCTCATTTCGAGCGGCCCAGCCCCCTCGGAGCCACCCCGCTTCCGGCGGGATGGCACCTCGGGAACTGGCCCGCATGTATCACGCTTGAGACCCACGTTACGCGTTGCGCGTTACGCGACACTGCGAATTGCGTTCCGGTGCACGGTACGCGAATGTGGTCCTCGGGGCTGTCCCCGCGTTTGAGCTGGAAAACCCGGGGAAACCCGGGACAGTCCCCAATTAAAACCCGGGACAGTCCCGGGTTTTTCACTGCCGGATTATACGGATTCACAACGGATTATACGGATTGAATCGTCAATCTGTGTCATCCTCTTTGAATCCGTGCAATCCAATCTGAATCCGTGTAATCCGTATGCTAAAATACTCCGCATGCTGGCGTCCAACGTGGCCGAAGTTCGCCGGCGCGTCGGCGAAGCCTGCCGCCGGGCGGGCCGCGATCCGGCGTCCGTCACCCTGCTGGCCGTCACGAAGGGCGTGCCGCTTGAGCGGATCCGGGCGGCCGCGGCGCTGGGCCTGGACGCGTTCGGCGAAAGCCGGGTCCAAGAGGCCAGGAGCAAGCTCGAGCTCCTCGGCCGGGGCGAAGGCCGGCGCGGCCGCTGGCATCTGATCGGGCATCTGCAGCGCAACAAAGCCAAGCTCGCGGCGGTCCTGTTCGATGCGGTGCACTCGGCGGACTCCGGGGAGCTTATCGACGCGCTCGAGGCGCACCGCGCTGCCGCGCCTCAGGCGGGCACGCTTGACGTCTTCATCCAAGTGAACGTGGCGGGCGAGCCCGCGAAGCACGGCTGCGCGCCTCAGTTGGCGGAGCCGCTCGCCAGCCGGGCGGCGGGTTCCGCGCACCTTCGCCTGGCCGGGTTGATGGCCATCGCGCCCTGGTCGGACGATCCCGAGTCGGCGCGTCCTGTCTTTCGCCGGATGCGGGAGCTTCGCGACGAGATCGCCGCCGGGCTCGGATGGCCGGCGACGTCGCTTGCGCTGTCGATGGGGATGTCCGAGGATTTCGACGTGGCCGTGGAAGAGGGAGCGGACATCGTGAGGATCGGGACGGCGATATTCGGCGCGCGGACGGCGCTCGGAGCATGACGGCGCCTCGCGCGTCCGTGCCGGCGCAGCTCAGGACGACGAGCGTCGGCGTGATCGGAGGCGGAACCATGGGCCGCGCCCTGGCGGTGGGCCTGCGGGCGGCGGGCATGCCGGCGGGCCGGCTCTGGGTCGCGGATCCCTCGGCCGCGGCGCGCCGCGCGCTCAGGCGCTCGGGCGCATCCGTCACGCGGGACAACCGCGCGGTGGCGCGCCAGTGCCGGGTGCTGGTGCTGGCGGTCAAGCCCCAGCAGCTTGCCGGCGCGCTGAGGGATCTCGCGGGCGCGATGGATCGCCGGACGCTCGTCATCTCGATCGCGGCGGGCATCCGGCTCGGGTGGCTCGAATCCCGGCTGCCCGGCATGCCCGTGGCGCGGGTCATGCCGAACTTGCCGGCGACGGCGGGAGCCGGATTCGCCGCGCTCGCGTTCGGCCGTCGGTGCACCGCGCGCCACCGGCGCGCGGTGGCGGCGATCTTCGCCACGGTGGGCGAGGTCGTCGAGCTGCCGGAGTCGCACTTCGACGCGGTCACGGCCGTCAGCGGGTCCGGGCCCGCGTACGTGTTGTACCTCGTGCGCGCGTGGAGGGAGGCGGCGGTATCTCTCGGGCTGCCGGCGCCGCTCGCGGCCCGCGCGGTTACCGCGACGCTGCGCGGCGCGCTGGCGCTGCTTGAACGGGGCGGGCGGGACCCTGACGAGTGGATCGCCACCGTCGCGTCCAAACGGGGCACGACCGAGGCGGCGCTCAAGGTGCTGGCGGCCCGCCGCGCGCATGCCGCCATCGTCGGTGCCGTGCGGGCGGCGGCGGCGCGCTCGCGGGCCTTGTCGCGCGCCGCGCGGTAGCGTGGCGCGGAGCAGGCGAACGGAGGGATCGCGATGTTCGTGCTCGGCAATCTCTTGCAGGCGACTGCGGTCATCATCGACCGGGTCCTGTGGATCTACAGTTTCGTCATCTTCGTCTCGGTGATGATTTCATGGGTCAGTCCGGATCCGTACAACCCGGTCGTGCAATTCCTGCGGGCGGTGACCGAGCCGGTGTTCGCCTGGATCCGCCGCACGCTGCCGTTTACGGTCGTGGGCATGCTGGATCTTTCGCCGCTGGCGGCGCTCCTGGGCATCTGGTTTCTCCGGCTGTTCCTCGTGGCGTCCCTCTACGACCTGTCGCATCGCCTTGGCTAGCGACAAAGGGCTAGCGACCAGCAACAAGCAACCAGCAAGAAGCAACAAGTAACATGGCAACGCCGATACACCACGACGACATCCAGCTTCCACTTTCGGCTTCTCGGGGATGCAGTGGCATCAACAATCGAAGCTCTGCACGAATGCACACATGCACGTCTGCTCTCCCGCGCCGGCATGATCGCTCGCCGGTCTCAGCCGCATAATTGTCATGGACTATAAAACCACGTTGAATCTTCCGAAGACGACGTTTCCGATGAAGGCCAATCTTCCGGAGCGCGAGCCGGCGTTCCTGGCCCGATGGGACTCCGAGGACCTGTACGGACTGATGCGCCGCGCGCGCGCCGGCGCCGAGACGTTCGTGCTGCATGACGGCCCGCCGTACGCCAACGGGGATATCCATATCGGGCACGCCCTGAATAAGATCCTCAAGGACGTCATCGTGCGCTACAAGGTGCTCCGGGGCTACGACGCGCCGTATGTGCCGGGCTGGGACTGCCATGGGATGCCGATCGAGCACCAGCTCTTCAAGGAGCGGAAGCTCACCAAGCGCGACATCGCCCAGCATGAGTTCCGCGGCCTCGCGCGCGCGTACGCGGAGCGATACGTCGGCATCCAGCGGGAGCAGTTCAAGCGGCTTGGCGTGGTCGGGGACTGGGCGCGCCCGTACCTCACGATGTCGGCCGAGTACGGGATGACGGTGCTCCGGTCGTTCAAGGAGCTCGTGCGCAGGGGATACATCGTGCGCGACATGAAGCCGGTGTACTGGTGCGCGACGTGCGAAACCGCGCTGGCGGAGGCGGAGGTCGAGTACGAGGACCGCCGCGACGCGTCGATCTACGTGGCGTTCCCGGTCGAGCGCGCGCCGGCGGGACTGCCGGCAGACGCGCGGGACGCGTTCGGCCGCCCGACGGCGGTGGTGGCCTGGACGACGACGCCCTGGACGCTGCCGGCGAACGTGGCGCTGTGCTTCCATCCGGACGCCCGGTATGCGGTGTTCACGGACGCGCGCTGGACGAGCCAGCTGGTGGTCGCCTCCGACGTCGCCGAGGCGTTCCTGGCCAAGCTCGGGGCGCCCGGCGCCGCGCGGGTCGCCGAGTTCGACGGGCGCGCCCTGGACGGCATGGTCTGCCGGGCGCCGCTGGCGGCGCGCGGGTCGCGCGCCGTGTTCGATGCCGGGGTCTCGCTGACCGAGGGCACGGGCGTGGTCCACATCGCGCCCGGACACGGGCATGAAGACTTCCTCATCGGCCGCTCGGCGGGGCTCGAGGTGCTCTCGCCGGTGGACGAGCGCGGGCGGTTCACGCAGGAGGTGCCGGCGTGGGCGGGCCGGACGGTATGGGACGCGACGCCCGACATCATCCGGGATCTGACGGCCCGGGGCCTCCTGCTACGGGAGGAGCCCCTGGAGCACTCCTATCCCCACTGCTGGCGGTGCAAACAGCCGGTCATTTTCCGCGCGACGCCGCAGTGGTTTCTGCGCGTGACCGACCCGTTCCGCGCGATGCTGCTCGAGGCCGTCCGCGGCGTGCGCTGGGTGCCGGACGCGGGGCTCGGACGCATCGCGGGCATGCTGCAGTCCCGTCCCGACTGGTGCCTGTCCCGGCAGCGGTACTGGGGCAGCCCGATTCCGGTGCTGCACTGCGCCGCCTGCGAACGCCCGCTGCTCGACGTCGCGGCCATCGAGCGGATCGAGGCCGCGCTCGCCGAGCGCGGCCTCGAGGCCTGGTTCACCGAGACGCCCGCGCAGCTCGCGCCGGGGCTGGCGTGCCCGGACTGCGGCGGAAGGGAGCTCAGGAAGGATCCGGATATCCTGGACGTGTGGTTCGATTCCGGGGTCAGCCATGCCGCGGTGCTGCGGCCTGAGACGTGGCCGGGCCTGCGCTGGCCGGCGGATCTGTATCTTGAAGGGTCGGATCAGCACCGGGGGTGGTTCCAAGTCTCGCTGATCACGGCCGCGGCGCTCAAGGGCGCGCCGCCGTACCGTCAGGTGCTCACGCACGGGTTTGTCGTGGATGGAGACGGGCGCAAGATGTCCAAGAGCCTGGGCAATGTCATCGCGCCGCAGGAGGTGACGGCACGCTACGGCGCCGACATCCTGCGGCTGTGGGTCGCCTCGTCGGATTACCGCGAAGACGTGCGGATTTCGGACGAGATTCTCGAGCAGACAGCCGAATCGTACCGGAAGATCCGCAACACGTTCCGGTATTTGCTGGCGAACCTGTTCGATTTTCATCCCCGCGCGGCGGTGCCGGCGCGGCAGCTCGGCGAGCTGGACCGGTGGGCTCTCCACCGGACCGCTGCCCTGTGCGAGGACGTGACGCGCGCCTACGAGGCGTACCAGTTTCACGACGCGATTCGGGCCGTCTACCGGTTCTGCGTACAGGACCTCTCGTCGTGCTACCTGGACGCCCTGAAGGACCGCCTGTACACGGAGCCTGCGGACTCGGCGAAACGGCGCTGTGCGCAAACCGCGCTCTATGCTATACTGCGCGCGCTTGTGGCGACCCTGGCGCCCGTCCTCGTCGTGACGACGGATGAGGTGTGGCAGTTCATGCGCGAGGCGCAGTGGGTGAGCGAACCCTTCGCCGGGCTCGGCGCCTGGACGGCTCCGGAGGGCGGGGCGCTGGATGCGGCGGCGGCCGCGCGCTGGGACACGTTCTTCGCGGTGCGCGGCGCCGTGATGAAGGCGCTCGAAGCCGAACGGCTCAAGCGGGTGATCGGCAGCCCGCTGGAGGCCCGCGTGACGCTCAGCGCGCGCGACCCGGAGCTCCTGCGGGACCTGCACGCGCATCGCGACACGCTCGCGGAGGCGTTCGTGGTGTCGGAGGTCGCCGTGGCCGCCGCGGGGCCGCAGGACGCGGACGAGACCGGCGTGCCGGGATTGGCCGGCATCCGGATCAGCCGCGCGCCGGGCGCCAAGTGCGGGCGGTGCTGGAAGCACCTGGACAGCGTCGGAGCGCATGCGGACCATCCGCAGCTGTGCGCGCGGTGCGTCCAGGCCGTGGCGGGCATGCCGACGCTGCCAGGCACTCACGCAACCGAGTAACCAACGACGGACTCATGGCGATTACGAAGGACCAGCTCAAGCACTTCAAACAACTGCTCATTACGGAGCGCGAGCGGATTGTCGGCGAGCTGCGCTCGCTGGCCCAGGACGCCCTGAAGACCCCGCGGGACGCCTCAGGCGACCTGTCGGGCTACACGGTGCACATGGCGGACATGGCGACCGACACGCACGAGCGGGAACTGTCGATGAACGTCGCCTCCAACGAACGCGAACTGCTCTACCAGATCGATGACGCGCTCAAGCGGATCGATGACGGGAGCTACGGGGTGTGCCAGGCGTGCGGCAAGGCGATCACCATGAGCCGGCTGAAGGCCGTGCCGTACGCGCTCATGTGCATCGAGTGCCAGCGGGTCAAGGAGCAGAAGGGCAAGCCCTGACCGTCCGGGCTCCCGCGGAGCGCCCGAGATGACCGCTCAGGAGGACCCTCCCGCGCCGGCGGTTCCGCGGCTGGCGTGGCCGTGGGCGGTCGGGGCTGCGGTGCTCGTCGCGGACCAACTCGTCAAGCTGTTGATCCTCGGCCGGTTCGCGCCGGGGGACAGCCTCCCGGTGATTCCCTCCGTCCTGCATCTCACCTACGTCCAGAACACCGGGGCCGCGTTCGGCCTGCTGCGCGGCCAGCTGGGCATCTTCATCGCGCTCTCGGCGACGGTGATGCTCTGGATCGCTTGGATGCTGCTCAGCCGGCGCCGGCAGCCGATGGCCGTCCTGGCCGCGTCGGGATTGCTCCTGGGAGGCGCCGCGGGCAACTTGATCGACCGGGTCCGCTTCGGCTACGTCGTCGATTTCATCGACCTGCGCGTTTGGCCCGTGTTCAACATCGCAGACTCGGCCATCACGATCGGGGTCGCGCTGCTGCTGTGGCATTCCTTTCGCGCAGACAAGCGGCCAGCGACCGGCGACCAGCAACCAGCAACCAGAGACC
The DNA here is from genome assembly GCA_036396895.1 of bacterium. Classification (GTDB taxonomy): domain Bacteria; phylum Omnitrophota; class Gorgyraeia; order Aquiviventales; family Aquiviventaceae; genus DASWKB01. The sequence goes on along the minus strand of DASWKB010000008.1, from coordinate 14,346 downwards.
AGCGACCAGCGACCAGAGACCAGCGACCAGAGAAACGCGTGACAAGTGACAGGTGACAAGTGACAAGTTCATGCCCGTTCTGCCCGTTTGTTCCGTCAGCACGGGGGGCATGGGGAACGGGGCGGGTCCTTCGACTTCGCTCAGGACTCCGCTCACTTCGTTCGCTCCGGGGCACGGCGTGGGGATGACCGTCACATCATATAGAAGATAGAAGGTAGAAGATGGAAGGTAGAAAGTACAAGGGAACATTTCCACCTTCCATCTTCCACCTTCTACCAGTTCAACGATCGCACGACACGGCCCACGCCCCGTGCCCCGTGGCCCATGCCCCAATGATGACGGACAGACGGAACACATGGACGAGACGGCAATGGCGACCGACAACGATCAAGGCGCTGCCATGATGCATCAATGCACCAGCGTCACGTTTCGTGGCCGGACAAGGCCAATTCCGAATTCCGCATTCCGCATTTGACATGAGGAGCGAGCGATGTTTCCCGTGCTGGTGAGAATGGGGCCGGTGACGATCCACACGTACGGGGTGATGCTGATCCTGGCCTTCGTCGTGTCGACGTGGCTGGCGGCGCGGACCGCGCGCGCGTGGCCGCGGGAGTCCGTCGAGGTGCCTGCGGAGGCGCTGCTGGATCTGGTGTCAATCGCGCTACTGGGCGGCATCGCGGGAGGCCGGCTGTTCTTTGCGGCGCTCTATTGGGAGGTGTTTCGAGACGCTCCGTGGCGGATCTTCGCCATCTGGGAAGGCGGGCTTGTCTGGTACGGCGGTCTCCTGGGCGGCATGTTGGCCGCCGGGGGTTGGCTCATGCGGCGCGGGCGATCCTGGATCGCCGCGTTCGATCAGCTGGCCCCGTTCGTCGCGCTGGGGCATGCGATCGGCCGCCTCGGCTGCTTCCTGAACGGCTGCTGCTACGGGCGTCCGACGGAGGCGTGGTTCGGCGTCACGTTTCCTGGGCATCCGGCTCCCGTGCTGCCGACGCAGCTCATCGAGGCGGCCGGGCTCCTGGGCTGCTACGTCCTGTTGCGCCGTCTCCAGCGTGACGGGCAACCGGTCCGCCGGGGGCGGGTGGGGAGCGCGTATCTGATCGCGTACGGGCTCTTGCGCTTCGGCATGGAATTCCTCCGAGGCGACCAGGGTATCTGGCTCGCCGGCCTCACGCTCCAGCAGGGCATCAGCGCGGCGCTGATCGCGGCGGGCCTCGTGCTCCGGACGGCGTCGCCGTCCGGCCGCGCGCGCAGCGGCTGATGGCGCGGGTTTATGAGCTCCTGACGGGCCGGGCGGAAGCGGGGCTCCGGCTCGATCAGTACCTCGGACGGCATCTGCCGGAGGTGCTCTCGAGGACCGTCGTCCAGCGCGCCATCAGGGCCCAGCAGGTGACCGTGGATGGGCGTCCCGCCAAAGCCCACCTGAAACTGCGGGGCGGGGAACGGATCCGCGCGGAGTTTACGGCGCTGCCTCCGCGGCCCGAACGCATGCCGTCGGTCCCGCAGGACCTGCCGCTGGAGGTGGTCCATGAGGACGGGGCGGTGCTGGTCGTGAACAAGCCCGCCGGCATGGTCACGCACCCCGCTCCCGGCCACTGGGACGGCACGCTGGTCAACGCCATTCTCGGCTATTACGTCAAGGCGCAGCAGGCGCGCGAGAGCGCTCCGGAGCCGCTGCCGCGCGCCGGCATCGTCCACCGGCTCGACAAAGACACCTCGGGGCTGCTGCTGGTCGCCAAGACCGCCCGGGCCCGTCTGGCGCTGGCCAAGCAGCTCAAGGCCCGCACGCTCAGCCGGGAATATCTCGCGCTGGCGGAAGGGCACCTGGCCCGCGACGCCGGGACGATCGAAGCGGGGATCGCCCGCCACGCCACGCACCGGAAGACCATGTCGGTCCGGATGCTCGGCGGCCGCCACGCGGTCACGCATTTCCGCGTGCTCGCGAGACTGGCAATTCACACGCTGCCGTGCACGCTGCTTCACCTGCGCCTCGGGACCGGGCGGACGCATCAGATCCGCGTGCATCTGGCGCACGTGGGGCATCCCGTGGCGGGCGATACGACGTATGGGCGGCGCTCCGCGTCCGACTGGCAGGGCCGCGGGATCGGGCGGCAGCAGCTGCACGCGTTCCGTCTGACGTTCCGGCACCCCTCAACCGGCGCCCCGGTGGCGGTCACCGCGCTTCCGCCGCCCGACATGGCGGCGTACTGTCCGGCGCCGCTTCTTGATCGGATTTGATGAGGAGTCCACCTTATGATCAGTCTCCGTGCCAAATGCGGAATGTGGAATGCGGAATGCGGAATCACCTGCGGTTTGACATTCCAAATTCCGAATTCCCAATTCCGCATTTTGCACAGATTCCACACTCCGCACTTGGCACGCCCCATGCCCCGTCCTGGTCCTTCATTGCTGCGGGCTTGACGCGAACGGGAAGGCGCGCTACGCTCCTTAAGCAAGGCACGCGTTGATGGAGACTGGAATAGCGGAAGGAGCTCACGGAATGAACACCGGACGTGACGTGGCGGGGCGCACCGCGCTCTGGATCGTCGTAGGGTGTCTGGCCGTTGGGATCGTGCTCGGATGGAGCTGGGGCCGCAAGGACACGGCGCAAAGCCAGCCGGCCGCAGAAGAATCCGCGCCGGCAGCCCCGGGGGGTTCCGAAGCCGTCCCGGGCGAGCGGAACGTCGTCCACCAGTTCGAGAACGACGAGGAAATTCAGGGGTTCGCCTCCATCTGGCAGCAGCGCCAGGGCACGATGGCGCGCATGGCGGTGCTGCGCGCGTACTGGTCCGAGGAGCAGGCGAGGCTCGCGGAGCTCAACGAGCAGCTGAGCAGCACGTACGGACTGGATTTGGAGAAACGGCACGTCCTCGATACGCAGGCGCGCACGCTCTTCGAGGTCGAAGAGGCTCCGGAGCAGGAGCCTTCGCTTGAGCCTTCATCGTAGATCAACTCCATCTGATTTCACGGATGTTCGACGGATTACACGGATTGGCGGCCTGCCATTCCGTGTAATCGTTTGAATCCGTGTCATCCAGTCACATCCATGTCATCCGTTCATCACTTGGCGGAGAAGCCGACGGCTTGAGTTTAGCTCCCGCGCTCAGATATACTTAAACTTACGCGTTGTTGCATAGACGGCGCATCGCCGGACGCGTCGCTGGCGGCGCGGGAGATGCCATGAGCGCGATCGAACTCGAGCAGCTGCTCACCGTGATGGTCGAGCATGAAGGCAGCGACCTAATCCTCAAGGCCGGGGCGCATCCGTTCATGCGCGTGAACGGCAAGCTGGTGCCCATCGGCGAGACCCGCGCGGACGAGGAGGCCATCGCGCGCGCGGCGTCGGAACTCATGGGCAAGGCGCGCCGGCGGCAGTTTGAGCAGTCGCGCGAGATCAATTTCGCGTTCGAGCGCCCTCCGTCGGGGCGGTTCCGCGCCAACGTCCTGTGGCAGCGGGGGACGATGGCGATGGTGATCCGCCGCGTGCCCCGGGCCCTCGCAACGCTGGAGGAGCTGCACCTGCCCGCCGAGCCGCTGCGCACGCTCCTGGAGGCGCGCCAGGGGCTGATCCTCGTGACGGGCGCGACCGGGTCGGGAAAATCCACCACCGTCGCCGCCATGCTCAACACGCTCAATCACGCTCATCCGGTGCACATCGTGACGCTCGAGGATCCGGTCGAGTTCCAGTTCGAGGAAATCCAGGCGGTGATCAACCAGCGGGAAGTCGGCACCGACACGCTGACGTTCACCGAGGGGCTGAAGCACGTCCTCAGGCAGAGCCCGGATGTCCTGTTCCTGAGCGACGTCCGGGATCTGGAGACGATGGAATCCGCGCTGTTCGCCGCGGAATCCGGCCAGCTCGTGCTCACGTGCCTGCACACGACGAACGTCGTGACGACGATCGAGCGCGTCATCGGCTTCTTTCCTCCGCATCAGCACGGGCTCATCCGGATCCGGCTCGCCGTCGTGCTCCGGGGCATCGTGTCGCTGCGCCTGGTGCCGAGGCGCGACGGCGGGGGACGGCTGCCCGTCTGCGAACTGCTCGCGGCGACTCCGCGGGTGCGCGAGCTCGTGCGCACGGGCGACACCGGGGCGGTGCCGTTGGCGATCCAGGACGGCGCGATGGACGGGATGCAGACGTTCACGCAGGCCCTGTACCAGCGCTGCAAGCGCGGAGAGATCGCCGTCGAGGAGGCGATGCGGTTCGCCGACAGCCCGGAAGAGCTCCAGCTGGCGCTGCAGGAGATCCGATCGGGACGCGATGCCAGAGGTTGAATCCCCCCCGCCGGCGCCGGAGACGCCGATCGTGCCGGGCATGGCCATCGGGCACATGCGCGAGCTGTTTCAGCTCGCGTTCGCCCGGCGCGCCTCGGATATCCACCTGACCGAGAGCAGCCCGCCCATGCTGCGGATCGACGGCGAATTGTCGCCCACGGAGCTTGCGCCGCTGACGCGCGAGGACACGAAGCGGCTGGTCTACAGCTTTCTGACGGACCGCCAGAAGGCGCAGTTCGAGCGGGATCTGGAGCTCGACATTTCGGTGCACGTGCACGAACTGGGACGGTTCCGGGTCAACGTCCATTTCCAGCGGGGCAGCGTCGAAGCGGCGTTTCGGCTGATCCCGTCTCGGATCCCGACCATCGCGGAGCTGGGGCTGCCGCCGGTGATCGCCGAGCTCACGCGCAAGCCGAACGGGCTTTTGCTCATCACGGGCCCGACCGGCGTCGGCAAGTCGACGACCATGGCCGCGATGGTGAACCTCATCAACCAGGAGCGGCGGAGGGTGATCGTGATCATCGAAGATCCGATCGAGTTCATCCACCAGAACCGCCGCTCCATCATCAAGCAGCGCGAGGTGTACGCTGACACGAAATCGTTCTCCACCGCGCTCGTGCGCGCGCTCCGGCAGGACCCCGACGTCATCGCCATCGGGGAAATGCGGGACCTGGAGACCATCGCCACGGCCATCACGGCCGCCGAGACCGGACACCTCGTGATGGCGACGCTGCACACGCCCGACGCCGCCCAGACGGTTGACCGCGTCATCGACGTGTTCCCGCCGAACCAGCAGTCGCAGATCCAGATCCAGCTCGCGGACTGCCTCCAGGGCGTCGTGTCGCAGCAGCTCCTGCCGCGGTCCGACCGGCCGGGCCGGGTGCTAGCCTATGAAATCATGATCGGGACGTCCGCGGTGCGCAACATCGTCCGCGATCACGCGACCGAGCAGATCATGACCGCCCTGCAGACCGGCGCCCAGTACGGCATGTGCACGATGGACGCCAGCATCAAGCAGCTGTTCGAGCGCAAGGTCATCTCGTACGAGACCGCGATGAGCCGGGTCAAGAGCCCCGCCGAGTTCCACATGCTCATCGGCAAGGACCAGCCTCCGAGCAAGTAACCGGACTCCGCAGTCCATAGTCCACAGTCCACCGTCCACGCAGCAACAAGCGACAAGCGACAAGCAACAAGCGACAAGCAACAAGCGACAAGCAACAAGGGACATCCTGCCAAACAAGTCTGAAGCTCGAAGCTGGAAGCTAGAGGATGGAACAAGCGGGGAGGTCCCCCTGATCATTCCAGTTTCCAGCGTCTTGCTTCCAGCTTCAGACCAGTGAACGCCGTAGTACGACGGTACACGATTATGTCCCCCGCCCCCCGCCTCTCGCCCCTCTCCCCCCGTCTCTGGTTGCTGGTCTCTGGTTGCTTGTTGTTGGTCGTCACGATAACCCCCGAAAGCGCTTGACCTTACAAGACGCATATGCTACAAAATGTCTGCGCAATGGCACGGACGGGGCGAGCCGGCGACGGATGCGCCAGTCAGCACGGGCGGGTCAGCAGCGCGCAAGGCACCGGATTGGGCCCCATCGTCTAGCCCGGCCTAGGACGTCAGGTTCTCAGCCTGAAGACACCGGTTCAAATCCGGTTGGGGCTAGGGTTGCTCGGCGCTGAAACCATGCGACGCGAAGTTCCGGAGCGCATATAAGGGGAGACGGGTGAGCGTACCCCAGGCCGATCGGAGAGCGCGCAGTGCACACGTATCCCGTCCTCGTTCCCATGCCGTTGGACCAGGAGCAAAGGCACCGCATGGTGCCTTTGCTCGTTTCATTATCTGGAACGAGGAAACGCGCTGGGTGCCGCGCGCGTCCATGCTATACTGGTATGCGAGCCGGTCGCGACCGCGCGCCTGAGCTCTCCGCGCCTATGAATCGAGACATCGAGAATCCGTACGACCGCGTGAAGACCAGGCTGAAGATGCGCCTGGCCGACTTCGTCGAGGCGAACGAGGAGCTCGATCCGGGGCGGCCCGGGGCGCAGCGCCAGGCCGCGGAGGAGGTCCTCCGGCGCGAGCTGCAAGGCCTGCCCGACGATCTCCGCCAGCGCATCGATCTCGCCGGCGATGCGACAGACCAGCTCATCCGCGAAGTCATGGACGAGGTGGTCGGCCTGGGCCCCCTCGATCCGCTCCTCGCCGATCCCACCCTGAGCGAAATTATGGTCAACGGCCCCAAGGACATCTACGTCGAGCGGGATGGGCGGATGGAGCGGATCGACGCGTCGTTCCGGGACACCCAGCACCTCCTGCACGTGATCGAGCGGATGCTGGCCCCGATCGGGCGCGGCGTGAACGAGGCGGATCCCTTGTGCGACGCGACGCTGCCCGACGGCTCCCGCATCAACGTGGCCATCCCCCCCATCGTGCTCAACGGTCCGGTCGTGACCATCCGCAAGAAGGTCCGCGACTGGACGATGGAGGAGTTCGTCCAGCTCGGCGTGCTCAGCGCGCAGGCGGCGGAGTTCCTCCAATCGTGCGTCCGGGCGCGCGTGAACATCATCATTTCCGGCGGGACCTCCACCGGCAAGACCACCCTGGTGACCATCCTCTCGACGTTCATGCCGAAGGACAACCGGATCATCACCATCGAGAACGTGCCGGAGCTGGAGCTGCCAGGGCGGGAGCACTGGATCCGCATGGTGGCCCGGGAAGGCAACGCCGACAGCCGGGGCAACGTGCCGCTGCGCGCGCTCGTGAAAAACGCGCTCCGGATGCGACCCGACCGGATCATCCTCGGGGAGGCCCGGGGCGGGGAAGCGCTGGACGTCGTCCAGGCGATGCACACGGGACATGACGGCTTCATCACGGTGCTCCACGCCAACAGCGCCCGCGCGGCGCTCGAGCGCCTGGAGACCATGATGCTCATGAGCGGACTGGACTTGCCGCCGGCGGCGTGCCGGATGCAGATCGCCAGCGCCGTGGACCTCGTGGTTCACGTGGGGCGGTTTGTCGACGGCAGCCGCCGCGTGGAGACCATCACGCAGGTGCACGGCGTCTCGCAGGAGGGATTCGAATTGGAAGAACTTTTCGTGTTCGAGACAGGAGACTATTCGGCCGACGGAGAGATGCACGGAACGCACCGCTATACGGGCGCGCGCCCGCGGGTCCTGTCCAAGTTCCGGCTGCACAACGTGCAGCCGCCGGGTTGGGTGACCGGATGAGGCGGTCGTGGCAGGCGGCGGCCGCGGCGGCGCTCGCGGTCGCGCTCGGCGGCTGCGACCAGATCAGCTCGCTGCTCGGCGGCGGGGACACTGAGCGCAGCCCCGTGGCGGGATCCGCCGCGCCGTCGACGCGCGCGCCGATGGTGCCGGTGGCGCCGGAGGACGTCGTGGCGCGCGTCAACGGCGTGACGCTCTCGAAGCAGGACGTCGAGCTGCGCGTGCAGGAGCTGCGGGCCATCATCGAGGGCATGGGCCAGCCCTGGACGCCGTTGCGGCCGGAGGATCTGCAGGCGGTGCTGGAGGAGCTCATCAACGCGGAACTCCTGAGCCAAGACGCCGCGGGGCGCGGCCTGGATCAGACGCTCGAGGCGCAGCGCCGGTGGTCGTTCGTGCGGCGCGGGTTCCTCTCGCAGGAGTGGCTCAGGTGGCAGCAGGAGCGGCTCAGCGTTGAACCGAGCGAGGTCGAGGCGTATTATGAGCAGTTCAAGGCGGGATTCCGCTCGCCCGAACGGATGCGGGTCCGGCAAGTGATGCTCGCGACGCAGGACGAGGCCCGCCAGGCGCTGGCGCAGCTCTTGAGCGACACGGTCAAGATGGAATCCCTGGCGCAGCAAAGCTCGCTGGGTCCGGACGCCGACAACGGCGGGCTCCTGCCGGGATGGGTGGTGCGGGCCGCGGAACGGCCCCTCATCGCCCAGACGGCCGCCGAAGCCGAAGCGGCGGGCATCCTCACGCTGGATCCGTCGCTTGAGGCCGCCGTGTTCGCGATCGACCAGGTCGGCGGGTACAGCTCGTACGTGAAGGGCGCCGACAACCGCTACCACATCTTCCAGCTGGTGGAACGCCAGGAGGGCGAGCAGATCCCTCTCTCGCAGGTGTGGGACGCGATCCAGAATGAACTGTTGGTGCGGCGGCTGCAGGAGGCGATCCGCGGGTTATCGGAACAAGCGGCCGTCGAACGCTATCCTGACCGGTTGGAGGATCTCGCCAGGTGATCAAGCGGCTGCTGCCGATTGTGGTTGCGCTGGGGTTCGCGCTGGTCGCGGCCGGCATGGCCAAAGTCTGGCTCGAACAGCAGCGCGCCGCCCTGCAGAAGCAGTACGAAGAGCGCGCCGCCCAGTACGGCAAACCAGTGGATGTGATCGTTGCCAGCCGCAATCTCCCCGAGCAGCACGTGCTCGCGCCGGAGGACCTCGCCCTGCTCGCCGTGCCCGAAAAGCTCGTCCAGCCGACGGCGACCAGCCGCCCGGAGCAGCTGCTCGGCATGGCGACCCTGGCGCCGCTGGCGCGGGGGGAGCAGGTCCAGCGCAATAAGGTCGTTCCTCCCGAGCAAGTCGCGAAGGGGCCGAAGACCGTGGCGTCAAAACTGTCCGATGTGACTCCGAGCGGCAAACGCGCCGTCACGATCGAGGCCGATCCGATCACCGGCGTCGGCGGGTTCGTTCGTCCCGGCGACCGCGTGGACCTGCTCTGGACGTTCGATATCCGGGGCGCCGCCGCCGCAGGGCGCGGGAACGAGCCGGTGACGATGTCATTGTTCCAGGACGTCGAGGTCCTGGCGGTCGATACCCAGATGCTGGGCCAGGCGGCGCCGGACGCCGCGCAGGCCGCCGGCGCGGCCGCGCCCGCGGCGCCGCGGAGCAAGTTTACGGTGACGCTGGCCCTGACACCGCAGGAAACGGCGCTCCTGTTGTACGCGCGCACGCAGGGGCTAGTCCAGATGAGCCTCCGCGCCGAGGATGATGAGGGCCGCCGGGTGGCCGTGATTCCGGCGGACAAGAGCTCGCTGATGAAGGCCGTGTATGGCGAAGACGTCACGGCCGTGCCGCAGGCCGCGTCGCCGCACGCGGTCGAAGTCTTCAAAGGTCTCGAACGGGACGTGGTGTCCGTCCAAGAATGAGCCGACGCGCCGTGCTGCGCCGATTCGCCGCTTGCGTGGCGGCCCTGCTGCTGGCGTGGACGCCCGCGGCGGTGGTCGCCGCCGAGGCGCCCAAGCCGCCGGCGCCGGACGCCGCGACCCTCGCCAATTCCATCCTCATGTCCCCCGGACAGGTCCGGACGGTGCCGGCGAGGCAGGTCCAGCGCGTGGCGATCGGCAATCCCGCCGTGGCGGACGTCACGATCGTCTCGCAGGAGCAGATCATGATCCAGGCGAGATCCCCGGGCGTGACGAATCTGCTCATCTGGGACAAGATCGGGCAGCACGAGCTCAACATCACAGTCGTCGACCCCAGGCCGTGGGTCATCCGGGATGAGATCGCCGACCTCCTGAGCCGTTCGGGGCTCAGCGGCGTGACCGCCGAGCTGCGGGGCGACAAGATCTTCGTGATCGGCAGCGTCTCGCGCGAGACCGACATGGAGATGCTGGAGCAGCTCAGCGCGGCGTTTCCGCTGGTGATCAACCTGGCGACGTTCAGCCCGCCGATGGTGTCCGAAGAGGCGGTGCCCATGGTCGAGCTGTCCGTGCAGGTGATCGAGCTGAACCGGACGGACTTGAAACGCCTGGGCGTCGACTGGACCGATTCGATCGGATTTACGGAGATGCCGTTTGCGTCCCGGGCGGGCGAACCCATCCCCACCGAATCGCTGGTGGACACGCTGGGCGAATCGCTCATCAAGCGGGCGGGCGAACCGTTCCGGATCGGCACGCTGTTCCGCTCCGGCGCCTCGGCGACGATCAACGCCCTCGTCCAGAGCAACAAAGCCCGGGTGCTCTCGGAGCCGCGCCTCGTGACGGCGAGCGGGAAAGAGGCGTCCAGCTTCATCGGCGTGGAGGTGCCGATTCTCTCGGCGACCTCCGTCAGCTCCAACACCGCCTCGGTGAGCGCGAGCATCGAATTCCGCGAAACGGGCGTCCTGCTCAAGATGACGCCGCTCGTCCACCGGCCGAAGACCGACTGGCGCATTACCACGACCGTGCAGGCGGAGGTGTCCTCGGTGGACACGTCCGTGGGCTTGAGCGTCCCGGTCGGGACGCAGACGATTCTCGTGCCCGGATTCAGGGTCCGGGAGGCCAATACCGAGGTGACCACGCTTCCGGGGGAAACGATCGTCATCGCGGGGCTGCTCGAACTGACGGACCAAAAGAGCGTGAACCAGGTGCCCGGATTGGGCGGCATGCCGATCCTCGGCCGGCTGTTCCGTTCGCCCGAGACCCAGACGCAGGACCGGGAGCTCATCATCGCCGTCACGCCTGAGCTCGTGCTGGACAAGGGCAAGGAAGCGGCCTACCGGCAGGCGCTGGAACGGGCGCGCGCGATCACCGGCGTCACCCCGACCAGTCAGAATCCCCGGTTGCGGTACGCGCTGAACATCCAGGAGCGGGTGGCCAAGTCCATCCACTACCCCGAGCGCGAGAAGGGGCTCAAGCTCGGAGGGACCGTCCGCATCCGGCTCCACCTCCTCTCCGACGGCACCCTCCAGGAGGTCATGCTCTCGGAATCCTCCGGCGTCGACGCGCTGGATATCGAGAGCATCAAGGCCGCGGAGATGCAGGCGCCGTATCCGGCGTTTCCCGAAGAGCTCCCCGAGCAGGAGCTCTGGCTCGAAGTCCCCGTCGTCTTCCGCCCGTAATTTCGAGTCCACGGTCCACAGACCACCGTCCACCGTCCACGCAGCCACAATCGATAGGCAACAAGGGACATCCCGCCGAACAGGTCTGAAGCTCGAAGCAGGAAGCTAGAGGCTGGAACGCCGGCTCGTCCATTCCGTCAGTCCTGTCATTTCCGTCTGTCCGTCAACAAGCCGAGGTGTCCCGACGGAATAGACGGATTGACGGAAAAGACGGTATAGACGAAACTCTGGATTGGACGTTCCAGCTTCCAGCGTCTGGCTTCCAGCTTCAGACCAATGAACGCCATCGTACGCGGTACATGTTTCCGCCCCTCACCACGCCCCCCCGCCCCCCGCCCCGAAATGCTGGCGCACGTTGCTTTCAGCGGGCTCATCGGGCATACTTGTATGCGCCAAAGGTTGTGAAAGCGGCATAACGGCTCTCAATAAAACATAGCGGAGTGCTATGGTGGACCCCATTGAACCGCCGTCCGAGACGATCGACGGCCGGTGCATCGTCGTCTTCAATACCAAAGGCGGCGTCGGCAAGACCGTGGTCGCGGTGAACCTGGCCGTCTCGCTTGCCCAGCGCACGCACGCGCCGGTCTGCCTGGTCGATCTCGACGTCACGGGCACCGGGGACGTCGCGCGGATGCTCGGGCTCACCCTGAAGCAGTCGCTGGCGGATGTGTCAACGCAGCTGGCCGGGAGCGAGACCGAGGGCCGCTTCGCCATCGGCAGCGTGGCCGTCCAGCACGAATCGGGCGTGACCGTCGTTCAGGCCACCCAGGATCCCCGGCAGGCACAGAAGCTGACCCGGGACGTGCTCCGTCCGTTCTTCAACCTCCTCAAGTCCCAATACGCCTACGTCGTCGTGGACACGAAAGTGCTCAGCGACCATCTGATCAGCGCCTGCGACGCGTCGAATCTCATCTTGTTCGTCACGACGCCCGACGTCGTGTCGCTCTATCAGACGAAGCGCGCGATGGACCTGCTGGAGAGCTTTCTGTTTCCTCCCCAGCTGATGAAGGGGGTGCTGAACCGGGCGCAGAGCCGGGGCGGCGTCGGATCGCAGGACGCGCGCATGGCCATGCCGTGCGAAATCATCGCCGAACTCCCCTCCGACGGGCGGGCGATGGGGTTTGCGGTGAACCAGGGGACGCCGGTCGTGTCCCTCTACGGGTTGTCGAAGATCTCGGAAGGATTCAAGAAGCTCGCGGATACGCTGGTGAACGGTCCGGCGCTGTTCCTGGCCCATCTGGAGGTCACCCGGGGCGCGGCGGGGACCCCGGTTGACGAGCTGACCACTCAGCTCCTCGGCGAGGAATCGCTCGACATCGGGGAAGAATCCGGCCAGCGCGAAGACGAGATCGTCAACCTCAAACGGCGCGTCCACGAGCGGCTGGTGCAGGAATTGAACCTCAAAAAGGTGGACGTCGACGCGCTGAACAACCCCACGCAGATGAAGGAGATGCGCCGGCGCTGCGAGCAGGCCATCGCGAAACTCCTGTCCCAGGAAACCGGAGGGCTCGTCGCGACGCATGAGATGCGGGTGCGGCTGGTCAAGGAAATCTCCGATGAGGCGCTGGGGCTGGGCCCGCTGGAAGAGCTGATGCGGGATCCGACGGTGAGCGACATTCTGGTGAACGGCAAGGACCAGATCTTCGTCGAGCAGAAGGGGAAGCTCCACCTGACGGATAAGCGGTTCATCACGGACGATCAAGTCCGGGCGATCATCGAGCGCATCGTGGCCCCGCTCGGCCGGCGCATCGATGAATCCACGCCGATGGTGGACGCCCGGCTGCCCGACGGCTCGCGTGTCAACGCCATCATTCCGCCGCTGTCCCTGCGCGGGCCGGTGCTCTCGATCCGGCGCTTTGCCAGCATCCGGTTCGGGGAGGATGAGCTCGTGGGGCTGGGCAGCCTGAACAAGGACATGGTGGGGTTTATCCGCGCCTCGGTGATGATCCGCAAGAACGTCATCGTCTCGGGCGGCACGGGCTCCGGCAAGACGACGCTGCTCAATCTCGTCTCCGCCTTCATTCCCGACGGCGAGCGCATCATCACCATCGAGGATGCGGCCGAATTGCGCTTGAAACAGTTCCATCTGGTCACCCTCGAAGCGCGCCCTCCGAACGTCGAAGGCAAGGGCCAGGTCAGCATCCGGGATCTGTTCCGGAACGCGCTGCGCATGCGCCCCGACCGCATCATCATCGGAGAGTGCCGCGGGGCGGAGACGCTGGACATGCTGCAGGCCATGAACACGGGTCATGACGGGTCGCTGACGACGGTGCACGCCAACTCGCCGAAGGACGTGGCGAGCCGGCTGGACTCCATGGTGCTCATGTCGAATATCGATCTGCCGATCCACGCCATCCGGGAGATGGTGGCCTCGGCGATCGATCTGGTCGTGCATACGGCCCGGATGCCCGACGGGTCGAGAAAGGTCACCTCCATCTGCGAGCTCGTCGGGCTCGGAAAGGAATCTGAAATCCGGTTTCGCGAGCTCTTCCGGTACGACCAATCCGGCGTGACGCCGGAGGGCAAGGTGATCGGGGAGTTCATGGCCACCGGAGAGGTGCCGTCCTATGTCAACGAGTTCCAGGTGAAGGGGGTCCCGGTGGATGCCGCGATCTTCAAGAAGACGGATGGGCATCTCAGCGCGGAGCGGGGAGACGGCACACTTTCGCATTCGCGTGGCCAGGACAAGTAGGCTGTTGGCCGCCCGGGGGCGGATCGCGCGGACGCTGCTGGCCCGAGTGGCGGGCCTCTTGGGTACGCGGGAGCTCCCGGAGGGGGAGGGGCTGGTTTTAAGCCCCTGCAACTCCATTCACATGTGCGGGATGCGTTATCCGATTGACGCGGTATTTACGGGCCGCGACGGCGCGGTGGTGCGGATCTATCATGGGCTCCGGCCGTGGAGCGTGACTCCGATCATCCGGGGCGCTGTTTCCGTGGTGGAGCTCCCGGCCGGAACTGCAGAGAGGGCCGGGCTTGAGGTGGGCGACCGGCTCGAGATCGAGCCTGCCGCGGGGGTGGAAGATGGTCCGTCGGCTTGACAGGGGAAACATCAAACAGGTAGAATTGAAGCGCACGGGCAGCCGGCCATTGAGCGGGCTTCCCGGAGCGACATGCTGGGCTGAACAGACGGGCCAGAAACAGGGTGCCTCGAACGGGCAAACCTCGAGTGATCGGGGGACGCAAAGCTACGGATCTTCGCTTGGGCAGTTCGGCCCATCGCTGATCCACGCGGGGCCGGAATGCCGGGCGGAAGATGGCCGAGCTGCCGAAAGGCGGGTCGGC
>DASWKB010000007.1:0-26749 GCA_036396895.1 bacterium | reverse complement strand
CCGGGCAGCTCGATCATGCCGGGCAAGGTCAACCCGGTGATCCCCGAAGCGGTCGCCATGGTATGCGCGCAGGTGATGGGCAACGACCTCACCATCGCCGTGGGCGGGCAGTCCGGGAACTTCCAGCTCAACGTCATGCTCCCGGTGATCGCCTATAACCTCCTGCAGAGCGTCGCGCTTCTCAGCAGCGCCGCCCGGCTGCTGGCGGACCGCGCGATCCGGACGTTCACGGTCAACGAGGCGCGCCTGGCGGAGCTGGCGGAGCGCAATCCGATGCTCGTGACGGCGCTGAACCCGATCGTGGGCTACGAACAGGGCGCGGCCATCGCCAAAAAGGCGATGCAGGAGGGGCGCCGGGTGCGCGACGTGGCGGCGGAACTGACGAAGCTGAGCCCCGAGCAGCTGGCGAAAACGCTCGACCCCCGCAAGCTCACCGAGGGCGGGCTTCCGTCTTCCTAATTCGGAATGCGGAATGCGGAATGACTCGTGTGCCATACCGGGAGAGCAGGCTTGTCCCATGACGCAACATGCGTCATCTTCCGTTGCGGCACACACGTCAAGTTTCGTCGCGGCACAAGACCTGAACGTGTCACGTGTCACTTGTCACGTGTCACGCTCTTTCCTGGTCTCACGTTGCTGATCAGGTTCGTTTGAACTGCCGCTCGAGGTCGCCGATCGTATAGGTGAGGATCGTCGGGCGGCCGTGGGGGCAGGAAAACGGGTGCTCGCACCGGCCCAGGCGCGCGAGCAGCGCGCGGAGGGCCTCGGGCGCCATCGGGTCGTGCGCCCGCACGGACTTGCGCTTGCAGGCGATCATCGCGGCGATGGCGGCCTGCTCGTCCGCCAATCCGGCCCGGCCGGCGCCTTCCTCGGCCCGGTCGACATACGCGCTCAAGAACGCCGCGGGATCCTGACCGCCCAGGATGGAAGGCACGCTGCGCACGCGGACGGCTCTCGGGCCGAATTCCTCGAGTTGAAATCCCACCCGCTCAAGTAGCGCCCGCGACTCCCTGAAGACGTCCATCTGCCTGGGGGGGAAGTCGACGACTTGCTCAAGCAGCAGGTCCTGCCGCTCCGGATTCGCCGAGCGCACGTTGGCCAGGAGCGCCTCGTACATGACCCGCTCGTGCGCCGCGTGCTGGTCCACGAGGATCAGCCCCTCATCCGTTTCGGCGACGATGACCATCCGGTGGATCTGCCCGAGGATTCTGGTGATGCCGAGCGCGTGCCGGGCGGGTTCCGGCGCCGGCGCGGGCACGCCGGCGTCCGGCTCGAGCACGGCCGCCGGGCCGGACGCCGGCAGCGTGAAGAGCCGGGTCGCGCCGGGCCGGGGCCCGGCGACGCCTTGAGGCGCGCCGGAGGGCGCGTCGGCGGCGATTGACGCCCGTGCATCCGGCCGGCTCCGCGCGGGCGCAAGCGGCGCCGCCATGCCACCGGAGGCGCGCAGCGCCTGGGCGACCGCGCGGGTGAGCCACGAGGCCAGCGCGCTCTCATCCGCGATGCGGACCTGCTGCTTCGTCGGGTGGACGTTCACGTCCAGCCGGGCCGGGTCCACGTCCAGGAACAATACGGCAACCGGATAGCGGCCGTGCATCAGCATGCCCTCGTAGGCGCGCTGCAGGGCGAACGAGAGCTGCGGCGCGCGGACCCAGCGCCGGTTGACGTACAGATGCTGGCCCGCCCGGTTGCCGCGCGCCGCCCGGGGCTTGCCGACGGCGCCGGTCAACCGGATGCCGTCCGTCACTCCCTCCACCGGGACCAGCTGATCCGCGAGCATCGGGCCGAGCACGTCGCGCGCCCGGCTCGCAAGGTCCGGCGCGGGCGGCGCATCGAGCGCGACGCCGCCGCTCGTGACGACCCGGAACCGGACGGCCGGCGCCGCGAGCGCCAGCCGCGCGGCGGCATCCAGCGCGTGCCCGAGCTCGGTCGCGTCGGACTTCAGAAACTTGCGGCGGGCCGGCGTGTTGAAGAAGAGGTCGCGCACTTCGACGCTCGTGCCCCGCATGGGCGCGCGCTCGCGCGGCGGATGACGCCGGCCGCCTTCGACGGCGACGGTCGTGCCGGCGGCATCCCCGGGACGTCCGGTGTGCAGTTCGGTGCGGGACACGGCGGCGATGCTGGGCAGGGCCTCCCCGCGGAAGCCGAACGAGGCGATCGACGACAAATCCTCGAGCGTGTCGAGCTTGCTCGTCGCGTGGCGGCCGAACGCCGCCGCGGCGTCATCCCGGCTCATGCCGCACCCGTCGTCCGTGACACGGATGAGCCGTATGCCGCCGCGCTGGATCTCCGCCTCGATGGAGCGTGCCCCCGCGTCGAGCGCATTCTCGAGCAGCTCCTTGAGCACCGACGCGGGCCGCTCGATGACCTCGCCGGCGGCGATCTTGTTGGCGACGGCTTCAGGCAGGACGCGGATGACGGCCATGCGGGGTCTCCTCCGTGCGGCGCAGCTCGCCGCGCAAGGCGGCGAGCCGGGCGAGGGCCTCAAGCGGCGTCAGGCGGTCGGGGTCGAGCTCCCGGATGGCCTCAAGGACCGGATGCGCCGGCGGCGGAGGCGCGCCCGGCGCGTTCGCCGGCGCGGGCTCGAGGAGGCTCGAGACCTGCGCGTGCTCGCGCTCCAGGACCGCGAGGATGGCGTCGGCGCGCTCCGTGACCGCCTTGGGCATCCCCGCCAGCGCGGCGACGTGGATGCCGTAGCTTTTATCGGACCCTCCGGGGATCACCCGCCGGAGGAACACGATGCCATCGGGGGTCTCGCGGACGGTGATGCTGGCGTTGTGGATCCGGGGGCTGTGCGCCTCGAGCTGGATTAGCTCGTGGTAATGCGTGGCGAAGAGCGTCCGCGGACCCGCGGCGCCCCGGACGAGGTATTCGCATACCGCCCAGGCGATGCTGACGCCGTCGAAGGTGGAGGTGCCCCGGCCGATCTCATCCAGGATGAGCAGGCTGCGCGGCGTCGCATGGCGCAGGAGGTGCGCGGTTTCGATCATCTCCACCATGAAGGTGCTCTCGCCCGCGGCCAGGTGGTCCGAGGCGCCGATTCTCGTGAAGATCCGGTCCACGAGGCCGATGCGGGCCCGGCGCGCGGGGACGAACGAGCCGATGTGCGCCAGGAGCGCGATGAGGGCGACCTGCCGGATGTAGGTGGACTTGCCGGCCATGTTCGGGCCGGTCAGGATCACGACCTGCCGGTTCCGGGCGTCGAGCACGGCGTCGTTCTCGACGAACTGCCCGGCGGGCAGCATCGACTCGACGAGAGGGTGGCGCCCGCCCTCGATGTCGATGGCGTCGGACTCATCGACCTCAGGCCGGCACCACCGCCACCTGACGGCGGCGTGGGCGAGCGAGGCCAGCGCGTCCAGCGTGCCGAGTGCGCGGGCGGTCGCCTGCAGAGTGGTCAGCTCGGCCAGGACGGCGTCCTTGAGCTCGCCGAAGAGCGCCGCCTCGAGGGCCTTCATGCGCTCCTGGGCGCCGCTGATCTTCTCCTCCCAGGCCTTCAGCTCCGGCGTCACGAAGCGCTCGGCGTTCGCCAGCGTCTGGCGCCGCTGGTAGTCGGGCGGGACCAGATGCAGGTTCGGCTTGCTCACTTCGATCGCGTAGCCGGACACCTGGGAGTACTTGACGCGCAGCGACTTGATCCCCGCGCGCTCGCTCTCCCGGCGTTCGAACTCCACCATCCAGGCCCGGCCGCGCCGGGCCGCGCCGCGCAGCTCATCCAGCTCCGCGGAATACCCGTCCCGGATGATGCCGCCCTCCCGGATGGTGGCGGGCGGATGCTCGGTGACCGCCCGCGAGATGAGTCCGGCGAGCTCCGCCTGCGGCTCAAGCTGCCCGGCGAGCTCCGCGAGCAGCTCGCCGCGCGCGGGCTCGAGCGCCGTCCGGACGGCGGGCACCCGCGCAAGCGCGTCGCGCACGCAGAGGAGGTCGCGGGCGTGCCCGACGCCGCAGGCGAGGCGGCTCAGCGTCCGTTCGATGTCCTTGATCCCGCCGAGTGCCTGGCGGACCGCGCCGGGGTCCGGACCGCGGCCCGTCTGCGCATGCGAGACGAAATCTCCCACGGCGTCCTGCCGGCGCCGGATGTCCTCGACCGAGAGCAGCGGGTTGAGCAGCCAGTGGTGGAGCCGGCGGGCGCCCATGGACGTGCGCGTGGCATCGAGACATCCCAGGAGCGACGCCTCCCGCCGGTCGTTCAAGGATGCGACCAGTTCGAGGCTGCGCTGGGTCCGGCGGTCCAGCGCCATGACGTCGCCGGGGGCGAGCACGCGCGGAACCTGGACGTGCGCGAGCGCATCGTGCAGGTGGTCTTTCAGATAATAGAGCACCGCGCCCGCCGCGCCGACGCACAGCGGCCGGTCGGAGAAGGCCGCAGCTCCGGCCGAGGCGACCCGGAAGACCTCCGTCAGGTGCCGGGCGCCCTCGTCCGCCTCGAAGATCCAATCGTCGTAGACCGTGACGCCGGCCCGGAGCGTTTCCGCCGCGTACCGCGCAAGCTGCGGGTCCGCCGCGAGCCGCTTCGGCAGGACGAGCTCCCGCGGCCACAGAAGCGAGAGCTCGCTGAGGAGCCGCTCGCGCGGGAGCTCCCTCAGGCAGAATTCGCCGGTGCTCAGCTCGAGATAGGCCAGCGCGCACGACTCCCCCTCGCCGGCGACGGCCGCGAGATACGCGGCCGCGGTCGCTTTGTCGTCCTCATCGAGGTAGGTCGCCGGCGTGATGATGCGCGTCACGCGCCGCTCCAGGAGCCCCTTCGAGGCCTTGGGGTCGCCGAGCTGCTCGCAGACGGCCACTTTGAGGTTGTGGTCGAGCAGCGTGCGGATGTAGCCGGCGCTGGAGTGATGCGGGATGCCGCACATGGGCACCCGGCCCGCCTCGCCGCCGTCGCGCCCGGTCAGGGTGATCTTCAGGATGTCCGACGCGCGCGCGGCGTCCTCGAAGAACATCTCGTAGAAATCGCCGAGCCGGAAGAAGAGCACCGTATCGGGCGCGAGCGTCGCCTTGATGGCCCGGTACTGCTCCATCATGGGGGTCAGCTTCTTATCGGCGGAGAGTTGGGTCGTCATCGGGGGAACGTCCGCTGACATTATACGTGCCAAATTCGGAATTGTCGCGGAGCAACAAGCAACAAGGGACATCCGCTGAACAGGTCTGACGCTTGAAGCTGGAAGCTGGAGGCTGGAACATGGATGGGGCACGGGGCGGGTCCTTCGACTTCGCTCAGGACTCCGCTCACTTCGTTCGCTCCGGGGCGGGGGGCGCAGCGTGGGGGTTACCATGAGAAACTAGAAGGTAGAAGGTAGAAGATAGAAGGTAGAAGATAGAATTACTACCTTCAGCTTTCCACCTTCCACCTTCCATCTTCTACCTTCTACCCTCCACCCCCTGCCAGTTCACCGATTGCACGACGTGCCCCGTGCCCGTTCCCCTCACCCCGTTCTGGTTGCTGGTTGCCACGGATGCGGGTTTGCGATACAGTCTGAGTACCGGATCCGACCGGGGAACCGGCCGACACCAGAGGAGCCCATGACCACACCAGCGAGTTCGGGGACCGTGCTGCTGATCGACGACGAAGAGGATTTCCGCAAGGTCATCGCCTGGCGGCTCGAGCGGGAGGGCAATTACCGGGTTCTGACCGCGCCCGACGGTCCGGCGGGGCTGGTCCTGGCCTCCCAGCACCATCCCGATGCGGTCCTGGTCGATTTCACGATGCCGAAGATGAACGGGCATGCCGTCCTCAAGAGCCTCAAGGACGACTCGGGCACCAAGGACATTCCCGTCATCATGTTGACGTCGATGGGCGAGGAGCAGAAAGTCGCCGAGTCGATCAGCCTCGGCGCGATGTCCCACATGGCGAAGTGGAGCGACGCCAAGCAGCTGCTCGATGAGGTCAAGATGGCGGTCGCCCGCCACCGGGCCGCCCACCCGGACGCGTGACGGGCCGGGAGGCCGCGCCGCCGTCTGACACCCGTCCCACGGAGCGCTCCATGCACGTCCTTGTTTCCGGATCCAGCGGGCTGATCGGCTCCGCGCTGCGTCGCAGTCTTCTGCAGGACGGCCATCGGGTGACGCGCCTCGTGCGGGCCGCCCCGCGGCCGGGAGACGACGCGGTGCTGTGGGACCCGTCCGGCGCGGCGGACCCGGCGGGGCTCAGCGGTGCCGACGCGGTGGTCCACCTGGCGGGGGAGCACATCGCCTCAGGGCGCTGGACGGCGGCGAAGCGGGCACGAATCCGGCACAGCCGCGTCGACGGAACCCGGGTGCTCGCGGAGACGCTCGCGCGCGCCGACGCGCGTCCCGGCGCGCTGATCTGCGCCTCGGCCGTGGGATTCTACGGCGATCGCGGCGAGGAGGTCCTTCGGGAGGACAGCCCGCCGGGGTCCGGATTCCTTCCGGAGGTGTGCCGGGCCTGGGAGGCCGCGGCCGCGCCGGCGGCCAAGGCGGGCATCCGCGTGGTCCACCTTCGCTTCGGCATGGTGCTGAGCCCGTCCGGAGGGGCGTTGGCGATGATGCTGCCGGTGTTCCGCCTCGGACTCGGCGGTCGCCTGGGCGGCGGGCGGCAGTACCAGAGCTGGATCTCGATCGACGACGCCGTCGGCGTCATCCGCCACGCGATGACCGAGCCTCGCTTGACAGGACCCGTCAACGCCGTGGCACCGGGCGCGCCGACGAACGCAGAGTTCACCAGGGCGCTGGGGCGCGCGCTGAAGCGTCCGGCGGGGTTTCCCGTGCCCGCGTTCGCCGTCCGGCTGCTCTTCGGCGGCATGGCCGATGAGGTGCTCTTGGCGAGCGCGCGCGCCGAACCCGCGAAGCTGCTCGGGACGGGCTATCGTTTTCATCATCCGGAGCCGGCGGGGGCGCTCGAGGCGCTCCTTCGCGGCCCGACAGGCTGACGCCGGAATGGATCCCTACCGCGACGCGCTCAAACGGATGGACGCGCTGCTTTCGCGCGCGCGCCGCTCTGGACTGCGGGAGCCGATGGCCGCGGTGCTCGCCACGGCGGACGCCGCCGGCCGCCCCTCGGCCAGGACCGTGCTCATCAAGGCGGTCGATGATCGCGGCGTGACCTTCTACACCAACGTGAAGAGCCGCAAGGCGTCCCAACTCGGCGACAACCCGCACGCGGCGCTCTGCGCGTACTGGGACCCGCTGCGCGAGCAGCTCATCGTGGAGGGGAAGGTCGAGCTGGTGTCGCCGGAAGAGGCGGACGCGTACTGGGCGACCCGTCCCCGCGTCAGCCAGATCGGCGCCTGGGCTTCGAGGCAGTCCAAGCCGCTGCCGAGCCGGGCGGCCCTGATCGGACAGGTGGCCGTCGAGACCGCGAAATACGTCGGGCGACCGGTGCCGCGCCCGCCGCACTGGTCGGGATACCGGCTGGTACCGGAGCGGATCGAGTTCTGGTCTGGGAGGCCGTTCCGGCTGAACGAGCGGCGGCTGTACGTCAGGCGGGGCAAGCGCTGGAGCGTCGGGCTGGTGTACCCGTAATTACGCGGCCGTCCGGAGCGCGGCCTCGCGCGCCAGGTCGAGCGCCAGCTGGACCCCGCGCGTCGGCACGAGGCGGCAGCCCTGCGCCGGTCGGATGTGCCAGCCGTCCGGAGCGCCGGCGAGCTCGATCCAGAATTCCTGCACGAACCGGTCTTCTACGACCGTGGCGCGCGCCAGGCCCTTGCGCCGGGCGGCGTCGTAGAGGAACTCCTTGAATTCCACCGTCACCTCACCCCGTGCGCCCTCGGGCGAGAACCGCTCCGGATCGAAATTCGACACCAGATGGGGATGCAGCGGGACGTCCTCCTTGAGCCGTGCGTCCAGCCGCGCGGTCTTGCGCAGCCGGAGTTCATAGAACCGCGTCTGTCCCTGGCGGCTCCACTTGCGCTCATAGCCCGTGTCGAACCGGGGCGCGTTCGTTTGCCAGCCGGCCTCGAATCCCGATCCCGGCGTCTCACCGAGCACCCAGTCCAGATAGGGCCGCGAATCCGTGACGAGCAGGACCACGCCCCCGGGCTCCAGGCGGCTGTTGAGAAGTTCGAGGAATTCCCGCGAGAACAGCCGGTATTTGGCGTGCTTCTCTTTCGGCCACGGGCAGGGAAACAGCGCGAACACCCGCGAGAGCGATGCCGGAGCGATGAGCCGCTCGAGGGCGACGCGCGCGTCCACCAGCGCGACCGAGACGTTCGTGAGGCGTGCCTGGTCGATCCGCCGCAGCGCCCGCTTCACCGACTCCCACTCAAGCTCCAGGCCGATGATGCGTCGCCCGGGCGACTCCGCCGCCAGGCGGATCAGCCATTCCCCGCGCCCGAATCCGATTTCAAGGTCCAGCGGCCGGCGCCCGCTCCCGTTCGTCCAGTCGATCGGCCGCCGGGCGTCGCCCGCCCACGCCACCAGCGGAGCCAGGGACCGGTAGTAGGGACGGCGCTGTTGAGCCATGGACGCGGCCTCGTTCGGCATGGGCGCACCATTGTACGCTACCGGCGGCGTCGCGGGCAACCGGCAACCAGAACGGGGCGAGGGGCGAGGGGCGCGGGGCACGGCGTGGCGATGACC
Organism: bacterium; assembly: GCA_036396895.1. Classification (GTDB taxonomy): domain Bacteria; phylum Omnitrophota; class Gorgyraeia; order Aquiviventales; family Aquiviventaceae; genus DASWKB01. Next base: position 18,220 of record DASWKB010000007.1, on the reverse strand, counting down.
ATGAGACGCTAGAAGGAAGAAGGTAGATGGTAGAAGGTAGAAAAAGCAAAACGACCATTTCATTCCACTTTCTATCTTCCATCTTCTACCTTCCACCTTCCACCCTCTACCAGTTCAATGATGGCACGACGTGTCCCATGCCCCGTGCGCCGTGCCCCATCCATGTTCCAGCCTCCAGCTTCGAACTTCTCGCTTCCGACCATTGTCGGGTTGTGATTCCGCATTCCGCATTCCCAATTCCGCATTTGGCAAACTCCGTACTCCGCAGTTCTGACAGAGGCACAAATCCCATCTTTCCTGGCGGCACAAGCCTCATCGTTCGTTGCGGCACGAGCTGGGCATGGATTGACGGTTGGTGTTGCGGCGGGTTCTTGCTACAATATCCTCAGGCTGTGCAGGATCTGGCGGGGAGGCGCCGGCGGCTCTGGTCAAGATCCGCTGCGCGGATGTTGAGGCGGGGGGGGTGGATGAGTGTGGGGATCGCGTCCGGAGACTGCGGCATGAGCCCGGCATGGATGGCGCGCCGGACGCGCACGATAAAAAACTCCACGCCGTTGTGCGTGGAATTTTTTATTAAGGAGGTGACCGCATGGACACCCTGTGGGATCGCCTGGTAGCCACCCAGGGCGAGGGCGTGGTGCAGCTCTTGATCGCCCTGGCGGTGCTGCTGATCGGGTGGGTGGGCAGTCTGGTGCTGGCGGCCGTCGTGCGGGGCGTCTTCGCCCGAACGGGATTGGACCGGCGGATTTCAGCCGCCATCGGCGGCGGCGATGACGCGACGCCGATCGAGCCCGGGAAGTGGATCGCCAAGGGCCTGTACTACTTCCTGATGCTGCTGGTGTTCGTGGCCTTCCTCGAGAAGCTCGGGTTCACCATCGCGACCGAGCCCTTCAACCTGATCCTGGTCCACATCTCGAACTTCGCTCCCCGCGTGCTGGTTGCGTTGGTCCTCCTGCTGGCGGCCTGGATCATCGCCCGCGTCGTCAAATCGGTGACCGCCAAGCTGCTGTCGCTGACGCAGGTGGATGAGCGCCTCGGAGAAAGCGCGGGGCTGAAAGGCCGCAAGCAAATCAAGATTTCGGAGACCGTGTCGGAGGCCGGGTACTGGCTGGTCTTTTTGTTTTTCCTGCCCGCGGTGCTCGGCGCGCTGGCCATGGAAGGGCTGCTGGCGCCGGTGCAGCAGATGCTGAACGAAGTCCTCGGGTTCCTGCCGAATCTCTTCGCGGGCATGCTGATTTTCTCGGCCGGCTGGCTCATTGCCCGGATCGTCCAGCGGGTCGTCACCAGCCTGCTGGCGGCGGCCGGGGCGGACCAGCTGGCGGCGCGGCTTGGGGTCGAGGCCATCTTCGGCAAGCAGAAACTCTCCGGCCTGATCGGGCTCGTGGTCTACATCCTGATCTTGATTCCGGCGGCGATCGCGGGTCTCGATGCGCTCGAGCTGGCCGCGATCTCGGGGCCGGCGACCCAGATGCTCAACACGATCTTCAACGCGCTGCCGATGATCTTCACGGCGGGCCTGGTGGTGTTCATCGCCTACCTCGTCGGGCGGTTCGCCGCCGGGCTGGTCACGAACCTCCTCACCGCGCTCGGGTTCAACACCCTGCTCTCGAAGATCGGCATCGGCGACGGCGCCGGGAAGGGAGCCCGCACGCCCTCGGAGGTGGTGGGGTACCTGGCGCTGGTGGCCGTGGTGCTCTTCGCCGTGATCGAAGCCGCGCGCCTGCTCGGATTCGTGGTGCTCGCGGAGCTGCTGGCGGACTTCATCACGCTGGCGGGGCAGGTGCTGCTCGGGCTCGTCATCTTCGGGGTGGGCTTGTTCCTGGCCACCCTGGCCGAGAACGTGATCCGGGAGCGCAACGCCGCCAAGTCGGGGGTGCTGGCGGCCGCGGCGAAGATCTCCATCGTGGTGCTTGCGACGGCGATGGCGCTCAGGCAGATGGGCCTTGCGAACGAGATCATTCAGTTGGCGTTCGGCCTGCTGCTTGGCTCGGTGGCGGCTGCCGTCGCGCTGGCGTTCGGACTTGGCTCAAGGGACATCGCCGCCAAGGAGCTCGGGCGGTGGCTGGACACGCTGCGATCGAATAGCAAGTAGCCACCCAGGTTTGGCACCGCAGTTGCACTGATTCCAGGCAGGGGGGGGCCGATGTGGCGCCCCTTGCCTGGGAGTATCCCACCTTCCTAGGGAATTCGCTTTGCGAACATCCTAGGGTAGCGTTTTCTTCCAGGCGCTCTTGACATTTTTGCAGACATCGTGTATGTTTGAATTGATTTACAGCTCATTTTAAAAGAACACTGGCTTTGACGAAAGGGCACACCCACCGAAAGGTGGGGCCGGTCCGCCAAAGAACGTTGGCGGACAGCCCGCCACAGCACGACGGCGGGCGAGCAAAGTCGCGGGTCCTGAGCGAGTCTCAGGACAGCCGGACTGCCGAAACACAGGCAGCCCGGCTTTTTAGTTCCGGGTGCCTCAGGAAGCTCAGCCTGAGCGAAAAGGCACACCCATCGTAAGGTGGGGCCGGTCCGCCGGATCGATTCGGCGGACAGTCCGCCGCAAGACGTGGGCGGACGTGCAAAGTCGCGGGTCCTGAATGCGAACCGATCGCGGTCGCATCCGCCAGGACAGCCGGACTGCCGACGCGGGCAGCCCGGTTGTGTTGTCTCCGGGCAATTGCTCGGTCTGAGCGACAGGGCACACCCATCGTAAGGTGGGGCCGGTCCGCCAAAGAATGTTGGCGGACAGCCCGCCACAGCACGACGGCGGGCGAGCAAAGTCACGGGTCCTTAGCGATCCTGAGCGAGGCCGAACGGCCGAGTCGAAGGAGAGTCGAAGGACAGCCGGACTGCCGAAACAGGCGGTCCGGCTTTTTTCGTCCAGCACGTACTCGGCACACGCGGATGCGACCGGTGGACTGGCACGGGATTCGTGAACGCGCGGAAGAGGCACGGCAAGGGTGTGGGCAATCAGGACAGAGGGTGGCATGAACTCAGCGAAGCGGGAAGCAAAGGAGGGCACGATGGGCATGCGATCGCTTGCGGCGACGTTGCTCGTACTGGCGTTCGGCACGGGAACGGTCTGGGCGCAGCAGACGGTCGGGCCGATTCCGGTCTCGGCCTCTGTGGACACGCTCGAGACGTTCGACTGCACGATCCTGCAGGACAACGTGACTGGACAGATCGTCACGTCGATGGACTTCGGACAGCTCGACCGTCCGACCAATCCCGACGGCACGCCGGGCGCGCTCGGGGGGTTGACGTTCTTCCAGGTGTACTGCGGCGCCAGCGCGTCCGGGGCGTCGTTCCAGGTGACCCAGACGGCGGGTACGCTCACCGGGACCAACTCCGGCGATTTCCTGCCGGACGGCGCCTGGATCTTCACCCCGCTGGACGGTGTGGGCGGGGACCCGGGCACCCCGCTGCCCTCGGGCAGCGTGGTCGGCAGCCAGGGCACGGCCGCCGGCACGAACGTGCTATGGTACACGTCGGACCCGGCCGGGACCGGCACGACGATCGCTTCGACGTACGGGATTTCGAACGACCCGGCGAACGGAGCGTTCGAGTTCATTCCGCCAGACCAGACGGCGGACACCTACAGCACGACCGTCACCTGGACGATGACGGTGCTGCCCTGAACTAGCGTAACCGACGGAATCGTGATAGGATACGTGGCGCGGATGGCTCGAACCCGCGCCACGTTCCTTTTTGGAAGCGCCTGGGCCGCCCTCGCGTGCGTCGCGGGGGCCGGGCAGGCGTTTGCGCTCAGCCTCAGCAACAACCGGCCGCTCATCGAACGCGAGGTCGGACCGGGCGAGGCGGTCCAGGGCTCCATCGAGGTCACCAACACGGGCGACAAGCCGATGGAGGTCAGGGCCTATCTCGAAGACTGGCGCTATCTGCCCACCGGCGAAGGGGACAAGGAGTTCGACGCCCCGGGGACCTATCCGCGCTCGGCCGCCGGCTGGATCTCGTTCTATCCCACGGAATTCGAGCTGCCGCCGCACGGGCGGGGCGTCGTGGACTACACGATCCGGGTCACGGACGAGGCCGCGCTCGACGGCGGCTACTATGCGGTGCTCTTCTTCGAATCGATCATCGGGGAGGTGCAGCCGCAGGGTGGCAGCGAAGTGACGGTGAAGTACGCCGCGCGGCTGGGCAGCCTGTTCATGATCGACGTGACCGGCACGGTCCGCCGCGACGCGAGTCTCGCCGGCGCGCGCCTCAGCTCCGCCGGAGGCGGCGCGACGCGGATCGAGGGCACCATCGTCAATGAGGGCAACGTCGCGCTGCGCTGCGACGGGACGTACCATCTCCTGGGCGCGGGAGAGCTGGTCGCCGCGCGGGGCGAGCTGCCCCGGCGGTATCTCTGGGTGGGCCAGTCCGCGCCCTTCGAGGCCGAATGGGTCGGGAGCCTGGCGCCGGGCGCGTACTCGGCGGTGCTGACGTACGACTGCGGCGCCGATTTGATCCTCGTGGAGGAAGCGCAAGTCTCCGTCCGCTGATGCGGCCGCGGGTCGGGCGCTTCATGGCCGGCTCGCTGCTGGCGCTGGCGGCGGTGTGCCCGCGCGCCGAGGCCCAACCCGCCGCGCCCCCGGCGTCGCCCGATGCCGCGATCCTCGAGCTCGCCATCGGCGAGCAGCTCAAACTCCCCGCGCAAGGCGTCCGGCGGTATCTGGTGGGAGATCCGGCGCTCCTCGACGTCACCAAGACCGGGCCCAACTCCCTGCGCCTCGACGGCAAGGGCGCCGGTCGCACCTACCTGCACGTGTGGGAAGCTTCCGGGCGCACCACCCACGTCGTTCGCGTGCTTCCCATCGCCCGCCACCTCATCATCGAGAAGGACGACGCCATGCGCGCGGCGATCGAGCGCGCCGAGGCGCTCACGCTGGGCTACCGGACGCAGTACGAGATGGTCAGGCGCGGGCCCACCATCTCCGACACGGATCAGGACACAACGACGCGGATCCGCCACACGCTCACCTCGGACATGCCGACCCCCCACGGGCGCATCTCCTCGTTGACCGAGTTCTACCGGGTGGATGCCGTGCAGGACCTCTCCGCCTGGTGGGTCCGTTGGGCCGACGGGAGCCTCGGCCCCCTCGATCGGCTCGACGTCATGGCCGGGGACACGACGGATCCCCTGGTCGGCTCCTCGTTCGCGATGCCGTCGTTGCGTTACCGCGGCGCGACGGTCAGCTATGCCGGGCTGGCTCCGTGGCGGATGACCGGGTTGTGGGGGCAGGAACGCTTCGGCATTTTCGGCACGCCGACGACCAGCCTCACGGAGGACCGTGACGCCAACCTCTACGGGTTCGAGCTCGCGACGGAGGATCCGGCCCGTCCATGGACGCTGCGCGCGGCTTCCCTGTTCGGCTACGGGGACGACCGCGGCGCCAAGCAGAGCGACCGCGTGCTGGATCTGGCGGGCGCCCTGCGCCTGACGGAGCTGTGGTCGATGCACAGCGAGTTCGCCGCGAGCGACGACGGCGCCGGGTACACGCTCGGCTCGGCCTGGCGGAGCCGCACGTTCTCGTTCGGGGCGACGTACCGGGACATCGAAGCGGCGTTCGAAACCGTGCTCGGCCCGGGGGTCGATCAGGGCGAGCGCGGGCTGCTCTTGGAATCGGCCTGGCAGGCGGCCGAGTTCCTGCGGTTCCGCGGGCGCGCGGACATCTTCCGCAACCGGCTGTTCCCGAACCCGGCGGAGCCCGGCGCGCTGAACCTCGATCTGGAAGGGAGCACGACCTGGAGGCCGTGGGCCGACACCACGCTGACGGGTTTCGCGAACCGGAGACGCTTCCTCGGCCAGCTCTTTCCGAACGACGATCTGCGCTTCGGGGTTTCGGCCAGGCAGCGGCTGCCGGCGAGGCGGCTCATTCCGTTCATCGGGACGGTGTCGCTGACGGGCCGGGCGGAGCACCAGGAGAACCGGAGCGTCGTGTCCCCGGGTCTGGACTATCAAAACGAGATTCTCTCGCTGGGCCTCTCGGTGCCGCTGCCCGCGGGCTTCACCGCGAGCACCGGCTATCAGTGGCACTTTCTGGAAGAGACCCTGTCGGGCCTGGAATTCCGTCCCACGCGCTTCACGAGCGCCTTGAACTACTTCTCGAGCCTCGGACAGGGCCGGTGGTTCCTGCGGGGGCGCGCGGCGTACGAGGATGAGTCCTCGACTGGCTCCGTGCGCAGCTTTCTCGCCGGGCAGGACCGGCTCGTCTACGAGGCGGGGCTGGAGTTCCGCCCGATGGAGGGCATGGAGTGGTTCGTGGACGGGCGGGTGGAGGACATCCGGTACGAACGGACCGGGCAGGATGAGGTGGAGCTGACGGTGTTCTCCGGCGCCCGCTTCGTGTTCGACGCGAACGCGATCCGCTGGGACCCGAGCGTCCACATCGAAGGCGACGTGTTCCATGACGCCAACGGAGACGGGATCCGCCAGGCGGGCGAAGAGGGCTTGGCCGGCGTGACGGTGGTGGCGGGCCTGGCGACGGAGGCCGCCACGGATGAGCGCGGGCGCTTCAGCTTCGGCCGGCTCCGCGGACTGACGATCCCGGTCGGCATCGATCTCGCCTCGCTGCCGAAGGGGTTCATCCTCTCCACCGAGCCGCTGTACCGGGTGCGCGCCGAAACCGGGTCGGCCTTTCTGCATTTCGGCGCGCTCGGACGGGCCGAAGTCCGTGGCCGCTGCTATTACGACGCGGACGGGGACGGCGGCTACGGCGGCTCGGACGTCGGCCTCGGAGGCGTCCAGCTGACGCTGGGCGACCGCCGGGAACGGACGGACCGGACCGGATGGTACTTCTTCCGGAACCTCCCCGGGGGCAGCCACACGGTGTCGCTGGTGCTGGAGAGCGTGCCCGTCCACTACGTGCCGAAGGTGCCGGTGCGCCGGGAACTGCGGGTGAACGAGGGCGAGACCGTGACGCTGGATTTCCCGTTCGCCGTGCCGCGGGTGCTGGAGGGCCGCGTCTATCTCGACGCCAACGGCAACGCGCGGTTCGACGGACGGGACACGCCGGTGACGGATCTGCCCGTCTGCCTGGACGGCCGCCGGGTGGCGAAGACGGATGCGGCCGGACTGTTCCGGTTCGGCGATTTCGCGGCGGGACGGCACGCGCTGGCGGTCAACTGCGGGATGCCGATGCCCGGCGTCGCGCTGCCGCCGGACGGCGAGCGGAGCATCACCGTCGAGCTGGACGCGCCGAACAAGATCACGGCCGACTTCCCGCTCCGGCCCCGTCAGTGACGGGGGCGGGTCCTTCGACTTCGCTCAGGACTCCGCTCGCTTCGTTCGCTCCGGGGCGGGGGGCCAAGTGCGGAGTGTGCCAAATTCGGAATGGAGAATTCGGCATTCGGAATGACTCGTGTGCCATACCGGGAGAGCAGGCTTGTCCCATGGCGCAACATGACGTGTGTGCATGAGTGCAGTGCCTTCGATGTTGACGTGTCCATCGTGGCACACACAAGGCCCTGCACAGATGCACACACGTCGTCTTTCGCGCGCCACACACGTCAAGTGTCGTCCCGGCACAAGACCTGAACGTGTCACGTGTCACTTGTGACCTGACACGCTGTTCTCCGGTTCGGCGATGGACCATGGACCGTGGACGATGAACGACGCCTGTGGACGGGGGACTGTGGACTCGACTAGCGGGCGGTGACGGTCATGAGGATGGTGCCGCGGTACGTGCCGGCATCCTGGCCGGGCGGGACGCGCAGGCGGTAGCTCACCGCCTCGCGGGCCGACTTGCCCATCGCGTCGGAGACGAACACCACGTGCGGCTCATCCGCGGGCACCCCGGCCGACGCCGCCACGGGAGTGACCTGGAGCTGGCCGGGACTCAGGCGGGTGCCGCGCGCGTTGGTCATGGGCGCGACCAGGTGCTGCGTGACGTGATACGGGGAGCCGAGATTGCTGAAGACGCTGAACGTGACGCCGACCGGGTCGGACCACCGCGCGTCGCTGGGAGAGCTGGCGATCGTGCCGAAGTCGATCTCGGAGCCGGTGTCGGGCTCGACCGTCAGGCCGAGCTCCGGCTCGATCACGGCCACGACATCCACGGTCTGGGAGGCGCCTTCGGAGAGGGCCGGCAGCGCCGGAAGGGACACGGCCACGGCGGCCAACCCCGTCAGGCACGCGCGGATCGATTGTCGCATCGGGGAGAGCATCACGAGTTCCTCCGTTCCTCGGATTCACCCGGCAGCCCGGCTGTCCTTCGACTTGCCCCGCCTCAGGCGGGACGCGCTCAGGACCCGCGGCTTTGCCCATGAACCGTTCTCGGTTCATGGCCCCGCTTCCGGTCACGGAAGCGGGGGCGCACGCCTCGCGGCGTGGTTGCCTTTCCGTCTCTCCACGGGAATGTTGACACCCCGTTCGCCTTCAAGTATACCTGAGCTGAATAAGAGGAAGAGGCCATGACGCGAACCATTCGCCGGCTTGCATGCGTGGTCGCGGCCCTCCCGGCATTGTGGCTGGCCGCGCCCGGCGCGGCGTGGGCGGCTATCAGCGTGAACAGCGTGCGGGGCGGGCGGACGATCGACCTGGGCACCGTCACGTCCCAACGCGGCGGAGCCTATGACGAGGTCGTGCTCGGCCTCTCGGTGAGCCCGGCCTCGCAATACCGCCTCACGCAGTTCCTCTCCCGGCCCCTGATCAACGAATCGGGCGTCCAGCTGGACTCCTCGGCCCTCATGCTCGAGGTGTCGGAAGGCCGATCCGGCACCATCGGGTTCGGCGGCGCCGTGCCGGCGGGTCCGTCAGAGCTCGAACTGTACGTCTCGAATCCCTCCGGGAGCGCCGACGCGCTGCGGATCATCTACAGCGTCTCGGGGGCCGATGTCCCCGAGGCCGGCACGTACCAGGGCGCCCTGACCTATACGTTGCAGACGCAAGACGGCGCGTCCGTCGACGCGGTCACCATGCCGATCCGGCTGGTCATGACGCCCGAGGCCCGCCTCGAGTTTGCTCCTGATTCCCCGGGCCAGATCCGGCTCTCGGGCCTGGAGCCGGGCGAGGTGTCGGAGTCTGCGGGCCTGAGCATCGAAGTATCGAGCAACGTCTCCGGCGACATCGACATTACGCAGTCGGTCGATGGGCCGCTCATCAACGACGAGGGGCGGGAGCTCCCGTTTTCGGCCGTTGAAGTCGAGAGCGTGGCCGGCGGCGCGAGGACCGCGCAGGGGCTGCTGGCTTCCCGGATGATCGTACTGCCGGCGGGCCGGACGTCCGCGTCCCGGGTGGAGGTGACCTACCGGGTCCGCGTTCCGGAGACGCAGCCGGCGGGCGTGTACCGGGGGGTCGCCCGGTTCGAGCTCGGCGGTTCGTCGGCAGGCGCCGCGCTTGCGGCACCGATCGAAATCCAGGTCCTGCCGGTGATGGAGCTGTCGGTGCGTCCGGCGGAGGCCGGCGGGCGGCTGGCGCTGGCGTTCTCGAACTTGACGCCGGGCGAGGACAGCGAGCCGCAGGAATTGGTCCTGGAAATCCGCAGCAACTTGGGCGCGCCGTATGAAATCGCCCAGGAGTTCTCCCAGCCTCTGACCAGCCTGGAAGGGCGCCAGCTCCCGGAGGACGCGCTCACCTTCGTTGCCGTCGACGTCTCGGGCGCCGGCGCGCCGCCGCGCCAAGCGAGTCCCGTCCGGGCGGGCCGTTCGTCCGTGTACCGCTCCGATGACGCCGGCGCCCCGGCCCGCCTGACCATGCGTTACCGCATCCGGATCCCTCCGAACGCGGCTGCCGGGGAGTATCAGAGCAGCCTCCTGTTCACTGTCATTCCGTTCTAGTCCTCACGAGCGACCAGCAACCAGCAACCAGGACGGGGCGCGGGGCTCGTCGTGCAATCATTGAACTGGTAGAAGGTGGAGGGTATAAGGTGGAGGGTGGAGGGTGGAATTGCCACCTGCTACTTTCCATCTTCTACCTTCTATCATCTATCTTCTCATGGTCATCGCTACGCCGTGCCCCCCCACCCCATGCCCCAGCGTTGACGGACAGACGAAATTGACGGGAGAGACGGAAATAACGAAGGCTCATTTCAGCCTCCACCTCTTTCTCTGCGCCTCTGTGGTGTCGTCCTGACTCTTTCGTCCTCTGTGCTTCTGTGCTATCCCACGTTTCGCGTTACGCGACCTGGACGACCCCTGATAATTCCAGCTTCCAGCCTCCAGCCTCACGCCAACCCTCAGGCGTTTCAATCCGCAATCCGCAATTCGAGATCCGCAATTCACAGACTCCGCACGTATCACGCCCCCACGCCCCCGAACTCGCCGCCTGATTGGGTATACTTGAGACGTGCGTGTCTCACATGATTGTTCAACATTGGGCGGCGGGAGGAGCAGGGCGGGACCATGACGCTCAGCGACGCGCGGCTGTTGGGCAGCATCGGGGTGGCGAAATCGCTCGGGATTTCGCTGCGGCAGCTGTATTACTGGTCCGACGTCTGCCGGGTTGTCCGTCCGCAAATGCGGCGGCACGGCCGGCGCGTCTTCCGCCGGTTCACCGAGCGGGATGTGCGTCGGCTGCGGCTGGTCAAGGAGTACCTGGAGCGGGGCTACACGCTTCGGGCGTCGGCGCGGATGAGCCAGGACCAGGCTGGTGCGCCATGAGTCCCGGCCTCGACGTCGTGTTCGGCGCCGGGGTTGGAGCGCTCTGCGCGCTGGCCGCCGCCGCCGGGGCGCGGGCGCGGCGCCGCCGGGGCGCGCCTGAGCCGTCGCGGATCGCCGCCCTGGTGCAGGAGATCGCCGATCGCGGCGATTGGACCAGGCGGCTGGACCCCGGGCCCGTCGGAGAGACGGGCGAGCTCGTGGCGCAGATCAACCGCTTGCTGGCGGCCGTCCAGGAGGCGGTGGATGAGCTCAGGATGAAGCAGCGGGCGCTGGCCTGCAGCCAGCAGGAACTCGCCGCGATCAACTCGGAACTGGAACGCTCGAGGGACACGCTGGAGTCCCAGGTCCGGGAACGCACGATGGAGCTGGAAGAGGCCAAACGTTCTCTCGCAGGCCAGGTCGATGCGCGCACGGCCGAGCTTCGCCAGACCAACGGCGAACTTCAAGCCAAGATGCACGAGCTGGAGCTGCTCAACCGCGTGATGATGGGCCGGGAAGACCGGATTCTCGAGCTGAAGGCGGAGCTCCGGGCGTTGCGCGCGGGGGTGAGCCGCGTCGGGCGCCCGCCCGGCGGGCCGTCGGGATCATGAGACTCTCGGTCAAGCTGTTCATCTGGTTCGCTCTGGCTGCCGGCGTCCCCTCCAGCCTGGCCGGCTATCTGACTTACCGGGCGTCCGCCGAGCAGTTGGAAGACGGCGTCCGCGCGCGGCTGTCGATGCTGACGGACTTCCGTGCCGACCAGATCGAGGCCCGGGTGCGCGTCTACCTCGATGACGCCGAGCGCGCGGCCGCCGCAGGAGACGTCTGGACGGCCGTCCTGGAACCCCATGACGCGCCGGATCCGGCGCAGGAACCCCGCCCGGCCGTTGACGGCGGAGTTTCGGACGCGCACGTGCATTACGCGGACGCGCTGCTCATCGACCGTCAAGGCGTCGTTCAGAGGACGCGGCGCGCTTCGCAGCTCGACGGCGTCAATCTGCTGCGGGATGCGGACCGCCAGCCTGAACTCACCGCGCTCCTGCATGAGACCGCGCGCACCGGGCGGGCGGGGTTCACGCTGATCGCCGACCGGCCCGCAGCGCTGACCCCCGGGGCCGCCGTGGTGGCTCCCATCGCGCGTGACGGGGCGATCTCCGGCTGGCTGGTGCTGCGGCCTCCCGTGACGGATCTCGAAGATTTCGCGAAGGTGCCGTCCGGGATCGGCGCGGATGGAGAAATCGTCATCGGAACGCGCACCGGCCGCGAGATTGTGCTGATCGCTTCCGGCACGCCCGGAATCCGGTCGAGGGCCGTTCCCCTCGGCAGTGGAGCGGTGCCGGCGCTGCAAGAGGCGGTGTCCGGAGGGAGCGGAGCCGGCCGCCGTCCGGTTGCCGGAGAGCGCGGCGTCATCGCGGCCTGGCGGCCGGCGGCGGAGGGCCGGCTCGGCGTCGTCACTCGCATGGACGTGACAGCCGCGCTGGCGCCGGTCACCTCGCTCAGACGGTGGTTCCTGCTGGTGGCGCTGGTTGCGCTGTCGCTCATGCTGGTGACGGCGATTATCGTCGCCCGGTCGATCGGCAGCCCCGTCCGGGCGCTGACCGAACGGGCGCGCGCGATCGCCAGGGGCGAATTCGGCTCTCAGATGCCGGTGCGGATTCGGGGCGAGATCGGGGAGCTGACCGCGGCGTTTAACCGCATGGCGGGAGAGCTCGCCGACGCGCGCGCGAGACTGGAAGCCCGTGCGGGCGAGCTGGCCCAGGCCAACGCCGACCTCGAGCGCGTGAACGCGAGGCTCAAAGAGGAAATCGCGGCGCGCCGACAACTGGACAACGAGCGGCTGCACCTCGCATCGTTTCCCGAAGACAACCCGCTGCCGGTAGTCGGGTTGGCGCCGGGGAAGGGATTGATGTACGCGAACCCTGCCGCCGCGGCGCTCATGCCGGATGCCAAGCCGGGTGAGGCGGCGCATCCGCTCCTGGCGGGCCTCGAGGAGCTTGCGGTGCGGCTGCGCAAGGACGGAGAGCGGTTCCACCTGCGCGAGGTCGAGTGGGACGGGCGGTGGTATGAGCAGCATGTCTCCCTCGGTTCGGACGGCGAGACGCACCGGGTGTACATGGTCGACGTGACCGAGTCGAGAACATTCCAGCGCGAGACGGCGCGCACGGCCGGCGTGCTGACGGAAGCCAACGCCGAACTTCAGCGGCGCGAGCGCATCATGCGGAGCCTTCTGGAGGACCTCACCACGTCCAAGGACCGCCTGGAGCGCCAGCGCGCCTCTCTCGAAGAGTCGAACCGGGGTCTGGCCCGGTCGCACGAGGAGCTGAAGACGGCCCAGTTGGCGCTCATCGAATCCGAGAAACGCGAGTCCATTGGGCGGCTGGCGGCGGGCGTCGCGCACGAAGTGAAGAACCCGCTGGCCATCGTGCTCATGGGAATCGAGTTTCTCCGGGGACGGATGGAATTGGTGGATGAGACGCTGCGAGACGTGGTCGACGACATGGACGGCGCCGTGCGGCGGGCCGACGCGGTGATTCGCGGCCTGCTGAACTTCTCCGCCTCGACCACGCTCGAGCCGGCGCCGGCGGATCTCAACGCGCTCATCGGGCAGGCGCTCCTGTTGGTGAAGCACGAGCTCGTGCGCGCCCATGTCTCTATGCAGACGTCGCTTGCGGAGGAGCTCCCGCGGCTGGTGCTCGATCATCAAAAAATCGAGCAGGCCTTCGTCAATCTGTTCCTGAACGCGATTCAAGCCATGGCCGGAGAGGGGACGCTGACCGTGCGGACGCGCGCGCTGCGCGGCGCGGGCGTCGCATCCGAGACCGAGAGCGCGAGGGACCCGCAACAGCAGAGCGACGGGGAGATCACCGGGGTGGCGGCGGAAATCGAGGATACCGGCCCTGGCGTCTCCGAGGAGCAGCTGCGGAAGATCTTCGACCCGTTCTTCACGACCAAGCCGATGGGACAGGGGACCGGACTGGGATTGAGCGTCACGAAGAAGATCATCGAGCTCCACCAAGGCTCGATCGGGGCGGTGAACCTCGTCCCGCACGGCCTGCGCATCGTCATCACCTTTCCCGTCCGCAGCCAGCAGCCGGCGGCCAGCGGCGAGCGGCCGGCAACCAGCGGCCAGTAACCAGCAACCAGCGACAGGCACTTGTGCCAAATTCGGAATTCGGAATTGGGAATGTGGAATTCCGCATTCCGAATTCCCCATTCCGCATTTGGCAAACTCCGCACGTTTCTCTCCACACTCCGCACGCGGCATGCGCCGTGTCCCACGCCCCAGCGGTGACGGACAGACGGAACTGACGGAGAAGACGGCATTGACGCTCCAGCTTCCTGCATGTCGCTTCCAGCTTCCGCCCGTTCCCGCTCCCCGCGCGGCACGAACTCCGGGATGACGATGCGCTTCCCGTTCCGAGGCTCCGGGAGTAGAATACGGGCGCACCCCGCTCCGGTCAGAAAGGAGGCCGCATGGCCGCGCGCATTCTTGTCGTTGACGACGAACAGAGCATCGCCGAAACTGTGAAATACAACCTGGAGAAGGCCGGGTTCCGGGTCTCCACGGCGGCGGACGGCCCGGCCGGCGTCGAGGCGTGCCGGCGGGATCCTCCCGACCTCCTGGTGCTGGATCTCATGCTGCCCGGCATGGACGGCTTCGACGTCTGCCGGCTGCTCAAGCAGGAGCCGAAGACCCGCCAGGTGCCGATCCTCGTCCTGAGCGTGAAATCGGAGGACACGGACAAGGTCGTCGGGCTCGAGCTCGGCGCCGACGACTATCTCACAAAGCCGTTCAGCCCCCGCGAGCTGGTCGCCCGCGTCAAAGCCATCCTGCGCCGGTACCAGGAGCCGCCGCCGGCAGGCCTCGCGATCGACGATCTCCGGGTCGATTGGGAGCGGCACCTCGTCACCATCAAGCAGCGCGCTATCGAGCTGACGCCGAAGGAGTTCGGCGTGCTCCGGGCGCTCGTGGAAGCCAAGGGGCGCGTCCTCAACCGGGAATTCCTGCTGGAGCGCGTCTGGGGGTACGACCGCGCGGTCGAGATCGAAACGCGCACGGTGGACCTCCATGTCAGCCAGCTCAGAAAGAAGTTGGGCCGGGCGGGGTCGCGCATCCTGACGGTGAAGAACGTCGGCTACCGGTTCGCGACGGAGTCATAGCCATCCGCATGGGTCGCCTCTCCTTCCGCTGGGTGCTGGGCCTGTCCATCCTGGCCGTCCTCGCGGCGAGCGCGGCGGCCGGCCTGCTTGCGGGCCCCCTGGCGGCGGCCGGCGCGGGCGCGGCCGGCGCCGCGGGGCTTGCGATCCTCGCCGGGAGGCCGCTCGCGGAGCTCGCGCGGGCCGCGCGGGCGGCGGCGGACTCCTCGGAAGAGGTCCGCTGGCCCGGCAGCCGGTTTCGCGAGATCGAGGAGCTCAGCCGGGCGTTCAGCCGTGTGACGGGGGCGCTGCACGGCCACCGGAAGCGGTTAAGCGCGGAACGCGGCCGCGAGGACGCCATCCTGGAAAGCATGGCCGAAGGAGTCATTGCGCTCGACGGGGACGGGCGGATCCTGCTGATGAACCGGGCGGCGGGGGAGATCTTCGGCGCCAGCCCAGTCCAGATCAGGGGACAGCCGCTCCTTGAGGTCGTGCGGCATCATGAGATCCATGAGCTCATGAGGGCTGTGCAAAGCGAGCGGAGGCCCGCCGTCAGGGAGCTCGCGCTGTTTCAGCCCGCCGAGCGGATGCTGCTGCTCCACGGGACGCCGGCGCCGGGCGGAGCCCCCCACGGTGTGGTCACGGTGATCGTCATCCGTGACCTCACGGCGGCCCAGCGGTACGACCGGCTCAGACGGGACTTCGTCGCGAACGTGTCGCATGAGCTGAAGAGCCCGCTCACGGCCATCAAGGGCCTGACCGAGACGCTGCTCGACGGCGCGATCGAGGACCGGGGGCATAACCGTCATTTCGTCCGGCTGATCGACGACGAAGCCGCGAGACTGGGGCGCTTGATCGACGACCTGCTCCAACTGGCTCAGATCGAAGCGGGACAGGCGCCCATGCAGCGCAAGCCGGTGGCGCTGCGGGAGCTCGTGGAAGGGCTTCGCCCCGGCTGGCAAGCCGAGCTGACGCGGCGACGGCTCTCGCTGCGCGTCGAGCTTTCCGACGGGCTCACCGTGCTCGCCGATCCCGGCCAGATGGCTGAGGTCTTCATCAATCTGGTCGATAACGCCGTGAAGTACAACCGCGACGGCGGCGCCATCACGATCACCGCCCGTCCGGACGGCCGGGTGGTGCGCGTCGACGTGTCGGACACGGGCATCGGCATTCCGGCCCAGGACCTGTCCCGGGTGTTCGAGCGCTTTTATCGCGTCGATAAAGCGCGGTCCAGACAGCTGGGAGGGACCGGTCTCGGGCTGTCGATCGTCAAGCACATCATCGAGCTGCACGGGGGGGAGATTGCGGCCTCCAGCACGCCCGGACACGGCTCGACCTTCAGCTTCACCCTTCCGCTCGCCGCGTAACGACCGGCCGTCGTCCATCGTCCACCGAAGTACATGGTTGAGGGTAGAAGTTAGAAGGTAGAAGGTGGAAGGTGGAATTGCCACCTGCTACTTTCCATCTTCTACCTTCTACCTTCTACCTTCCATCTTCTCGCGAACACGCCGCGTTCCAGCCTCTTCAAGACTTACTCGCACGTTACACGACCCACAAACCGCGCAGACGTTCCTCGCGTAGACTTCCCGCGACAACGAGAGGAGGGCGAGATGCGGGACGATGTCGTCGTCGGGAGTCTTCGCGTGCCAGCCGAAAACCTCCAGCGGCTGATGCGGTACCTCGAAAGCCAGCCGCGCCTGGAGGCGCGGGACGTCGCGTACTGCCACGGGAAAGTCAAGGAAACCATCCGCGGGTTGAAACAGGTGCAGCGCATGCTTGAGGACCGCCCGCAGGGCGCCGAGGCGCCGTTCAAGACGTTCTGGCATTGACCCCGGATGATCTGACACAGATCTTGCATGCGGCTGATGCGGCGCGAACACGGCGCGGGCATGATCGGGATTCGGGCTTGGGGGCACGACACGTCGGCGGCGATCCGGGCGTGATGCGGCAGGCGCCCTATGGAGCACACAGGAGGGTGGGCATGAGACGGTGGGCATGGTGTCTGGCGGTGGGGGTGGCGGGGCTGTTGTGCGTGTCCGGCGCGGCGGCGGCGCAGAGCGAGGTCGATATTCTGCTCGATACGCTGGTCGATAAGGGGATCCTGACGCACGTGGAGGCGGGCCTGATCCGGCGTGAGATCAGCGAGACGAGCTCAGCACGCAATGCGCAAGTCGCCAAGGACGTCGTGCCCGCGTGGTCCAGGAACTGGAAATGGAAGGGGGATATCCGGCTCCGGAATGAGTACCGCGACCGGTCGGCCTCGACCAACGTCAATCGGCAGCGCGTCCGGTTCCGGGTCGGGTTCGACGCCAAGGTGGCGGACACTCTCAAGGCGACCGGCCAGATCGCGACCGGCTCGACCAGCGATCCGGTCTCGACGAACGACAGCTTCGACGACTCCTTCAACAAGAAGCCGTTCAATCTGGACCTGGCCTACCTGACGTACACGCCGGAGATCATGGGCATCGATGAGACCAAGATGACCGGCGGCATCATGCCGAACCCGCACGTGACGCACAGTCCGCTGGTCTGGGACGGCGATCTGAACTTCGACGGCGTCGCCGCGAAGATCACCAAGGAGTTCGGCGACTCCGCCGTGTTCGCGATGGCGCAACTCAGCTCCCTGGACACGGATATCCATGAGTCATCCCAGATGTGGTCCATGCAGGTCGGGGCGTCCGGGAAACTCCTGGCGGGTTCGGATGAGGACATCTTGGACCACCTGAAGCTCGAGGGCGCGGTGTCCTGGATCAACTACGGGGACGTCCGGGCCGGCGGCGGGGAAAATGGCGCCATCGGCGCCGCCGGGGGGCTGAAAGGCAATCTCCTGGCCAGCGTGCACGACTGGAACCTGATCAATCCGACCGGCGCGATCAGCACCAAGGTCAACGGCATTCCCGTGAAGCTCTACGCCGACTGGGTGCACAACACCGCATCGACCGAGTATGACAACGGGTACCTGTTCGGCGCGAAGGTCGGCAAGGCCAAGAAACCCTGGGATCTGAAGGAGGGCTGGGAAGCGGGCTACTTCTTCGAGCGAATCGACCCGAACGCCACGTTCGGCGCGTTCACCGATTCCGACTTCGGCGGCGGCGGGACGAACCACAAGGGACACGTGTACTACGTGACGCTGGCGACGCTGAAGAACTCGACGCTGACACTGAAGTACTTGGACACGCAGCAGGTCACGGGGTCTAAGTCGCACTTCGACACGCTCCAGGCGGACTGGGTGACGAAATTCTAACGCACCCTTACACAGACGTTACATGAACCTCATCGTCACCGAACATCAATGCGGCAGCATGGTGGCACACCGAGGAGAGCTCATGAACGAGACACGACGAGGACTGATCTGCACCACGGCGGCCGCGCTCTTGGCGCTGGCGGCGCCGGCCCTGTATGCGGATGAGGCGGTCAAGGTTGATTCCCGGCTCATGGACTATCAGCGGGTGAGCGGGGTGTCCGGAAGCGTGAACAGCATCGGCTCGGATACGCTGAACAACCTGATGAC
>DASWKB010000006.1:0-9377 GCA_036396895.1 bacterium | reverse complement strand
TTCGAGTACGCCACGCTCTCCCTCGACTCCGCTCGGGATTCGCCCTGAGCGAGCCGGCGGCGAGTCGAAGGGCTCCTCACGCCTCGCGGGGCTCGCACCTCGGCCCAGCGCGGCCGCGGGAGGTTTTGAAACCAACTCTAGGAGCACTCCATGAAACAGTGCAGCGTCTGCGGCAAGCGCGCCGCAATGGGCCACTCGATCACCAAGCGCGGGATGGCGAAAAAGGACGGCGGCGTGGGGCGCCGGAACGTGCGCGTCAACCGCCGCCGGTTCTTGCCGAACCTTCAGGCCGCCACCGTCATCGACGGCGGCACGGTCAGAAAGATCCGGGTCTGCGCGACGTGCCTGCGCAACGGCCGCGTCGTCAAGGCGCCGCCGAGATCTTCGCGTCCCGGAGCGTGAGCACGACCTCCCCCGCCTCGACGGACGGCGAGGCCAGCACGTCGTAGAGCATCCCCGAGTCCGGCGGCGGCAGCGCGCCTTTGACCGGAATGCGCCGGCCGTCGGCGGCGACCCACCCCCGCCGGGGGGACTTGATCTCCACGCTCACGCGCCGCACGACCACCGCCGGCCGAGGATTGCCATGACCGAAGGGCGCCAGCCGGCCCGCCTCGAGCGCCCAATCGGCCGTGACCGCCGGGAGCGGCAGCTCCAGATCCGCCGTCCGCACGGGGCGCAGCCCGTCCGGCCCGACGCTTTCGCGCGCATGCGCGTTCACCTGTTCCCTCAGCGGTTCCACGCACCCGGCCATGACGGTGAGGCCGCACGCCCGGGCGTGCCCGCCGTACTTGACGAGCACCTCCCGGCACCGGTCCAGGAGCTTGAGCAAATCGACGGCCGGCACCGAGCGTCCCGAGCCGGTGCCCGCCTGGTCCCGGCAGGCGATCGCGATGGCCGGCCGGTCGTACGCGTTCGCCAGAGAGGACGCCAGCGGACCCATGAGCCCCTGGTGCCAGCCGTCGCGGCTGACCAGCAGCACGTGCTGGTCGCGGAAATGCCGGCGATGGATCTGCTCGAGCGCCTCGCCCATGGTCCGGCGATACAGCTCCTTCGTCTTCGCGTGCGCCTGCGCGGTCTCCAGGAGCCATGCGTCGCACTGGAGCGGCGGCACGCGGAGGCCCAGCAGTCCCCACACCGCCTCCGGATGCCCGAGCCGCCCGACGGCGTTGAGCCGGGGCACCAGGCGCCGCAGGACCTGCTCCGGCGTCGCCTTGACGACGCCGGTCGCCTGGCATAGCCGCGCGAGTCCGGGCCGCGGCGTCCGGGCCAGCTGCGCCAGGCCTTCCGTCACGATGGCCCGGTTGTCGCCGGAGAGCGGCGAGCAGTCCGCCAGCGTGCCGAGCGCCGCCAGATCCAGGTACGGCACGATGCTGTCGGGATCGCCGGGGCGCAGCGCCAGGGCGACCTTGAGCGCGAGACCCGCGCTGCAGAGCTCCCGCCCGGCTCGGCCGGACGCGGCGTGCGGATTGACCAGCGCCAGCGGCTCCGCCCGCGGCGCGAGCGGCACATGGTGGTCGATCACGATCGCGTCGATGCCGGCCGCCCGCAGCGCCTCGATGACCTGCGGCTGGTTCGTCCCGCAGTCCACGAGGACCGCGACCCCGACGCCCAACCCCACGGCTTCCCCGACGAGGCGCTCCGGCATCCCGTACCCGTCGCTGATCCGGTCGGACTGCCGCGCGATGACCTCCAGGCCCAGCGATGAGAGCGCCTCGGTGATCAGGACGCTCGCCGTGAGCCCATCGACGTCTCCGTCGCCGAAGACGAGCACGCGCTCACCGGCCGCCGCCGCCGCCAGCAGCCGCGCGCGCGCCTCCGCCAGATCCGGCAGCGCCGGCCCCTCCGCGACGTCCGCCAGCTCGGGCGCCACGAAGCGGCGCGCCTCGGCCGCCGTGCGCACGCCCCGGTTCAGCAGCAGCTGCGCGGTGACCGGATGCAACCCGCAGGCCGCCGCGAGCGCGCGCGCGCCCGCCGGATCCTGCCCCGCCACGTCCCAGACCGCCGCCATCCCGAGCCCGCCCCCGGGCGTTACGCCCGCTTGGCGCGGAACGCCTCGCTCCACAATACGACAAACGCCGATGCCATGTAGATCGTCGAATAGACGCCCGCGACAAACCCCACGATCAGCGTGAACGCGAAACTGTTGAGCACCTCCCCGCCGGCGACGTACAGCGCGACCACGACGAACAGGGTCGTCATCGACGTCAGCACCGTCCGGGAGAGCGTCTCGTTGACGCTCAGATTGATCACGGCCTTGAGGCCCAGCTTGCGGTGCACGCGGAGGTTCTCCCGCACCCGGTCGTAGATCACGATGGTGTCGTTGACCGAGTACCCGGCGATGGTCATCAGCGCCGCGACGAGGATGAAGTCGATCTCCCGCCCCGTGAGACACACCGCGCCCGCGCTCACAATGATGTCGTGCGCGAGCGCGATGAGCGCCGCCAGGCCGAACTCGACGTGGCGGAACCGGAAGGCGACGTAGAGCAGGATGCCGCCGAGCGACCAGAGGATGGCCAGCCACGCCTTCTGCCGGAGGATGGGCCCGACGGTGGGCCCCACCCGCTCCACGCGCACGAGCTCCGGCGACGCGTCCGGCGCGAGGGCGAGCATCGCCTCGCGGCTCTTGGCCATGGTCGCCTGGATCTTCTCATCCGTGTCATCCGAGGTCCTGATGAGCCATTCCGTCGGCTCCCCGAACTGCTGCAGCACGGCGCCGCCGACCCCGGCGGTCTCCAGCGCGTTCCGCAGCGCCTGGGCCTCGAGCGGACGGGCCACCTGGTACTCCTGGAGCAGCCCGCCCGTGAAGTCGATGCCGTAGCGCTCCGGGCCCCGGGCGATGAACGCCCCGACGCCGATCACGATGGCGAGGAGCGACACGCCCCAGCACAGCGCCCGCTGGCCGAGAAAATCGATCTGCGTCTTGCCCACCAGCCGCATCATCGGCAGGGCCGTCAGGCGGCGCGTGCTCACCAGGAGATCGAACAGCAGCCGGGAGACGAAGAGCGCCGTGAACATGCTGGCGGCGATGCCGATGCCCAGCGTCGTCGCGAAGCCCCGGATCGGACCCGTCCCGAACCAATACAGGAACGAGGCGGCGACCAGCGTCGTCACATTGGAGTCGATGATCGCCGAAAACGCTTTGTCGTAGCCCGCCGAGATCGCGTGCGTGAGCGGGCGGCCCGCGGCCAGCTCCTCCCGGATCCGCTCATAGATGAGCACGTTGGCGTCCACCGCCATCCCGAGCATCAGGATGAGGCCGGCGATCCCGGGCAGCGTGAGCGTCGCCTGGAAGTAGCCCAGCGCGCCCAAGACGAGCAGGAAGTTCAGCCCCAGCGCCGTGACGGCGATCAGCCCCGCGAACCGGTAGAAGAGGAGCATGAAGGCGACGACGGCGATCGTCCCGATGGCCGTCGCGCGCACGCCCGCGCGGATCGAATCCCGTCCGAGCGTCGGCCCGACCGTCCGCTCCTCCTCCACGATGATCGGCGCCGGCAGGGCGCCTGCGCGCAGCGTGATCGCCAGGTCGTGCGCTTCCTCCCTGGTGAACTGCCCCTCGATGACGCCCTGGTCGGTGATCCGCGCCTTGATGACGGGCGCCGAGACCACGACGTGGTCCAGCACGATGGCGAGCCGCCGGTTGATGTTCGTCCCCGTCACCCGGCCGAACTCTCTCGCGCCTTCCCGCGTCATCCGGAAATTCACCACCGGCAGCCCGATCTGCTGGCCGACGTCCACCCAGGCATCGGCGAGAATCGCGCCCGTGAGCGCGTCCTCGGACTCCAGGAGGTAGGGGCTGCCGTCCTGCCCCTCCACGAGCTCGAACCCGGCGGGGACGTCCCCGTCGAGCGCGCGGTTGAGCATCGCGGAGCTCTCCGAGACCAGCCTGAACTCCAGGAGCGCCGTGCGCCCGATCAGGGTGAGCGCCCGCTCGCGGTCCGTGATGCCCGGCAGCTGCACGAGAATATGGTCAGTGCCCTGCCGCTGGATGATGGGCTCCCGCACGCCGAACTGATCGATCCGGTTGCGGAGGATTTCCAGCGCCACCGCCGTCACGTCCTGGTCGCGGGCGGAGGCCGGCACCTGGCTGGTATCGACCTTGAGGACGAGGTGCATCCCGCCCTGCAGGTCAAGCCCCAGGTTGATTCGCTCCTGGAGCGGGAAGCTGAACCACAGCGCCCACGCGAGGACGGCGAGCGTGACCGGGATCTTCCAGCGGAAACTGGCCGGAAGCATCAGCGGCCCTGCCCCCCGGCGGACGGCTGGGATTCCCCGCGGTCCTTGAGGACCCGCGCGATCGCCGTCCGCTCGACCTCGATCCGGACATTCTCGTCCACGCGCAGCGTGACCGTCTGGGGCTTGAGATTGACGACGGTGCCGATGAGGCCGCCCATGGTGACGACTTCATCGTGCTTCTTCAAGCCGGCCAGCAGCGCCTGGTGCGCTTTGCGCTCCTTCGTCTGGGGCCGCAGGACGATGACGTACCAGATCAGCATGAGCATGAGCAACGGCACGATGAGGCCGCCGAACATGCTCGGGGTCGCGGGTGTGTCCGCCATTACGATCCTCCTATCGCGGTGAGCGTTGATTCGCCGATCTCATGCAACTGCACCAGCTCGGCCTGGGGATAGTACAGCGCCAGGATGTCCTCCGCGAACCATCCCCGGCGGGCCAGCTCGGCCGCCCCCCACTGGCACATGCCGACGCCGTGGCCCCACCCCTGGCCGTCGACGACGAAGGTGTCCCCGGCGCGCCGAATCGCCAGCTTGAGGCTGCGGAGCTCCTCGAAGCCGAACATCGCCCGGAAATCGTACCCGCTGAGGCGGCGCGTCCCGGTCGCCCCGGCGATCTCGATGGTCGACACTCGGCCCGACGGCGTGCGCGCCGTGACGCGGAGATCCCGGACGGCGCCCACGCTTCCGTGAGGGCTCTTCTTCAGCGCCCAGGCCAGATCCGCAAGCGACAGCCGGCGCTGCCACCGGAAAAACGGAGACCCCGCGCAGAACTCGCAGAGCACCCCGCCGGAGAGCGGCGGCAGATCGAAGCTCCCCATCACCCGCGCGTGCTCGGTGAGCCCCCCGCACGTCGAGTGGTAGAACGCCGGAAACACCGCCCCCTGCCAGGTGAGAATCCATCCGCGCGAGGCCTTGACCGCCAGGGACGTGGCGCGCTTCTCCGAGGTCTTCCCGCCGTAGTCCTGCGACATCACGTCGCCGGTCACGTCATACGGCTGCTCGGCCCGGGTCAGCCGGCGGTACACGGCGTACGTCCGCGCCGAAATCGCAATCGCCTTGAGCACTTCCTGCGGCCAGTGGTCCGGCGCTTCCTTGCTCAGCACCCCGCGGAGGTAATCCTCCAGATCCACGTCGTTGACGACGCGCAGGCTCGTGTCGGACTGCCGGGTGATCTCAAGCGCCCCGCGCAGGTGCCGGCCGTCGAGCCAGAGGGTTCCCGGCCGCGCCGGCTCGACCCGCACCGCCTCCGAGGGCACCACGTCGTCCCCGACGCGCAGGCCACGGGCATCCGGCCGCACGGCGGTCTCCTCCAGGCGGGACCCGTCGCGGAGCGCGACGCCCGTGCCGACGGCGCGTATGACGAACGGCCCCTGCACCTGCACGGCCACCGCCGGGGCTTGCTGCGCCAACGCCACCCGGATCGATTTCACGCCCGACGGGGCGTCCGCCGCGCCCGCCAGCGCCGCCGGCGCCAGGCACGCCGCCACCGCCAGCGCGCGCCGCATTACCGGAACCGTCCCAGGAGCCAGAAGGCCGCGCTGAGCCCGAGACTCAGCAGCAGGCACGTCGCGACCGGCACGTAGATCCTGATCCCGTCGCGCTCGATGAGGAGATCCCCCGGCAGCCGGCCGATCCACGGCAGGCGCGCGCCGAGCACCAGCACCACGCCCGCCGCCGCCAGCACCAGCCCCGCGATGATCAACCCCCGGCCGAGCAGTCCCATCGTCCGCGCCGGTCATGCGTCTGTGGAGTGGAACGCCGCCTGGAACAGCTCGAGCTCCTTCGTCTGGGGGCTGGCGAAATGGTCATACGCCAGGCGCGTCGCCTTGCGCCCGCGGGCGGTCCGCTTGAGCAGCCCCGCCGCGAGCAGGTACGGCTCGACCACGTCCACGATGGTGTCCGTCTCCTCGTTCAGCGCGGCCGCGAGCGCGTCGATTCCCACCGGACCGCCGCCGTAAAATTCGATGATGGTCTTGAGCACTTTGCGGTCGATGCCATCGAGCCCGAAGGCGTCGATCCCCTGCGCCGTCAGCGCCGCCTCCGCCACCGCGCGCGTGATCCGGCCCTCGTGCTTCACCTGGGCGTAGTCGCGCACCCGGCGCAGGAGCCGGTTCGCGACGCGGGGCGTCCCGCGCGCCCGGGCTCCGATGGCCGCCGCGGCGTCGTCCTCCAGTTCCGCCCCCAGGATCTCCGCGGATCGCCGCACGATCTCCACGAGCTCCCCGGGCGCGTAGAATTCCAGGTGATAGACCATGCCGAACCGGCTGCGCAGCGGGTTCGACAGGAGCCCCGCCCGCGTCGTCGCGCCGACGAGGGTGAAGCGCTTCAGGCGGAACTTGATGGTCTTCGCGTAGGGGCCTTTGTCGATGATGAAGTCGATTTCGTTGTTTTCCATCGCCGGGTACAGGAACTCCTCGACGACTTTCGAGAGGCGGTGGATCTCATCGATGAACAGCAGGTCGCCGTCGCCGAGGTTGGTGAGGATGCCGATCAGATCGCCCGCGCGCTCGATGGCCGGCCCGCTCGTGGCGGTGATCTTCGAGCCCAGCTCGTTCGCCACGAGATGGGCGATGCTCGTCTTCCCGAGGCCCGGCGGCCCCGCCAACAGGAGATGCTCCAGCGGCTCGCCGCGGCGCTGCGCCGCCTGGATCGCCACCTGGAGATTCTCCCGGAGCTGCCGCTGTCCGACGAACTCCTCGAAGCGCTTCGGGCGGAGGCTGATGTTGAGCACCCGGTCATCCTCGGTCTCCGGGCTGGGCCGCGAGACGGGCAGCGGCTCGCGGGGATCGCGACCGCCGGAAGAGCCTCCGCCCCGCCGGGGGCCCATCAGACGGGGTCCGTCACCAGCCGCTGCTGGCGGTAGACTTCGTTCAGCACGTCCTCCGCGGTCTTGAGGCCGGGATTGCGCTCGATGGCCGCGCGCACCATCTGCTTCGCTTCCGTCTTCTTGTATTCGAGCTGCACCAGTACCGCCACGGCCTCCTCCTCCAGCCCCGAGGCCGCCGCGGCGGCTCCCGCCGCCGGCGTCTGGATCAGGGCGAACTTGCCGACCTTCCCCTGGAGTTTCGCGACGATCTCGCGCGCGCGCTGCTCGCCGATTCCGGGGAGCGAGCGGAGAAACGCGATGTTGCCCTCATCGATCGCCTGCGCGATCGCGGGAATCGGCTGCGTCAGCGCGCGCAGCGCCGCCTTCGGCCCGACTCCCGAGACGGTGATGAAGCGCACGAAGAACTCGCGCTCCACCTCGTTGAGAAACCCGATGAGGATGGGCGTCCCGCGCCCCATATCGAGCTGCTGGTAATGGAACGTGACGAGCTCCAGTTCCGTGCCGTCCCGCAGGCGCTCGGAAACCCCGCGGAGCACCGACGGCGCCACCAGGATCTCATAGACGATGCCCTGCACGTCCAGCAGCAGCTGGGCGTCCCGGAGCTCCCGGACCTGGCCGCGGATGCGCGAGATCATCGCCCGCGCCCCGCCGTCATGCCGCCCCCGCCGGCAGCGCCAGATGCGGCGCCGTCATGTGCGCGTGCGCGATGGCCAACGCCAGGGCGTCCGTCGCATCGGACGACCAGGACGCGTCGGCCGCGCCCGTCCATTGGCTGACCATCCGCGCCACCTGCTCCTTGGAGGCGTGCCCGCGCCCGGTCAGCGCCCGCTTGATCCGGGTGGGCAGGTACTCCACCACCGGCACGCCGTGCTGCTCCGCCGCCAAACACGCCACGCCCCGCACGTGCGCCATCATGGCCGCAGTGGTCACGTGCCGGGCGTGGATGAACACCTTCTCCAGCACCGCGGTGTCGGGCTGCGCCGACGCCATGACCGCCGCCAGGGCTTCGTGCAGCGCGGCCAGTCTCGCCGCGAGCGGCAACGCGCGGGCGGGCCGGATGTCCCCGGCCGCGACCACCCGGAGGCCGCCCCGGACGGACTCGACGACGCCGTAGCCGGTGCTGGCGAGCCCCGGATCGATGCCGACGATGACCATGCGCGGCGCGCGCTATCCCCCCGCCGCCTCGCCGAGGAGCGCGTCGGGAATGTCGAAGTTCGCGTGCACCGCCTGCACGTCGTCATGCTCCTCGAGCAACTCCAGCAGGCCGAGGAGCCCCTTGGCGGCCGCCGGGTCCTCGACCCGGACGGACGTGGACGGCACCATGGCGAGCTCCGCCGTGTCGAACGGGATTCGCTGGCTCTCGAACGCCTGCTTCACGGCCTCCAGCGCCCCGGGCGGCGTGGTGATGAGCGCCTGCGCGCCGTCGACCTTGAAGTCTTCGGCGCCCGCCTCGAGCGCCAGCTCCAACAGCCGGTCCTCTCCCGCCGAGAGGTCGCTCAAGGTGATGAGGCCCCGCTTCTGGAACAGCCAGGACACGCTGCCCGCGCCGGCGGGATTGCCTCCGTGCTTGTGCAGAATGCTCCGCAGCTCGGCGCTCGTGCGGTTTTTGTTGTCCGTCAGGCCTTCGATCAGGATCGCCACGCCGCCCTGCCCGTACGCCTCCATCACGATCTCCTCATACGAGACCCCGGGCAGGTCTCCGGTGCCGCGCTGGACGGCCTTCTCGATCGTGTCTTTCGGCATGTTCGCCTCGCGGGCCTTGCCGATGGCGAGGCGCAAGCGGGGATTGGCGGCCGGGTCCCTGCCGCCCATGCGGGCGGCGACAGTCAGTTCGCGATTGATTTTGGAGAAGGTCTTCCCGCGCTGGGCGTCGACAATCGCCTTCTTGTGCTTGATGCCCGCCCACTTGGAATGGCCTGCCATGTCCTGTATCCGGATTCTGACCGGAGAGGTAGGAATGCTGTTCTGTGAGAAAATTTGCGCAGCAAATTTTCTGCAGTAGTATAGCACCGGCCCTCGGACGGTGTAAAGCAAACCCAGGGCACGTGGAGACCAGCAACTAGGACGGGGCGAGTCCTTCGACCTTGCTCAGGACTCCGCTCACTTCGTTCGCTCCGGGGCACGTCGTGCGATCGTCGAACTGGTAGGGGCTGGAAGGTGGAGGATAGAAGGTGGAGGGTGGAAGGTGGAAGGTGGAAGGAAGCAATTCCACCTTCTACCCTCTATGTTCCACCTTCAACCTTCCTTCTTCCACTTTCTATCTTCAGCGCACGATGAACGATGGCCGAGCTCCGTTCCCCCTTGTCGCGCGGGGCTGA
>DASWKB010000005.1:0-7775 GCA_036396895.1 bacterium | reverse complement strand
CGGCGCGCGCCGTCGGCCTGCTGCTGCTCGCCGGGGCGGGGCTGCGCTGGGGCGCGGAAGCGATTCCATCATGGATCTGGTTCTTCGGCAAGACCTACCTGCTCGTGTTCGTGCTGGTGTGGCTGCGGGGCACGTTCCCGCGGCTGCGCGCGGATCAGCTCATGGGCATGGCGTGGAAGTTCCTCCTGCCGATGACGCTCGTCAATATCGCGGCCGCCGGGGTGTGGGTGGCGTTTCCGTTCCCGGTCGGGACGGCGCTGTCCGCCCTCCTGCTGGCGGGCGCGTACGCGGCGCTGATCGCCCTGAACCGTCCGGCGTCGCTTGAGCCGAGGACGTATCTCCTTGCCGAGTGACGGCCTGTCCATGCGGCTGGTCGCGGCCGCCGCGTGCCTGGCGGCCGCGCTGGCGTGCGGCTGCGAGCCCGCGGAGCTCGACTGGACCCGCGTCGAGCCGCCCGTCTCCGCGCCGGCGTTTACGCTGCCCGCGCTCGATGGCGGGGAGGTGCGGCTGGACGATGCGCGCGGGGAGGTCGTCATCATGGAGTTCTGGGCGACCTGGTGCGGCCCGTGCCGGTACACGATGCCGTCGCTCGATCTCATCCACCGACGGCACCGGGACCGCGGCCTGCGCGTGTTCCTCATCAACGTCGGCGAGGATCCGGACACGGTGCGCAAGTTCGTCGGCGAGAAATTCCGGACGCCGGTTCTGCTGGATGAGACCCGGCAGGTCGCCCGCCGCTACGGCGTCTCGGGCATCCCCCGCCTGTTCGTGATTGATCAGGAGGGCCGCGTGCTCTACGCCGAGGCGGGCTACGAGGGATGGCTTGAGCGGCGCCTGGAGCTTGTGCTCGATGAGCTGCTCGGAGAGGAGGGCGCGCCGCATGGGAACTGACCGGCTCGAACTCCACGACGTCGAGGTCGACTGCCGAATCGGCGTGTTCGA
The DNA here is from genome assembly GCA_036396895.1 of bacterium. Classification (GTDB taxonomy): domain Bacteria; phylum Omnitrophota; class Gorgyraeia; order Aquiviventales; family Aquiviventaceae; genus DASWKB01. The sequence goes on along the minus strand of DASWKB010000005.1, from coordinate 6,833 downwards.
GTGGGAGCGGGAGCGGCCCCAGCGGATCCGGATCGACGTCAGCCTCACGGTCGATGCCGAGGCCGCCTCCCGCGTCGACGACATGAGCGCCGCGGTCGACTATGGCCGCCTGGTCACCCGGATCCGGCAGTTCGCCGGCCAAGGGACCTTCGGCCTGATGGAAACGCTCGCGCACCGGCTGGCGGGCCTCTTGGCGCAGGAAACGCCCTCCGCATGGGTCAGGGTGCGGGTGAAGAAGAGCGCGCTGCCGGGGATCGGGTTCGCCGCGGTGGAGGTGGAGCGGGGGCCGCGCGCCGCCGGGGCCTCGCCGCGACCGCGCGGCGGGCTCAATCGGGGCGGTACGCGGCGACGGAGCGCTCGGTCTCCCAGACGCGGACCTCGCTGACGGACAAGCCCTGGGTGAGCGCGTAGTCGAAGATCAGCCGGGCGATCGCCTCGGCCGTCGGGTTGACGTCCATCAGATAGATCCGCTCGCCGCGCGTCTTCAGGCTCTCCGCGAGCGGATCGTCCTTCCGGAGCAGCATGGCGTGATCCAGCGTGTCGTCGATCCACTGCTGGATCGTCTGCTTGATGTCATCGAAGTCCCGCACCATTCCTTGCGCATCCAGTCCGGCCGCGCGCAGCTCCACTTCCACCCGCCCGTTATGGCCGTGGAGGAACCTGCAGCGGCCCTCGTAATTCAGCAGCCGGTGGCCGTAACTAAAATGAATCACGCGCGTGACGGTGTACATCAGGCGTCGCGAATCCAGGTAGCAACACGCAACAAGCAACAAACGACAAGGGAGGATCGAGAATCCGAAACGTTCGGTTTCGTTCTGCCTTGTTGCTTGTCGCTTGTCGCTTGTCGCTGCGCAATCGGCGGTGTCATCTTATGCGATGAGGCGGCCGCCGTCCACGTGCACGACGGAGCCCGTCATGAAGTCGGTTCCCTCGATGAGGAACACGACGGCGGCGGCGATATCCTTGGGGCTGCCCCAGCGACCGAGCGGCACGGCCCTCGCGATGCGCGCGCGCTGCGTCCGGCTCATCCCCTCCGGCGGCAGCACCGGGCCGGGAGAGACGGCGTTGACCTGGATGCGCGGCGCCAGCTCTTTCGCGAGCGCCCGCGTGAGTCCGATGACGGCCGCCTTGGACACGCAGTAGGGCAGGTAGTCGCGGTACGGGCGTTCCCCGGCCCAATCGGCGATATTGATGATCTTTCCGCCGCGCCGGGCCATGAGCCGGCTCGCGTGGAGCGCGCACAGGAACGGGCCTCGGGCGTTGGTGTCCAGGGCCTCGTCCCAGTCGCGGTCGGTCAGCGCGCCGAAGGGCGTGCGGTGGAAATTGGCCGCGCTGTTGACCAGGACATCGAGGCGGCCGTGCCGCGCCCGGACCTGGCTCATCAAACGGCGAACCTGCCGGGGATGGCGCAGGTCCGCGCGGAGCGCGTCCGAATCCGGGCTGAGCATCCGAAGCCGCCGCCGGGTGTCCGCGGCGCTGCGGGCGGATCGGTGGTAGGTGATCACGACACGCGCGCCGCGCTCCGCGAGCGCGAGCGCGATAGCGCTGCCGACCCGCTGAGCGCCTCCGGTGACCAGCGCGACGCGCCCCCGGAGCGTCATGTGCCTGGGCCGGGACTCCGCCGCTCGAGCTGCTCGGCCATCTGGTTGATGGCCTCCGCCAGGTCGATCAGCACGTCTCCTTTGCGGAGGATGATCCGCTGCGAATAATCTCCGTTGCCGATCGCCTCCAGGGTCTGCGTGATCCGGCGGATGGGGCCGACCACCCGGTGCGTGTGGCGGATCCCGACGTGGTAGATGATCGGCAGCACGATGACGAGCTGGACGGCCAGCGCGATCGACACGGCCAACAGTCCCGTCACGAGGTCGCGCTGGTCGCCGAGCCGGGGGTCGTAGAGGTTGAGCCAGAGGAGCACGCTGCTCGCCAGCAAGGTGCCGAGCATGAGCATGATGGCCAGCACCGACATGCGCCAGACGACCTTGAGCTGGTAGGCGCGGTCGACCAGGTATTGCGTGCGCTTGAACGCGGGTTTGCCGCTCATCACGGCGGACAGTATAACATATCAGAGACCAGCAACCAGCAACCAGAGACCAGCAACCTCATCCGGGACAGGGGACAGGGAACAGGGAACGTGTCGTGCGATCGCTGAACTGGCGTTGAACTGGTAGAGGGTAGAAGGTGGAGGGTGGAAGGTGGAAGGTAGAAGGTAGAGGGTAGAAGGTAGAGGGTAGAAGATAGAAGGTCGACGGTAGAATGGCGATATTCCACCTTCCACCTTCCACCTTCCATCTTCTCCCTTCTCATGGTCATCCCCACGCCGTGCCCCGGAGCGAACGAAGTGAGCGGAGTCCTGAGCGAAGTCGAAGGACTCGCCCCGTGCCCCGTACCATGCCGCGCCCACCGCCTCGTGCCAGGTCCATGTTCCAGCTTCCAGCCTCCAGCTTCAGACCGATAGGAGCCGACGCCTCATGCGTCATGTTGCGCGGCATCACATTTCATGCTACAGTCAGCACTTACGGCATGCGACGACGCCGTCCGACGGTTTGCGCCCTGGTGAGTGGTGGCCTCGACAGCGCGGTGCTGGTGCACCGCCTCCTCGGGCGTGGAGAGGTTGTGGTGCCCCTGTACGTCCGGTGCGGGCTCCGGTGGGAAACGGCCGAACTCTATTGGCTCCGACGCTGGCTGCGGCGAATGAGTTCGCCTCGGCTCGAACCGCTCCTCGTGGCGGCGCTGCCGCTGGCGGCGCTGTACGGCCCGCACTGGAGCGTGAGGGGCCGGCGCGTGCCGGAGGCCAGGGATCCGGACGCGGCCGTCTATCTTCCAGGCCGCAACGTGTTCCTGGGAGCGATCGCCGGCATCGTCTGCGCGCGCCGGCGCGTGCCGCGCATCGCCCTGGGCACGCTCCGCGGCAATCCCTTCGGCGACGCCACGCCGCGATTCTTCCGGGAGTACGGCCGCTCGTTATCTGCCGCGCTCGGGCGCGGGGTGCGGATCACCGCTCCGCTGTCGGGTTTGCGGAAGGCCGAGCTGATTCCCGGACGCGGGCGCGCGCCGCTGGGGCTCACGTTTTCCTGCCTGGCGCCGTCGGGACGGCGCCACTGCGGCCGCTGCCAGAAATGCGCCGAGCGCCGGCGGGCGTTCGCGGACGCGCGCGTGCAGGATCCGACGCGCTATGCCGATGCCGGATGACGCGTCCGGCGGACGGGCCATGACGGCGACCACGCTGAGCTCCTCGATCGGAAAGAAGGCAATGATGGCGGCCAGCGGGATCCTCCTGCTGGGCTTCGTGATCGCCCATCTCGCCGGCACCCTCCTCGTCTTCGCCGGCCAGGACGCGCTCAACGCCTACGCCGAAAAGCTCCGGCACTTCGGCCCCTGGCTCTGGGTCGCGCGGGCGGGCCTGTTGGCGACGGCCGCGGTGCACGTCTGGGTGGGAATCGTGCTGGTTCGGGAAAACCGGCAGGCGCGGGCCGTGGGCTACCGGAAGCCGGCCTGGCGTCAAACCACGGCGGCGGCCCGCACCATGGCGGTGACCGGCGCGCTGCTGGCGCTGTATGTCGTCTACCACCTGATGCATTTCACCTTCCAGACCGCGCATCCGGCGCTCGCCGCGGGGACGGACCCGCTCGGGCGGGCCGATGTCTACACGATGGTGGTGCGCAGCTTCCAGGATGCCCGGATCGCGCTCGTCTACGTGGCGGCGATGTTCTTTCTCGCGCTTCACCTCAGCCACGGCATCGCCAGCACCGTCCAGACGCTGGGCCTGAACACGGAGCGGTCCATTCCCGTGACGGCCAGGATCGGCGCGGGCATCGCCGTGCTCATCTTCCTCGGCTACGCGGCGATCCCCGTGGCGATTTTCTTCGGGGCGGTCCGCCTGCCAGGAGCCGGCTGATGGGCCTCGACGCCAAGATCCCGCCCGGCCCCCTGCCGCAGAAGTGGGAGCGGCACCGCGACCGCCTGCGGCTCGTCAGTCCGGCCAACAAGCGCAAGTACCGCGTCATCGTGGTGGGCAGCGGTCTCGCGGGCGCATCCGCCGCCGCGACGCTCGCGGAGCTCGGCTATCACGTCGACTGCATCTGCTTCCAGGACAGCGCCCGCCGGGCGCACAGCATCTCCGCCCAAGGCGGCATCAACGCCGCGAAGAACTACCGGAACGACGGCGACAGCGTCGAGCGGCTCTTCCACGATACGATCAAGGGCGGGGATTTCCGGTCCCGGGAGGCGAACGTCTACCGGCTGGCCCAGGTGAGCGGGCTCATCATCGACCAGTGCGTCGCGCAGGGCGTCCCGTTCGCCCGCGAATACGGCGGGCTGCTCGCCAACCGCTCCTTCGGCGGCGCGCAGGTCTCTCGCACCTTCTACGCCCGCGGCCAGACGGGGCAGCAGCTGCTGCTCGGCGCCTACCAGGCACTCCTGCGCCAGGTCGACGCCGGAGGAGTCCGGATGCGGCCGCGCACGGAGATGCTCGATCTGGTGGTGGCCGGCGGCGCGGCCCGCGGCGTCATCGTCCGGGACCTCGTCTCCGGGGAGGTGTCCGCCATGGCCGGGGACGCCGTGGTGCTGGCGACGGGCGGCTACAGCAACGTGTACTACCTCTCGACCAACGCGCGGGGCTGCAACGTGACCGCGATCCATCGCGCCTGGCGGCGCGGCGCGTGGCTGGCCAATCCGTGCCTGACGCAGATCCACCCGACGTGCATTCCGGCGGCGGGCGAGCACCAGTCGAAGCTCACCCTGATGTCGGAATCGCTGCGCAACGACGGCAGGATCTGGGTGCCGTCGCGCGCAGGCGACGCCCGGCCCCCCGCCGACATTCCCGAATCGGAACGCGACTATTACTTGGAGCGGATCTACCCCGCCTACGGCAACCTCGCGCCCAGGGACATCGCCTCCCGCCGCGCGAAGGAGGCCTGTGACGAGGGGCGCGGCGTGGGGGCCACCGGGCAGGGAGTCTATCTGGATTTCTCGGACGCGCTGGCGCGGCTGGGCGAGGGCGTGATCCGCGAGCGCTACGGCAACCTGTTTCAGATGTACGACGAGATCACCGGAGAGAACCCGTACCAGTCGCCGATGCGCATCTACCCGGCGCCCCACTACACGATGGGCGGTGTGTGGGTGGACTATCATCTGATGAGCACCGTGCCGGGGCTGTTCGTCATCGGGGAGGCGAATTTCTCCGATCACGGCGCGAACCGGCTGGGCGCCAGCGCGCTGATGCAGGGACTGGCTGACGGGTATTTCATCCTGCCGTACACGATCGGGGATTATCTCGCCGGCATCGCCCCGGGGGCGGTCGGCGCAGACCACGCCGCCTTCGGCGCGGCGTCTGAGGAAGTCCGAATGCGTCTGCGACGGCTCCTGTCCGTCGGGGGGCGCAAGCCTGCGCAGGCGTTCCACCGCGAGCTCGGCGCGCTCCTGTGGGACACCTGCGGCATGGCGCGAAGCCGGCAGGGGTTGACGCAAGCCCTCGCGCGGATTCCGGCGCTTCGGGAGGAGTTTTGGACCGGGGTGGGAGTCCCCGGCCGAAACGAGGAGCTCAATCAGGCGCTCGAATACGCCGGGCGCGTGGCCGACTTCCTGGAGTTCGCGGAGGTGATGTGCCGCGATGCGCTCGCCCGTGAGGAGTCCTGCGGCAGCCACTTCCGGGTCGAGCACCAGACGCCGGAGGGGGAAGCCCGGCGCCATGACGAGGAGTTCTGCCACGTAGCCGTCTGGGAGTACCAGGGCGCCGGCCGGGAGCCCGCGGCGCACCGGGAGCCGCTGGCGTTCGAGCATGTCCCCCTAGCCCAACGGAGCTATACATCATGAAGCTGACGCTCAAGATCTGGAGGCAGCCCGGATCCGGCGCTCCGGGCCGGTTCGAACGGCACGAGCTGGACGGCGTGAGCCCCGACATGTCGTTCCTGGAAATGCTCGATTTCCTGAACGAACGGCTCATCCGGCAGGGCAAGGAACCGGTGGCGTTCGACCACGACTGCCGCGAGGGCATCTGCGGCTCCTGCTCGCTCGTCATCAATGGGCGCGCCCACGGCCCGGCCTCCGGGGTGGCGAGCTGCCAGCTTCACATGCGGCGGTTTTCCGACGGCGATACCATCGTCATCGAGCCCTGGCGCGCGCGGGCGTTCCCGGTGATCCGGGATCTCGTGGTGGACCGCGGCGCCCTCGACCGGATCATCCAGGCCGGGGGCTACGTGTCGGTCTCAACGGGAGGCGTCCCGGACGCCAATGCCATGCCGGTTCCGAAGCCCAGGGCCGAGGAGGCGATGGACGCGGCCGCCTGCATCGGCTGCGGCGCGTGCGTGGCGGCGTGTCCGAACGCGTCGGCCATGCTGTTCGTGGCGGCGAAGGTGGCGCATCTGGCGCTCCTGCCTCCGGGCGAAGTGGAGCGCGAGCGGCGCGCAGGCGCGATGGTCCGCCGCATGGACGCGGAAGGCTTCGGCAATTGCACCAACCACTTCGAGTGCATGGCCGCGTGCCCCAAATCCATCCACGTCAAGTTCATCGCCACGCTCAATCGCGAGTTCCTCCGCGCCTCATTTCGCCCCCGCTGACCTTCATCGAGCAACCAGTGACCGGCAACCTCATCCGGGACAGGGGACACGGGACAAGGGACGTGTCGCGCGATCGCTGAACTGGCGTTGAACTGGTAGAGGATAGAAGGTGGACGGTGGAAGGTGGAGGGTAGAGGGTAGATGTGTTGTTTCAAGACATCGGTGACAGTTTAAAGTAGGCCTGGCGTCGTTGAACAGGCGTGAGTCCACCAAGACTGAGATGGGGCCGTGCATGATTGTAATAGCGCACGAAGTTCTGCAGGCTCAGCGCCCGGTGCT
>DASWKB010000004.1:0-118523 GCA_036396895.1 bacterium | reverse complement strand
TTCAACCTTCCATCTTCTCATGGTCATTCCCACGCCCGCCCCCGAACACCACGGCGCGCATGTCGTGGGACGCCGCGGAAGATGCGACGAACGCCCGCGCATGTACACTGTGTTCCAACGTATGGTATGGTTGAGCTTGATGCCCGGAGGGGACACATGAGAGATGCGCGGTTGGGGTGGGTGGTGGTGTGCGCGTTGGCGCTGCCGGCATGCGCGATCAAGAACGGTCCGGCGCTGCTTCCAGAGGCGACGCAACTGGGCGCGCGGGAGCCGGTGCTGCGGGTCGGCGAGATCACCGAAACGCTGACGGGCAGCTGGACGCAGGACCCCGGCATCGGCACGTCGGTGTTCCGCAGCCACATGATCGACGCCCTCAAGGTCCCGGACGTGGCGGCCCGCTTCTCCCCCGAATCCTCCAACCTCACCGTGAACATCGATCTCACGTCGGACCACGAATCGGACGGGCCGAGACTGGCGAATCTCGGCGCGCTGAGCATCGCGACGCTGGGGATCATCCCGCTGAACTACCATTCCCACTGGGACGTGGACTGCCACGTGACGGTGCTGGCGCCGGACGGGTCCCGCCTGGCGGATTACACGTTCCAGGAACGGGGCACGTACCGGATCTGGGCGATGCCGCTCACGATGTTCACGCTGCTGGGAGCCGGCATCCGCGGGGAGCAGGACGGGAACGCCGTCTTCCGGCTTGTGACGACCAACCTGGCGCGCAAGATCGTGGAGGCGGTGGACAAGGACCACCCGAAGTTCGCGGCCCGGGTCGCACGGCTCCTGCCCGCTGCCGAGGCCCCAGAGGCGCCCGTTGAGATGCTGCGCCCGCTCATTCCGTAACGCCAGATTCCACGGATTCCAAAAGGATTACACGGATTCATGCTGAGTTGTCGGATCAGGACGGGTCGCCCGCTCGGGTGTGTTGTCCTCGCGCTCTCCGTACTGTGTCCGACCGCCACCGCCGCTGAGCCCGCCCCATCCGGCAGCCTGCCCGAGTCCTGCGAACGCGGGCGAATGGCAGCGGAGCAGGAGGACTGGACGCAGGCCGCGCATCACCTCGAAGAGTGCGTCCAGGCCGCTCCAGACCTGACGGATGCCTACCTGCATCTCGCGCTCGCGCACCGCCACGCGGGGGCGACGCTGCTGGCAGTGGCGTGGCTCGAGGCGTATCAGGAGGCGGCCGGAGACGGCGCGAACCGCGGCGCCGTCGAAGCGGAGATTCGCCGGCTCCTCGAGCAAGCGCGCACGACCACTGGTGAGCTCCTGAAGCTGGCCGCCGAATCGGGACGCGGGATTCCGGAGGAATTCTGGGGGGACCGGCAGCAGGCATTCGAAGCCACCGCGTTCCTGCAGGCGCTCGCCGGACACGTCCAGGGCGCGGTCCGGACCAGCGCCGAAGGGGGGCGGGTGCGCGCGCGGTCGCGCTATCTCCGCGCGCACGGCGAGCTGCTGGCGGCGGCGCATGACTACCCGACGGTGCGCGCGCTGCTTGAGCAGATGGACGACCCCGCCGAGGCCGACCGCATGCGGGCGGCGCTGGCCCGGTACCAACTGCTCCGCGGGGAGCGCGAAGAGGCCGCGAACACCGTGCGGGAGCTTTCGGACGCCGGCGCGCGGCAGGACCTGCTGAGCCAGCTGGTCGCCTCGTATGCCCGGACGCTCGATACGCGCGAAGCGGCGGCGCTGGTGGACGAGGCCGCCGGAGCAGCCGGGCGGTTTTCCCTTCAGCAGACCCTGCTTTTCGGTTATCTGCGCGCCGGACGGCTCGACGAAGCGGCGGCGCTCGCGCGCGGGATGCGCGCCCATCCAGCCGGAGATCTGAGCGCCGCCCGCTGCGTCCTCGGCGAGGGCCCGCAAGTCCTGGCGGAACTGGCCGGGGACGTTCCGGATGCGTCGGAAGCGCCACGCCGGATCTCCGAGGGGTATCTCGCGACGCTGGCCGTCCTCTGGATGGGCGAGCCGGAGTTGGCGCGGCAGGGCTGCGAGCTGCTCGAGGGATGGATCCGGCAGTTCTCGCTGACTCCCTACGCCTCCTTCGGCGCGATCGCGTGCGGCTACGTCAACGCGGAAACGGGCCGGATGGACGAGACGCTCACGTCGCTCGAGACGCTCGAGCCCCGCGCGCAGACGGACTTCGCGGTCTCGCTGTTCTGGAGACTGGCACGGCTGGGCCGCCTGGATGATCTCCAGCGGCTCATCCTGGCCCTCGAGAGCAACCCCGCCGCGCAAGGGACGCTGTTCAAAGAGCTGGCGGGCTTGCTGAGCGCGGCCGAGCGGCATACCGAAGCCATCGTCACGGCTCAGGTCGCGGCGGAGCACGCCCAGGCGCGCCGGCTCGGGTTCGTGCTGCGGGAGTTGGCCGGCTGGGCGGAGGCGTACGGCCAGACCGAATTCGCGGAGGCGCTGCTGCGCCGGGAGCGGCTGGCCCACTGGGCGGCGCTGGCCGGGTCGCTCGGAACGCGCGAGTCCATCGCACGTCTGGACCGGTTTCTCGATGGGCGCGCGAGCGGCGATCTGCGCGCGGTGACCGCCGCGCTGCAGCAGGCGGCCGCGGACTGGATCAGCGCGCTCGCCTATATCCGCGCGATCTCCGAGAGGCACGAGCCGGGATGAGAGGACTCGGGTTGGCCGCGGCCCTGATCGCGCTGATGCCCTGCGCGGCGCGGGCGGAGATCCAGGGCGTGTACCAGGGCTGCTGGAGCGACTACGAAGGCAATAACTACTGCGGGGACGCGCCGAGCGGCGGGTCGTACGATGACGGCGGCTCGTACTCGTACGGCAGCGACGATTACTCCGCCTACGGAGACGCGGCGTACAAGCTGGGCGAGGCCGTGGGCATGCTCTTTGCCGATGCGATCGCCGACATGGCGGCCGCGCAGGCGGCGGCTTCGCAGGCTTGGGCGTTCAACTCGCAGGGCAACGAGGCGTTCGCCAGAGGCGACTACGAGGGCGCGATCGCGGCGTACCGGCAGGCGCTGGAATATTCGCCGACCGACCCGTACATCCAGAACAATCTCAGGCGCGCCCAGGCCAGCGTGCACGTGGCGCGCGGGCGCGCGTACCACGAGCAGGGCGACCTCGAGCGCGCCATCGCGTCGTACCGGGAGGCGCTGGCATACGAGCCCTCCAACCGCGCGATTCACCAGTACATCCGGCTCGCGGAGCAGAAACAGGCCTACGAGCAGGTGCGCCTGCGCGATGAAACGCTCCGGGCCCGCATGGCCGAGGCGGCGGACGAGATCCGCGCCAAGGCGATCCGGCTCGCTCGGAACGTCCCGGCGGACGCCGGAACGGATGCGTCCGCGCTTGCGCTCACGGCCCTGCCACCGAGCGCGTACGGCCCTCAGCGCGGACTCCGGATCAAGACGGACATCCCGCTCCCCGGTTCCGGACCCGGGGTCCCGCCCCCCACGCTGAGCGAGCGGGCCGAAGCGCTGCAGCCCTACGTAGACAGGGCCGATGCCCTGCTGGATCAGGCGAAGCTGCAGTTCTGGGAAGGCAGGATGTGGCTTCGCGCCCAGGCGCGGGACATCGGGATGACCGCGGTGCTCGACAAGGCCGCGGCGGTCGTTCCGCTGGTCGGGACGGCGCAACGCCTGCACGGCGCGGTCGAAGACACCCAGGCACTGTCCGAGAAGGTGGGAGGCGCGATCCAGGAGACCGCCCAAGGCGCGTTCGGCCGGTTGGAGCGCGCCGTGTCCGAGGCGGCCGATCCCGATCAGCGCTCCACCGGCGAAGACACGGACGCGTGGCTCGAGTCGCGGGCGGCCGTGCACAGGCAGATGGCGCACGAGACCTATATGGAAAAGTATCGCGGCAAGGCGCAGGGCCTGCTCGAGGGATTTCAGGAGCAGCACGAGGCGCTCGCCACGCAGGAGGACGACGGCCCCGCGCCGCCGTCAAGTGCGCCGATTCTCGGCCTGAAAAGCTACGACCGCCAGCGGCAGGAATATCTCAACGAACCCCGCTGATCGAACGTCGAGGGTTGCGGCTTCGGGGTTGTGGTTCACGCCATCTCGAAACCTGTAACATTGCCCCCCTGTGTGCCGTTTCGTCCTACAATAAGCCTGTCTCCTTGGCAGAGAGGACACGGCATGCAGGGGCTCGTGATCGTGCTGGTGTGGGTCTCCGCGCTTTGGGCCGGCTGGACTCACGGCGTGCGCGCGGCCATCTTCCTCCCTTCCCCCGACGCCTCGGGCTTCGCCGAGCGAGCCCCCACAGACCTGGAATCCCGGCTCCATGGCGCGCGCCTTGGATTCGAATCGCTCCGAAGGGCGCTCGAGGAATTCAGCACAGGGCCGAGCCGAAGCTGACTGCGGGTCGCCGGCGACTCCGGCACGCGGAGACGCTGGCGCTTGAGGTCATCCCCGCCGAGGTGAGCTCAATCGGCGCGCCATAATGTTGCATCCTACCCCCATCCCTGCTCCGGTCCCAGGGGGCCAGCCCCCGCGGGGACACCCTACCATCAGTAGGCTGCCTCCGCGGGGGCTGGCCCCGTAGCTAACAAATTTGTGTCTTAAAATGGAATCGCGGGCGGGGATCGCTTCCTCCCGCCTCTCCAGCATGACGCGCGTCATCGACTCAATGCCCGCGCGCGGTATGCTAAGTGGTTTTCAAGCGCGAAAAGGAGGGACGAATGGGCGAGTCATGCTGCGGCAACATGGGGTCGAGCGGGTCCTGCGAATGTCCGAAGTGCGGGCAACGGATCGAGCACCGCAAGGGCGTCCCCTGCCGGTCGGAGACGTGCCCCGCCTGCGGGGTCCCGATGCTGCGGGTCGGCTCGGAGCACCACCGGCTGGCCATAGCGCGCAAGGCCAGGACCTGACGGTCCGGCCACAGGGGGCGGAGACCGGCGACTAACGCTCGACGCGGCCGCCGCCAAGCGCGAGAATGGTTTCATGTCATGATCATCCGGCTTGGACGTGCCGTCATGCTGGCCCGCGCGGTCATGGGCTGCCTGGCGGGAGCGGGGGTGCTCTTCACACCGGTTGAACCGAACGCGGAGGTCGAAGCGGACATGACGCTGCGGCTGACATCCAGCGCGTTTGCGCATTACGGAGACATCCCGGCGGCCTATACCTGCGAAGGAGCGGACCACGCGCCTCCTCTCCAGTGGAGCGGAATCCCTGACGGGACCAAGAGTCTGGCGCTGATCATCGATGATCCCGACGCGCCCGATCCTGCGGCTCCGCGGATGACCTGGGTGCACTGGATCCTGTACAACATTCCGCCCACGGTCTCCGCCATTCCCGGAGGCGCCTCAGCCGGCGCGATCGCGCCGGAGGTCCGGCCGGGCACGAACAACTGGAACCGGACGGACTACGGCGGGCCGTGTCCGCCCGTCGGGCGCCACCGCTATTTCCACAAGCTGTACGCCCTGGACACGACGCTGACCGGCCTCAGCCGGCCCACCAAGAAGCAGCTCGAAGCCGCCATGAACGGGCACATTCTCGCGAAAGCGGAGCTCATCGGCACGTATCAGAAGTCGGCGCCGTAGCGGTCTTCGTGCGTCTTCGGCCGTCCCTCGTCCGTCTTCTCTTGAACCCCATCGTGTGAAGATAGAAGGTGGAGGGTAGAAGGTAGAAGATGGAGGGTGGAAGATAGAAGGTGGAACGAAATCGTCGTGCTTTTTCTACCTTCTTCCTTCTACCTTCTTCCTTCTATCTTCTCATGGTCATTCCCACGATGTGCCACGCGCCCCACGCCCCGTTCCCCGTGCCCTCTAAATGCGCCCACGATTGCATCTAAACATTGGGCGCATTTACCCTGAGCGAAGTCGAAGGGTAACCCCTCGACTCGCTTTGCTCGCTCGGGGTAAATGGAACCCATTCGAATGTTCACATGCAATGTGGGTTCCATTTAGAAATGCGGAGTCCAGATCTCCTTCCTGCCTGGAAGCGGCGCGCCGATCGCGCCGCCGGGATTCGGCTCGCGGCCGAGGATCGCGCACTCCTCGTCCCGGTAGATGACTCGCCAGGCCGATCCATAGGCCTCGGGAGGCGGGCGATCCCCGTAGTACTCGCACAAGAGCATGAAGTCGGCGCCGATCTCATCGACGCGGCCGGGCAGGTCTGGTGTGTCAGGATGAAACGCCCGGTAGACGTCCTCCACCACCTCGTCCGGATATACCGCTTCGTAGCGCCCGTCCATCGACACGAGAAACTCCGGATGGCCCTGCCACAGCGCGTAGCTGCCCTCTCCGAAATGGACGAGCATCCGCCCTCCGGACCGGTTGACCCGCAGCCAGGCCATCGCCTCGACCGGCAGGATGTGCCGTGAGAGCGTAAACGACTCCGCCTGCACGAGCACCCAGGCCCCCACATAGACCCCCAGCACCGCGCCGACCGCCGCCGCCAGCGTCAGCACCCGCCGGCCGAGCTCGACGACACGCTCAGGCAGCGCCTGCCTCGCCCAATCGAGCGCGGTCATGAACGCGCCGGCGCCGTAGACGATCGCCGTCCAGTGGAAGAGGGGGCCAAGCCGAAAGTGCTTCCAGGCCTCGATGAAGGAACCGGCCAGCAGGATCAGGCCTTCCGGAGGAATGCTCTTTCTGTTCCTGAGCCAGCCGAGGAGCAGGACGGCCGCCGTCGCCAGCAGGAAGAGTCCGCGCGGGCTCAGCGGGTCGGTCGGCTGCCACTCGAGGATCTGGACGCGCGCCTTCGTGACGCCCTCGAACACGAACCGCCAGAAGGCGGCCCCGTACGGGTTGATGAGCGTCGCGGGGACGCACGCGAGGAGACACAACGCCGCCGGCCACGCGCGCCGGCCGCGTTCGAACACGTGCCAGGCGGCGACGACGCCGAGCGACATGAGCCCGACGACGAATCCCGCGTGCAGGTTCGCCCAAGCCGCCGTCACCGCCGGCAGGAGCCACAGGAGCCGCGTCCGGCCCCGGACGCGCAGCCGGGCGAACACCAGCAGGAAGACCGCGAAGCACAGGAACGTGAAGACCCGCGAGCGGATGACGGGTTCCCAGACGATAAAGCACGGGAGGAGTCCCAGCCCGAGCCACACCACGCCCGCCGGACGATCTCCCGCGAGCTCACGGAGGGCCGCATAGACGACGGCGATCGCCGCGCACGCCAGCGCGAACGACGCGGCGAAGAGCGCGACATCGCCGCCGAGCCGCGCCAGCCCATAGAAGATGAAGCCGGCTCCCCACTCATGGTCGTACCAGACGGGCTTCGTCGGCGTATACGCGAAGGGATCCTCGAGCGGGACGCCGCCGTCACGCCAGATCAGGCGGCCGAGGGCGATCCTGGCGAAGAGATCCAGGTCGGCGAACTGTCGGAGGCACAGCGCCAGCAGGAAGAGGCCCAGGACGGGCAGCAGCCGAAGCCGCGCCGGCTTCCAGGACGCGTGCCACTCCAGGAGACGGTCCGCGCATTCGCCGAGCCAGCGGATGAGCGACATCGCCATCCATTATACGCGTAACGCGGCCTGAAAAAACCCGGGACTGTCCCGGGTTTTATTGGCGGGGCGCGTGACGCGTTGCGCGAACTCATTTTTCGCTATAATAGGCTCGATGTCCCGTCTCATCCGGCTGGGATTCGGCCTGATCCTCTTCGCGCTCTGGTGGGTGCTGTCCGAGCAGCCCCGGCCCCTGCTGTTGGGCCTGGGACTGGCGGGGTCGATGGCCGTCGCGTTTCTGATCCCCCAGGTCCCGGCGCCGGGACCGCACTGGCTGGGCTGGGCGGTCTACGCTCCCTGGCTCCTCAGGCGGATCGTGATGGCGAACCTGCATGTGGCCAGGCTGATCCTGACCCCGAAGCCGGCGTTGGACCCGCACCTGATCGAGCACCGCTCGCGCCTCCGGGCCTTTCCGCTGCGCGCGCTGATGGCCCAATCCATCACGCTCACGCCCGGCACGATCACGACGAACCTCAAAGAACCGGACGGCGTGCTGACCGTCCACGCCATCGACGAGGCGTCCGCCTCGGACATCACCGGGGGGGCGCTTGAGCGGGCGATCGGGCGCCTAGCAGCTCCTGGAGCGCCCGCGCCATGAGCGACGTGTTCATCGCGGCCGGCGTCGCCACCGCCGCGCTGATGGCGGGGCTGCTCCTGCGCATCCTGCGGGGGCCGACGGCGTTCGACCGGCTGGTGGCCTTCAACGGGATCAACACGCAGGCGATCCTGCTCCTGCTCCTCATCGGCCATCACGCGGAGCGGCCTGAGCTCTTCATCGATATCGCCTACGGGTACGCCGCCCTGAGCCTGGTGGGCAGCATCACCGCGGCGAAGTACCTCAAGCGGACGGACGCCGTGGGATGACGCTGCTCGCCGTGGGGCTGATCGGCCTCGGAGTGCTGCTGAACGCCGTCTCCGTGCTCGGGGCGCTCCGGTTTCCCGACGTGTACACCCGCGCGCACGCGCTGGGAATCGCGGACACGCTCGGGGCGCTCGCCATCCTGTCGGGATTCATCGCCTGGCACGGCCTCACGCTCCTGTCGCTCAAGTTCGCGCTGCTGGCGCTCGTCCTCCTGATCATCAATCCGACGGTGATCCACACGGTGCTGCAGGCGGCGCTCGAGGCGAACGTGCGGCCCTGGACGCGGCGGGAGCGCGCGCGATGACGGCGCTCACCACGGCGCTGCTCGCGCTCCTGGTCCTGTGCGGGGCGGCGGCCGCCATCAGCCGGAACCTGTTCGGCTCGGCCATGCTGCTCGGCACGTACAGTTTCGTGCTGGCGGCGCTCTGGGCGCTGTGGGGCGGGCTGGACGTCGCGTTCACCGAGGCGGTCGTGGGAGCGGGCGTCGCCACCATCTACTTCATCGCCCTCTTGTGGGTCACGAAGCATACGGTCGCGCCCCGCCCGATGCGCGCGCAGGACGGGCTGCTGGTCGTGCTGGCTGTGGCGCTGCTGGCGGGCGGATGGTGGATGCTGCTGGGCCTGCCGGTCTGGATGGATCCGCTGGCGCCGGCCCAGGTCCACCTCTCGCCGGAGTTCCTCACGCGGAGCCTCGCCGATACGCAGACCCCCAACGTCGTCACGTCGATCCTGGCGGACTACCGGGGGTTCGACACCCTGATGGAGACCACGGTGATCTTCACGGCGGCCATTTCCTGCTGGCTGCTGGGCGCCGGGCGCGAGTGACGCGATGCTGCTGCCGCATGCGAGCCCGATTGTCCGGCTCACCACCAGAATCGCCCAGCCGTTCCTGTGGCTGTTCGGCCTGTACGTGCTCGCCCACGGCCACGAGAGCCCGGGCGGAGGATTCCAGGCCGGCACCCTGCTCGCGTCCAGCTTCATCCTGGAGGCCGTCTCGTTCGGGGCCGACGCGCCGTTCTACAGCCGGATGCGCGCGGCGGCGTTCCGAATCGCGGCCGCCGGCATCCTGATCTACGGCGGCATCGGGGCGATCACGGCGTTCGAGACCTGGTTCCTGGATTACGGCGCGCTGCCGCTGGCCTGGCTCGAGGCGCCGGCTCGGCGCTGGTGGGGCATCTTCGGAGTGGAGACCGGCGTGTGCCTCGTCGTGATGGCGGCCCTCGTGGGCATCTTCGACCGGCTCGCGGAGGGGGCGGCTCGATGACTGAGCTGTGGGCGCGCGAGCCGTACCTCGTCGCCTGGGCCGTGTTCGCGCTGGGCCTGGCCCTCATGGCAAAGAGCCGCCACTTGGTCAAGCAGCTGATCGGGCTCTATCTCGTGCAGACGAGCGTGATCGTGTTCTTCATGGCGCTCGCGGTCAAGCCGGGCGCCGCGGCCCCCATTCTCGCGCACGGAGCCCTCCACGTGGACCCGGCGCGCTACATCAATCCGCTGCCCCACGTCCTCATGCTGACGGCGATCGTCGTCGGCGTGGCGACCCAGGGCGTCGCGTTCATGCTACTCCGGCGCATCTACCAGGCGCACCAGAGCCTGCACGAAACGGACTTCGGCGGCTGATGCGTTTCCCCGACGCGCAGCTCCCGGTCCTGATCGCCATCGTGCCGCTCCTGGCGGCCTTCGTCCTGCCGCTCATCGGGCGCGCGCGGCCCCGGGCGGCGTACCCGTTCACGGTCGCGGTGCTCGGCGTCAGCGCCTCGAGCGCCCTGGTGGGCCTCGCCGCCGTCGCCGTCGACGGGCCGATCCACTACGCCTTCGGCGGCTGGGCGCCGCCGCTGGGCATCGCCTGGCGGCTCGACGGGCTGAGCGCCTTCGTCTCGGTCGCCCTGAGCGTCAGCCTCCTCGTCATCCTGATCGGCGTGCACGAGAACGCCGAGGCGGAGTTCGGCCAGCACCCGGTCGCGTTCCACACGCTGCTGCTGCTCCTCGGCTCGGGCATGCTGGGCCTCGTCCTCTCGGCGGACCTCTTCAACGTGTTCGTGTTCCTGGAGGTCTTCTCGATCTCCGCGTACGCGCTCATCGGCTCGGGCGCGAAGCGCGGCACGGTCGCCGCCTACCGCTATCTCTTGTTCGGCACCGTCGGCGCGACGCTGTACCTGTTCGGCGTGGGGCTGCTCTACGCCATGACCGGCACACTGAACATGGATGACGCCGCCGCCCGGTTGGCGCCGTTGGCCGGGTCGCGGGTGGTGCTGGGGGCGGTCATCCTCCTCGTCACGGGCCTGGCAATCAAGGCGGCAATAGTGCCGCTGCACGGCTGGCTGCCCGACGCGTACGCGTACGCCCCGAACGCCGTGAGCGCCGTCATCGCGCCGCTCATGACCAAGGTCGCGCTGTATGCGCTGATCCGAATCCTCGGCTGGGTCGCCGGGATGTGGTGGTCCGCGGATGCGGTCGTCATGGCCATCCTGCGCCTGGCGGCCGTCGCGGCCATCGTGCTCGGCCCCCTGGCGGCGCGCCTCCAGACCGACTTCCGGCGCCTGCTCGCCTACTCGAGCATCGGGCAGATCGGCTTGATCGTCCTGGGCATCAGCTTCGCGAGCGAGCTGGGGCTGACCGGCGCGCTGCTCCATCTCGTGAACGACATCTGCGCCAAGGCGGTCCTGTTCCTCACCGCGTGCGTGATCACGCTCCGAATGCGTGTCTCGCAGGTCTCGGCCCTGAGCCGGCTCAAGGAGCCGATGGGATGGTTCTGGGTCATGTTCGTGATCGCCTCGCTCTCGATGGTGGGCATCCCCCCGACGCTGGGCTTCTTCAGCAAGTGGTACCTCATCCTGGCGGCGCTGGAAGCCTCTCGCTGGCCGCTGGCTGCGCTGGTCGTGGCGAGCGCCCTGCTGAGCGCCTGGTACGTGTTCGTCCTGGTGGAGCTCCTGTTCCGGCGACCGGACGCGCCTGCGGCCAAGCCGGACGAGGTCCTCCATGTGCCATGGCGGATGACGTTCGCCACCGGCGTCTTCGCGATCGGGCTGATCGCGCTGGGACTGGCCAACCAGCCGATCGCCCGGCTCATCGGGAGGATCGCCATGCCCCCGGGAGCGCCGTGATGGACGCGTGGCGCGCGTGGGCTCCGGCGGCGGCTGTGCTGGCGCCGTTCGCCGCCGCGATGCTCATTCCCTTCGCCTCCTCCAGGCCGAACCTCCGGGAGGCCATCACGTTCACCGCCGCGGGCGCGCTCTGGCTGCTCGTGGGATGGATGCTCTGGGAGCTGTTCCGCGGACGGATCGCGGGCGGCGAGCTCTTCGCCCTGGCGCCGGGGCTGTCGCTGGCCTTCCGCGCCGACGCGTTCGGCCTCATGTTCGCCGCCGTCTCGAGCACGCTCTGGATCGCGACTTCCTCCTACTCGATAGGCTACGCGCGGGCGCTCTCCATGCACGCGCAGACGCGCTTCTTTGCGGTCTTCGCGGTGTGCCTCGGCGCCGCCGCCGGCATCGCGCTCGCGGCGAACCTGTTCACCTTCGTCATCTTCTATGAGATCCTGACGCTGGCGACCTACCCGCTCGTCGTGCACCAGGGCACACGGAAGGCGAAGGTGGCTGGACGCATCTACCTCTGCTACGCGCTGACGGCGGGGGCGCTGCTCCTGGGCGCGACGGCGTGGCTGTGGCAGCTGACCGGCGACCTCTCGTTCCGGCCCGGCGGGCTCGCGCCGGGCGCGCTGGATGTCCGCACCGTCACATGGCTGTTCGTCCTGTTGTCGATCGGGTTCGGCGTGAAGGCGGGCGTCATGCCCCTGCACGCGTGGCTGCCCGTGGCGATGATCGCGCCGACGCCGGTGAGCGCCCTGCTGCACGCCGTCGCGGTCGTGAAGGCGGGGGTGTTCGGCTATTTGCGCCTGATCCACTTCATCCTCGGGCCGGACGCGATGCGGGAGGCCGGGCTGTGGGAGCCGCTGGCGTGGGTCGCCGCCGCCACGATCCTCTGCTCCTCGATCATCGCGCTCAGGCAGGATGAGCTGAAGCGCCGCCTCGCCTATTCGACGGTGAGCCACCTCTCCTACATCATTCTGGGCGCGGCGATGCTCGTGCCGGCCGGCCAGATCGGCGCGCTGCTGCACCTGGCGAACCACGCGATGCTCAAGATCACGCTGTTCTTCTGCGCCGGCGCGATCTACGTCGCGGCGCACAAGGACCGGGTGAGCCAGCTGGACGGGCTCGGCTGGCGGATGCCGGTCACCTTCGGCGCGTTCGCCATCGGAGCGCTGGGGCTGGCCGGCGTGCCGGGCCTCTGCGGCTTCATCAGCAAGTGGTGGCTCGCGCGCGCGACCATCGAGGCTGGCGCGCCCTGGCTGATGGGCGTCCTGCTCCTGAGCGGCATCCTGAACATCGCCTACCTGCTGCCGATCGTGACGCGCGGATTCAGCGGCCCGCGCCGCGGCCCGGTCTTGGAGGCCCCGATGACGATGCTGGTGCCGATCGTGGTGATCGCCGCTGCGTCCGTGGTCTTCGGATCGGTGGCGCCGGCCATTGCCGCCCAGACGGCGCTGGGCTACCGGGCCCTGGAGGCGGCGCCATGAGCCGGGCGCGCACGTTGCTCTGGTGGGGCGTGCTCACGATGAGCGTCGCGGCCGAGCGGATGATCCGCGAGCCGCACGGACACCATGATCCGTGGTGGCACGTCACGCCGGGCGCGTACGCGATCCTGGGCCTCGTGTTCTCGCTGGGGCTGGTGGCGACGGCGAGGATCCTCGGAGCCAGCGGGATCGAACACAACGTCAAGGACGGCCATGGCTGACGTCTATCCCGGCTGGCCGCTCATCGCCTGGCCGCTGCTCGTGGCGGCGGCGCCCCGCCCGCTCAGGCGGTGGCTGACGCTGCTCCTCCCGCCGGCGGCCGGCGCCCTGGTGCTCGGCTACGCCAACGGCATGACCTGGGGAGCCGAAGCGGCCGGGTACGCGCTCTTGCCCTTTCGGCTGGACGCGCTCTCGCGGATCTTCGCCATGACGTTTCTCTTCTTCGCCTGGGCGGCGAACCTCTACGCGTGGAACACCGAGTCGCGCGCGCACCAGGCCGCGTCCCAGCTCTATGCGGCCAGCTCCGTCGCGGCCGTCCTGGCGGGGGATCTGCTGACGCTGCTCGTCTGCGCGGAGCTCATGGCGGTCTCGTGCGTCGTGCTCATCTGGGCGCGCCGCACGCCGGAGGCGGCGCAGGCCGGCTGGCGCTTCCTGCTGGTGCACCTGACGAGCGGGGCGCTGATGTTCGCCGGCGCGTTTTTGCTCCACGCCGAGACCGGCTCCTGGAGATTCGGCTTCATGGAGCTGTCCCCGGGCGCGTGGCTTCTCCTGGCGAGCCTGGCCATCAACGCCGCGATTCCTCCGGTGCACGCCTGGCTGCCGGACGCGTACCCTGAGAGCACGCCCGCGGGCGGCGTGTTCCTGAGCGCATTCACGACCAAGACGGCGGTGTACGCCCTGGCGCGGGGCTTCATCGGGCTGGAAGCGCTGGTGCTGATCGGGGTCGCCACGGCGCTCTACGGCGTCGTGTTCGCGCTGATGCAGAACGACATCCGGCGGCTGCTCTCCTACCACCTGGTGTGCCAGGTCGGCTACATGGTGGCCGGGATCGGGCTGGGGACGACGCTGGCTGTCGACGGCGCCGTCGCGCACGCGGTGAACAACATCCTCTACAAGGGGCTGCTCTTCATGGCCGCGGGCGCCGTCATGGTCCGCACGGGCCGCTCGACGCTGACGGAGCTCGGCGGCCTGGCGCGCCGCATGCCGGTGACGTTCGTGATGTTCTCGGTGGGCGGCCTGGCCATCTCGGGCATGCCGTGGCTGAACGGGTTCATCTCGAAAGGCATGATCCTCACGGAGTTCGGACGGCTCAGCCCCCCGCTCGAGCTCCTGCTCATCGCCTCAGCCAGCGGGACGTTCCTGAGCATCGTCATGAAGATCGGCTACTACGCCTTCGTCGCCCCGGCTCCGGAGCCCGTGGAGACGCAGGAGGCGCCCGCGTCGATGCAGCTGGCGATGGCGGTCCTCGCGTGCGGGTGCTTCGCGATCGGCCTGGTCCCGAGGGCGCTGTACGAGTTCCTGCCGGCGTCGATCCACTACGAGGCGTACACGCCCTCGCACGTCCTGCACACCGTCCAGCTGCTGCTCTGGACCACCATGGGGTTTCTCCTGATCCGGCGACGGTTCCGTCCGCACGCCGCCACCATCAGCGACATGGACTGGATCTACCGGGACGGGCTGGCGCGTCCGGTGCTGGCGGTCATCGAGGCGGGTTCGCGCGCCTGGGCTCAGGCGCTGGAGCTGGGACGCACGGCCGGCCGGTGGGTGCTCAACCGACCCGTCTTCGGCAAGGTCGTCATGGACGAAGCGCTCACGCGAAACCCCGCCTTCTGGCTTGTGGCCTGCCTGGTCCTCGCTGGATGGGTCGTGCTCACCCGCTGACTCCGCGTCACGTGAAACGCGTCACGCGTACCGTGGCTGAGAAAAGCCGGAGCTGTCCCGAGTCTTTGATGTGCTCCCACGTGACGCGTTTCACGTGACGCGTTTCGCGGCGGAGCTGGTGAGGATGGTGAGGCGGTTCCGCACGATCTCGAGCAGGCCGTCCCCGATCATCATGGTCTCCTCGGCGCCCTCAGGGGTGCGCCACCAGAGCCGGCCGGAGCTGAGCGTCGTGACGAGCGGCGCGTGATTGCGCAGGAAGCCGATGGCCCCGGGCTCCCCCGGCGCCACGACGGACATCGCGCGCGCCTCCGCCACGATGCCTTCATGCGTCAGCACCCGGATCTGGATCACGTCAGCCATCATCACAACTCGGTCATGCCAAATTCGGCATTCCCGATTCCGAACTCCGCATTTGGCATGGCGATGGAGTTACGAGGATTTGGCCCGCTCGCGCTCGGCGGCGTCGAGGACCTCGTCGATCGTGCCCTTCATGTAGAAGGACTGTTCGGGCACGTCGTCCAGCTCACCCTCGACGATCCGCTTGAAGCCCCGGATCGTGTCCTCGCGCTTCACGTAGCGGCCGGACTGGCCGGTGAACTGCTCCGCCACGAAGAACGGCTGCGAGAGGAACCGCTGGATCTTCCTCGCGCGGTACACGACGGTTTTGTCCTCGTCGCTGAGCTCGTCCATCCCCAGAATCGCGATGATGTCCCTGAGGTCCTTGTACCGCTGCAGCGTCACCTGGACGGTGCGGGCGACCCGGTAGTGCTCCTCACCGACGATGCGCGGATCGAGAATGCGCGAGGTCGAATCGAGGGGGTCCACCGCCGGGTAGATGCCCAGTTCCGCGATCTGCCTGGAGAGGACCGTGGTCGCGTCGAGATGCGAGAAGGTGGTCGCCGGCGCCGGATCGGTCAGGTCGTCGGCCGGCACGTAGATCGCCTGCACGGACGTGATGGAGCCGCGCTTGGTGGACGTGATGCGCTCCTCCAGCTGTGCGAGCTCCGTGCCGAGGTTCGGCTGATAGCCCACCGCCGAGGGCATGCGCCCCAGCAGCGTGGAGACCTCCGAGCCCGCCTGGACGTAGCGGAAGATGTTGTCGATGAAGAGCAGCCCGTCCTGGCCCTCTTCGTCCCGGAAGTATTCCGCCATGGTGAGCGCCGAGAGCGCCACGCGCAGCCGCGCGCCCGGCGGCTCGTTCATCTGGCCGAACACGAGCGCGGTCTTGTTCACCACGCCGGACTCGTTGAGCTCCAGCCACAAGTCGTTTCCCTCGCGGGTACGCTCCCCGACGCCCGCGAACACCGAGACGCCGCCGTGCTCCGTCGCGATGTTGCGGATGAGCTCCATCAGCACCACCGTCTTGCCGACGCCGGCGCCCCCGAAGAGCCCGACCTTGCCGCCCTTCGGGTACGGAGCCAGCAGGTCAATCACCTTGATGCCCGTCTCGAAGATGTCCCGCACGGGCAGCTGATCCTCGAAGGAGGGAGGCGAGCGGTGGATGGGGGCGCGCTTCTTGGGCTCCGCCAGCTCGCCCCGGTCGTCCAGCGGGATGCCCAGCAGATTGAAGATGCGCCCCAGGGTCTGGGGGCCCACCGGCACCGTGATCGGCGCGCCGGTATCGCGGGCCTGCATCCCCCGCGTGAGCCCGTCGGTGCCGTCGAGCGCGATGCACCGGACGGTGTTATTGCCGACGTGCTGGGCGACCTCGAGCGTCAGGTGGATGTTCCGTTTGTCCTCGTCGACCCGGATCGCGGTCAGCATCTCCGGCAGGTGCTCCGCGTCGAAGCGGATATCGACGCTGGGACCGATCACCTGGACGATGGTGCCATAATGTTCATTCATGAACGGCTCCTCTTTATGGCTCACGATGTCGTGCCAAATGCGGAATGCGGAATTGGGAATTCGGAATCAACGCCGGTCATTCCGCATTCCGAATTTGGCATGGTGATCCCTATTTCAACGCTTCCGCGGTGCCGACGATCTCGCTGAGCTCTTTCGTGATCATCGACTGGCGGATGCGGTTCCGCTGCCGCGTAAGCTGCTTGAGCAGGTCTTCGGCGTTGTCCGTCGCGTTCTTCATCGCCACCATGCGGGCCCCATGCTCGGATGTGAAGGACTCGAGCACGGCCACCTGAAACGCCGCGAGCGCCCACCGGGGGAGCAGGTCCTCGAACACCCGCTCCGGCGTCGGCTCGAAGATATACTCCTCCAATGCGGAATTCGGAGTTCGGAATTCGGAATCTGCCAGACGGGTTTTGGGTTCCGCATTCCGCATTCCCAATTCCGCATTTGGCCTTGGTGCTTCCAGGCTGATGGGCAGCCACCGCCGGATGACGGGCCGCGAGACGGCCGATGAGACGAACCGGGCATAGAGCAAATCGACCGTGCCCGCCCGGCCGGACAGGAAGTCCTCCAGGAGCTCGGCGCCGATGGCGCTGATGTCCGTGATGGCCGGCCGGCCGGCCAGATCCAGGTACGCCCGCGCGGCCGGCCATCCGCGCCTCGTGAAGTGCCGGTGCCCCTTCTTCCCGATGAAGGCGATGCGCGTCGCGCGGGCGCCTTCGCGCCGCAGATGCGACTCCGCCAAATGGATCAGGTTCGTATTGTAGGAACCGCACAGTCCGGTGTCCGAGGTCATGACCACGAGCAGGCTCTCGGCGGAATGCCGACGCTCGCATAACGGATGCGCGATCGAGCTGACGGCGGAGCCGACCCGGCCGAGCAGGCCGTCGAGAAACTCCATCACCAGGCGGCTCTGCAGGAGCTGGCTCTGCGCGCGCTTGAATTTCGAGGCGGACACGAGCTGCATCGCCCGCATGATCTGCTTGGTGCTCTCGATGCTTCGCAGCCGACGCCGGATCACGCGTAGCGAGGCCATCGCGCGCCCTTACAGCGGCCGCCGCGGGAGCGACGGCAGGTCGATCCGCTTCAGGCCGGACTCTTCAGTCAGCCGGCAGTTGGACAGGCCGACCTCCCACACCGCCGACTGCGGCAGGGTCTGCTGGTCCCGGATCCGGCTCGGCAGCCTGGCGCCGGCGACGGTTTCATACCGGTACAAGACCACGTGCCGCACCGGCTTGTCCATGACGGGCGAGATGTCGATGCCCAGCGTGCTGATGACCCACCCCTGGGGCGACTTGACGAAGACCGGCACGCGCTTGGTGACGGCCTTGGGCGTGTGCCGCAGCTCCTCGATGACCCGGTGCTGTTCGTCGAGCCGCACGGTCACCTCCTCGAGCTCCTCGGTCGTATACCAGACTCTGAGGCCGCCTTCGAACGCCTCCATCCGAAAGGTCCCTGCGGGGTCGAAAAGCGGGCGCGCGTGGTAGCGCGCCCAGACCGACAGCGACGCGCGCAGGAGGCCCTTCGCCTGGGCCAGCACGCTCTCCAGCCACTGATCGAAGCCCGGGTCGCCGGTCGGCTCCACCCCCGCCACCTCGACGACCGCGCCTTCGGCTTCCGTATACCGGACCTGGATGCGCAGCGCGCCCAACACCTGGATCCTGGGATCCTGCGCGCCCCAGTCCGGCGCGTAGGCCGCGTAGGCCTCATCCAGCACGTTGTGCGAGGCGTCGCACTGGAACCCCCGCACGCCATGCGCCGACAGGAGGTAGTAGGCGCGGTTGGCTTCCATGAGCTCCTCCGGCAGGGCGCGGGCGCTTCCCGGCTCAGCCAGGAGGGCCGCCAGCGCGAGCGACGCGGTCAGGACGCGGCGCATGGACTCATCCCGCGGGCTTGAGAAACCGCTCGATGCATTTTCCGGCCGCCTCCCTGAACCGCTGCGCGGCCTCCTCGGAGAGCGCTGTCGACTGCTCCACATCGTGCATCACGTCCGGGTACTGCTCCTCGAGGAACTGGTGGAACACGCGCTCGAACGCCTTCACCGCGCCCTTCGGCAAGCCGTCCAGCAGCCCCTCCCCAGAGACGAAAATGACGGCGACCTGGTGGGCCAGGCTCATGGGCTCGTACTGGTCCTGCTTGAGGACCTCCACCATGCGCTCGCCGCGCGTGAGCTGCGCCTGCGTCGCCTTGTCGAGCTCGGAGCCGAACTGGGTGAAGCCCGCCAGCTCCCGGTACTGCGCGAGGCTCAGGCGCAGCCGCCCGGCGACGCGCTTCATCGCCTTCGTCTGGGCGTTGCCGCCGACGCGCGACACCGAGAGCCCCACGTTGACCGCCGGGCGCACGCCCGCGTAGAAGAGGTCCGATTCGAGATAGATCTGCCCATCGGTGATGGAGATGACGTTCGTCGGGATATAGGCGGAGACGTCGCCCGCCTGGGTCTCGATGACGGGGAGCGCCGTCAGGCTGCCCCCGCCCAGGTCCTCCCGCATTTTCGCCGCGCGCTCCAGCAGCCGCGAGTGCAGGTAGAAGACGTCCCCGGGATACGCCTCGCGCCCCGGAGGACGCCTGAGGAGGAGCGAGAGCTGCCGGTAGGCCTGCGCGTGCTTGGAGAGGTCGTCGTACATGCACAGCGCGTGCTTCCCCTCCAGCATGAACGCCTCGCCCATCGCGCAGCCGGCGTACGGGGCCAGGTACTGCAGCGGCGCCGGGTCCTCGGCCGAGGCGACGACGACGGTCGTGTACTCCATCGCGCCGCGCTTCTCGAGCGTCTCCACCACGGCCACGACGCTCGAGAGCTTCTGCCCGATCGCCACGTAGATGCAGATCAGGTCTTTGCCCTGCTGGTTGAGGATGGTGTCCACCAGCAGCGCGGTCTTGCCGATCTGCCGGTCTCCGAGGATGAGCTCACGCTGGCCGCGGCCGATGGGGATCATGCCGTCGATGGCCTTGATGCCGGTCTGCACGGGCTCCTTCACCGGCTGGCGCTCGATGACGTTGGGCGCGCGGTGCTCGATGGGGCGGAAGGTTTCCGTGACGATGGGGCCTTGATTGTCGAGCGGCCGGCCCAGGGCGTCCACCACGCGGCCGAGGAGCGCGGGGCCCGCGGGAACGGAGACGATGCGGTTCGTCCGCTTGACCAGGTCGCCGTCCTTGATGTGCCGGTCGGAGCCGAGGATCACGGCGCCGACGTGGTGCTCCTCGAGGTTGAACACCATGCCCATCGTCTGGCCCGGAAACTCCAGGAGCTCCCCCGCCATCGCGTCGTCCAGGCCGTAAATCCGGGCGATCCCGTCGCCGACCTGGATCACGCGGCCGGTGGAGTCCATGCGGATCTGGCTGCGATACCGGTCCAACTCCTGCTTCAGCGCCAGCGAGACCTCTTCAGGACGCAACTTGGCCATGGCTCCTCCGTCACCCCTCAGACATTCGCGCGGAACCTATACATCACGACCTGCTGCAATGACCGTCTCAAGCGCCGGTCGGAGACTGGAGACTGGAAGCTAGAAGCTGGAACGGACACCCGTTTCATCCCCGGCCGTTCTAAATGCGCCCACGATTGCATCTAAACATTGGGCGCATGTACCCTGAGCGAAGTCGAAGGGGACCCCCTCGACTCGCTTTGCTCGCTCGGGGTACATGGAACCCATTCGAATGTTCACATGCAATGTGGGGTCCATTTAGCTTCCAGCTTCTCGCTTCCGACCAGCGAACCACAGGAGGTCGGCTTCGGTTTTCAATGCACACGAACCGCGGATAATTGTTCCCGGAGATCGTCGATGCGGCGGCGCACGGAGCCGTCGATCACGCGGTGGCCCAGCACGATCTGCAGCCCGCCGATGAGCTCAGGCGCCGGTTCGGTCGAGAGCTCGACCTGGCCGCCCTGCTCGCGGCTCAAGAGCGCCCGGAGGCGCTCGAGCGTCCGGCCGGACACCGGGTGCGCGGAGCGCACGACGACCCGCACCAGGCCCTTCGCGCGGTCCGCGAACTCGCCGAGCGCGTCGGCGATCTCCGGCAGCGCCTCGACCCGGCCGAGCTCGATCAGCATCCGGACAAACGCGCGCACGAGCTCCGGCCACGCGCCCCCGAAGACCCGCTCAAGGAGCGCCGACTTCTCCCCCGCGGGCACGCCGGGGTCGGCCAGGAGCGACGCGAGTCCCGGCTCCTCGCGCATGAGCCGCGCGAGACGCGCCAGCTCCGCCGCGGTCTCATCCAGCCGCTTCTCGCGGAGGGCCGTCTCCGCCAGGGCCTCGGCGTACCGCGCCGCCACCGGATTCGCCGCCATTACGCCCCCGGGACGCCCCCGCCCATCCGGCCGTAGCGGCGCTCGAGATCATCCACGACGCTGTCGATGAGCGTGGCGTCCGCGGCGGCGTCCAGCTTCTGCTGGAGCACCCGCTCGACGGCGTCGGCCGTCATGCCGGCGATCTCATCGCGCAGCGTGACCCTGGCCTTCGCCACCTCGAGCTCCATCGCCTCCTTCGATTTCGTGATGATCGCGTGCGCCTGCGCGCGCGCGTCCTCCTGGATCTCCGACGCGACCCGCCGGCCATCTTTCACCGCCTCCTGGATCCGCGCCCGCGACTCCTCTTCGATGGCCTCCAGGCGGGCGGCGTAGTCCTGCTGCAGGCGGGCGAGGTCGCGCTTGGCGGTCTCGAGCTCATCCAACCGGCCCGCGATGTAATCGCGGCGCTCATCGAGCATCCGCATGACGGCGCCCCAGAAGAACTTCTTGAGGACGGCCACCAGCAGGAAAAACCCCAGGACCGTTGTGGCAATCTGCGCAAGCATGGCGTGCCCGTTACCGCATCGTGACGCGATCGTTTAGTGGATGGAAATAATCCCGAACCCGAAGAGCAACACGACGACCAGCGCGTAGATCGTCAGCGCTTCGATGAACCCGCAGCCGATGATCATCGCGCCCTGGATCTTCTGCCCCGCCTCTGGCTGCCGCGCGATCGCTTCCATCGCGGCCGCCACCGCCTTCGCCAGCCCGAACGCGCACGAGAACGCCGCCAGCGCCAGCGCCAGGGGCAGGGCCAATGCCAGAATGCCAGCCGGTGTATCCATGCTACTCGCCTCCTTTGTGGTGGGATTCACCATGGTGTGCCAACGACAAGCTCAGATACGCACTGGTCAGCCAGGTAAAGATCATCGCCTGCACGAATCCGAAGAGCAGGACGAGCGGCACGATCAGGATGTGCAGGGGCAAGCCCAGGGGGATGTGCAGGCCGCCGAGCGCCATGACCCCGAGCACGAAGAACACGCCCAGCAGGATGTCGTCGCCCGTCACGTTGCCGAAGAGCCGGAGTGCTAAGCTGACGGGCCGCACGAGCTCCCCGAGAATGTGCGTCACCGGCGCCAGCGTCATGACGCACAGGAACCATTCGCCGCCCGTGGTCGGGCTGCCCATCAGGTGGTGCAGGTAGCCCAGCAGACCCTGGGAGCGGATCGCGGTGTACTGGACGAACAGGAACACGCAGAACGCGAGCGACGCCGTCGTGATGAATCCGCCGCTGATCACCTTCGAGCCGTCGAGAATAATGCCGCCCGTCGGAGACTTCAGGCCCGGGATGAGCACGGCCCAGTTGAGCGCCAGGATATAGAGAAACAGCGTCCCGAGAAACGGCAGGAACCGGCGGGTGTGCTCGCCGAGATCGCCCGTGAAGGCGCCTTCGAAGCTCTCCACGAGCCATTCGGCGAAATTCTGCGCCCGGCCTGGCACGAGCGACCGGCGCCGCGCCGCCATCAGGAGCCCGGCCGCCAGGAGGACCGCGATGATCATCGCGAAAATCACGTTCTCCCACGCGTGCAGCCACCGCGCCAGGGCCCCCTCCCCCAGCCAGGAGAGCAGGACCGTGACGGCGTTGGGCGCCTCGGGCACGCCGTGCCCCGCCGCCTCCGATGCCCACGCCGTCCCGCACCAGTCCATGGCGTTACGCCGCCGCCTCCCGGATCGCGCGCCCCGTCAGGAGCGCGAACCACATGGTGAACCCCGCGAGGAACCATCCCGGCGAGCTCCAAGGCGCCACCAACATCATCAGCCCCGCCGCGTAGAGCAGCGGGACCTTGACGAGCCACGGCCCCGCCAGCCGCCACCAGGGATGGCGCGCGCCGCTGAGCGTCGTGCGGACGAGCCACCCCATGGCCATGACGTTCGCCACCGCCCAGCCCAGTCCGGACGCGAATCCGACCGCGCTCCTCGGGCCCGCCACCGCCAAGATCGCGGCCGTCAGCACCAGGCCGGCAACCAGGGACCATCGCATTGTGCCATACACCATATTCATGGTTTTATGAGCCATCACGTTTGGTTGCCGCATTCCAGAGCTCGCGGCCGGCGGCGATAAAGCCGAGCACCAGCAGGGCCAGGGTCAGGCCGGGAAACGAGCCGAAGACCTTATCCAGCAGCCAGCCGAACAGCGCGGCGACGCAGGGAATCAGCGCAAGCAGCAAAGGGATAGTCAGGGCATCCCCGATCCGCCTGGTCCCTTGAGGACTACGAAAGCCACCGTGAGGGGATGCGCGCTGGGTCGTCCGCTTGCGCAGTCCGCGCATTATATAACACCCCGGCGTCGTCGTCCATCGCCACTGTCAGTGCAGTGCAGCGACAAGCAACACGGGAGCCCGGAAATCGGCCTGTGACCCCTCTTGTTGCTGGTCGCTTGTCGCTTGTTGCTAACTTGATCCCTCGTGCTACAGGAGGCTAATGTGAGACGCGCGCTCGATGAGGCCCAACAGCCCTGACGGGAACGCCCCCAGGGCCAGCGTCGCGAGGGCGCACCCCCAGACCGCCAGCTTGAGCGGCCAGGCGGCCTCGAGCGGCCGCGCATCGGCGGGCTCGCTCAGGTACATCAAACGCACGAGATTGACGTAATAGTAGAGCGCGATCGCGCTGTTCGCCGCCCCCGCGGCCGCCAGGCCGATCCAGCCGGCGTGGATCGCCGCGCCGAACACCAGGAACTTCCCCAGGAAGCCCAACAGCGGCGGGATCCCCGCCAGGGACAGCAGGCACACGGTGCACAGCGCGGCGAGGGCCGGCGAGCGCCGGGCGAGCCCCCGGAACGCTTCGAGGGACTCCTCGCCCGACTCGTTCACGACCGCAACGACGCACGCGAACGCGCCCAAGTTCATGAACACATAGGCGACAAGGTACAGGATGAGCGCTTGGATGCCGAGCGCGTCCTGGGCGACCACGCCGATCAAGAGATAGCCCACCTGCGCGATCGTGGAGTACGCGAGGAGGCGCTTCACGTTTCCCTGCGCGAGCGCCACCAGGTTGCCCAGCGTCATCGTGACGACGGCCAGGACTCCGATGACCGGCGCCAGCGCCGGCCACAGCGGGTCCAGCGCCTGGATCATCCGAACGAGCAGGGCCAGCCCCGCCGCCTTCGGTCCGACGGAGAGCAGGGCCGCCACCGGAACCGGCGCGCCCTCATACACGTCCGGCGTCCACATGTGGAACGGCACCATGGACACCTTGAAGCCCACGCCGACCAGAATCAACCCCACCGGCACGAGCAGGAGGAGCGCCTGCTCCGCCGGACGGGTCAGCACGACCCGGAGCAGCTCGGGGAACGCGAGCTCGCCCGTCATGCCGTACAGGAACGAGATGCCGAAGAGCATCACGCCGGACGCAAGCGAACCGAACAGCAGGTACTTGAGCCCCGCTTCCGCGCCCCGGGCGTCGGCCGTCATCGCCGTCAGCATGTACGTGGACAGGCCGATCATCTCCACGGCGAGGTAGGCGCTGAGCAGATGGTTCGCTTCGGCCAGCAGCATGAGCCCCAACCCCACGATCAGGGCCAGACCGATGTACTCCCCTGGCGCCCGGCGGGACGCCGGCTCCCGCGAGCCGACGATCATGAGCACCACGATCGCCGTGGTCCCCAGCGCGATCCACCGGAAGGCGAAGCTGAACGGGTCGCAGATGACCAGGCCGAAGAACGTGCCGGTCGGCGGCAGCGATGGGCTGACGGCAAGCGCGACCGCCGAGGACAGGAGCGTCAGCCCGGCGAGCGCCGCGGCCGTTCCCCGCCTCGCGGACCAGGCGCCCGAGAGCATGGTGAGGAGCCCGCCTGTGGCGAGGATCGTCTCCGGCCACCACGCGCGCAGGCTCTCAAGCAAGAGTTGCGTCATGTCCGTCTGGTCCGTCTATTCCGTCAGGCAATTGGCGAGAAGCTGGAGGCTGGAACCTTGAAGCTGGAATGATTGAACGGACCAATGTGCTGTTCACTCCAGCTTCCAGCATCCAGCTTCCAGCCTCTCGCCGAAGGTTCCACGATCAGACGCCGAGCACGCGCAGGAGGAGGCCGTGGACGGCCCCATCCTGCAGGCGGATGAGCAGCATCGGGAAGACGCCCAAGGCCAGCACTGCCAGCACGAGCGGCACCAGCGTGCAGAGCTCGAGCGCGCTCATGTCCGTCATCCGATTCCAGCGCGCGTTGAGCGGCCCCAGCAGGATCCGCTGCACCGCCGTCAGGATATACGCGGCGGCGATGACGATGCCCAGCACGGAGACGACCGTCTGCCATCGCCAGGCGCCGAATCCCCCGATGAGCGCCAGGAACTCCCCGACGAACCCGCTCAGGCCCGGCAGCCCCAGCGACGCCAGGCCGAAGAAGATGAACAGCCCCGCGAAGACCGGCACCCGGGCGCCGAGCCCGCCGAAGGCGTCCAGCTCCCTGGTGTGAGCCCGCTCGTAGAGCACGCCGACGAGAAGGAACATGCCGCCCGTCACGAGGCCGTGGCTGATCATCTGGAACATGGCGCCGTTCATCCCTTCCCACGTCAGGCTCGCCAGGCCCAGGAGCACGAACCCCATGTGCGACACGGAGGAATAGGCCACCAGCTTCTTGAGGTCCGTCTGGGCCATGGCGACCAGCGCGCCGTAGACGATGTTGATCATCCCCAGCCCCGCCAGCGCCCAGGCGAACCACTGCGCGCCGGCCGGAAACAGCGGGTAGCTGATCCGGAAGAACCCGTAGCCGCCCATCTTCAGGAGGACGCCGGCCAGCAGCACGCTGATGGGCGTCGGCGCGTCGACATGCGCGTCGGGCAGCCAGGTGTGGAACGGAAATACCGGCACCTTGATCGCGAAACCGAAGAAAAATCCGAGAAAGAGCAGCCGCTGCAGGCCGACGTCGAGCCGCGGTCCGAGCGCCGCGAGCTGGATCAGGTCGAACGTCCCCGTCTTGACGTAGAGTCCCAGCACCGCCAGGAGCATGGCGAGGCTGCCGGCGAGCGTGTAGACAAAGAACTTGAACGCCGAGTATTCGCGGCGCCCCCCGCCCCAGATGCCGATGAGGAAATACATGGGCACGAGCACCAGCTCCCAGAAGACGTAGAACAGGAACAGATCCAGCGCCACGAACGTGCCCAGCATGCCGACCTCGAGCAGGAGGTAGAGGGCGTAGTATTCCTTCTGGCGCTCACGGATGGTCGAAGAGGCCAGGCAGGCGAGGAACCCGAGCCCCGTCGTCAGCACGATGAGCGGCAGGCTGATGCCGTCGATGCCCACGTGATAGGCGACGCCCAGCTGCGGGATCCACGGGGCATGCTGCACGAACTGCATGCCCGCCAAGCCGGGGTCGAACTCCGCCAGCAGGCTGAGACTGGCGAGGAACGCCAGGGCCGTCGCGAACAGCGCCGCGAACCGGATGAGCCCCGGGCGCGCGCTCGGCAGCCCGAGCGCCACGACAAAGCCGATCACCGGACAGCACAACAGGACCGTCAGCATCTGTCCCACCTTTGGGTTCGAGCGTGGTACATTGCGCAAGATTCTTGAGCTGCGCGCATCCAGGAATCCGTGCCAAATTCGGAATGCGGAATTCGGAATGCGGAATACCGAGCACGGGTTGCATTCGGCATTCCGCATTCCGCATTCCGCATTTGGCACGATACCATGAGCACTCTCAACCTGCCTTCGCGGCTACGGCCGCAGCCACAGCGACAGCACGACGGCCGCGGCGACGACCACGAGGAGATACTGCTGGATGAGCCCGGTCTGCAGGCGGCGCCCCGCGATCCCGGCGGCGCGCACGACCGAGGCGAGGCCGTTCACCAGCGCGTCGATCACCCGGCGGTCCCACCAGCCGTGGCCGAAACCGAGCCGCGCGCCCGCCAGGCCCGCGACGTTCACCGCCCCGTCGATCACCCGCTGATCGAACCACGCGAGCCACCGCGCGCCTGAGGCCGTCACGGCGATGATCGTCCCGTTGAAGAACTCATCCACGTAGTACTTATTGACCGCCAGCGCGTACAGCCGGCTTCCCAGCGGCCGCACGCTCCTGGGCAAGAGATTCCGGCGACGGACGCCGACCGTCCAGGCGAGCCACGCGCCGCCGAGCACGAGGGCCCCTGAGAGCGCGAGCATGGACCACTCGATTCCCTCGTGCAGCTCATGGACCGCGAGCATCCTGAAGAACACGTGGCCGGCCCACGGCGTGCCCACCAGGCCCACCCCCGCCGCCCCCGCCGCCAGGACCGCCAGCGGCAGCGCCATGATGAACGGGGCGCGGTGCGCGTGCTGCGCATCCGGACTGGGCGATCCGTGGAAGCACCGGAGGAAGAGCCGCAGCAGGTAGGCGGAGGTCAGCAGCGCCCCGCCCGTGAGCGCCCAGAACACCGGCGGGTTGACGTGCCGGGCTTCCAGCAGGATCGCGTCCTTGCTCCAGAATCCGCTGAGCAGCGGCGCGCCCGACAGCGACAACGCGGCGATGAGGAAGGTGATCCAGGTGACGGGCATCGTCCGCCTGAGCCCGCCCAGTTTCGCGAGATCCTGCTGGTGCGTCCCGTGGATGACGCTGCCGGCGCCGAGGAACAGGAGCGCCTTGCAGCAGGCGTGCATGGCCAGGTGGAACATCGCCAGCGACACCGCTCCCAACCCCAGCGCCGTCATCATGAGCCCCAGCTGGCTGATCGTCGAGTACGCCAGCACCCGCTTGATGTCCGTCATGGTCAGCGCGACCGTGCCGGCGAGGAGATGCGTGGCGAGGCCGATCGCCAACACGAGCGCAAGGCTCTCGGGGGTAAACAGCGGGAACGTCCGGGCGAGGAGGTAGACGCCCGCGGCCACCATGGTGGCCGCATGGATCAGCGCCGAGACAGGCGTCGGACCCTCCATCGCGTCGGGGAGCCACACGTGCAGGGGCACCTGCGCGGACTTCCCCACCGCCCCGAGGAAGACGAGCGAGCTGATCAGCGTGAGCAGCTCCGGACGCAGCGCCTCGCGCACCGCCGCGAGGTCCCGGAAGGACAACGTGCCGGCCGACGCCGCCAGGAGGAAGATCCCCAGCAGGAGCCCCGTGTCGCCGATGCGCGTCGTGATGAACGCTTTGCGCCCGGCGGCGGCCGCATCGGGCTTCTCGAACCAGAAGCTGATGAGGAGGTAGGAGCACAGCCCCACCAGTTCCCAGCAGGCGAAGAGCAGCACGAAGTGGTCGGCCATAACGAGCCCCAGCATCGAGGCGCAGAAGAGGGAGAAATACGCGAAATACCGCGAGAAGCGGGCATCGCCCTGCATGTAGCCGATCGAATAGACGGCGATGAGCGTCCCGATGGAGGTGACGACGGCCAGCATCACCCAGCTCAGCCCGTCCACCGCGAGCCCGAACGTCCAGCCCGCGTTCCCAGCCAGGAGCCACGCCCAGCGGAGCGTGAGGGTCGCCCCGTCGAAGACGGCCGGCGCGATGCGGGCCGTGAGGAGCCCCGCGCCCGCGAGCGACGCCACGGTGAGCCAGCCCGCCAGGGCGCCCAGGCGGCGGCCGGCGAGGATGAGCAAGACGAACGCCGACAACGGCAGGAGCGGGATCCAGGCCAGCTGCGAAGCCGGGAGCATCAGGGCCGGATCTGGCGCGTGGGGCATCGGCGCTCAGCCCTTCAGCAGGGTGAGGCGGTCCACGAAGACGGTCCCGGCCGAGCGGGCCAGACCGATGATGATCGCCAGCCCCACCACCGCCTCGCAGGCGGCCAGCGCGATGATGAACAGGGCGAAGGCCTGCGCGTGCACGTTGCCGTACAGGC
Organism: bacterium; assembly: GCA_036396895.1. Taxonomy (GTDB): domain Bacteria; phylum Omnitrophota; class Gorgyraeia; order Aquiviventales; family Aquiviventaceae; genus DASWKB01. Next base: position 89,931 of record DASWKB010000004.1, on the reverse strand, counting down.
GGCCGAACGCGACGAAATTCAGCACGGACGCGTTCAGAATCAGCTCCACCGACAGGAGCAGCCCGATGGCGTGACGCCGGGTGAGCATGCCGTACACGCCGATCGAGAACAGTGCGCTCGACAGGTACAGGATCCACGGCAGGGGGACGCTCATCCGCGCGGGGCCTTCGGCGCTCCGCGGGGCTCGTCCCGCGTGGCGGTCGCCAGCGTGATGGCGCCGATCATCACGGCCACGAACAGCACCGAGATGAGTTCGAACGGCAGCACCAGCGTGGTGACGAGCTGCTGGCCGATGGCCGCGGTCGTGGGGGCCTGCGGCTCTCCGGACGGCCAGGCGATGCCGCGGATCAGCCCGGCCAGGACGGCGAACATCGCGAGGGACGCGAGGGCGGCCGCCCCGCGCTTGGAGGAGGGGATCGGTTCCGCCGGCGCCGACACGTTCGCCGTCAGCATGACGGCGAAGACGATGATCGTCAGAATCGCGCCGACGTAGACCAAGATCTGGATGAAGGCGAGAAATTCCGCTTCAAGCAAGATGAAGACGCCGGCGACACCGACCAAGACGATCCCGAGGCTCAGGGCCGCCCGGAAGAGATTGGGCAGCGCGACCACCCACCCGGCACCCGCGAGAATCAGGACGGCCAGCAGTCCGAAGGCAATGTGGCTAATCGGTTCGACAGGAAGCATGGACGGGAGACTTGCCACATTATACGTGGAGCCGGGGATGGTGACAACCGTGTCCTCCATCAGCAACAAGCAACCAGCGACCAGCAACCAGGCCGAAGCATGGGGAATGGGGCACGCCGTGCGAGTATTGAACTGCTGGAGGATAGAAGGTAGAGGGTAGAAGATGGAAGGTGGAAGGTGGAAGGTGGAAAGTTGACGGTAGCAATTCTACCTTCTACCTTCCACCTTCTATCTTCTTCCTTCTCATGGTCATCCCCACGCCGTGCCCCCCGCCCCATGCCCCAGGCGATGCTGACGGGTCAGCCGGACGGTCTGGGGCGGCCGGGGCGGGTGACGGGGATGTGCTCGCTGCAGAGCGGGCACTCGTGCGGCGGAAAGCTGTCGAACGTGAGCGAAAGGAGGCGCGTGTAGCGCCGCCCGGGAAAGCGGACTCGTCCGCCGGAGCGGTCAACGATCGCGGCGATGCCGACCGCCTTGGCGCCCAGCGCCTCGATGAGGTCCGCGACCTTGCGGGCCGATTCGCCCGTCGTCACCGTATCCTCCACGATCAGCACGCGGTCCTCCGACGTCAGGTGGAACCCGCGGCGCAGCTGGATCTCCGCGTCAACCCGCTCCGTGTACATGGCGCGGACGCCGAGCGCGCGCGCCGTCTCGTACGCCACGAGCACGCCCCCGATGGCGGGACCGATGACGATGCTCGGCTTGGCCGTGCGGAACCGACGGGCGAGCTCTTGGCAGAGCTGAGCGGCGATCTTCGGGTGCTGCAGAAGCTGGGCGCACTGGAAGTAATGCCCGCTGTGGAGCCCTGACGAGAGCTCGAAATGGCCGCGCTGCAACGCGTGGTGCCCGCGAAGAATGTCCAACAGCTTTTTTCGTGGAATCATGGATCGAATCCCGTTCTCCGTCGTCAGACCTCCGGATCACCCGGAGGCGCGCCTTTCGTCGACGCCTGCGGCGCGCCTCGCGTCGACGCCTGCGGCGCGCCGCATCTCTTCAAGGATCCTGACGGCCGCGCGCCGGGGATCGGGCGCGGACGTGATCGGACGCCCCACGACCAGACAATCGGCTCCGCGCTCGAGCGCGTGCGCCGGCGTCGCCACGCGCCGCTGGTCGTACGCCGCCGCGTGCGCGGGCCGGATGCCCGGGCAGACGATCAGCATCGTCCGGCCGAAGCGGCGGCGCAGGGCCGGCGCCTCGCGCGCGGACGTCACGACCCCGTCGCAGCCCGCGCGCTGCGCTTTGGCCGCCATGCGCATCGTCTTCGCCGCGATCCCGTCAGACGCGACGCTGGTCAGCACCGTCACGGCCAGGACCCGCGGGCGCGGCAACCCCCGCCGCCTCGCTTCAAGCCGGCAGCCCCGGACCGCCGCCGCCAGCATGGCTTCCTCCCCCGAGCCGTGCACGGTCAGGAGCGAAATCCGATGGCGCACGGCCGACCGGCAGCTCAGCTCCACCGTCGAGGGAATGTCGTGGAACTTGAGGTCCAGCATGACCTCGAAGCCGAGGGCGCGCACGCGGCGAATCATTTCGGGCCCGCACGCCGTGAAGAGAATGCTGCCGACCTTGAGCGTCCGCGCCAGGCCGCGGAGGCGGCGGGCCATCGCCACCGTCGGGGCCAGTTCCGTATCGTCCAGCGCCACGATGAGCCGGCGCGCCGCAAGCGTCGACGCACGGCGCGCGACGGAGGCGTCACGTGTCACCGCGTCCTCGCAATTCCGTGATGGACCGCAGGCCGTGGGCCCGCAGGTACCGCACCAGGCCTCGCAGCACCTTGACCGGAGCCCTGGGGTCCGCAAAATTCGCCGTGCCGACGGCGACCGCGCCGGCCCCGGCCAGGAAAAACTCCACGGCGTCCTCCGCCCGGACAATTCCACCGAGCCCGATGACGGGCACGCGCAGCGAGGCGGCAGTATACCACACGCGATAGACCGCCAGCGGCCGAATTGCTGGCCCGCTCAAGCCGCCCGTCGGCATGCCGAGCCGCGAGCGGCGGGTCGCGGCGTCCAGGCTCATCCCGACATAGGTGTTGCCGAGCGTCACGGCGTCAGCCCCGGCGCGCTCCGCCGCCTGCGCGATCGGGACGAGATCCGTGACGTCGGGGCTGAGCTTCGCGATCAGCGGCTTGCGCGTCGCGGCCCGCGCCGCCTGCACGACGGCCGCCGTGGCCGCGGGATCGTGCGCGATGAGGCGCACGTGCCGGCCGGACCCGCTGCCGCTCGGACGGACGTTGGGGCAGGACAGGTTCAGCTCCAGAGCCGCGGCCGCCGGCTCGGCGTCCAGCCGCCGGGCCATCGCCGCCGAGGAGTCCGGCGTCTCGCCCAGCACGCTGACGATGACCGGCACCGGCAGGGCGCGCAGGCCGGGCGCGATGTCCGTGAGGAACGCTTCCAGGCCCACATTCGCCAACCCGACCGCATTCAGCATGCCGGAGGCGGTGTCGGCGAGGCGCGGCGCCGGATGGCCGGCTCTCGGCTCCTGGGTGAGGGTTTTCGTGACGAGGGCGCCCAGCGCCTCCAGGCGGACCGCGCGGGCGAACTCGAGACCGTAGCCGAAGGTGCCGGCGGCCGCCAGCACCGGGGCGCGCAGCGTGAGCGAGCCGATGGCCACGGAGAGGTCGGGCTCAGACATGGTCGCGCTGCAACAGGGCGTTCACCAGGGCCTCGACGGACGCCTGCTGCGGACCGGAGAGGTGCGTGAACTCGATCCCGTATTCGTGCACGCCGGCCGCGGGGTTCCTGGTCCAGATGACCCGGCCGCGGACGGCGGCGGTCTCCCCCGTCGCGCCGATGGGAATCTTGAGGTCAAGCCGCCAGTCCGCCTGCAGCTCGTCCGCACAGCGGATTCGCATGCCTTTCGCGCTCAGGTTCATCGCGTTGACGAGCCGCCAGGGCCCCTCGGGATCCTCCTGCCGCCGGAACTCGATCTGGAACACGCCGAGTGCGCGGGAGTCCTTGCGCCGCTCCTGCGAGACGCGCGGGGTGTCCCCCTCATCGAGCATCCCCCGCACCGCCATCATGACCGCCCGGCGCACGTCCGGATGCTCGAGCACGAAGCGCAGGCCGTACTCCATCATCAGCATCGTCCCGGGCGTGCGCCGCACCCACCGCACTTCGGCCGGCACGGCCACGGCGCTCCATTTGCCCGCGGCCGGGAACTGCACGTCGATGAGGTCCCCCTGGTCGAACCGCGATTTGCACACCAGCCGCGTCCCGTCCCAGCTCAGGTCCTCCATATGCCCCAGCGCCCAGGCCGGCCATCCGCGGCCCCGGTAGTGGAGCACGTTGGACCGCAGGATGCGCGGCGCATCCCGCGACTGCGATCTGGGATCGAGCGCGTCGCCGGACATCCCGCTCATTTCGCCGGCGGCGGATGATGCAGATAGCGATCGACCGCCTCGCCGATCGCGCTGCGGAGCGTCGCGTTCATGCCGGAAAAACTGACGCCGTGCTCGGTCATCTGGAGTTTGTGCCCGAACACCGGGTGCTGCCAGACCACTCGGGCGGTGAGCTGGACCGGACTGACGAAAATCGGCATCCCCAGCTGCAGATCGATCGCGGAGCCGGGGGCATACTCCTCGTCGCACACGAGGCGCGCGCCGTCACGGCTGAAGTCGCGCAGCGTGGTCACGCGCCAGGCGGCGTCGCCGGGCGACCGGTAGCGGATCGTGAAGTTCCGCACGATGCGGGGGGCGGCCCGCCGCTTGTCCTTCCATTCCCCGCCCACCATCTGCCCCATCGGCGGAGGCTTCAAGAGGCGCTGGATCGCCTCATGGATCCGGCGCCGGGTCAGCGTCTCCGACGGCGAGAACGAGAGCCCGTGCTCGACTTCCTGTCCGGCGCCCGTCTCCTTGACCTTGTGCCACACCACCTTGGCGGACACCTCGAGCGCGCTCGGCAGGAGCGGCGGCCCCAACTGAAGGACGAGAAGCGTCCCGGGCACGAACACCTGCTTGGACACGAGGCGCGCGCCGTCACGGCTGAAATCCCTGACGAGGGTCACGTGCCAGTCGGCCGCGTCCGTGAGGCGGTACCGGACCGGCAGGTCCCGGACCACCCGTTGCGCCATGCGACGCGGCTCGACCATGACGCGCTTAGGATCCCTTCCCGATGAGCAGGTGGTACTCCTGCAGCGGCTTGACCGTGAGCTCGTGCTTGAGCAGCGTGGCGATGGCATTGACGGACGCCTGCGCTCCGGCGAGGGTCGTGATGCAGGGAATCCCCAGCGCCGTCGCGGCGGAGCGGATGTGCACCTCGTCCGCCCGCGGCAGGCGGCCCGACGGGGTATTCACGATAAGCTGGATCTCGCCGTTCTTGATGAGGTCGAGCACGTTGGGGCGGCCTTCGTGGATCTTGTGCACGGGCGCCGCGTGCAGGCCGTAGCGGCGCAGCGCGTTCGCCGTGCCCTGCGTCGCGACGAGCGAAAATCCCAGCTCTTCCAGGTGCTGCGCCGCGTACACGGCGGAGCGCTTATCGCGGTTCTTCACGCTGATGAAGACGGTGCCTGATTTCGGGAGCCGCTGCCCCGCCGCAAGCTGCGACTTGAGGAACGCCCGTCCGAACGATTCGTCGATCCCCATGACCTCCCCCGTGGACTTCATCTCCGGACCGAGCAGGATGTCCACGCCGGGGAAGCGCTGGAACGGGAACACCGACTCCTTCACGGACAGGTACGGCGGCGTGATCTCCTCCGTCATCCCCTGCTCGCGGAGGCCCAGACCCAGCATGGCGCGCGTGGCGACCTTGGCGAGCGGAACGCCGATCGCCTTGGAGACGAACGGCACCGTGCGGGAGGCCCGCGGGTTCACCTCCAGGATGTAGACCGTGTCGTCTTTGACCGCCGCCTGGATGTTCATGAGCCCGAGGATCCCGAGCGCGCGGGCGAGCTTGAGCGCCGCGCGGCGCACCTCCTCCACGATCTCGTCGTTGAGCGTGTGCGGCGGCAGCACCATCGCGCTGTCGCCCGAGTGGACGCCCGCTTCCTCGATGTGCTCCAGGATGCCGCCGATGACGTACGTCGTCCCGTCCCCCACCAGGTCCACGTCCACTTCGATCGCGTCCTCGAGAAACTTGTCGATCAGCACCGGGAATCCGGGGCTGGCGGCGAACGCCCGGCGCGCGAAGTGATCCAGCTGCTCCTCGTCGTACACCACCTCCATGGCCCGCCCGCCCAGCACGTACGACGGGCGCACGAGGCAGGGGTAGCCGATCGTCCGCGCGGTGCGCTTCGCCTCGTCCATCGTGACGGCGGTCCCGCTCGGCGGCTGCCGCAGGTCGAGCTCATCGAGCAGGCGCTTGAATTTCTCCCGGTCCTCCGCCGCGTCCACCGACTCCGCCTTGGTGCCCAGGATCGGGACGCCCGCCTGCGCGAGCCCCGTCGCCAGGTTGAGCGGCGTCTGCCCGCCGAACTGGACGATCACGCCCTCCGGGCGCTCCTGCTCCACGATGTTCAGGACGTCTTCGAGCGTCACCGGCTCGAAATACAAGCGGTCGGACGTGTCATAGTCGGTGGAGACGGTCTCGGGGTTGGAGTTCACCATGATGACCTCGATCCCCAGCTCCCGCAGCGCGAACGCCGCGTGGACGCAGCAGTAATCGAACTCGATCCCCTGCCCGATGCGGTTGGGGCCCCCGCCAAGAATCATGATCTTCCGTGGGGCGGGGGGCGAGGGGAGGGGGGCGGGGGAGGCAAATTCCCGGCCATCGCGCATTGCGGATTGCGGATTGCGGATTGCGGAATCTGACGTGCCCCGCGCCCCGCGCCCCGCGCCCCCGAGCTGAATCGAAGGCGTTTCATAGGTCGAGTAGTAATACGGCGTCTTCGCTTCGAACTCGGCCGCGCAGGTGTCCACCAGATAGAAAGACGGGCGCAGGCCCCACGCGATCCGGCGGTCGCGGATCGTCTTCGCGTCCGTTTCCCAGAGCCGCGCGAGCTGCCGGTCGCTGAACCCGAAGCGCTTCGCCCGCGCAAGCAGAGCCGCCGCGGCTTCCTGCTGCGCGCCGGGCGCCGAGGGCTCCAGGGCCGCGCGCATCTGCGCCGCCGCCGCCCGCAGCGCCGCCTCCTCCCCGATGAGCAAGGAGAGCTGATGGAGGAACCAGCGGTCGATCTTGGTCAGCTCGTGGATGTCGTCGATCGACAGGGCCGCCAGCAGGGCGTCCTTGATGGCGAAGATCCGCTCCGGCCGCGGGGTGGCGAGCCGCTGGCGCAGGAGGCCCGCGTCGGCCGGCGGCCCGGGGCTCTCCCAGCCGTCCCGGCTGATCTCGAGGCTCCGCAGCCCCTTCTGCAGCGCCTCGGGAAACGTCCGCCCGATCGCCATGGTTTCCCCGACCGACTTCATCTGCACGCCGAGGGTGGGGTCCGCGCCCGCGAACTTCGCGAAGGCAAAGCGCGGAATCTTGACCACCACGTAGTCGATCGTCGGCTCGAAACATGCCGGCGTCTGCTGCGTGATGTCGTTGGGCAGCTCATCGAGGGTGTAGCCCACCGCGAGTTTCGCGGCGATCTTGGCGATGGGGAACCCCGTGGCTTTCGAGGCCAGGGCGGATGAGCGCGACACGCGCGGGTTCATCTCGATCACCACCATCCGCCCGGATTCCGGGTGAATCGCGAACTGGATGTTCGACCCGCCCGTCTCCACCCCGATCGCACGGATGACCCGGATGGCGGCGTCGCGCATCTCCTGGTACTCGCGGTCCGTCAGCGTCTGCGCGGGCGCCACGGTGATCGAATCCCCCGTGTGGACGCCCATGGGGTCGACGTTCTCGATCGAGCAGATGATGACGACGTTGTCCGCGCAGTCGCGCATCACCTCAAGCTCATACTCCTTCCACCCGACGACGGATTCCTCGACCGAGATCTCGCGGATGAGCGAGAGCTCCAGGCCCTGCTTGATGAGGCGCTCGAATTCCTCGGTGTTGTAGGCGATGCCGCCCCCCGTGCCGCCGAGGGTGAAGCTGGGCCGGATGACGCACGGGAATCCGAAGCGCTCCGCGGCCGAGCGGGCTTCGTCGGCGGTGCGGGCGTAGCCCGCCTGCGGGACCTCCAGGCCGATGGACTCCATGGTGTCCTTGAAGCGCTCGCGGTCTTCCGCCCGCCGGATGGCTTCGAGATTCGCGCCGATGAGCCGTACGCCGAAGCGGTCCAGCGCACCCCGCTCGGCCAGCTGCACCGTGACGTTGAGGGCGGTCTGGCCGCCCAGCGTCGGCAGCAGGGCATCCGGACGCTCCGCCTCGATGATCTTCTCGACGATCTCCGCGGTGATGGGCTCGATGTAGGTGCGGTCGGCCGTCTCCGGATCGGTCATGATGGTGGCGGGGTTGGAGTTGACGAGGACGACGCTGAACCCTTCTTCCCGCAGGGCCTTGCAGGCCTGCGTCCCCGAATAATCGAACTCGCACGCCTGGCCGATCACGATGGGCCCGGAGCCGATGATCAGGATTTTCTTGATGTCAGTTCGTTTCGGCATGCCTCACCTGTCCCGCTGAGCAGGTCTGAAGCTGGAAGCTTGAAGCTTGAAGCTGGAGGCTCGAACTGGCTCTGTTGCCGTTCGATCATTCCAGCTTCTAGCGTCCAGCCTCCAGCGTCCAACTGAAGGATGGCGACCCACGTTACGCGTGACGCGGCGTGGATTGGAGCCTCGCCGCCACGTCGGCCATGACGGCGCGCGCCCGCTGCCAGTGCGTCGCGGACCAGTAGATCCGCCCGCACCCGGCGCAGGCGGTGAACGCCGACTGCGTCTCGTAGACGTACGCCGGCACGCGGGTGCGCACCGCGGCCTTCTCCGCCGGCTCAAGCCCGGTGTTGCACCGGACGCACCGGGAGAACGCGCTCGAGTCCTCCACCGCGTCCCCGAGCGCCCGCAGGACCTCGGCGAGCTGGTCCGTGCGCGTGTGCGCCCGGAGCGTCACGACCCGGACCAGCTCGCCCCCGTGGACCGCCCGGGTGCGCGTGACGATCGTGCGGTTCTCGTTGACCGCGCGCAGGTACAGCGCCTCGAGCGGACGCGCGGCCTGGGCCGCCGCGTCATACCCCAGCAGCCGAAGCCACCGGGTCAACCGCAGACATTCGTCCGTCACCAACAATGTCGTCGACAACATCACACCCGTGTCATGTTCGATGTGTAATGTGTAATGAACCATCCGCTGCCATTACACATGGAACATTACACCTCAAGATGAGGAGCTCCCGGCGGCCATGAGCTCCATGAACCGCCCGAAGAGGTATCCCGCGTCGCGCGGACCCGGCGCCGCCTCCGGGTGGTATTGGATACTCATCGCCGGGACGCGGCGGTGGCGTATGCCTTCCACCGTGCGGTCGTTCAGATTCGTGTGCGTGAGCTCGACCTCGCCCTCCGGGATGGACTCCAGGCGGAGGGCGAAGTTGTGGTTCTGCGAGGTGATTTCCACCTTGCCGGTCGCGAGGTCCTGGACGGGGTGATTCGCCCCGTGGTGGCCGAACTTCAGTTTAAACGTCTCCCCCCCGCAGGCGAGGCCGAGCAGCTGATGTCCCAGGCAGATCCCCAGCATGGGCACCGTGCCCAGCATCGACCGGATGGCGCTGACCGCGTACGGCACCGCCGCGGGGTCTCCCGGCCCGTTCGACAGCAGCACCCCGTCGGGCTGGAGGGACAGGATCTCCTTGGCCGTCGTCCCGGCGGGGACCACCGTGACGCGGCATCCGTGCGACGCGAGCTGCCTGAGAATGTTGTGCTTCACCCCGAAATCCATCACAACCACCCGGGGCCGCGGCCCCTCCGCGCGGGCCGCGTCCGGCCAGTCGTACGCGCGCTCGCACGTGACCTCCCGGACCAGATCGCGGCCCACGATGCCCGGCGCCGCCTGCACTTTGCTCCAGAGCTCCGCGGGGTCCTTCGCCTCGGTGGAGAGGCCGCCCTTCATCGAGCCCTGGCGCCTGAGCTTCAGCGTGAGCGCCCGGGTATCGACGCCGGAAATGGCGACGATGCCGTGGTCGCGCAGGTACGCATCCAGCGCGCCCGTCGCGCGGAAGTTGCTCGCCGCCGGCGAGCACTCGCGCATGATAAAGCCCTCGAGCCACGGCCGGCGCGATTCGGCGTCGTCCCCGTTGACGCCGTAGTTGCCGATGTGGGGATAGGTCATGCACACCATCTGCCCCTTGTAGGAGGGGTCCGTCAGGATCTCCTGGTAGCCGGTCATGCCCGTGTGGAAGACGACCTCGCCGAACGCCTCGCCAGCCGCGCCGGCCGAGACGCCGGGATACGCGGTGCCGTCTTCCAGCACCAGCCACGCGGTTGCAGCGCGCGGCGAGACGGGCTGATTCGCCATCGGACTCACAACTCCGGCTCCAGATCGACCACGAGATAGGCCTGCTCCTCTTCCATATCGGTCAGGATCAGCCGCTTGTCGTTCATCTTGAGCGAGTAGACCGTGCCCGTTTTCGTGTCGCGAAACACGAGCGTATTGACCCGCAGCTCATCATAGACACCCCGTGGCGAGGGGTAGTACGTGGTCATCGTGATCTCTTCACTTTGGACGCCGCGGCCGCTCCCCAGGATCAGCGCGCCCGCCGCCGCCGCGCCCGCCAGAAACCCGCCCAGCCATCGCATCATGTGGTCGTCCTCCTCACTCCGCCGCCGGCGCCGGTGCCAGCCGGCCCCGGATCACGACGCCCGCGGCGCGTCCCGTCAGCGTCCGCCCCGCGAAGGGCGAGTGCCGGCCCTTCGACGCGAACGCGGCCGGATCCACGGTCCACCGGGCGTCCGGATCGATGATGGTCACGTCCGCCTCCGCCCCTGGCGCGAGCGTGGCCGCGCGGCCCGTGGCGATCTCCGAGGGCCTGACGGCCATCCGCTCGATCAGCTGGGCCCAGGTCAGCCGGCCTGGGACGACGAGCGTCTCGATGCACACCGCCAGCGCCGTCTCGATCCCGCTGATGCCGAACGGCGCAGACGCGAAGTCCGCGCTCTTCTCCCATTCCGTATGCGGGGCGTGGTCCGTCGCGATGCAGTCGATCGTCCCGTCGGCGAGGGCCGCGATCAGTGCCTCGCGGTCCTCCTCCTGGCGCAGCGGAGGGTTGACCTTGGCGTGCGTGTTGAACCCCATCACGGCCTCGTCCGTCAGGCTCAGGTGGTGGGGCGTCGCCTCGCACGTCACGCGCACGCCGCGGCGCTTGGCCTCCCGGATGAGCTCGACGCTCCGCGCGGTGGACACGTGCGCCACGTGCAGCCAGCCGCCGGTCAGCTCCGCCAGCGCGAGATCCCGCGCCACGATCACCGATTCGCACTCCGCCGGGATGCCGCGCAGCCCGAGGATGGTCGAGACGCGCCCCTCGTGCATCACCCCGCCCGCCGCCAGCGAGGCGTCTTCCGCGTGCTGGATCACGGGGCGGCCGAACACCCGCGCGTACTCGAGCGCCCGGCGCATCAGGAAGCTGTCGGCGACGGCGCTGCCGTCGTCGGACCAGCCGATGCACCCGGCGTCGATGAGCTCGCCGAAATCCGTCAGCTCCTTGCCCTGCCGGCCGCGCGTGGCCGCGCCGATCGGGTGCACCGCCGCCAGGCCGACCCGGCCCGCCTCCTGCCGGAGGAACTCGACGGGGCCCTGCGAATCCATGGCCGGCTCCGTGTTCGGCATGGCGCACACCGCCGTGAACCCGCCGCGCACCGCCGCCGCGAGGCCGGTGGCGATCGTCTCCTTATCCTCGCGGCCCGGCTCCCTGAGGTGCGTGTGCAGATCGACCAGGCCCGGCACGACGAGCTTGCCGCGCGCGTCGATCACCTTCGCGCCGTTGGCCGCGGCGCCGTTCGCCGGGCGGACCTCGCTGATCGTGCCCCGCTCGATGATGAGGTCGAAGGCGCCGTCCCGGCCTCCGGCCGGATCGAGCACCCGGCCGCCGGCGATGATGAGCTTCGCGCTCATGGCTCGGCCCCGTTCATCTTCGCGCCGCCGGAGACGAGATAGAGCGCCGCCATCCGGACCGCGAGGCCGTTCGTCACCTGGTCCAGAATGACCGACTGCGCGCCGTCGGCCACGTCGGAGTCCAGCTCGACGCCGCGGTTGATGGGTCCCGGGTGCATGATGAGCGCGTCGGGCTTCGCCGCCGCGAGGCGCGCGCGCGTCACTCCGTAGCGCAGCCGGTACTCCCGCTCGCCCGGCACGAGCCGGGCTTCCTGCCGCTCGTGCTGGATGCGCAGCAGCATGACGATGTCCGCGTCCTCGAGCGCCTCCTCGAGCCGGTAGGTCACCCGCACCCCCAGGGTGTCGATCTTCGCCGGCAGCAGAGTCGGCGGCGCGCACACGGTCACGGCCGCGCCCAGCTTCGTCAGCCCCCAGATGTTCGAGCGCGCCACCCGCGAGTGCGCGATGTCGCCGATGATGGAGACCTTGAGGCCCTCCACGCGGCCCTTGCGCTCCTGGATCGTGAAGAGATCGAGCAGCGCCTGGGTCGGATGCTCGTGCGCGCCGTCGCCCGCGTTGATGACCGAGGCGTCGGTCTGCCGCGCGACGAGGTGCGGCACGCCGGCGGCGGCGTGGCGGATGACGAACGCGTCGACCTTGAGGGCTTCCAGGGTCCGGATGGTGTCGAGCACCGTTTCGCCCTTCGTCAGGCTGGAGGTCGCGGAGGCGATGTTGATGATATCGGCCGAGAGCCGCTTGGCCGCCAGCTCGAACGACGTCCGGGTCCTGGTGCTGGGCTCGAAGAAGAGGTTGACCACCGTTTTGCCGCGCAGCGCGGGGACTTTCTTGATGGAGCGCTGGGAGACTTCGCGGAAAGACGCGGCGGTCGCCAGCATCGCGCGGATTTCCTCCGCGCTCAGGTCCCGGAGGCCCAAGAGGTCCTTCTTCGTCCACTGCGCCGTCGAGGGCGGCGCGTCCGCCACCGAGGTCGTCATCGCTCCCGCTCCGGGTCGTTCCGCCGGCGCGGGGCGTCCGCGGGCTCCTCCTCAGGCGCCGGCTCCAGGCGCACCTCGTCCTCGCCGTCGGTTTCCTCCAGGCGCACCTCCACGCGCTCCCGCTGGCGCGTGGGGATGTTCTTCCCGACATAGTCCGCCCGAATGGGGAGCTCCCGGTGCCCGCGATCGACCAGCACCGCAAGCTGGATCGCCTGCGGGCGGCCGAGGTCGCTCAGCGCGTTCAGCGCGGCCCGGATGGTCCGTCCCGTGAACAGGACGTCGTCCACGAGCACCAGGCACAGATCCGTCACGTCGAAGGCGATGTCCGTGGCGTGCACCACGGGGTTGGGCGCGATGCGCGAAAGGTCGTCGCGGTAGAGCGTGATGTCCAGCACCCCCACCGGCACGCGGCGGCCGCCGATCGTCTCCATCTCCTTGACCAGCCGCTGGGCGAGCACCGCGCCCCTGGTGCGGATGCCGATAAGCGCCAGGCCCTCTGCGCCCTTGTTGCGCTCGAGGATCTCGTGCGCGATGCGGACCACGGTCCGGCGGATGGCTTCCGCGTCCAGGACCTTGGGTTTGGGCTGCATGGGCTCAGGCATGGCCGCGGGGGCTCCCGGGACAAAAAAACACCCCGCCCTTCCGGGTGGGGTTCGTCTGTGCCTTGGCCGTGGTGGAGGCTGCCATCTCTCCCTTTCCCGCCTCTCAGGACGGGTCCTTAAAGGTGCCTAATTTCTAACTAGTATAGCTTCACAACTGCCTTTCGTCAACTCCTTTCTCGCGCTTGTCGCAACCAAATAGAAATGTCATGGTTTCTGCTAAATAGAACTGTCATGGTCGTAGTCGTCGTTCTTGGATTATGAGTAACTCATTGTGCTACTGCGTGTTATGCTCTTTCTATGGCCTTCCTTGTACTCTTCATGCGCTGGCGGTAGACAGCTAGCTCTTCCGTAATTCGCTCGAGGTCAATGAGTTCTGGAACAATGGCATCTGGTGTCTGCTCCACCAGAAAACCTACTGCAACTTCAGGCGAGAGCCGGCCGCCGGCGACCGCGGCTTCGACGCCAGCGGCGATGGCGGCGCCTGCCGAACGCACGGTCTCTTCATCGTCCGCGCGATCAAACGCCACGACCGCCACGGCGTCAGACCCGGCGGCGGTCTTCACGCCCTGCGCCCACGCCCGGGGCCCGATCACGGCGCCGATGGCGCCGTTCAAGATCCCCTGCCTGATGCGCCTCACGAGCTCCTCGGGCGCCACGTCGGGAAGCGGGGGAAGCGCGAACTGCTCCTCCGACAGTGACACCGTCCGATCCGACGCCTCCGCGACGCTGAGCGCCAGCGCCCGCGCCTTGACGGCCACGTCCGCGTCGGCCGCCTCTTCCATCACCAGGACGAACCGGAGCGCGTAATCGCCATCGAGACCGTCCACGTCCTCGAGCGCCGCCAGCAGCTGCTCCTGAATGCGCCGCAGGGTCGCCGCCGCGTCCGGACCCTCATCAAACAGCGAAGAGTGGAGCACGATCGCCAGCGGTTCCGCGAGGTTAACCGCACGCTGAGCGACTTCCGGACTGATCGTGTACGTCAGCGCCTCCTCGAACGCCGGCGCCCATACCCCCTCCTGCAGTGCGAGCGCGGTCCGGCCGTCCGGCACCTCGACGCCCAAGGCCGCGAGCCGGTCGAGATAGGGGCTCGTCTCCAGCACCGAGGGGGTGTTGAGCCGTTTCAGCTGCTCCGTCCCCGCCCCCACGACCGCTTCCACGTCGGCATAGTCGATGTCATCCACGTCGAGCCATGCCGCGCCGCTGCCGTCGCCCGCTGGATCCGCGAAGCGCAGCGTCACCACCCGGTAGCGCCCATCCTCGAGCTGCTCGACTCCTGGAAGATTGAACCAGCCGTTATCCGTCAACATGGACATCGACCCGTTGACCGGGCCGGCCACGTCGTCTGGCGTCAGGATCAGGCGGCCTGCCAGAATGTCCTCGGCGTCGTGCGGCCTGGCGCGCCGGATCGCGTTCACCTGATGCGGGAGGAACTGATACCGGGCGGCGAGACTGGTGTCACCGTTCACCTGCGTGCTATAGATTCTGGCCGCCGCGACCGCCCCGCGCCGCTGGACCGCCTTCGTCAGCGTCAGGTTGTAGAATCCTTCCGCCGTCTTGCCCACGGTCCATTCGACCAGATGCTTGCCTGCCTTGCGCCCGATCGCGGCCTCAACCCCGGGAGCGACCGTGCCGTCGCTGATCTGGGTCACCACGAGATCAGGGAATTCCTGCTGGAGCCGTTCGAGCGCCGCGAGCCGCACCCGTTCGCGCTCCCGGTTCATGATAACGACTTCGAGATCGTTCATCGTGATGCCGTTCGCCTCGGCGACCAGCTCGAGCGTCGCGCGCATGTGCGGATACGGATTTTCTGGGTCCACCTCCGGATCCAGCGCCGCCTGCACCTCGGCCCGCCGTGCTGGGGGTACCCGCGTCACGATGAGATCCGCGTAGATGTCCGGGATCCCGCCAAGCGCCTTGACGCCGTCGCCGCTCACCCGGATTGACGTCGCCCCGGATTCCGACGGGGAGAGCGCCGCCCTCGGCACGCCGTTGTTGTCGGTGGCCATCGCGTTCGTGCCCTCGACCGGGTCCTCGATGACCGTATCCTTGATCGCGCCGCCCGGATTCACGACCTCTCCGACCACGTGGTACTGGTCCGCTTCGAGCTCGCCGATTTCCTCATCGAGCGCGCCTTCATACGCCATGTAGGTGGCTTCAACACCCTGCGAGGCTGTCACGGCATCGGACACCTCCTTCGCGCGGTCGTCTCCGCTTGTCTTCCATTCCTTCCCGCGGCCGCGGAAGCCCTCCGCGGCCAGCGCGACGGACACGTACGTGGTGTTCATCTCGCCCCGATGCTCGCTGCGCTCCGACGGCGGCGCCAGATCGAGCGTGGTCTCCTCCAGGTGCTGCGCGGCCGGATCGTCTGTGCCGCCGCCGCGCCGGTCTTCGCCGCTCCGGACGGCCTCGCGCTCATGCAGGGCCTGCGCGGCGAACCGCTCAAGCGCCTCGCGCATCGCGACCCAGGCGGGCCCCTGGGACTCCTGGTCATCGAGTGGAATGTCCTTCGTCCGCAGGTGCTCAAGGATGGCCGCGAGGATGTCCGCCCCCGACACGCCTTCCGGCGCAAAGACATTGATTCGGTTCGAGTAGGGGACACTCACTTTGATCGCATCCTGCCGAGGTCGACGAGTAATCCAGATCTCGTTCGAGAGGGCGCCGCCGGTCTGCTGCACCGCGCGCCGCAAGTCCGTGTCGGTCACCGACAACAGTTCACGAACGTGCGCGCCGTGCGCGTGGCGCGCCTCGGGGCGCCGGCTCACCGATGCCGGCAGCGTGTCCAGGTACGCGAAGAGCGGCGTGTACGCCTCGATCGTCCGGGCGGTCAGGTTGAAGGTTGCGGATGCGCCGCTCCCCTCTTGCGCGATCAGCCCCCATTCCTTGAGCGTCGTGATATCGGGACGGATCGTGTCTACGGCCCGATCCAGCGACGCGGCGATCTCTTCGAGCGTCGGCGCCTCTGGCCTGAGGGCGAGCCGGATTTGATCCCCAGGCTGAAGCGTCACCGACCATCTCGCCGGCGTGAAATCGTCTGGCGGCGTGCCCCGCCGATGCACGTAGGGAACGAACCCCGCCCGTGGGATCCCGACGCCGTTGAGCTCCTGCACGAAGTTGAAGCTGAGCCGACCGAGCGCCTCGCCGACCGTCATGGCATCCGGGACGGTCTCGAGCTGCGAGTATCCGTTGGGATCGCGACTCAGGTTGTGCTGCCGCTCCCCCAGCACCTGCAGCACGCCGGCGGCAGACCCCGCCGGCGCGCGGCGGGTCTTGACGCCGAAGGCGCCTTCCGTGGCCGCCCCGCCGGCCGCCGCGACGCCTGTGTGCCGGCCGCCTGCCACCTGGACGAGCATCTTGTCCGTCAACGGGACGCCGGCCGTCGTTTGGTGCTTCCAAAACCGGTTGCCGACCATCCATTCGATCTGCTGGGTGGACCGCACAAACCCGCCCGCCCCGCTGGCCAGGAGCTGTTTCGCGGCTTGATAGATGGCCAGCGTGCTGACGTGGTCCTGAAAGATCGTCACGAACTGGAACACGTAACCCGCTTGCCCCATCTTGAAGCTGAAATCCATGATGTGCTCGACCATGTCCTGCACGGCGCGGCGACGGCGCTCATCGCCCCACGAATCCGGGTCGCGCCAATCGAATCCCGGTGCGCTGATGGCATCCTCAATCAAACGGATTTTTTCCTCGGCGAAATGCTCGTGGACGATTGTGACGGCCCGGAAGTGCTCCTGGTCGCCCCACGTGCTTGAATCGTTCCAGTCGAATTCCGGATCGCCCAGCGCCTCCTGCACGAGCCGCTGCTGCTCTTCCGTCAGACCACCCGGCCAGTGCGCCGGATCCCGCCACTCTGGCTGCGGGGTCCTGATCGTGAGCACCGAACGCCAGTTCCTCGGATTGCTCCAATCGAACGACGGGGAGAGATTGATGGAGAAGAACAGGTCCCGCCCGCGTCCCTTGGGATCCGATTTGACGAAGTAGAGCAGCGCCTCCGCTTCCGGGACATCGGGCGTGCCCTGCTCCATCCACCCCGTGTCGGCCACACCGGCAAACTCCCGAAGTCGGACCGCGGCATTGATGACGCCCAGCTTGACCTCGATCCCCGATGCGGGGTCCCGGTATTTCGACGCGGAATCCAACTGATAGTAGCCTTCATACGTCCTGGCCTGGTCCATGTCCCAGTGGAACTCGATGCCGAACTCCGAGGCCGCCAGCCGCTTCATATAGCCGGCACTGGGGACCTGGGGTCCGTACAGCGGATCGGTGAGCGCCGCCCAGCGCGCCGCGACCGCATCGAGTTCCTCGTCGCTCATGTCGACATACGCCACGCCATTCAGCGCGCGGCCGTTGACAACCAGAGGGCCACGATAGACTCCCTTCAAGCCGGCAGCCTGATAGGATGGCAGATCCGCCGCCAGCCACGCGGGCACATCCGCCCCGCCGTCCTCCGTGCGGGCGACCAGCGTGCCGAGCGGATTGCCGTAGACGAATTTCGGATCCTCCGGATCCATCGCCTCGCCCTGATAGGGGGAGGCCGCCGCGCCGATCGCCTCCCGCACCGCTTGCGCAAAGGTGATCAGCTGGGCATGTGTCGCCCACTGATCGGTCAGCCGGTGGGAAAGCTCCACGACCTCTTCCGGTCGCTTCGGCTGCCGGGCGATGATCTGCTCGACCGTCAAGAGCTCACCGTCGACGGGATCGCCCACCCGCAGCAAGGTGTCGAGCCGCAACGTGGGGATCTCTCCGCTGCGGATCCGCACCTGCATCTCGCGATCCCACAGCTGTCCCACGTCGCCCGCACGCTGTCCTTCCCGCATCAGCCCAGGACGGCTCTCGGTAAAGTACACCAGATCCGTGTGCCCAAGCAATGCACCGCCTACGCCTTCCCCCCGCGCCGCCCAGATGGCGCGGATGGTCTGGGCCATGTCGCCATACCCATTGGCCTGGAGGTCATTCACGAGACTCTCCGGCGTGCCGCCGTAGGCGTCGACCTCGCGCAGACTGTACCGAATCACCCGGGCGAGCGACGGCACAGCGCGGTTTGTGGCGCCCCGGATGAAGAAGTGATCGCGGGGATCTTCGTTGCTTTCCAGCAATTTGGCCGCCTGCGCGTCCGTCCTGGCCACGATCATGAGCTTCGAGCCGAGCTTGTCCGCCGCGTAACGCGCCTCCAGCAGGCGCTCGACATGCTTTTTCACCGAGACCAGCACTTTGCCCGCCATGTGGCCGCACTTCTTGAGCCCGTGCGCCTGGTCTTCAAGGTGAATCGCGCCCGCGCCGGCTTCCACGAACAGCCTGACCATCTCCGACAACGACTCATGGCCGGTGTCGCCGTCGACGAACCCCGGAATGAGGTAGTCGACCATGAACGCCTGCAGGCCGGCATACGCCGCGGCTTTGTAAGCCTGGCGCTTGAGCGTCCGGTCCGCCGCCACGCCCGTGGCCGGCAGCTCGGTGAACGCCTGAGACACGATCTCGTCAAACAAACCACCGATGAACGTGTCGGGATCCTCGCGCACGGCATCGAGGAACATGCGGGCCTTCTTGCCGTGCTGATCATGCTCGACGGCGGCCGCGCGAAACCGCGCCGTCCACGCCTCCTGCTTGCGCGCGCGCTCGCGCGCGCTCGGCGTGTTCGCGATGTCCACGTACATCTCGTCGAACAAGGCTTCGAGTTCGTTCCACATGTCGAGGAACAGCACGCGCTGGTTGCGGTGCTGGTTCGCCAGATACTTGTTGATCTCGGCGATCTTCTTGGCCGCCTGATCGAAGGGGTACTTGGCCAGATCCGGCTTACCCCAATGGTGCGACGCCTGCCAGCCGCTGAAGTAGTATGCCACGTGCCCCGCTTCCGCCAGCCGTGCCGCGGACTGGCCGTCCATCGCGCCTCCCGTCGCGATGAAATCGCGGCTCTGCTGCGCGAATTTCTTCGCGTTGTACAGCTTCTGGGCCAGGAGGTTGTGCAGGGGGTGCTGCTCCGTGATCCCATGTTCGGCCAGGAGCCGCTCGATCCCCTGCACGGTCACGACGTCTGAGGCCTGCCATCGCCGGCTGCGCATCCGCTCCAGCCGCGCGAACCTCGGCTGGCGGAACCAGTCCCGCACGTCTTCGAGGTGGTGCCGGGCACGGTCCAGGAGGGAGATCATCCGCGTCGGGCGGATCTCTCGACCTTGCTCGTCATCCTCTCCCACCAGCGCGACCAACTGATCCACCGTCTCGGCTTCCTCCGCCATAGCTTCGACGGAGAGCCCGATTTCGTTGAGCTTGTTGAAGGCCAGCCGCTCCTGCGTCACCGGCTGGCTCAGCCCCTCCGCATAGATGTTGTAGACGTAATCGTGCGCCTCCAGCGCCTTGACGGCGAGCCGCAGCTCGGCGTCATTGCCGGCGGCCGCTTTCACCGATGCCGCTTTGACTCGCGCCACGAGCTCCCCCCGGTCTGGCGCCGCGCCGGGCTCGCGGCCCAGGACGGCGTCGAAGACCGCCTCGCGCTCCTCATCGCTGACCTCCGAGGCCTCCATGATGAGCCGGGAACCGTATTGCACGTACGCGGGGTTGAACAGCTGCCGCTCGAGCATGCGCATCGTGAGCGGGGCGTAGTTGATGTCGAAGCGGGTGGACACGCCGTCGGCGCGCAGCGACTCGAAGAAGCCGAGCACGTGTTGCCATCGCGCCTCCACATCGGCATCCGCCAGCGGCGCGAATCCGCGCGCGCCGTAGTTCCGCTGGAACTCCCCTTCGTAGTACTCGACCACGTCCGCCCAGCGCCGGCGGAGCATCTCGCGCAGGTAGTCTTGCGTGACGAACTCGCCTGTGGGGTTCCCCTGCTCGTCCGTCAGCTGGACGTCGCCTCGTTGAGCGAGCGTCCAGAGCCAGTGCCAGAAGATCTCGTAGGTGGCCAGGTCGTTCATGAACCGCGTGCCGTCCAGATCCTCCAGCGCCGCCGCGAAATTGCCCTGCATGAGCTGGAAGAGGTACTCCGACGCCATCCGGATGCCGCGCATGATCCCCTCTTCCGTGACCACCGGGCGATCCGGAAACCCGAACAGCTCCTGGATCCGTTCCTCGGAGAAGAACGCCTCCGGCGTCAGGTCCTCCGCCGACACGACGTAATGGCTGGGAACGTACCTGCCGCCCTCGAGGCGGAGGAGGCCTTGGGCTTCGAATGCGGCGATCATGCGGTCGTATTCGGCCCACTCCTCCCGCTCCTCGTCCGAGAGATCCCCCTCGCGCTCCGTCCGCGGCCGGCCGAGCCAGATCGTGTAGGTCCGGCCGTCATCGGGGTCCGTGTAGGAGACTTCGACGCCATCGTTGATGAGCCGTTCGACCTCTTCCAGCGTTCCCTTGAGCGGATACTCGCCCGCCAGGACGTACTCCGCGTCCGGCGTGGCCACCCAGCTCTGCCGGAGCACGTCGTACCGCCGGCGGTCGCCCGTATCGGGATCCACGATTTCGAACAACCCGGCCAGCCGTTCCTGCAGCTTGTCCTGCCAGGCGCCCCGCAAGGCGCGCTGGTTGATGCGGCGTTTGCGCGCCTGCTCCTCCGGTGAATCGCTCGGGTAGATGGTCAGCTTCATTTTCGCGAACATCCCGCCGATCGCCGCGCCGTGCTCCGGCAGGAGCGCGTCATTGAGGCTCGCCATGAGCATGAGGAACGTGTTGCGGCGGGGATACGGCACCATGTTCGGATACAGCATCGTGATCCGGTGCGGATCGGAGACCACCTGCTTGCTCTTATGCCACAGCAGTTCGATGATGCTGTTCAGGTAGTCCCACCGCCCCACGTTGGTCCCGATGAGCCAGTGGCGGAGCGTGTGCATGATCGGGATCTGGTTCATGACGAACATGCCCCGCTCATTGAGGATCTTGATCTTGATCGTGCCGCGCGCGAGGCCCATCGTCTTCTCGAGCCGGTCGAGAGTCTTCCCGACGACGAGGGCTTCCGCGTGGGTGTCGATTTTCGGCACATAGAACTGGATGTGGCGGTCTTCGTGGTAGTTGTTGAGCGCGTGCAGGAGAAAGAAGACGAGCATTCCCGGCACGCGGCGCCCGTTGTAATAGACATGGTCCTCGCGGAGGTGCAGGCCGGGCACGCGGAGGAAAATCGTGGCCCATTCCTTCCTAAGCGTCTCGATCTTGTAGCGCTTCCCCGTGTCGGGGTGGACGAATTCCTTATCGTCCCATTCGCCGGACAGGATGTGCTTGATGTTGCGCACCATCTCGTACGGGCCGAGCAAGTCGCCGGATTTCGCGTCCCTCGGCTTGGCATCCTCGGCATCCGGCATCCAGGATGCGGTCTTCGCATTGAGCGCGCGGAACGCCATGCCGAGGTTCGCCCACGGCCCGGTGCCTTCCAGGCCGGGACGCTTGAGCGGATGCAGCTCCTCCGGGATCGGCGTTTCCTCATTCAGTCGCCAGCGGTCCTTGGTCTTGCGCCCGAAGAGATTGTCGACCAGCCCCAGGAACATCCTCCGGTGGGTCATGACGTGGCCGTCCACGTCGCGATATTCGCGCTCGAGATTCGGCTTGAGGCCGGTTTCCCCGCGGGCCAGGGCGTCCAGCTCCCTCACGCTCGCCATCTTTGCCTGTGCCATCTCACCGGCCAGATCCTCGGTGAACGCTTCGAGCGTGTCTTCGACGTTGATCCGTCTGGCCTCGCCGTCGTCGCCGACGACGGTCTTCTCGCCGAAGAGCTCGGGGCCGTATTCCGCCTCCAGCGCTTTCGACAAGCGCAGCCCCTCATTGCGCGCGGGGTCGAGCCGCTCGGCGCGCTCAGCCGCTCGCTCCTTAGCCGCTCGGTACGCCCCGTCAATCCGCTGAAATCCTTCGTTGAGCAGCGCGAGATCCTCCGAAGTCGGTTCGATGTAGCTCTCCAGGATGACGGGATCCGGGAGCTCCAGTCCCGCGTACTGCTCTTGCACCCAGGCGGTCGGCAGGTAGAGCTGTTCGGCTTCCTTCGTGATGAGCGCGCTCAGGAACGGCAGCGCCGCGTCTTCGCTCCCGTAGGCCCTGACAGCCCACTCAACCAGCGCCAGCTTGAAATAGTGCGAGCCTTCCGGCCCTTCCGGCACCGGTGCGATCCCGCGAAAGCGGCCTGAGAGACCGATGAGCGCCCACGCGCCGTCCGCATCACGCAGGATAGCCGGGTCGTCATCCAAATAGGAGAGCACGACGCGGGTCCCAATGGGCCGAACGGTCCTCAGCCACCCGCCCTCGCGAATGGCCTCGGCTTGCCTGACCTGCCTGGCGTCCCCGTTGACCCGCTTGGCGTGCGCGCTCCTAGCGGCGCGCCGAAGCAATTCGAAGGCGGCGTGTGATCGCGCCTGGAGGTCCAAATCGCCCGTCTGCGAGGTCAGTTCCTGCACGTTCCCGCCGATGCGAAGCGCCCGGCCCAGCTCAAATGCCACCGCGATCTTGCTGCCGCCCTCTTGGTCGATCCCGGCACGCAAGTCGTTGCTGATCACGACGCCGGGCCGCGTGGCGACGAACGTCTTGCCCTGCGTGCCATCCAGCGGCAGGTCCGGCCTCGCCACGGATTCGCCCGTGTGCGCGGAGACCGCCGCGCTCAACCCATCGATGATCCGCCGCCAGTCCACCGGGCTGAGCGCCCCCGAACTGGTGATTTCGAACGCGATCCGCTCCGCCTGCGGCTCGATGCGGAATCCGCTGATCGCGCCCGCATCGAGGAGCTTGGCCATCGCCTCGCCGAGCTTAGGCCGGAGGGCGTCTTGGGATTCCGGCGGCATCAGGCGCGCGAGCGAAATGGAAAACGTCGTCGTGACCGGCGCGGTCCTGAGCCGCGCCGCGCCTACGAGCGCGGCGGCTTCGAGCTGCGGCAGGCGCTCCCGCCACCCCTGGGCGATCTCCGACATGACCTCGCCGGCGCCTCGTGTGGCGCGGGCCGCGCCCTGCTGGAAATACCCTTCCAGGGCGGCAGCCGGCGCGGCCTGGCCCAGCCAGAACACCCACGCGAGCATCCACGAGACGGGCCGATTCCAGCGGGTGGCGATTCGTCGCATCAGTGAGCCTCCTTGAGCGTGGCTCATGGCTTGAGCCCGCCGGGTTCGTGTTCCTGCGTGACGGCCGCCGTGCGCAGGAGCGCCGCGGCCTTGACGTCATTCAGGGTCCCGCGTCCGTGCTTGTAGTGCACCAATGCCCGATAGAGCCGGTCGCTGTCCTGCGCGTCCCCGGCGTCCGGCGTGACGACGATGACCGTCATCCCGCCTTCCGCGAGGCGCGCGACGATGCGGTTCGTGTGATAGCCGCCCGTCACCAGCGCCGCGATCGGCGCGCCGGTCTCGGCGAGCTTGGCGAGCGTTCGTTCGGCGAGGAGCCGGTCGCGGCGCGCGGCCAGCTCGTAAAAGCGCTCGAATGCGCGGCACGCGTCCGGGAGCTCCGCGAGCGCCCGCGCCATGCGCGCCTGATCCGCCGGATCCGGCCACGCGGCGCTCAGCGAGGTCATCCAGCCCGCGATGCCGGCGCGGGCATCCTCATCGGCATATCGCGTGAACTCCGAGGGCGACAGCTGCTGCCGAGAGAGCCGGTCCACGAGTTCCAGCCTGCGCATCGTGCGGCTCAGGTGCCTGGCCTCCGGCGTCGAAGCGAGCGCGGTCCGGAGCGCCCCGGCGAGCTCGTCCAGCTCGGCGTACAAGCGCCGCGAATCCATCCGGGCTTCAGCCTGAAGCAGCTCGGCATACGACTCGAATGCCGGGTACGCCGCCAGGGCGATGCCCGCCGACTGCGCGCGCTCGGCCAGCGCGAGGAAGAAGCCCTGGCTGTCGTTCGAGGCCAGCGCGGACAGCTCGCTGATCGCCTCGGCGCCGGCGCGGAGGCGCAACGCGCTCCAGATCCGCTCCTGGTCGGTTCGAACCGCCCGCGCGTCGAATGCCTCGCTTCCCGCGGCCAAGGCAATGAGGCCCTGCACCTGCGGGTACCTCGCCATCCCAACCCCAGCGTCGCCCGCAAGCCGCTCGAGAAGCCCGGCATATGTCTCAAGCGCGATCGATTCTTGATCGAATGCGGCAGCCGCGCGTTCAAGCTCGATCAGCGGAGCCGGGAACACCCGCTCCGCCAGCGCCCAAGCGGCCCGCTTCGCATCGGACAGCGTGGGCGCGATTCGAGCTCGGATCTCATCCGCGGCGAGAAAGACCTTCGCCTGCTCGTTGTAGATCGCCTCGTCCTCCACCCCCCAGAGCGACAGCGGCGCGTCCAGGATGATATCAAGGTATTCCGGAGCGCTGATCACACCGAGTTTCAGATATTTCCCGGCCACCTGGTAGCGGATTTCTTTGGAGCCGAACCGGCGCATTTCGGCCAGCCCGAGATGCCCCTCGCCCCCCTCCATGAGGATGAGCCTGAGTCCATGCTCACTCACCAGGGTCTTCAGCATCGTGGCGAGGCTCTGCTGGGCCTCGTAGATGGCATGGGGCTCCTGGAAATACACAATCAGCTGTCCTGAGCCCCCTCCGGGTGGCTGATGCACGGCTTCGACATGCCCGAGCTCAGGGGAAATGAAAATGTCCGAAGCGTTGACGCTTCGGACTGGATGCAGTGCCTGGTTGTCATGGTCCTGAGGAAGCGCTTGCTTCACAGGCAAAAGAAACATGCCAGCCGCAAGCGCGCAAATGGACACAATACGTCCGGAACGGAACCTGCCTTCCATGCCTACCAGGCCTCCCACAGCCGAGTTGCATGTTGGTTCCAAGCCTGCTCGTTAAACAGCCCAGCTATTTTAGCTAAAGTAAAATGATTGTCAACATCTTTCTTATCTATTTATGAAAAGTGCAGTGTGCCGGGAAATCGTTATGCCACTCCGTAGTGGTTTGTGAGGCCTGGGAGCAAAAACCTCAAGATATAGAGGAAAAGAAGCTTACTCAGCGCTGGCGTGGCGCCGACGAGGCAGGATGGAATCCTCAGACTCGGATGGATCGGAGCCGATCCCGCCGCAAATTCCTCGCGTGGACGACTTGACAAACTCGAGGATTTCCCTGGATTCGGGACTCTGCAGCGAATTTTCCAGCTCCTCGACCGCGGTGCCGATGCTGCTCCCCTCCCGATAGAGGATCCTATGGGCTCTCCTGATCTCTTCCCGGACCGGTAGCGGGAATCCGGCCCGGCGAAGTCCGACGACGTTCACGCCCTGGACCACCGCCGGCCGCCCCCCGCACAGCATGAACGGGGGCACGTCTTTGTTGACGGCCGAGAGGGCGCTGATCATGGCCAGGCGGCCGATCCGGGTGAACTGATGCAGGCCGACGATGCCGGAGATGAACGCCTGGTCCCCGATGACGCAATGGCCGGTCAGGCTGGCCAGGTTGACCAGGATGACCTTCGAGCCGATCCGGCAGTTGTGGGCGATGTGGGCGTTCGCCATGAAGAAATTGTCATCGCCGATCTCGGTCGCGGTGCCGTCCTTGGTCCCCCGGTGGATCGTGACGTATTCCCGGATCGTGTTCCGGTGGCCGATGCGGGTGAAGGTATCCGCTCCGGTGTAGGCCAGGTCCTGGGGCTGATGGCCGACCACGGCTCCCATATGCACCTGGTTCTCGTCCCCCATCGTGGTCCCGGGGCCGATATAGACGTTCATCCACAGACGGTTCCCTGAGCCCAGGACCACCCCGTCTTCGAGCATACAGCCCGGCCCGATGTCATTGCCGTCTCCGAGCGACACGCCCTTCCCGATTACCGCCGTCTCATGCACCCTATTCATGGGGACGCTCTAGGTATCCCTTTCTTGCCGTGATAGTTGTGAATAAATTCCCCCTCGGCCTTCCTCGCTTGCGTCCAATCAGCCGCCCGTGATGCCTGATCATGCGCCCCTTGAACCATTCATCATGTTATCTAGAGCGTCCCCGATTTGTTTGGCATGGAGGCGACGACAACGAATTCGCCGCGGGGTGTGACGCGGGCAAAATGCGCCTCGAGCTCGCTGACCGGGCCGCGGCGCACCTCCTCGAACTGCTTGCTGAGCTCTCTGGCGCAGGCCGCCTGCACATCTCCCGCCGCCTCCCGCAGTTCGCCCAGCAGCCGGCACAGCCGGTGCGGAGACTCAAACAGAACCACCGTCCGTCCCTCCCGGGCGAGTGTCTCCAGGCGCCGGCGGCGCGCGCCGGGTTTCACCGGCAAGAACCCTTCGAACGTGAACCGGTCCGTCGGCAAGCCGGAGAGGACGAGCGCGCCGATCAGCGCCGAGGGCCCCGGGATCCACGTCACCGCGATCCCTCGCTCGATCGCGCCACGGACCAGCCGCCACCCGGGGTCGCTGATGAGCGGGGTCCCCCCGTCGGACACGAGCGCCACGGTGTCCCCGCCCTCCAGGGCCTCCAGCAGCTCGGGCGCCCGGGCCCGCTCGTTGTGCTCATGGAGACTGACGGTGCGCGCGCGGATGCCGTAGCGGGCGAGCAGCTTCGCCGTCTGCCGCGTGTCCTCGCAGGCGATCCGCGAGGCGGCTTTGAGCGTCTCGACCCCGCGGAACGTCATGTCCGAAAGGTTGCCGATCGGCGTCGAGACCACCGCCAGCGTGCCCGTCATCCGTCACATCCGAGAAGGGAGCGTGTAGATGGTAGAAGGTGGTGGCGGCGCCTGCATGTGTCGTCCCGCGTTCCATCGTCCATCTTCCACCTTCCACCTTCTCGCCGGGTGCTACTCCACGGTGACGCTCTTGGCCAGGTTGGGCGGCTGATCCACGTCGCACTTGTTCTCGCAGGCGACGTAATAGGCGAACAGCTGCAGCGGCACCGCCGCGAGAATCGGCGAGAAGAGCTCCTCGGTCTTCGGGATCGTCATCAGACTGTCGGCGCAGCGGCGGATCTGCGCGTCCCCTTCGGACGCGACGACGATACATTCCCCCCGCCGCGCCCGGACCTCTTCGATATTCGACACCACCTTCTCGTACACCGGGGACTGGGGCGCCAGGACGACGACGGGCCAGCCCATGCGGATGAGCGAGATGGGGCCGTGCTTCATCTCCCCGGACGCGTAGCCCTCGGCGTGGATGAGCGGGCAGATCTCCTTGAGTTTCAGCGCTCCCTCGAGCGCGCTCGGGTAGTTGTACCGCCGGCCCAGGTAGTAGAAGTTCCGGCATCCGGCGTACTTCGCCGCCGCGGTGCGCGCGTCCGCCTCGGTCCGCTTGAGCGTCCGCTCGATCAGCCCCGGCAGCGCCGCGAGACCGCCGAGCAGCTGCCGCCAGCGGGCGCGCGAGAACCGCCCGCGCCGCTTCGCCAGCGCGAGCGTCAAGAGCGTGAGCGCCGTGAGCTGGGCCGTGTACGCCTTGGTCGAGGCGACGGCGATCTCCGGCCCCGCGTGCGTGTACAGGACCGCGTCCGCCTCGCGGGCGATGGACGATCCCATGACGTTGCAGACGGCGAGTACCTTGGCCCCGCGCTCTTTCGCGAGACGCACGCCCGCGAGCGTGTCGGCGGTCTCCCCGGACTGCGTGATGGCGATCACCGTCGTGCGCCGGTCCAGCATGGGCCCGCGGTAGCGGAACTCGCTAGCCAGGTCCACGTCCACCGGAATCCCCGCGAACTCCTCCAGCATGTACTCCCCGACCAGGCCCGCGTGATAGGCGGTGCCGCAGGCGATGATGATGAGCTTCTCCTGCGCATGCAGCCCGGCGAGAAACCGCCGCGTGCGGGCGTCGAACTGGAGGCGGCCCTTCGCGGCGTCGAGCCGGTTGGCGAGCGTCTGCTCGACGGCGGCCGGCTGCTCGTGGATCTCCTTCAGCATGTAGTGTGCGAAGCCCTCCTTGCGGGCCGAGCCGATGTCCCACGTCACCCGCGCCGGACGGCGCGCGACCCGGCGTCCCGCCAGGTCGGTCACCGTGAGCCCGGAGGCGGTGAGCTCCACCACGTCGCCGTCGTTGAGATAGACCACCCGCTTCGTCCAGCCGAGGATGGCCGGCACGTCGCTGGCGAAGAACGCTTCCTTGGCGCCGATGCCCACGATGAGCGGGCTGCCGTGGCGGGCGCCGAAAATCCGTCCGGGCTCATCGGCGCTCACGAGACACGCCGCGTAGGAGCCCTGCAGGTCTCGCAGCGCCCGACGGAACGCCCGGGCGACGCCCATCCGCTTCGCGTACTCGGCGACGAGGTGGACGATGACCTCCGTGTCCGTCTTGGAGCGGAACACGTGGCCGCGGCCGAGGAGCCGCTCCTTGAGCGGCGCGTAATTCTCGATGATGCCGTTATGGACCACGGCGAGGCGGCCGTGGGTGTCCGCGTGCGGGTGCGCGTTGGCTTCCGAGGGCTCCCCGTGCGTGGCCCAGCGCGTATGCCCGATGCCGACCGAGCCGCGGATGGGCCGCCGGCGCAGGTCCTCGATCAGGCTCTGCAGCTTCCCCGCCTTGCGGCGGATGGCGAGCTTGCCGCCGTCCACAACGGCGATGCCCGCCGAGTCATACCCCCGGTACTCGAGCCGGGCGAGCGCTTCGAGGATCGTCTCCACGCTCTCCCGGAACCCCACATATCCGACGATGCCGCACATGATGTTCGTGGCTCCTTCCGGACGGCGCCGTCAGACGCCGCCGTACACCGCCTCGCCGCCGATGATGGTGAGGCACACCCGCAGGCGCTCGTCCAGGACGACCAGGTCCGCCCGCCGGCCCGGCGCGATCGCGCCGCGCCGGGTCTCGCCCAAGAGCCGCGCCGGCGTCTCCGCGGCCATCCGCACCGCGTCCTCGACGGACGCGCCGCCGAGCTCCACGGCGTTCCGGACAGCGCGCATCATGGCCAACGCGCTGCCCGCGAGGACGCCGCGGGCGTCCCGGTAGACGCCGCCGTTGAACGTGAGCCGCCACGCCTGCTGAACGGCCCGGACCGAATCCGTCACCAGAGCGGTCCCGCGCCACCCCTTCTGCCGCAGGAGGAGCGCGAGCGCGCTCGCGCTGACGTGATGGCCGTCCGCGATCACCATCGCCGTCAGCCGCGGGTCCGCGAGCGCCGCATCGATGAGCCCGGGCGCGCGGTGGTGAAACGGCCGCATGCCGTTAAAGACGTGCGTCACCGCCCGCGCGCCGGCCGCGGCCGCGCGCTCGGCCGTCTCCGCGTCCGCGTCGCTGTGCCCGAGCGACACCACGATGCGCCGGCGCCGGAGCCAGCGGATCGCCTCGAGCGCGCCCGGCCGTTCGGGCGCGAGCGTCACGATCCTGGCCCCCAGGCGCGCCATCGCGTTCAGGTCGGCGCCGGCCGGCCTCCGCATCCACCGCGCCGGCAGCGTGCCGGGCCGCGCCGGCGAGAGAAACGGGCCTTCGCAGTGCGCGCCGAGGCACCGCGCGCCTGACGGCGGCCCCGTGACCCTCCGACGCGCCCTGAACACCTTCGGAGGCTCCGGCCCGATCCCGATGAGAAACGCCGTCGTGCCTTGCGCGGGCAGCTCCCGCGCGAGCCGCTCGGGGTCGCCCCAGACATGCAGGTCGATGAACCCGGGAGCGATCAGCCTCCCGCCGACGTCGATCGCCCTGGATCGCCGCGGGGGCCGGGACGCCACCATCGAGATCGCCCCACCCGAGACGCGAACGGCGCCCTCGAGGACGCCGTTCGGTGCGATCACCCGTCCGCGTGCGAGCCAGTAGTCTCCCGTTGACCTCATCAGCGGTTAAGAGCGGGCGAGAAGCCGGAAACCGGGAGTCGCCTCCACCGTTCGATAATTCCAGCTTCTAGCGTCCATCCTCCAGCTTCCCGGCGACTTCTGACTTCGTGCCGAAGAGTCCCGTGTCCCCAGGGGGAATCGAACCCCCACCGAGAGCTCGAAAGGCTCTTGTCCTGACCATTAGACGATGGGGACACGAATTGTTATTCGCCTCGCGCGTTCGCGGCAAGAAGCCGCCCTAACCCTTCTCCGCCCTTTTGTCGCTTGAGCTGCTTCTCGCGCTGTACGGCTTCATCTCGGGTTGCGCATTCCTCAGTCCAGATAACTTCGTAAGGTCCACGACCGCGCACAGACTTGTTTTTCCCGCGATTGTGGTCTGCAAGACGACGTTGGAGATCCTGAGTCACTCCAATGTACCGGCGGCCTGTACGCAAGCTCTTAAGAATATAGACGGTATGCACCATGGAATCGAACCCCCACCGCCCCGCCGAAGGCGGGGTGTCCTGACCATTAGACGATGGGGACACGAATCCGTGAAAATCCATGGTCGGAAGCTGGAGGCTGGACGCTAGAAGCTCGAAAGAGCTCGCTCAATTCTCCACCGCGAGTTCTAGCTTCCATCCTCCAGTTTCCAGCTTCAGACCGGTCCCGGTTAAGCAGTTAGCGCCGTTTGCGCTTCGGCGCGGCTGCGGCTTTGGCGCGGCGCGGCGCGGGCGGTTTCTTGGCCGGCGCTTTCCGCGCGGCGTTGGGCTCCGGAGTCGCGGCGGGTTCCGCTCCGGAGGGTTCCGCCTCCCCGGCCTGGGCTCCCGGCGATTCCGTCTTTGCCGCCGCCTCTTCGCCTCCGGGGAGCTCCTCGATGTCCGCTTCTTCCTTTTCCTTTGGGACGACGGCCGCCACGGACGCGACGCGGTCCTTCCCCTTGATGCTGATGAGCCGCACGCCCTGCGCCGCGCGTCCGGTTTCGCGCACGTCCTTGACCGGGCAGCGGACCATCATGCCTTCCTGCGAAATGAGCATGACTTCATCCCGGTCCGTCACCGTCTTGGCGCCGACGACCTCGCCGTTCTTCTCCGTGACCCTGATGCTGATGATGCCCTTCCCGCCCCGGCTCTGCACCCGGTGCGCTTCCAGCGGCGTCCGCTTGCCGAACCCGAGCGCTGTCACCGTCACGAGGTCCGCCTTCGGCTGGACGACGGCCATCGCGATCACGCCGTCGTTCTTCTCGAGGCGCACCCCGCGCACCCCGCGGGCCGAGCGGCCGGTCTCCCGCACCTGGGCCTCCGGGAACCGGATCGCCTTGCCCTGGCGCGTCAGCAGGAGGAGCTCCCGCTCCCCATCGGTGACGATCACCTCGATCAGCTCATCGCCGGATTCGACGGTGATCGCGATGATGCCGGCCTTGCGGGGATTGCTGTAGGCTTCCAGCGCGGTTTTCTTCACCATACCCGAGGCGGTCGCCATCACGAGGAATCGCTTTTCCTCGAAGCGCTTCACCGCGATGAAGGTCGAGAGCCGCTCGCCTCCGGTGAGCGCCAGGAGGTTCACGATCGCCGTGCCGCGCGCGTAGCGGCTGGCCTGCGGGACCTCGTGCACCTTGAGCCAGTACGCCCGCCCCTTGTCGGTGAAGAAGATGAGCGTCTCGTGCGTGGAGGCGACGAAGAGGTGCTCGACGAAATCCTCGTCCTTCGTGTCCATCGCGGTCACCCCGACCCCGCCGCGCCGCTGCCGCCGGTACGCCGACACCGGCAGCCGCTTGATGTAGCCCGAGTGGCTGATCGTGATGACGACGTCCTCTTCCGCGATCAGGTCCTCGATCTTGAAGTCCTTCACCTCCCCGAGGATCTCGGTGCGGCGCGCATCGCCGAAGCGCTCCTTGAGCTCCTGCTGCTCCGCCTTGATCACGCCGAGCACTTTCTGCTCGCTCTTCAGGAGCGACTGGTAATACTCGATCTTCTTGATGAGCTCGAGGTACTCGGCCTCCAGCTTCTCCCGCTCCAGCGCCGTGAGGCGCTGCAGCTGCATTTCCAGGATCGCCTGGGCCTGCCGCTCGGTGAAGTTGAAGCGCTTCACCAGCGCCTCCTTCGCGATGGCGGGCGTCTTCGACTGCCGGATTGTCTTGATGACCGCGTCCAGGTGCTTCAGGGCCTTCTTCAGCCCCTCCAGGACGTGGGCGCGGTCCTCCGCCTTCGCCAGGTCATGGCGCGTGCGGCGAATCACGACGTCCTTGCGGTGCTCGATAAAGCACTGGAGCATCGGCTTGAGCCCCAGCACCCGCGGACGCCCATCGGCGAGCGCCAGCATGATGATGCCGAACGTCGTCTCCATCTGCGTGTGCTTGTAGAGCTGGTTCAGCACGATCTGGTCGTTGGTGTCCCGCTTGAGCTCGATGACGACCCGCAGCCCGTCCTTGTCGGATTCGTCGCGCAAATCCGAGATCCCTTCCACGGTCTTCTCGTTCACAAGCTTGGCGATCGTCTCCAGGAGGTTCGCCTTGTTCACCTGATACGGCAGTTCCGTGATGACCACCGCCTGCCGGTTGCCCTTGAGCTGCTCCAACTGCACGCGCGCGCGCACGCGCAGGGAGCCCCGGCCCGTCGCGTAGGCGTCCTTGATCCCGTCCTTGCCGCAAATGATCGCGCCCGTCGGGAAGTCCGGACCCTGCACGTGCCGCATCAGCTTGGGCAGCTCGATCGACGGGTCGTCGATCACCGCGCAGACCGCGTCGACGATCTCCGCCAGGTTATGCGGCGGGATGTTGGTCGCCATCCCGACGGCGATGCCGCTGGACCCGTTCACCAGCAGGTTCGGCAGCCGTGACGGCAGGACCTTCGGCTCGATGAGCGATCCGTCGAAGTTCGGACCGAAATCAACGGTCTCCTTCTCGATGTCGGCCAGGAGCTCCTGGGCGATCGCCGCCAAGCGGGCTTCCGTATACCGCATCGCCGCCGCGGCGTCGCCGTCGATCGAACCGAAGTTCCCCTGCCCGTCGATGAGCGGGTAGCGCAGGCTGAAGTCCTGCACCATGCGCACCTGCGCGTCGTACACCGCGACATCGCCGTGCGGGTGGTACTTCCCGAGGACTTCTCCGACGATTCTCGCGCTCTTCTTGTACGGCTTCCCGGGCGAGAGGCCCAGGTCCTGCATCGCGTAGAGAATCCTCCGGTGGACCGGCTTCAGGCCGTCCCGGACGTCGGGCAGCGCGCGCCCGATGATGACGCTCATCGCATAGGAGAGGTAGGAGTCCTTGATCTCCTCCTCGATCTCGCGCGGGATGACCCGCTCCCCCATCGTATACATGTGCGGTTGGCCCTCAGACGTCGAGGTTTTTCACCTCGAGCGCGTGCTCTTCGATGAACTGCTTCCGCGGCTCGACTTCTTCGCCCATCAGCGTCGTGAACATGCTCTCCGCTTCGACGGAATCCTCCGACGACACCTTCAGGATCGCGCGCCGCGCGGGGTCCATGGTGGTCTCCCACAGCTGGTGCGGATTCATTTCCCCGAGCCCCTTGTAGCGCTGGATGGTCATGCCGCGCCGGCCTTCCTCCTGGACCGCGTGCAGCACCTCCTGCAGCGAGGCGTACGCCTGCGCGTCCTGATCGTCCGCCAGCTTGAAGGCGCCCGCCGCGCCGCCGGGCAGATACTGCTCAAGCGAGAGGCCCGACTTCGTGAGCCGTTTGCCCAGCGACGCCAGCTCCGGCGCCTCGTAGATTTCCGCAAAGCGTACCCCGGCGACGCCGCCGCCCTCCAGGGCCTCGACGTCCAGGTCGTGCTTCGAAGCGAACTTGGCGAGCTCTTCGTCCGTGCGAAGAAAATGCTCCTGGTCCTTCAGCCGGATGACGTAGAGGGGCGGCCCCTGCTTGCCGTCGACCTCCTCGAGGTACCTGGCCGCGTCGATCCGGTGCCGCCGCAGCCCGCGCACCACGCCGTCGACATCGACCAGCAGGCGCAGGAGGTCCAGAAGCGCTTTGTCCTTGTAGGTCCGCTTCGACTTGCCGTGGGAGAGCGTGTCCCCCTCCGCCCCCAGCTCCACCAGGAGGTTCGCCAGCTCGGCTTCCGTCTCGATGTACTCCTCACGCTTCCCCCGCGAGATCTTGTACAGCGGCGGCTGGGCGATGTAGATGTGGCCCGATTCGATGAGCGGCTTGAGCTGCCGGTAGAAGAACGTGAGCAGGAGCGTGCGGATGTGGTTGCCGTCGATGTCGGCGTCGCACATGATGATGATCTTGTGGTAGCGCAGCTTCCCAAGGTCGAGCTCGCTTCCCACGCCGCAGCCCAGCGCGGTGATGATCGTGCGGATTTCCGCGTTCGTCAGGACCTTGTCGAGCCGGGCCTTCTCCACGTTCAGGATCTTGCCCTTGATCGGTAGGATCGCCTGAAAGCGGCGGTCCCGCCCCTGCTTCGCCGAACCGCCCGCGGAGTCCCCCTCGACGATGTACAGCTCGCACAGCGCCGCGTCCCGCTCCGAACAATCCGCCAGCTTGCCGGGGAGGGCACTCGAATCGAGCAGCCCCTTCCGGCGGACCAGCTCCCGCTCGTGCCGCGCCCGCTCGCGCGCCCGCGCTTCCGTGATGCACTTGCTCGCGATCTTGCTGGCGACCGACGGATGCTCCTCGAGGAACGTCGAGAGCCGCTCGTTGACCACGGACGTGACGATGCCCTCCACGTCGGGGTTGCCGAGCTTCGCCTTGGTCTGCCCCTCGAACTGCGGCTGCGGCACCTTGACGCTCACGACCGCGGTGAGCCCCGCGCGGGCGTCGTCGCCCTCGATCGTCAAGGTGTCGCTCTTGAAGAGGTTTTTCGCCTTGCAATACTGATTGACCGTCCGGGTCAGCGCGGACTTGAAGCCCGAGAGGTGCGTGCCGCCGTCCACCGTATTGATGTTGTTCGCGAAGGAAAACAGGTGCTCGGCATAGCCGTCGTTGTACTGCATCGCCACCTCGACGGTGACGTCGGACCGCGTGTCCTCGAAGGTGATCGCGTTGTGCAGCGGCGTCTTGGATTTGTTCAGGAATTCCACGAACTGCTTGATGCCGCCGTCGAACTTGAACACGGTCTCCTTGTCGCTGCGCTCGTCCTTGAGCGCGATCGTGAGGCCCTTGTTCAGGAACGCGAGCTCGCGCAGCCGGTTGGTCAGCGTGTCGTAGTTGTAGACGATCCCGTTCTTGAAGATCTCGCGGTCCGCTTTGAACGTGACGCGCGTCCCGGTGCCCGAGGCCTTGCCGACGACCGTGATCTTCGACGCGGGCTTGCCGCGCAGGTAGCGCTGCCGGTATACCTTGCTGTCGCGGCGCACTTCGACCTCGAGCCATTCCGAGAGCGCGTTCACCACCGACACGCCGACCCCGTGGAGCCCCCCCGCGACCTTATACGTCCGCTGATCGAACTTCCCGCCCGCGTGCAGCTTGGTCATCACGACCTCAAGCGCCGGCCGTTTCTCCGTTTTGTGCATGTCGACCGGAATGCCGCGGCCGTCGTCGATGACGGTGATCGAGTTGTCCTGATGCACGAGGACATCGATCCGCTTGCAATACCCGGCCATCGCCTCGTCGATCGAGTTGTCCACCACCTCCTCGACGAGATGATGCAGCCCGCGGGTGCCGTTGTCGCCCACGTACATGCCGGGGCGGCGCCGGACCGCCTCAAGCCCTTCCAGCACCTGGATGCTGCTCGCGTCGTATCCGCCCGCCGGCGGGGTCTTGCGCGCCGTCTTGGTCATCGTTGCCGACTCACGTCCGTGGTCCCTCCCGCTTGCGCCGCGTGCGCGTCACTCGTCCCGGCATCCACACGCCGGATGGGTCCGCCCTCCCGGCGAGCACGCCGGGACGGGTCAGCGTCTGATACAAACTGTTGTCCTTGAGGATGACGCGGCTGCGGATCCGGCGCCAGCGCACGCTCAGCACGGCGACGATGTCTCCCGTGCGGAGCGCCCGCTGCCTATCAACCAAATACCCCATGGCGCTTCCGCGCCACAGAGGTCACAGCATCCATACAGAGGCGTCCCGACGTTCGTTTCTGTGTCCTCTGTGGTGTGCTCGGCTCTCTGTGCCTCTGTGTCATAGGGAACCGGGCCGGATCACGAGCTCGCTGACCTGCCAGGCGGGTTCGCGCCTGAGCGCCTCGAGGATGTCCCGCCTCCGGTAGTTGAACGCGAAGGCGTCCCCGGGCTGGTGCACATGAACCGTCAGCCGGCCCCGCGCAAGGCGCACGGGCTTCGAGTGCGCCGCCAGCGCCGGGCCCACCAGCTCCCGCCACTGCCGCTGAATCGCAAAGAGCGGCGCCTGGGCGGCCTGCGCCTGGCCGATCAATTCCCTGATGACCGCGCCGATCCGCTCAGCCATCGTCAGCTGATGCGCATCGGCAGCACGATGTACGTGAACTCCGGCTCCCGGATCACCGCCGGACGGTCCGCGCCGCCGACTTCGATCTTCACCTCGTCGCCGTCCAGCACCTTGAGCACGTCGAGCCAGAACTCGGGGTTGAACGCGACCGTCATCGCCTCGCCGCCGTAGGATACCTGGATTTCCTCGCGGGCGCTGCCGACCTCCGGAGACTCCTTCGAGACGACCAGCAGGTTCTCCGAGAGCTCGAAGACGACCGCTTGCGAGGTGGCCGTGGTCATGAGGCTTGCGCGCCGGACCGCGTTCGCCAGGAGTTCCCGCCGGCAACTGAATGCCTGCTTGGTGGCCGGCGGCACGACTTTATCGTACTGCGGGAACTGCCCGTCGATCAGCCGGGTCATCAGCGTGGCCCCGCCGAATTTGAACATGAACTGGTTGTCCTTCAACGGCGCGAGTTCCACCTCTCCGGGCTCCGCCCGGTCCAATAACCGGGAGAGCTCCTTGACCGCTTTCGCCGGCACGACGACTTGAAACGGCTCCGGCGCCGCTTTCACCAGTGCCCCGCTCGCGATCGCCAGCCTCCGGCCGTCTGTCGCCACAAGTTTCAGCGTGTCCTTCTCAGCGATGCACAGCGTCCCGTTCAGGATAAACCGCGTCTCTTCAAGCGACATCGCGTACATCGTCCGGTCCAGGAGCGCCTTCAGGGTCCCCTGGGAAATCGCGCACCACGCCC
Source organism: bacterium (assembly GCA_036396895.1). GTDB lineage: Bacteria > Omnitrophota > Gorgyraeia > Aquiviventales > Aquiviventaceae > DASWKB01. The sequence continues at coordinate 53,121 of DASWKB010000004.1, read as the reverse complement.
CGGACTCGGCGACAGGCAACACAGGAAAATCTTCCGGAGGAAGACCCGGGATCCTGAAGTTACTCCGGCCGCAATTCACCGTGGCCGTGTGGTTCTTCTTCGCTTCGAGCTGAACCACCTCCTCAGGCAGTTCCCGGATAATGGTCGTCAGCTTCCTTGCCGGGAGCGCCACCGCACCCGGTGCCGCCGCCTGGCCGAGCGGGAACCGGCACTGGATCCCCACATCGAGATCCGTCGCGGTCAGCACCACCTCGTTCCCCTCCACCTGCACCAAGACATTCGACAGGATCGGCAGCGTGCTCCGATCGTTCACGGCGTGCTCCACCATCTGTAAATGCCGAAGCAGCTGCGGCTGCGGAAGACTGATGCGCATGCTCACTCGCCTCCCGACGGGCTCACGGGCGTTCTCCACCGTTTCCCCACATTCCACACCCCTTAATACGGTTAGTTTTTATTCTTAAGAAACAATTAGCCGCCGTGGTACTCGCCGGGCTTGTGCACTCTGTGCGGACCGCGACAATGATTCAGCGCCGGGATGCTTCCACGACGAGCTCTTGCAGGCGGTCCACCGCCGCGCGCTTGTGCGGATCCTGTGTAATTTCCCGCTCGATCTTGTCAACCGCATGTAAGACGGTGGTGTGATCACGTCCGCCGAAGGCGCGACCGATCTCCGGCAGCGACGCGTCCGTCAGCCGGCGGCTCAGGTACATGGCGATTTGCCGAGGGAATAAGATCGACCGCTGGCGCTTGATCCCGCGGATCTCGCGCAACTCCACGCGGAAGTATTCCGCCACCCGCTCCTGCACCATGTCGATCGTGACGCGCGAGCTCACCTCCCGCACCATGTCTTTGAGCACTTCCTGCGCGGTCTCGACCGTCCGCGGCTTGTTGAAAAAGTCGCAGTAGGCGATGACGCGGATCAGCGCGCCCTCGAGTTCCCGGATGTTCGATGAGATCTGCTCCGCGATGAACGCGGTGACCGCGTCCGGGACCTCCACGTTCGATTCCTCCGCTTTTTTGCGGACGATGGCGGTGCGCGTCTCCAGATCCGGCGGCTGGATGTCCGTCACGAGCCCCCATTCGAACCGGGACACCAGCCGGTCTTCGAGGCCGGGGATATCCTTCGGAGAGCGGTCGCTGGACATGATGATTTGTTTGTGCGCGTCGTACAGCGTGTTGAAGGTGTGGAAAAACTCTTCCTGGGTCGCCTCCTTGCCGGCGATAAAATGGATGTCGTCCACCAGGAGCACGTCAACGGTGCGGTAGCGTTCGCGGAACCGGGGCGTCTGCCGGACCTGGATCGCAAGAATCAGCTCGTTCGCGAACTGCTCGCTGGAGAGATAGACGACCCGGCGGTCCGGCCAGCGCTGAAGGATCGCGTGGCCGATCGCCTGCATGAGATGGGTCTTGCCCATGCCCACGCCCCCATAGATGAACAGCGGGTTGTAGGCTCGCGCGGGCGATTCCGCGACGGCCAGCGATGCGGCGTGCGCAAACCGGTTGCTGGGTCCGACGACAAAGCGCTCGAGCGTAAACTTCCTGTTCAATCCCCCGTCCCACGACCTGGACGAAGACGCGTCGGGCCCGGGCCCCGGAGGCCCCGACTCTTCCGGAGGAGGGCGTAGGGCCGCCGCGGCGGGGACGGAGGAGGTGGACGCTGTGGCGACCACAACCTGCACGGCGCGGCTTCCGGAGTACTGCCTGAGCGTTTCCAGGTAATGCGACGCGACCCAATCGCGGAAAAACTGGTTGGGGGCCTCGAGCACGACCTGCTCGTCCGAGACGCTGGAGATCCTCAGCGGCTCGAGCCAGCGGTCCACAACGTCGGAACCAAGCCGTTCCCGTAACTCCGACTGGGTCTGAGACCAATCAAAAGGAGGGTTTTCCACAGCCTTCACACGTTTTCCACAGGCCATGCACCGGCAGCCGTGTGGCGGTGTCCCTTGGAAGCCCGACTATTATAGCGAGTGCGTTAACCGCGCTCAAGCTGTTTCTCCTTGCGTTGCGCGCATCCGAGTCCGTATAATGCGCGCAACATGAAAAAACACCTGAAGAACAAATCCAACCTCAAGCGCGCCAGAACGCATGGCTTCCTGAGACGGATGGCGACATCCGGCGGCCGGAAGACCCTCCAGCGGCGCCGTCGCAAGGGCCGCTGGCAGCTCATACCCGAGTGACGTCCCGCGCGGAATCTCACCGCGCCATTCGCATGCCGGAGCCGCATGTCCCCGACGGTGCCGTTGAAGCGGACCAAGGCATTTCGCGAGGTGTCCCGGTGCGGATCATGGGTGCACGGACGTGCGGCATCCGTCGGGTTCGTCGGGACGGACCGGCTTGACGCGCGAATCGGGTTACGAACTCACCGCGGCATTCGCCGAGCCGTGTCGCGCAACAGGTTGAAGCGTGTGTTGCGCACAGCCCTGTTCGATTCCAACAGGCGGTTCCTTCCAGGAAACGATATCGTCATCCTGATCCGGCCGCCGGCGGAGACGTGCCCGCCGTCGGAGTTCCAGGAGGAGGTCGTGACATTATGCACTCGAGCTGGGCTAATTTCCCGAGTACCGCATTGATCACCGCAGTCAAGGCTTATCGTAACATTCGTCCTGCCATGATGTTATGCGAGTGCAGGTTCGTCCCTAGCTGCTCGGAATATGCGACGGAAGCGCTCAGACAGCATGGGGCGCTGCGTGGATCATGGATGACGCTGAGACGCCTGGTTCGATGCCGGCCGTTTGGCGAGTGCGGATACGATCCGGTGAAATGAGGCTCTGATGGAGCGACGAATCATTCTTGCGGCGGTCATCTCTGCAATTTTTCTTTCGCTCTATATGCCTGTGTTCACAAAATCGGTGGATCGGATTCCTGTCAAACATGCGACCGATCCATCTCAAACAGACGCGTCAACGCCTGTTGCAGCGCCGCTTGCCGACGTTGATGCTAATGCGGTGCTCTCCCCTGCCCCTGAAGAGAAAACTGCCATTATTGAATCCCAGCAACTAGCTGTGAGCATTGGTGTTACGTCTGGATCAATCCGCCGAGTCGTATTGAAAGACTTCAGTGTTGATGGGGATACAGCACGAGTCGATTTCGGTGGCGACATTCCGCTTGTACAATTCCACGTGGGAAATGAAGGTATTGAGTGGCAACTGGATAACAGAGGCCCAGGCCAAATTCTTCTTTCAGGTCGGTCAAGAGGGTCAACGCACTTCCAGCTTGCGTTTGATATTGATCAAAAGCGACCCGTGGTGCACGTGCGGCTCACTGGAGCAGCTGGGCAGCCTTTCACGGCTTTTCAGGTCTGGCAAATGGAGCGAGGTGGCGATGGCGATCGATTCTCGCGACTTGAGGCGATCGCTGTGGTCGCTGATCAGGAGGACGGAAAGCGCTCGCATAAGTCATTCGGAGTCCAGAAGAAGATCAAAAATGTTCCACGTGGAACATTATTCCTAACTCTAGCTGAGACTTATTTTTGCCAGTCCCTCAAACCATCAGCTGGTTTTGCTCAAAGCGTGATTCTTGCATCTCCATCCAATCTCATCGCCACTAAATCGACCATTGAATCCTCAAATGAGCTCTCATTGTATTTCGGTCCAAGAGATTATTTCTACATGACTAATGCCGGATTTGATGAGGCAATCCCAGTAGGCATCCTTGGGAAGATCGGACTTATGATGCTGAGCTTCCTTGGGTGGGCTGCAGGCATCACTGGCAATTACGGCGTCTCAATCATACTCTTTGCGTGCCTTGTAACGATCATCATGGCTCCGTTCAGCCTGATGGGTTTTAGGTCAATCCGTAAGCTTCAAGAGCTGCAGCCGCGGCAACAGGCCATAATGGAAAAATACAAGTCAGATCCACAACGTGCTCAGCGGGAAGTATTTGCACTATACAAGGAGCATAAGGTGAGCCCTCTTGGCGGCTGCCTTCCCATGCTCGTTCAGTTCCCTGTCATCATCGCATTCTTCAGAGCGATTCCGCATTACATCGCTCTGCGTGGTGCGGGATTCCTGTGGATAAAGGATCTCTCGCTACCGGACAAACTGTTTTCACTGCCATTTACCATTCCGTGGTTTGGTGGCGATTTCAATATTCTTCCCATTATCATGGGTTTCGGAATGTATCTACAGACGAAAATGTCGCAAGGGGCCTCCAAGGTTCAATCCAATGCTCCTGGAGCAAAACTTATGTCTGGACCTCTGATGCCGGCGATGTTCCTTGTCATGTGTTACAATCTGCCGTCTTCCCTCATGCTCTATTGGGTCGTGAACAGCCTGCTCTCAATTGCTATATATAGGGTCGCAAAGTAATCACAGGTTATCCACAGGTGTGCATAATCTGTTTGCTGGTTGCGTTGCCGGATTTCAGTTGCAATTTATGATTATCAGTATAGAATGCAGGCGAAGCAGTTGCGCAATTGTTCCACGTGGAACATTGGAGAACTATGGGCTCAGTTCTTGCCGTGTGCAATCAGAAGGGCGGTGTTGGAAAGTCGACCACCGCCGTGAATATTGCATCGTACATCGCTCTCTCCGGTCGCAAGACCCTCCTGGTAGATCTTGATGCGCAGGGGAACGCCTCGACCTCCTGCGGGGCGCCTCGCAATCTCGCCAGGGACGTGTATCAGGCGATCATCAACGATGTTCCATTGCGCGAAGCCGTCATTCAAACTCCCGTCGACCGGCTTGATCTTGTGCCGTCAAGCATTGAGTTGGCAGGAGCCGAGCCGTATCTTGCGACACTGTCAGGACGAGAATTCGTCATCAGGCGGGCGTGCGATGCGGTCAGACAGGAATATGAATGTGTGATTTTCGATTGTCCACCGTCTCTGGGACTGATCACAGTCAATGCCATGGTCGCGGCTGAAAAAGCCATTGTTCCAGTACAGTGCGAGTACTTGGCTCTTGAGGGTTTAAACTCGCTCATGCGAGCGATCGAACTCGTCAAAAAGAATCTGAATCCGGCATTGCAACTTGGCGGAATTGTCTTGACGATGACTGACTTCCGGTCGAGACTCAACAGGGAAGTCGCCGAGGAAGTTCGCAGCTATTTCAAAGAGGCGGTGTTCGAGACGGCGATACCAAGAAATATCCGGCTCGCCGAGGCCCCGAGCTTCGGCAAGCCCATCTGCCTGTACGATCCGAACTCGCCTGGTGCAATATCGTATCAGCTTCTTGCACAAGAGGTTATGATGCGTTGCGGCATTGGTGTGCGGTCGGAGCAACAGGCGGTGGGAACATGACAAAGCGACTTGGACGTGGACTTGCGGATTTGATCGGGCCAACGCAGGAAGCGCGGGAGGTCGATGAGTCAAAGGCGGCGTCGCATCTGGAAGGGTTGAGGATGATTGCCCCGGATGAGATCCGAGAAGGACAATATCAACCGCGCCGGATGATCGGCACTTCAAAGCTCGATGAGCTGAAGGAATCCATTCGCCGGCAAGGGGTTATAGAGCCGGTCATCGTCCGTCCAATTCCGTCCGGAGGCTTTGAGCTCGTGGCCGGGGAGCGCCGGTGGCAGGCGGCGAAGGCGCTCGGCATGCGGACCATCCCGGCTCTAGTCCGGGAGCTCTCTAACCGCGAGGCCCTAGAATATTCTCTGATCGAAAACATCCAGCGGGAAGACCTGAATCCGATCGAGGAAGCCAAGGGTTACGCAAGATTGCTTGACGAGTTCGGGTACACACAGGAGAATGTGGCGGACGCCGTCGGGAAGGACCGGGCGACCGTGGCGAATCTGCTTCGCGTGTTGCGTCTACCGGAGCGCGTCCAGAGCGCGCTGGCGGAGGGGACCATTGCTCTCGGCCACGCGAAGGTGCTGGCGGGCATCGAGCTCCCGAACCGTCAGGAGGCGTTGTGCGCGCAGACGGTGGCGCGCGGATGGTCGGTGCGTCAGCTTGAGCACGCAGCGTCTTCGGGCGCAGGGCGCGCGCGGAAGGAGCCGAACACCGATGCCGCGGCGCTCGAAGCGCAGCTGCGTCAGGCGCTGGGCACGAAAGTCGGCGTCCTGAGCCGCGGCTCGCGAGGGAAGATCGTGATCGAGTATTATTCGACGGAGGATCTCAACCGCCTCATCGAGCGTTTGTGCGGGACCGTCTGATGGCGAACGAATCGACTCTGGTGATTTTCAAGCCCGATGCCATTCAGCGCGGCCAAGTGGGCGCGGCGCTGTCGAAACTCGAGCCGCTGCGGCTGGAGATCTTGGGGGCGAAGACGGTGCGCGTGAGCCGGGAGCTCGCCGAAGAGCACTATCAGCACCTGAAGACGAAGCCGTTCTTTGAGGACCTGATCCGGCACCTGAGCGGGGAAATCCACGGCGTCCGCTACGTGCTGGCGCTGGTGTTGTGGGGGCCGGGGGCCGTGGAGCGGGTGCGGCAGGTGACGGGCGCGACGCATCCCGAGAAGGCCGACCCCCAATCGATCCGCGGGTCGCTCGGGCGGATGACGGAGGCAGGGATCATGGAGAACGTGATCCACGCCTCGGCGACGCCCGAAGAGGCCGAGCGCGAGATCGCGCTCTGGTTCGCCGCCGACGAGCTGCTGGCCGCGCCGAAGGCGGCGCTCCAGACCCGGGAGGCCTGATGCCGGGCGCGCGCAGTCCGGTGCAGAGCATGACGGGCTACGGCCGCGGCGCGGCTCGCGCCGGAGGCCGCGACGTGCACGTCGAGCTGCGCAGCATCAATCACCGGTATCTGGAGATCGACTACCGGATGCCCGCCGGCCTGGCGGCCGCGCAGGGGCGGCTGGCGGAGCTGATCCGCGAGCGCCTTGCGCGCGGGCGCGTGGAAGTGAGCGTGACCGTCCAGCAGGACGGACGCGGAGGGCGGCACGTCAAGCTCGACGAGCGCCTGCTGGCGGAGTACCACCAGGCGCTGCTCGAGCTCAGAACCAAGCTGGGCCTCAAAGGGCCGGTCACGCTGGATCATCTGCTCAGACTGCCGAGCGCGGTGTCGTTGCCCGAGGAGCGGGTGACGACCGACGATCTTTGGGGGCCGATGCAACAGGCGGCGAAGGACGCGCTGGCGGAGCTGGTGCGCACGCGCCGGCGCGAGGGCGCGCGGCTGGCGACGGATCTGCGCCGGCAGGTGGCGGTGATCGAACGGGCGCTGCGCGCGGTCAAGCGGCGCGCGCCGCGGGCGCTGCGGGCGCAGCGGGCGCAGCTCGCCGCGCGGATCCGGGAGCTGCTGGGCGCAAAGGGCTCGCGCACCGTGCCGCAGCTGCAGGAAGTGGCCGCGCTCGTGCGCGAAACGGACATCAACGAAGAAATGGTGCGGCTGGAGAGCCACCTGGCGCACCTCAGGCAGACGCTCGCGCAGGGGCGGCTCGTCGGGCGCCAGCTGGACTTCATCGCGCAGGAGCTGACGCGGGAGACGAACACGCTGGGCGCGAAGGTGGACGACCCCGAAGCGTCGAAGGACGTCGTCGACATCAAGGGCGCCATCGAACGGATCCGCGAGCAAGCGCAGAATCTCGAGTAGCCGCGCATGAGCTCGGGTGCGCTGCTGAATATCGGATTCGACAACGCGGTGGCGGTCGCGCATATCGTGGCGGTGGTGTCGGCTGACCCGTCGCCGATCCGGCGGCTGCGGGAAGCGGCCGGTCGGCAGCACAAGCTCATCGACGCGACGAATGGACGGCGGACACGGACGGTCATCATCACGGATTCGGACCACGTCATCCTGTCCAGTCTGCAGCCGGAGACGGTCGCGCAGCGGCTGCAGGACTTGCGCCACGGATGAGACGGCGCGCGGGACGGCTGTACGTGATCTCAAGCCCTTCCGGGGGCGGCAAGACGACGGTCGTGCGTGAGCTCGGGCGGACGTCTCCAGGGCTGGTCCGCTCGGTGTCGGTGACGACGCGCGCGCCGCGGTCGGGCGAGCGGGCCGGCCGGGAGTACCAGTTCGTGTCGCCCGCGGCGTTCGAGCGCCTCAAGCGGGCCGGCCGGCTGCTGGAATGGGCGCGGGTGCACGGCGCGTGGTACGGCACGCCGCGCCGGCCGGTCGCGGCGGCCCTGGCCCGGGGACGCGACGTCGTGTTGAGCATCGACGTGCAAGGCGCGAAGAAGATTCGCCGGGCGTTCGGCGCGCGCGCGACGCTGGTGTTCCTGCTGCCGCCGTCCATGGCGGAGCTCAGGCGTCGTCTCGTGTCGCGGCGCACCGAAACGTCGGCGACGATCCGGCGGCGGATGGCCGTCGCCCGTCGGGAACTCGCGTCCATCAACGCGTATGAGTATTTCATCGTGAACGACCGGATCGGCGAAGCCGCGGGCCGCCTGCGGGCGGTGATCCGGGCGCAACGGCGTCCCGGGGCGCGGTGAGGCCGCGGGAGCAGAGGGGGCAGCATGTCGCAAGTACCGATCGAAGATCTGCGCAGGCGCTGCGGCGGGGTGTATAAGCTGGTGCTCTTAGCGGCGCGGCGGGCGAAAGAGCTGGCGAGCGGCGCGCCCAAGCTGATCGAATCGTCCAAGCAAAAAGTAACGTCCGTGGCGCTGGATGAAATTCTCGATGATAAGGTGGTGTATGAGGCCCCGGAGCTTGAGGAGGGCGCCGGGAAGAAGGGCCGGGCGGGGAAGAAAGACGAGAAGAAAAGGGCGCAGGCAGCATGATCAACGCACCGGAGATCATCCTGGGAGTGACGGGCTCGATCGGCGCGTATAAGTCGGGAGACATCGTCCGCCATCTGCGCGAGACCGGCTACGCGGTGACGTGCGTGATGACCCAGCGGGCGACCCGGTTCATCGCGCCGGCGACGCTCCAGACGCTGACCGAACGGCGCGTGCACACCGACTTGTTCGACAGCGATGACGGGCGGGTCCTGCATACCTCCTTGGCGGACCACGCCAAAGTGGTGGTGGTGGCTCCGGCGACGGCGAACATCATCGGCAAGTTCGCCAACGGCCTCGCCGATGATTTGCTGTCGTGTCTCCTGCTGGCGACCCGGGCGAAGATCGTCATGGCGCCCGCGATGAACGTGCACATGTGGCAGCACCCCACGGTCCAGCGGAACGTCACCACGCTGAAGCGGCTCGGGGTGAAGATCGTCGGCCCGGACGTGGGCAAGCTCGCGTGCGGGTACGAGGCGATCGGCCATCTGGCCGAGATGGATGAGCTGCTCCGGGTGATCAAGCAGCTGGTGCCGCCGGCGGCCCCCGCGGCGGCCGGGACCCTGCTTGGGCCCGTCCGGCGCGAGCCCGCGCGGGCCAAACCCAAGGCGAAGCCGAGGCCGAAAGCCAGGGCCAAAGCGAAGCGCCGCTGAGAGAGCGCGGCGGAACAATCAGCTGCACACCAGAGATGTCACAGCGCCTTCACAGAGGCATGGAGCACGTCTTCTGTGACCGCTGGTGCGTCGTGGGTCACTGTGGTCTCTGTGGTGTCGTCCGCGCTCTGTGATCTCTGTGATGAAGATGAAGGTGCTGATCGCCTCGGGCCCGACCCGCGAGCCGATCGACGCCGTCCGGTATCTGTCGAACTATTCGACCGGATACATGGGCGCGGCGCTCGCGCGCGAGGCGCGGCGGCGCGGCCACCGGGTGACCGTCGTGAGCGGACCCGTATCGGAGCCGCTGCCGGCGGGCGTGCGGCGCGTGTCGATCGAGCGCGCCGCGGACTTGGCGCGCGCGTTGCGCCGCGAAGCGCCGCGCGCGGACGCGATCGTAATGGCGGCCGCGGTGGCGGATTTTCGCCCGGTGCGGCGAACGGCGGGCAAACTCCGGCGCGCGGGCCGGCTGACGCTGTGCCTTGCGCCGACGCCGGACGTGATCGCGGGACTGCCGGTCCGGCCCGGTCAGGTGCGCGCGGGTTTCGCGATCGAGAGCCGGTCGGTGCCCGCGCGGGCCGGGCGGAAACTCCGGGAGAAGCGTCTCGATCTCGTGCTGGCCCAGCGCAGCGAACCGACCGGGGCGCCGTTCGGCCGCCGGCCGATCCGCGCCTGGCTGCTTGAGCGCGGCTGCGCGGCCGAGCCGCTGGGGAGGATCGGAAAACCCGAAGCGGCCCGGCGGCTGTTCGGCCGCATCGAGGCGCTCTGGCGTCTCCGGCACCCGTGACGGATGCGACACCATCGGCGGCGTAGCCAAGTGGGAAGGCGGAGGTCTGCAAAACCTCTACACACCGGTTCGATTCCGGTCGCCGCCTCCACTGTTGTGTAATGTTCAATGTGTAATGTGTAATGCAAGTTCGGCCAGCCATTACACATCACACATTACACAGGATACGCATCGCCGGGGTGGCGGAACTGGGAGACGCGCGAGACTTAAGATCTTGTGCCCGCAAGGGCGTGTGGGTTCGACTCCCACCCCCGGCATTTCCAATGCGGAATTCGGAGTTCGGAATGCGGAATTGAACTCCAACACGAATATTCCGCATTCCGAATTCGGCATTCTCCATTTGGCATGGGATATCTGAGTAGGGGCGTATAGCTCAGTTGGTTAGAGCGCTTCCTTGACATGGAAGAGGTCAGAGGTTCGAGTCCTCTTACGCCCACCAGCTCGTATCTACGAAAGACGGCGTCGCGTAACGTGAAACGCGCAACGTGGCGATTGACATGGACAGCGACATGCTCCGAATAGCGCGCGCCGTCGAGCCGCACTCGGCGGTGGCTGTTGGTCCCGGAACTCGAGGCGCTCGAATGCGGACGCACGTTACGCGTTGCGCGTTACGCATGACGCGGCACAGCGGGCGATAATGGGTCACACAGGCCAGAAAGAACTCAGGAAGCAGACGGATCCGCTCTACGCGCTCAGGCACAGCGCGGCGCACATCATGGCGCAGGCGGTCCGCCGGCTGCATCCGGAGTCGAAGCTGGCGATCGGCCCGCCGATTGAGGACGGGTTCTACTACGACCTCGAGCTGCCGGCGGCGCTGACGGAGGAGTCGCTCGGCGCCATTGAGGCCGAAATGCGCAAGATCGTCGAGGAGGACCACCCCTTCGTGCGCTCCTCCATGAGCAAGGACGAGGCGCTGGCGTTCTTCCGCGAGCGGAACGAGCGCTACAAGCTCGAGATTATCGAGGGGATCCCGGACGCGAGCGTGTCGTTGTACACCGACGGCGAGTTCGTCGATCTCTGCGAGGGCCCGCATGTGGCCTCGACGGGCCAGGTGCGGGCGTTCAAGCTGTTGAGCTTGGCGGGCGCGTACTGGCGCGGAGACGAGCGCCGGCCCCAGCTGCAGCGCGTCTACGGGACGGCGTTCCTGACTCAGGAGGACCTCGATCGGCATCTCCACCGGCTGGAGGAGGCGAAGCGCCGCGATCATCGCAAGCTGGGGACCGCGCTTGAGCTCTTCAGCATCGAAGAGGCGGCCGGCCCCGGACTCATCTTCTGGCATCCGAAGGGCGCGCTGGTGCGCACGCTCATGGAGGACTGGCTCCGCCGCGAGCTCCTGGCGCGGGGCTACGACCTTGTCTACACGCCGCACATCATGCGGGAGGAGCTGTGGCAGACCAGCGGGCATACGAGCTTTTACCGGGACAACATGTTCGCGCCGATCGAGGTCGAGACGGCTCAGTATCAGCTCAAGCCGATGAACTGCCCGGGCCACATCCTGATCTACAAGTCGCGCCTGCGCAGCTACCGGGAGCTGCCCGTCCGGCTGGCGGAGCTTGGCACCGTGTACCGCTACGAGCGCTCGGGCGTCCTTCACGGGCTCATGCGGGTGCGCGGCTTCACCCAGGATGACGCGCACATTTTCTGCCGTCCGGACCACATCGAGGCGGAGGTGGAGGGATGCATCCGCTTCGCCTGGGAGACGCTCCGGGCGTTCGGGTTCGACGACTACGTCGTGGAGCTGTCCGATTGGGACGAGGGCGAGGCGGCGCACTACGCCGGCAACCCGGAGGACTGGCGCCGCGCCACCGACGCCCTGACGAGCACGCTTGAGCGCCTCAAGGTCCCCTATACGCTCATGAAAGGCGAGGCGGCGTTCTACGGCCCGAAGATCGACGTCAAGCTCATCGACGCGATCGGGCGGGCCTGGCAGCTGACCACGGTACAGTTCGACTTCAATCTGCCGGCGCGCTTCAACCTGGAGTATATTGACGAGGAGGGCAAGCCGCAGCGCCCGCTGATGGTGCACCGGGCGCTGTGGGGCTCGGTCGAGCGGTTTTTCGGAGTGCTGCTTGAGCACTACGCCGGCGCGCTGCCGGCGTGGCTGGCTCCGGTGCAGGTGGCGGTGATCCCGGTGAGCGAGGCGGTCCACGGCTACGCGCGCGCAATCGCCGAGGCACTGCGGGCGCGCGGCCTGCGGGCGTCGGTCGATGAACGCAACGAACGGATGCAGGCGAAGATCCGCGACGCTCAGCTCCAGCAGGTGCCGTATATGGCGGTGGTCGGGAAGCGGGAAGCCGAGGCGGGCACGGTCGCGGTCCGCCATCGACGGGAGGGCGATCTCGGGGCGATGGCGGCGGCGGACCTGGCCTCCCGCGTTATCGAGGACAAACACGAGGTTGATCACACGGATTGATGAAGGCTTAATCCGTGTAATCCGTTCGAAAATCCGTGTAATCAGATTGGCTTTTTTGTTCGAGGCGAAGCGCAGCGGAGCAAAGGAGGGAGAGGAGCGGTGAGACAGCTTCGAATCAACGATCGGATCCGGGCTCCACAGGTGCGGGCGATCGCGGCGGACGGCAGCCAACTGGGTATTATCTCATCGAGCGACGCGCTCCGCATGGCGCGCGAGCAGGGGCTGGATCTGGTCGAAGTCGCTCCGCAAGCCACGCCCCCCGTCTGCCGGCTCATGGACTTCAACAAGTTCAAGTACGACGAGCAGCGGCGGGAGCGCGAAGCCAAGAAAAAGCATCGCACCACCAAGCTCAAGGAAGTGAAGTTCAAGCCGCACATCGAGCGGCACGACTACGACGTCAAGCTGGGGATGCTCCAGCGGTTTCTGATGCGGGGCGATCAGGCGAAAGTGACCATGGTGTACCGCGGGCGCGAGATGGCGCACACGGAGCTCGGCGTGCGCATCCTCGACCGCCTGGTCGACGACCTGAGAGCGATCGCGAAAATCGAGCGCACGCCGTCGATGGAAGGCCGCATGATGACCATGATCCTGGCGCCGGACCGCGACGGCATCCGCCGGATCGCGAAGGAGTCCGCGCGCAAGCAGGGCGGCGCCAAACGCCAGGGCGCATCCGGCGCGGGCGGCGAGGCCACCACGCAAGCGAGGACATAATGCCGAAAATCAAGACGGTGAAAGGCGTGAAGCGGCGGTTCAAGGTCAGCGGCACGGGTAAGGTTCGGGCGTTCCCGCCAGGGCGGCGGCACCTGTTGACCAACAAGCGAGGCAAATACAAGCGGCACCACCGGCGCAGGCGGCTGATCCCGGCCCCCGAGGCCAAGCAGCTGCGCCGGCTCATGCCCTACGCGTAAATGTCCGCTCCGGCATGCCGGAGCGGACATGACGCACCGATGACGGGTCGAACAAGAGGAGACAGGTCATGGCGAAGGTGAGATGGCAGGTGGCCTCGCACCGCAGGCGCAAGCGCCTGCTGAAGCGCGCCAAAGGGTATCGCGGGGCGCGGCGGGTGCAGCTACGGAAGGTGAAAGAGACCGTGATCCGGGCGATGGCCTACCGGACGCGGGACCGCAAGGTGAAGAAGCGCGAATTCCGGAACATCTGGGTCATCCGGTTGAACGCGGCGGCCCGTTCGCGCGGGCTGACGTACAGCCGCCTGATAGCGGCCTTCCGGGAGGCGAACGTGAAGCTCAACCGCCAGCAGCTGTCGGAACTTGCCGTCAACGACCCCCAAGCGTTCGACGAGCTCGTCGCCCAAGCCACCGTCTGAGGCCGCCGGGTCCCGGCGCGCGACATGACGGATCTCATCGGTGAGCTCAACCGGCTGGCGGACGAGGCCGTTGCGAGCATCGCTCAGGCGGCGTCGCTGGACGATCTCGAGCGGCTGCGCGTGGCGTACCTGGGCCGCAAGAGCCGTCTGCAGGATGCGCTGAAGCGCATCCCGGAGTTCCCCGCGGAGCAGCGCGGAGCGATCGGGCGCCGGGTGAACGCCCTCAAGGCCGGCCTCGAATCGCAGCTGGCGGCTCGGCGAGGCGCGCTCGCAGAGACCCGCCGCCGCCCCGCGCCTGACGTGACGCTGCCGGGCGACCCCGTCGCCTCCGGCCGCCTCCACCCGGTCACGATCACGGCCCGTCGCATTCTCGCCGTGTTCGCGGCGATGGGCTTCGAGGCGGCGACGGGTCCGGAGATGGAGTTTGAGTACTACAATTTCGACGGCCTGAACATCCCGCCCGACCACCCTTCGCGCGAGTCGTTCGACACGTTCTTCGTCGACCTGCCGTCGCCGGATCCCAAGCGGGGCCGCCTGCTCCTGCGCAGCCACACCTCGCCGGTGCAGATCCGGGTGATGGAGCGGCGCCGCCCGCCGCTGCGCATCGTGGTTCCGGGCAAGGTCTACCGCCGCGATGCGCTCGATCCCGGGCACAGCTTCATGTTCCATCAGGTCGAGGGGCTGATGGTCGATGACCGGACGAATTTCGCCGACCTCAAGGGGGTGCTCGACCGCTTCCTGAAGTCGTTGTTCGGGCCCGGCACGAAGACGCGCTTCCGCCCGCACTATTTTCCGTTCACGGAGCCCTCGGCCGAGGTGGATATCGCCTCTTCGCTGACGGCGGGGGCGCAGACGTCGTTCGCGAAGAAGCGATGGATCGAGATCATGGGGTGCGGCATGGTGCATCCGAATGTGCTCAGGGCCTGTGGACACGACCCGGCGCGCGTGCAGGGATTCGCCTTCGGCATGGGCGTGGAGCGCATCGCCATGCTCATGCGCGGCGTCAAGGACATCCGCCTCCTCTTCGAGAACGACATCCGATTCCTCGAACAATGGTAACCAAGACGTATCGTGCCAAATTGGGAATTCGGAATTGGGAATTCGGAATGGCGGGTAATTCCGCATTCCGCATTCCGCATTCCGCATTTGGCATGGGTTGTTCTGCCTGATGAAGGTTCCCCTCGAATGGCTCAAGGAGTTCGTGGCGATCCGGATGAGGCCGGAGGCGCTGGCCGAGCGGCTCACGATGGCCGGACTGCTCGTCGAGGACATCGCGGACTCAGACGGCGGGCCCGTCTTCGAGGTGGAGGTCACGCCGAACCGCGCCGACTGTCTCTCGATCCTCGGCCTCGCGCGCGAAGTCGCCGCCGTCACCGGTACGGCTCTAAGGGGCCAGCCCCCGAGGGGCCGCCCCGCGCGCGGCGGGGTGGCCTCGAGGGGGCTGGGCCCGTCGTCATTCGCCCCTCGCCCGCGTGGATGCAGCGCCGGCTCATCGCCTGCGGCGCCCGTCCGATCAACAACATCGTGGACATCACCAACTACGTGCTCTTCGAGCTCGGACAGCCGCTGCACGCGTTCGATTTCTCGCGCCTGGCGGGCGGCCTGATCGAGGTGCGCAGGGCGAAGGCGGATGAGCCGATCACCACGCTCGACGGCGTCGAGCGGCGCCTCGGCCGCGAGACGCTGGTGATCGCGGACGCCGAGCGCGCGGTCGCGGTGGCGGGCATCATGGGTGGCGCCGGCAGCGAAGTGGCGGAGACGACCCGTGCGGTCCTGCTTGAAAGCGCGCAGTTCGACCCGGCGCTGATCCGGCGGACGTCGCGGGCGATAGGACTGGGGAGCGAATCGTCGTACCGCTTCGAGCGCGGCGTCGACCCGGAAGGCGTCGAGGCCGCGTCGGAGCGCGCGGCGGCGCTGATCGCGGAGTTCGCCGGAGGGCGCGGGCGCGCCGCGATCGACGCGGGGCGCCGAACGTCCGGGCGGACGGTGATCGCGATGGACGCCCGGCGCCTGAACCGGTGGCTGGGCGCGACGATCCCCGCGGGGGACATCCGGACGACCCTGGTGCGGGCGTCCTGCCGGGTGGCGGCGCTGGAAGGCGCGGGGGCGATGCGGGTGACGGTGCCGTCGTTTCGACCGGATCTGCGCTCGCCGGTCGACTTGTACGAGGAAGTCGCCCGGCTCACCGGGTATGACGCGCTGCCGGCCAGCGTGCCGTCCGCTCCCGTGGCGGGCGAGGTCCCACCCGGGCCCGACCCGGCGGATGCGCTGCGCGACGCCGCCGCGGGACTCGGTCTGATGGAAGCCATCACCTGGGCGCTCGTCTCGGGCGAGGACCTCGCGGTCTGGGGGCGGGGCGAAGACGGCGCGGTCAAGCTCAGCAATCCGCTGAGCCAGGATGTGGCGTTTCTGCGCCCGTCGCTGCTGATCGGGCTGGCGAAGGCGGTGCGCGAGAACCTCTCGCGGGGGGCTGCGGGCGTCAGGCTCTTCGAGCTGGGAGAGGTGTTCGCGCCCGGGCCGCGCCCGGAGCGTTCGGCATTCGCCATCGCGCTCGCGGGCGAATGGGCGGGCGGATGGCGGCACCGGTTGCCGGCGGACCTGCCGAGACTGAAAGGACTCATCGAGGCGCTCGTGCGTCAGGCCGGGCGCGGGGCGCGCCTGGGCGTCGAGCGCGACGACACCCTCGCCTGGGCGGAGCCGGGCCACGGCCTACGCCTCCTGGCGGACGGGGTGGCCGTCGGCGCGGCCGGGCTGCTGCACGCGGCGGTCGCCGCGAGGATCGGGATCGATTCGGATCTGTGGCTTGCGGAACTTGACGCGGCGGCGCTCGAGCTGACCGGCCGGTCTCCGTCGGACGCGCAGCCGCCTCCGGCGTTTCCGCCCGTGAAGCGGGACCTGTCGCTGTGCGTGCCGGAGCGCGTGACGTATGCCGAGGTGGACGGCGCGATCCGCGAAGCCGCGGGGCCGCTGGCGTCCCGCGTCGAGCTGATCGACCGCTACGTCGGGCCGCAGCTCGCGCCGGGCACGTACAGCCTCACGTTCAGTCTGGAATACCGCGATCCGTCGCGCACGCTCACCGCCGCCGAGGCGGATGAGCTGCACCGGCGCGTGACGGCGAGCCTCGCCGGCCGCCTGGGGACCCAGCTTCGTTGAGCTCATCCTGAGAACACCAGCGCGCTGGTTGGAAGCTGGAGGCTGGAACGAGGCGGGAATGACCATGCAATCGTATAGATGATAGAAGGTAGAAGGTAGAAGATAGAAGATAGAAAGTACAAAGTGGCAATTCTACCTTCTACCCTCCACCGTCCACCTTCTATCCTCTACCAATTCAACCATTGCATGACGCGCCCCCCGCCCCATGCCCCGGCGCAACGGCGTACACCTACGACGTCGAGAACCAGCTCACGAGGATTGATATCCCTGACGGAACGTTTGCCAGCTACCGCTACGACGGCCTGGGGAGGCGGATCGAGAAAGACGTCAACGGCGCGATCACCCGGTACGTCTACGACCAGGAAGACATTGTGCTCCAATACCAGTACGGTGGGACGAGCCACTGCCTGACGCACGCGTATCTCCACGGGCCGGGGATTGATTAGCCGCTCGGGTTCGTGCGGGATACGAATTCAACTTTCTCATTCGATCCCCTGAGGACCACCATCATGGTTCATTGAACGGACACCAGTAAAGTGCCAGTCACCGTTGGAACAGACATTCAGGATCATGGTCCGCTCCTACTAATTCCAGCTTCCAGCCTCTAGCTTCCAGCTTCCGACCAGAACGTTAAATTGCCCCCCGCCCCCCGCCCCCCGCCCCGTCATGGTTGCTGGTCGGCCTGAATCCCCCCTGACCCCCCTTGCCAACGACAACGCCCGGTGGTACGCTACGTATGCCCTGCGCTGTGCGTGAGGCGCTGTCATTTTGAGCCAACACGATGTGACCGGGAATCCGGCTTCCGCTCGGACGTGCATGCCCAAGCACGCACGGGACGCACTCACCCGATTGGAGAGGATACCCACCTGATGAGGGAAGGGTTCATCAATGACGGGCGCCCACGGCAGTCGCGGGGCGTTTTTCTCATCCGGAGGACCCATGCAGGAGCCCACGCTGTTCCCCGCGCCGTCCGCAACCGGCCCCGCCGCCGCGCAGCCGCTGGCGGCCCGGATGCGCCCCAGAACGCTCGAGGAGTTCGCGGGCCAGGCGCACCTGCTCGGGCCGGGGAAGCTGCTGCGCCGCGCGATTGAAGCGGACCGCCTGACGTCGCTCGTGCTCTACGGCCCGCCCGGGACGGGCAAGACCGCGCTCGCACACGTGATCGCCGGCCGGACGAAGGCGCACTGGGAGCCGCTGAATGCGACGGCCGCCGGCGTGGGCGAGGTCCGGGACGCCATCACGCGCGCCAAGGACCGCGCGCGCCTTGACGGGCGGCGGACGATTCTGTTTCTCGATGAAATCCACCGCTTCAACCGGGCGCAGCAGGACGTGCTGATGCCCGATGTGGAGCAGGGCAATCCGATCCTGATCGGCGCGACGACCGCCAATCCGTTCTTCACGATCGCCTCGGCCCTCCTGTCCCGGTCGCTGGTGTGCGAGTTCAAGCCGCTGTCCGCGGAGGACGTGATGACGCTGCTCACGCGGGCGCTCGCCGATCGCGAGCGCGGCCTCGGCGCGCGGGCCGTCGACGCGCACGACGACGCGCTGCGGCACCTGGCCGACGTTTGCGACGGCGACGCCAGGCGCGCGCTGCAGGCGCTCGAGGTTGCGGTGCTGACGACCCCGCCCGACGCCTCGGACACCGTCGTGCTCAGCCGCGAGGCCGCGGAGGAGTCCATCCAGAAGAAGGCCGTCGTGTATGACCAGGAAGGCGACGCGCACCACGATACGATCTCGGCGTACATCAAGTCCATGCGCGGCTCGGATCCCGACGCGTCGCTCTACTGGCTGGCCAAGATGATCTACGCGGGCGAGGACCCGCGGTTCATCGCGCGCCGCCTCGTCATCTGCGCCTCGGAGGACGTCGGCAACGCCGATCCGCAGGCGCTCGCGCTTGCGGTGGCGGCGCTGCACGCGTCGGAATTCGTCGGGCTGCCCGAGTGCCGCATTCCGCTGGCGCAGGCGACGGTCTATGTGGCCTGCGCGCCGAAATCGAACGCGGCGTACCTTGGCATCGAGCGGGCGCTGAAAGACGTGAAAGCCGGCCGGACGCTCGAGGTGCCCGACCATCTGAAAGGGTCGAGCTTCCGAGGCGCAGAGCAGCTCGGGCGCGGGGTCGGCTACCAGTACGCGCACGAGGGCGCTCAGCACTACGTGAAGCAGGACTACGTGCCTTCCGGCGCGTCGCTCGGGTACTACGAGCCGACTGACCTTGGCTACGAACGGACCATCAAGGCCTGGCTTTCCCGCCTCCGTAAATCTGTCAAGTAATCATTATCCACTCAGTAGTATATGAGCCTTATAATTGGCCATTTATATTGACAAATCTTATCATGTATGGCATCGTAGCTCACAGCTCCATTTGCGAACTGCTGATTTCCGGCTTTGGACCGGCGATGACAGCCTAGGATGGACAAACATGAGGATCCGATGATAGAGCCCCACGGTGGCACCTTGATCAACCGGATTGTGACGGGCAAGGATCGGGAGTTTCTCTTGGCGAAGGCCTCGAAGGCGCCGGCTGTTGAGCTGGACGGCTGGGCGCTGTCCGATGTCGAGATGATCGCCATCGGCGGATTCAGTCCGCTGACCGGCTTCCTGGCCAAGCGCGATTACGAATCCGTCCTCGCCAAGGGCCGGCTGGCCGGCGGGCTCGTCTGGACGATTCCGGTGACGCTGGCGGTGAACCGGGACGAGGGCGATCGCCTCCGCGGAGCGCGGGAGGTCGCGCTGCGCGCAGGCGGCGAGATCGTGGCGGTGCTGCATCTGGAAGACCTGTATACGCCGGATAAAGCCCGGGAAGCGCAGGCGGTGTTCGGCACGACGGACGCGTCGCATCCCGGGGTCGCGCGATTGATGAGCGCGGGCGAGGTATCACTCGGCGGGACGATCAGCGTGGTGAACCGGCCGGCGCAGACGACCTTTCAGGCCGCCCGGCTCGATCCCGCGGACACCCGGCGCATCTTTCAGGAGCGCGGCTGGCGGCGCGTCGTCGCGTTCCAGACCCGCAACCCCATTCACCGCGCGCACGAGTATATCCAGAAGTGCGCGCTTGAAATCTGCGACGGGCTCCTGCTCCATCCGATCATCGGCGAGACGAAGGGGGACGATGTGCCCGCGGCGGTCCGGATGCGCAGCTATGAGGTGCTGCTGGCCGGCTACTATCCCGCGGACCGGGTCGTCCTGGCCGTCAATCCCGCCTCGATGCGCTACGCCGGCCCGAAGGAGGCGGTGTTCCATGCCCTGATCAGGAAGAACTACGGCTGCACGCACTTCATCGTGGGCCGCGACCACGCCGGGGTGGGGAAATTCTACGGCACGTATGACGCGCAGCGGATCTTCGACGACTTTCCGCCGGGGGACATCGGGATCACGCCGCTCTGCTTCGAGCACACGGCGTACTGCACCGTCTGCGAGGGCATGGTCTCCTCCAAGACCTGCCCGCACCCGGCGGAGCGGCACGTGACGCTGAGCGGGACCAAGGTGCGGGAGCTGCTGCAGGCCGGGACGCCCCCGCCGCCTGAGATTTCCCGTCGGGAGGTCGCCGAGGTGCTGATCGACGCCATGCGGCAGCAGGCCGCGGCGTAGCGTCGGCGCCGGAGGCCAGCACCCCCATGCAGGTGGAGGTCCGGAACGTCTTCAAATCGTTCGCGGGTAACGGCCGCCGCGTTGACGTCCTTCAGGACGTCAGCCTGACGGTCGGGCAGGGAGAGTTCGTCTGCCTCCTGGGGCCCTCGGGGTGCGGCAAGAGCACGATCGTCCATTTGATCGCCGGGCTCGACCGGCCCGACGCCGGCCAGGTGCTCATCGGCGGACGGCCCATCGCGGGGCCGAACCCGGACCGGACAGTGGTGTTCCAGGACGCGGCGCTCTTTCCCTGGCTGACGGTGCTCGGCAACGTGGAGTTCGGGCTCCGCATGAGCAAGGAGGATCCCGAGCGCCGGCGGTCGCGGGCGATGGAGTACATCCGGCTCGTGCATCTGTCCAAGTTCGTGCACGCGTATCCGCACGAGCTCTCCGGCGGCATGCGCCAGCGCGTGGCCCTCGCCCGGGCGCTGGTGCTTCAGCCGTCGGTTCTGCTGCTGGATGAGCCGTTCGCGGCCCTCGACGCGCAGACGCGCGCGGTGCTGCAGAACGAGCTGCTGGAGATCTGGGAGCTCGCCAGGCCGACCATCCTGTTCGTGACGCATAACGTCCGAGAAGCGACGGGGTTGGCGGACCGGGTCTATGTCTTCTCGGCCAGGCCCGGCCGCGTGCGGGACGTCCAGTCCATCGCCGCGCCGCGTCCGCGCCATGCCGAGGACCCGGCGCTGATGGCGTGCCAGCGGAAGATTCTCGACATTCTCGGCGAGGAGGTCGAGCAGGTGTTCCGGGAGGAGCTGGGCGAGACCGTGCATTTCCCCGAAGCCCGGCATCCGGCCTCGCCGGATGAAACGCGGGGGATGCACATCTGACGCGGATGAGCCCGGTGGCGCGGTCCATCGTCAGGAAGCTTGCGGCGCTGGCGGTCCTGGCCGCGCTGTGGGAAGCCACGGCGAGGCTCTTCCCGGCCTGGCCGGGCCCGTTTGTCGTGGGCCGCGTGCTCATGGAGAACCTCGGCGACGCGGCGTTCCGTCAGGCGCTCGGGGGCAGCCTGCGCCGGATGATCATCGGGTATCTGTTCGTGGTGGCCATCGGAGTGAGCGCCGGCATGCTCCTGGGCCGGTTCCGGCTGCTCGATGAGCTGATGGGGAGCGTGGCGGTGGCGATCCACGCCATTCCCGGCGCGGCCTGGGTCCCGTTGTCCGTCCTGTGGTTCGGGCTGACGGAGCAGGCGGTCGTGTTCACGATCCTCCTCGGCGCGACGGGGGTCGTCATGGTCAGCACCGATTCCGGGATCAAGGACGTGCCGCCGCAGATCGTGCGCGCGGCCAGGACGCTGGGCGCCTCGGGGACCGCCTTCTTCTGGCATGTGGTGATTCCGGCCGCGACGCCGAAAATCCTCGACGGGCTTCGTCTGGCCTGGGCGTTCGGCTGGCGCGCGCTGATGGCCGGGGAGCTCATCATCTCCGTCAGCGGGCTGGGAGAGCTGTTGAACGTCGCCGCGCGCGGCCAGCAGGTGGATCAACTGTTGGCCATCATGCTCTTGATCGCGGGGATCGGGATGGCGGTGGACGGGTTCGTGTTCAAGCGGCTCGACCGCCTCGTGCGCGTGCGCTGGGGACTCGCTTCATGAGCACGACGATGCCAAATGCGGAATTCGGAATTGGGAATGCGGAATCACCGGGTCAACTACTGAAGATTCCGAATTCCGAATTCCCCATTCCGAATTTGGCACCAGTCACGACGCGATGTTAGAACTCTCGAAGGCGGTGAGGGACGAGATGGTCGCGCACTGCCGCGCCGAGTATCCGAAGGAGGCCTGCGGGATCCTCGGAGGGCGAAGCGGCCGGGCGGCGCAGGTCTACACGATGACGAACCTCGACGCCAGCCCCATCAGCTACGCGATGGACCCGAAGGAGCAGCTTCGGGTCATGAGGCGGCTGAGGGCGGCCGGCCAGGACATGGTGGCCATTTACCATTCGCACACGGCGTCGGACGCGTATCCGTCTCCGGTGGATGCAAGTCTCGCGGTCTATTCGGAGGCGTCGTACGTGCTGGTGTCGCTCAAGACCGTGTCCGAGCCGCGGGTGGCGAGCTACCGGATCGAAGACGGCCGCATCACCGAGGAACCGCTCGTCGTGTCGGGTTGACCGCGGCGCGCCCGCATGGAACCGATGCCGCGTCACGCCTAGCATGGAACCAGATCTCAGGTCGGATGCTGGAAGCTAGAGGCTGGAAGCTGGAACAAGGAAATCGGCGAAATCCAGCCTCCAGCTTCTCGGTAGAACTTCTGGTTGCTGGTTGCTGGTCGCTGAGGAAGACTGGTGTATAATGGCATGATTCAGCAGACGCTGACCGTGGACGTGCAGGACATGCTCTGCGCCCAGGCG
This sequence comes from bacterium, assembly GCA_036396895.1. Taxonomy (GTDB): domain Bacteria; phylum Omnitrophota; class Gorgyraeia; order Aquiviventales; family Aquiviventaceae; genus DASWKB01. The sequence continues at coordinate 30,221 of DASWKB010000004.1, read as the reverse complement.
CTTCGGGTCGTGGCCAGAGCCATGCGCGGCTTGCCGCCAGGCGGAGAGTTGGACATCCGGTACAACGCGCCGGACGTCCGGACGGATCTGGGAGTGTGGGCGCGGGAATGCGGACATAACGTGGTGTCGGACAACGGGGACGCGCTGCGCCTGATGCGCGGCCGGCGGGCATGACGGCGAACTCGGCGCGGGCGCGGGTGGCGGCGCGGGTGCCCGAGCTCATCGGGCAGACTCCGCTCGTGCGGCTGAGCCGCCTGCCGGAGCCGGGCATGGCCGCGATTCTCGCGAAGCTGGAGTCCGCCAATCCGGGCGGCAGCGTCAAGGACCGCATCTGCCTCGCGATGGTGGAGGACGCGGAAACCCGCGGCCTGCTGGCGGCCGGAGCGACGATCATCGAACCCACCAGCGGCAACACCGGAATCGGTCTCGCGATGATCGGCGCCGCCAAGGGCTACCGCGTCGTCCTGACGATGCCGGATTCCATGAGCGTCGAACGGATTCAGATCCTGAAGAGCTACGGCGCCGAGGTGGTGCTGACGCCGGCGGCGGAGGGCATGATGGGCGCGGTCAAGCGCGCCGAGCAGATCCTCCGGGACACGCCGGGCGCGTACATGCCGCAGCAGTTCATGAACCCGGCGAACCCGGAGGTCCACCGCCGCACGACCGCGCAGGAGATCCTGAAGGGCGCCGAGGGCGACATCGACGCGTTCGTCGCGGGGGTCGGCACCGGCGGCACGATCACCGGGGTGGGCGAGGTCCTCAAGAAGAAATCGCCGAACATCAGGGTGGTGGCGGTGGAGCCGGCGGCGTCGGCGGTGCTGTCCGGCAAGGCGCCCGGACCGCACATGATCCAGGGCATCGGAGCCGGATTCGTGCCTGAGGTGCTCAACCGCGATATCATCGACGACATCATCCAAGTGACGGACCAGGACGCGTTTGAGACGTCCCGGCAACTGGCCAAGCGCGAGGGCCTGCTGGTCGGGATTTCCTCGGGGGCGGCTTGCTGGGCGGCGCTGCGCGTGGCGCGCGCGCTCGGAGCGGGCAAGACGGTTGTGACGGTGCTGCCGGACACGGGCGAGCGCTATTTCAGCATCGCGCCGTATTTCGAGGGGTGACGCGCAGGATGGATGCATTCACGCAAGGCTTGCGGGTGGACGCGACGCTGGACGTGCGCGGGCAGGACCCGTCCTCCAGCTACGTGAAGGCCAGGACGCAGCTCGACGGCATGAGCGAGGGTCAGGTGCTGGAACTCCATCTCGACGAGGGGGAGGTGCTCCGGCGGCTGCCGTTCGGCCTGCGGGCCGAGGGGCATGAGATCCTGGTGAGCGAGCCGGCGACGGAAGGCATCCGGCTGCTCGTGCGCAAGCGCGCGCCTGCCTCCTAACACAGAGGCACAGAACACGTTGTATCGGACGTCAGGATCCAACACCACACCACAGAGGCACAGAGAACGCGTGCGGTGACGGGATGAGTTATATGATCGGGCTGCGATGCCGGGAATGCGGGCGAGTGTACCCGAAAGACGTCGTCTTCGTCTGCGAGTTCTGCTTCGGCAGCGTGGAAGTCGATTATGACTATGACGGCATCCGCCGGGTGCTGACGCGTGAGGCGATCGCGTCGCGTCCGCCGACGTTGTGGCGCTACCGGGAGCTCCTGCCGATCGACGGGGAGCCCAGCTCGGGGTTCCATTCGGGCTTCACGCCCTTCTTCCGCGCCGAGCGGCTGGGCGACGCGCTCGGCGTCCGCGAGCTCTACATCAAGGACGACTCGGTGTCGCACCCGACGCTGTCGTTCAAGGACCGGGTCGTGTCGGTCGCGCTCAGCCGGGCGCGCGAACTCGGCTTCGATACCGTCGCGTGCGCCTCGACCGGCAACCTCGCCAATTCCGTGTCCGCGCTCTCGGCGCGGGCCGGGTTCAAGCGCTTCATCTTCATCCCCGCCGACCTCGAGGCGGGCAAGGTGGCGGCGTCGCTGATCTACCAGCCGACGCTGGTCGCCGTCGAAGGCACCTACGACGAGGTGAACCGGCTCTGCGCCGAGATCGGCGGCAAGTACCCGTGGGCGTTCGTCAACATCAACATCCGCCCGTACTACGCGGAAGGATCCAAGACGTACGGCTACGAGATCGCGGAGCAGTTCGGATGGCGGACCCCCGCGCACATCGTCGTGCCCTGCGCCGGCGGGTCGCTCATCACCAAGATCAGCAAGGCGTTCAAGGAATTCCACCGGCTGGGCCTGATCGGCGAGCCGCGCACCAAGTTCTACGCCGCTCAGGCGTCGGGGTGCGCGCCGATCGTCACCACCATCCAGGAGCGCAGCGACATCGTCAAGCCCGTCAAGCCCAACACGATCGCCAAGTCCCTCGCGATCGGCAACCCGGCCGACGGCTACTACGCGACGAAAACGGCCCTCGAGTCCGGCGGGTGGGGCGAGGCCGTCACGGACGAGGAGATCGTCGACGCGATGAAACTCCTCGCCCAGACCGAGGGCGTGTTCACCGAGACGGCGGGTGGGGTGACCGTTGCGGCCGCCGGGAAACTGATCGAGCAGGGCCGGATCCCCCGCGACGAATCGATCGTCATTTGCATCACCGGCAACGGGCTGAAGACGCTGGAGCCCTTGGTCAACCGGGTCGGCGCCGGCGTGCGGATCCGCCCGTCGTTGGCGTCGTTCGAAGCGAATCTCGCCGAGCAGTTGGCGAGCGCGGCCGCCCGGCCGTCTCAGGGCTAGCCGGGCGCGCGCCGGCGCGCGTCGCGCGGCCGGCGATGGATGGACACAAGGAGGAGTCGATGGCAGTGACCGTGCGGATCCCCACGCCGTTGCAGCGGCTGACCAACGGGCAGGGGGAAGTGGCGTGCGACGGGACGACCGTCGCCGGAATCCTGGAGGACCTCGAGCGGAAGCATCCCGGCGTCCGGGAGCGCATCTGCGATGAGCAGGGAAAGCTCCGGCGCTTCGTGAACGTGTTCGTGAACGAGGAAGACATCCGGTTTCTCCAGGGGGACCAGACCTCCGTGAAGGACGGGGACGAGGTCTCGATCATCCCGGCGATCGCCGGCGGCTGACGCCGGATCGGCGGGACGCGCCGCCGGGCGCGCGCCTGGCACCCGCCGCGAGGCTCGACGCATGGGATTGACCAAGGAGGAGATCGCGCGTTACAGCCGGCAGCTGATCCTCCCGGAGGTTGGAGTCGGAGGACAGGAACGGCTGCGCCGCGCATCCGTGGCGCTGATCGGCGCCGGCGGTCTCGGTTCGCCCGCGGCGCTCTACCTCGCGGGGAGCGGCGTCGGCACGCTCGGCCTCATCGATTCCGACGAGGTGGCCGCGAGCGACCTGCACCGGCAGCTCCTGCACGCGACGGCGTCCCTCGGGCGCGCGAAGACGGAGTCCGGCGCCGAGCGGCTGCGCGCGCTGAATCCCGCGGTGAAGGTGCGGACGCACCGGACGCGCCTCACGGCCGAAAATGCGCCGGAGCTCCTGGCGGGCTACCAGCTGGTGCTGGACGGCTCGGATAATTTCCCCACGCGTTACGCGGTGAACGACGCCTGCGTCCTCGGCGGCATCCCGCTGGTGCATGGCGGGGTGGTGCAGTTCCGCGGCCAGGTGCTCACGGTCCTGCCGCGCCGGAGCGCGTGCCTGCGGTGCGTGTTTCCGGAGCCGCCGGAGCCGGGCGCCATCCCGAGCTGCCGGGAGGCCGGCGTGCTGGGGCCGGAGGCGGGCGTGATCGGCAGCCTGATGGCGCACGAGGCGCTCAAGCTCATGCTGGGATTCGGCACGCCGCTGGCGGACCGGCTCCTCGTCTTTGACGGCGCGGCCTCGTCGTTCCGGACGGTCCCCGTCAGGCGAGACCCGGCCTGCGCGGTCTGCGGCGATCACTCGACCATCGTGTCGCTGCCGCCGGCATCGGCCGGCGGCTCGTGTGTGCAGCATTCGCAACGCGAATGGTGAACCAGGAGGCGTGTGATGTCCACGAAGCAAGTGACGTTGATCTTTCCGCAGCACCTCATCAAGGAGCCGGTCATTTACATGATGGCCAAGGAGTACAGCGTCGTGCCAAACATCCGGCGGGCGAAAGTGACCGAGCACGTGGGTGAAGTGACGCTCGAGCTCGAGGGCGCGGAGGAGCAGCTCAAGCAGGCGCTCGCGTTCCTCGAGAAGAAGGGCGTCAAGGTCGAGCCTGTCGTCGGAGACGTCGTCGGGGGCTGAGTCGGCGGGCCCCCGCCGCCCCTGATCGGGAATCCCGCCGCGCGCGGCGGGGTCCCCGCCCCTCTCATGGTCGAGACCGTGGGATCGCCTGCGTGGTGGATCGGCTTCACCGTGATCATCGCGGTGATGCTCGCGGTCGATCTGGGCGTCGTCCATCGCCGCCCCCGCGCCGTCGGCATGCGCGAGGCCGTCCTGTGGACGGTCGTCTGGATCGCGTCCGCGCTCCTCTTCAATCTCGGCGTGGCCTGGCACTTCGGACACACGAAGGGCCTCGAGTTCCTCACCGGGTACCTCATCGAGAAATCCCTCAGCGTCGACAACATCTTCGTGTTCCTGGTGATTTTCAGCTATTTTCACGTCGCGCCCTCCGACCAGCACCGGGTGCTCTTCTGGGGGATCCTCGGGGCGGTGGTGATGCGCGCGGCGTTCATCTTCGCGGGGGTCGCGCTCATCGCCCGCGCGCACTGGATCATCTTCGTGTTCGGCGGCATCCTGATCGTGACGGGCGTCCGGATGCTGCGCGAGCAGGCGCAGCACGTCGACCCTGAGCGCAACCCGGTGATCCGCCTGGCGCGGCGGTGGCTGCCGATCGCGACGGACTCACCCGGGCGGTTCCTCGTGCGGCGGCCTGGCGGATGGGCGGCGACCCCGCTGCTCCTGGTCCTGGTGGCGGTCGAGACGACGGACCTCGTCTTCGCCGTGGATTCGATCCCGGCGATCTTCGCGGTGACGCGGGATCCGTTCATCGTGTACACCTCGAACATCTTCGCCATTCTCGGCCTGCGCGCGCTGTACTTCGTCCTCACCGGCGCGATCGGCCGCCTTGCGTATCTGAGGTTCGGGCTCGGCCTCGTGCTCGTCTTCGTCGGCGTGAAGATGCTGCTGGCGGACATCGTGCACGTGCCGATCGGCGTGTCGCTGTCGGTCATCGCCGGGCTCATCGGCTCCTCGGTGGCGGCGTCCCTCATCGCGCGCCGCCGGCTGCCGAAGCAGCCATGACCCGCATCCTGCCGGTGACGGATCCGGACGCCGTGCGCGACGCGGCGGCGGCGCTGCGCCGGGGGAGCCTGGTGGCGTTTCCGACGGAGACCGTCTATGGCCTCGGCGCGGACGCGCGCAACGCGGAGGCGGTGGCCCGTATCTTCGCCGTGAAGCGGCGCCCCGCCTTCGACCCCTTGATCGTGCATCTGGCCGATGAGCGGGACCTGGAGCGCGTGGCGGCCTCAAGGCCGGAGGGGCTCCGGAAGCTGGCGGATCGGTTCTGGCCTGGCCCGCTCACCGTCGTCGTGCCGAAGCATCCCGCCATTCCCGATATCGTGACGGCGGGGCTCGAGACGGTCGCCGTGAGAATTCCGGAGCCGGAGCCGACCCGGAGGTGGCTCGCCGCCTGCGGCACGCCCGTGGCGGCTCCGAGCGCCAACCCGTTCGGCTATGTCAGCCCGACGACGGCCGCGCACGTGGCCGACCAGCTGGGCGGGGAGCTGGAGCTGATTCTCGATGGCGGCCCGTGCCCCGTCGGGCTCGAATCCACGGTGGTCACGCTGGTCACGAACCCGCCGGCGATCCTGCGCACGGGCGGGATCTCCGTCGAAGCGGTCCGGGACGTCCTGGGGGAGGTGCGGATCCTGCCGCCGGGGACTCCCGCCTCGGTTCGCCCGGATTCGCCTGGGCAGCTCAGCCGCCACTATGCGACCAAGACTCCGCTTGTGATTTTGGACGCCTCCCAGGTTCCGCCTGCCGGATCCTGCCGGGTCGGCCTGCTGGGGTACCGTGAAGCGCCCGCGCGGCATGGCTATGCGAGCGTAGAACTCCTTGCTCCGGAAGGAGATATGGAGACAGCCGCCGCCGGCCTCTTCGCGGCCCTGAGGCGGCTTGACGCTCTTGGGCTCGACCTGATCGTCGCAGAACCTGTTCCCGAGCGCGGGCTCGGCTTGGCCATCATGGACCGCCTGCGCCGGTGCGCCGCTTCTTCGCCGTAATACTACCTGGTCTGAAGTTGGAAGCTGGAAGCTGGAGGCTGGAATGATCGGTTGATACATCCAGCGTCCACCTTCCGGCTTCCGACCGGCTAGGCCCGCCGAAGAGTTACACCGAAGAGTATTTACTCGACAAACCGACCGCGTTATAATAGTCACGCTAGAGCATGCACGAAACCGACACCGGAGAACACCAGCATGGCACGGCGTGCCTCGGCAACGACACGTCGCACCAAATCGTCGGCGGCGGCGCACACGGCGCGCCGCGGCCGAGCCGTATCAACACCCGCTCGTCCTTCCGCCCGCGCCCGTTCGAACAAGCCCGCTGATTCGACGCTGACGCCCGCGGCGGCACGCCGCGTCCGCGCCGCGATCTCCAACCCCCGTCGCCACGCGGCTCCTCCGAAGTCTTCACGTCGCGTGCCTCGCCCGGCGTCGCGCGACACCAGGCGCGCCGCAGGCGTCGACGCGAGGCGCGCCGCGCGTCCGTCGCGGACGACCGGGCCGAACGGCCCGTCCAGAGCGCCGCAGGCTCAGGCGCCGGCCGCACCGGCGGCCCAGCCCTTGACGGCGACGGCAATCGCTTGGCCGCCCGCGGGACCGGGGATCCGACCGGTCGCCGACCCGACCAGATTCGCCGCCGGGCGGCTCGTGACGGAGCGGGCGAAGCTTGAGCAAGCGCCGAGCGCGGTGGATGAGATGGTCCTGATGGCGAAAGACCCCTGGTGGGTCTACGCGTACTGGACCATCCACGCCGAGACCGAGCGCGACGTGCGGCGGCAGCTCAAGCCCGAGGAGATCGAAGGCGTGCAGTCGCTGCTGCGGGTCTTCGACATCAGCGACGGGGGCGGCAGCTTCGACATCCCGATTTCCAGCATGGCGACCACGTGGTACATCCACGCCAACGCGCCCGGCAGGACGTTCATGGCCGAGGTCGGCATCAAGACGCGATCCGGCCGCTTCATCCCGATGGCGCGGTCGAACGCCGTTTCGACGCCCCGCATCGGCCCCTCCGACGCCGTGGATCCGCGCTGGGCGCTCTCGGAAGAGGAGTACTGGGAGATCTACGCGGTGAGCGGCGGGCTCCCGGCCGGCACCACAGCCGAGGACGTGCGGCGGTTCTTCGGGAAGCAGGCCACGTCGGCCGGCGCCGGAGGCCCGTGGGCGGCCGGCGTCTCGAGCGCGGAGTGGCTCTCCTCGGGCGCGGTGTCATCCTTCGGGCTGTTCTCCGCGCTCTGGCCTCCCGCGCAGGCCCCGGAGCAGCGCGACCAGTTCTGGCTGCGGGTGGACACCGAGCTCATCGTCTACGGGGCGACCGATCCCAAAGCGAAAGTGACCATCCAGGGCCAGCCCGTTCAGGTGGCGAAAGACGGCACGTTCTCGGCCCGGTTCGCCCTGCCGGACGGCACGCAGACCATCCCCGTCGAGGCCGTGTCGCCGAACGGCCGCCACGTCCGCCGGATCATCCCCATCGTCAGCCGGAAGACCGCGCACGAACAGCCGCGCGAAGCCCGGCGGCACCCGGCCGAGGCCGCGGCGGGCGCGACGCGCTGAGCACGGCCCGGCACGGCCACAACCACACGATGCATCGCGGCGAGCTGGTCCTCATTCTGCACGCGCATCTGCCGTACATCCGCCACCCGGAGCACGCGGAGTTCCTGGAGGAGCGGTGGCTGTTCGAAGCCATCACGGAGACGTACCTTCCGATCCTGCAGCGCCTCCAGCGGCTCGCGGATGACGGGCTCGCCCTCCACCTGACGGTCTCGCTCAGTCCCACCCTGCTGGCCATGCTGGCGGATCCGCTCTTGCAGGAGCGCTATGTCCGGCACCTCGAGCGCCAGATCGAGCTCGCCGAGAAGGAGACGGTCCGGACGAAGTGGCTCCCCCCCTTCGACCGCCTCGCGCGGATGTACGCGGGCCGCGCGCGCGAAGCCCATCGCGTGTATACGGGAGTGTACCGGCGCGATCTCATCGCCGCGTTCCGGTCGCTGCACCTCCAGGGCGGGCTGGAGCTGATGACGACGTGCGCGACCCACGGGTACCTCCCGCTGCTGGACCGGCACCCGGCGGCCGTCCGCGCGCAGATCCGCGTCGGGCTCCAGGCCTTCGAGGAGTTCATGGGATTCCGGCCGCGCGGACTGTGGCTGCCGGAGTGCGGCTACGCGCCCGGCCTGGACGCGATCCTGCGCGAGGAAGGCGTCGGCTACGTGATCGTGGATGCCCACGGCGTCCTGTTCGGCGAGCCCCGCCCCCGGTTCGGCGTCCACGCGCCGGTGCGCACGCCCAGCGGCGTCATCGTCTTCGGGCGCGACCTCGCGTCGTCCAAGCAGGTCTGGAGCTCGATCGAGGGCTATCCCGGCCACCCGGACTACCGGGAATTCCACCGCGACATCGGGTACGATCTCGACACCGACTACCTGCGCCCGTACCTCGGAGGAGACGGCTCGCGAACGGCGACGGGGATCAAGTACTACCGCATCACGGGCGCGACGGACCAGAAGGAGCCCTACGATCCCGACCGGGCGCGCGCGCAGGCCGCGGCACATGCCAGGAATTTCGTCCGCGAGCGCGACGCGCATGCGCTCCGCCTCAAGGAGGTGCTGGGGCGCGGCCCCGTCATCGTGAGCCCGTACGACGCGGAGCTGTTCGGACATTGGTGGTTCGAGGGCACGGACTGGCTGGAGCTGGTCATCCGCGACGTGCAGAGGGAAGCCAGGGACCTGAGGATGACGACGCCCGCCAGGGTCATTGACGGCGCCGGCGAATTCCAGATGCAGCAGCCGGCGATGTCGAGCTGGGGCGTCCGGGGCTATCACGACATGTGGCTCAACGGCTCCAACGATTGGATCTGGCCGCGGCTGCACCGCATGGCGGAGCGGATGGTGCGGCTCACGTCGGCCATGCCGGACGCGCACGGCCCGTCGCTGCGCGTGCTCAACCAGATGGCGCGGGAGCTCCTGCTGGCGCAGGCCTCGGACTGGGGATTCATCATCAAGACGCAGTCGCACGCGAGCTACGCCTACGGGCGTCTGCAGGACCACATGGAGCGGTTCGATGTCCTCGCCGACGCCCTCGAAGCCCAGGAGATCGACGAGAGCCGGCTCGCCCGATTCGAATCGCAGGACAACCTGTTCCCGTTCGTGGACTACCGCGTGTACGCCAACCTTCCCCCGGAGCCCGGGGGAGGGTTCCAGGCGGCCTTGGCATCGGAGGGTCGCCGCCGCGCGTCGACGCCTTCGGCGCGCCTGGCCTCGGCGCCCGCGGCGAACGCTGGCTCGGAGCAGGCGGCGCGGCCGCCGGCCTCCGCCACGCCGGCGGGTCCTGGATCTTGACCGCGATCACGATGCCGCGGATCGTTCGCGCCGCCCCCTCAGAATCGTGCCCATGGACGTGCTGATCGTCGCGACGGCGTGCGCGCCGCTCACCGGCGACGGGCCCGCGGCGCGGGACGTCGCGGGGCTCGTCCGCGCGCTCGCGTCCTGCGGGCACGAGGTCCGCCTGGCTCTTCCGCTGTCCTCCTCGATCGACCGGTCGCGCGCCGGGCTCTCCCCGAGCGGGATCATGCTGCACGCGCGCGCGGGCGACCGTCTTCAGTTGGGGCGCGTGTGGACGGGCTCCGGTCCCGGCGGCGCGTGCCTCTACGCCATCGAGCTGCAGGGCGCCGGCGAGCTCGAGACGGAGGACCTGAACCAGATCGGCGTCTTTTGCCAGCTCGTGCCCCAGCTGCAGGTCAGATTCTCCTGGCGGCCGGAGGTGGTGCACTGCCACGAGTGGCAGACGGCGCCGGTCTGTGCCCACGCGGGGGCGGCCTGGGGGATCTCCGGCGGCCCCGCGTCGGTGCTCACCGTCCACGACGCGGCCCGGCAGGGCGTGGCGGCGCGCGAGCGCTGGAGCGCCTTGGGGCTTCCGGATGATCGATTCGCCGGAGGGCCGTTCGAGATGGGCGGGGCGATCAACTGCCTCAAGGGGGGCGTGGAAACCGCCGTCCTTGTCACGGCGGCCCTGCCCAGCTACGCGGCGCGCCTGAGGCGTCCGGGAACCGGGTGCGGGCTTGAAGGGAGTTTCGGCGCCCGCGGAGAGGACCTCATCGGCGTGCTCCACGGGCTCGACGCGGAGGCGTGGAATCCATCGGGCGGCTTTGGCCTCGCGATGCCGTTTTCCGCGGCGCAGCCGGCGGGAAAATCCGTCTGCAAGCTGGTACTGCAGCGGGAGCTCAAGCTCGCCGAACGTCATGAGCTCGTGGTCGCGGTGCCGGGGCTTGGCGGCGATCCCGAAGCGACCGGGTGGCTGGCGGGCGCGCTCGAGCAGCTTGTGACGGCCCTGCCGGTTCAGCTCATCCTGATCGGCGGCGACGAGCTCGAGGACGCCTGGCGCTCGCGCGCGGCGGCGCAGCCGGCCCGGGTGGCGTACGTGCGCGAAGCCGACGAGGCGCTCCAGCGCCGGATCGCGGCGGGGGCCGACGCGATGCTGCCGGTATCCGACGGGCGCGCGGGCGCCTTCGGCCATCTGCACGGGATGCGCTACGGCGCGGTCCCGATCGTGCGGCGCCTGGACGGCGCGACCGACGGCGTGGTGGAGCTTGCGCCCTCGACGCTGTCCGACGGCACCGCCTCCGGACTGGTCTACGACGGGACGGGGCCCCGGGCGCTGGTGGATGCGCTCGTCCGGGCCGTCGGCGCGTCCGAGGACGCCGGCGTCTGGGCGGGCCTGATGCGCGGCGCGATGCAGCAGGATCTCTCCTGGGCCGCCGCGGCGGAGGCATACCGGGACATCTACGAGCGGGCCACGGCGTCGGCGCTTGCGTCGGCGCTTGCGGCGCGCCTGTCCGCCGCGAACGGGCGGTAGCCGATGGCGGCCCGCCGGATCATCACGCTCACCATGAACCCCTCGCTCGATGAGTGGGTCACGCTTGCGTCGCTGCGCACCGGCGAGCTGAACCGGGCGGGTGGATTCATCCGGCACCCCGGGGGGAAAGGCATCAACGTGTCCCGGGTGGTACGGGAGCTGGGCGGCGCGACGGCGGCGCTGGCGGTGATCGGCGGCGAGGACGGTCGGATCTTCCGCGCGCTCATGGAGCGGGTGGGCGTCCCCTGCCGGTACGTCGACGTGGACGGCGCGACCAGGAATAATTACAAAGTCCGCACCCGCCGCCCCTCCGCGCTGACGGAAATCAACACGGCGGGGCCGCGGGTGCCCGCGCGGGCGCGCCGGCAGGTTGAGCGCGAGCTCGATCGGCTGTGTGCGGGCGGCGCGTGCCTGGTCGCCTCCGGCAGCCTGCCGCCCGGCGTGCCGGCATCCTGGTATCGCGCGATCATCCGCCGGGCGCGCCGAAGGCGGATCCCCGTCGTGCTGGACGCGTCCGGCCGGGCGCTCGAGCTGGGCCTTCAGGCGCGGCCCTGGATGATCAAGCCGAACCGGCACGAGGCGGAAGCGCTGCTGGGTGAGCGGCTCTCGAGCCGCGCGAAGGTCGCCGACGCGGCGCGTCGGATGTGCGCCTTGGGCACGGAGATGGTGGTGCTGTCGCTCGGCGGCGAGGGCGCGGTGCTGGCGCAGCGGGGCTCGGCGCGCGTGCTCGTGGCGGAGGCGCCTCGGGTGCGCGTCGATTCCGCCGTCGGGGCGGGGGATTCGCTGGTGGCGGGATTCGTGACGGCATGGCTGCGCGGGCGCCCGGTCGCCGAGTCGTTCCGGTTCGGCGTCGCCTGCGGCACGGCTGCGGCCATGACGCCGGGCACGGAGCTGTGCCGCCGCCGTGACGTCGAGCGCGTGTTCAGGCGCGTGAAGCTCGTGAGCCGGTGAGGCGGCGATGAGACGGGCCCTCGTGAAGATGGCGCTCCTTGATGCGCTCCTGCTCGCCGCGTGGGGCGCGTCGGTGGGCCTCGTGCTGCTCCATGAGCGCGGGCCGTGGCTCCTCAGATCCGCGCCCGCCTTGTCCACGCTTCGGGCGACGATGGACGTCCGGGAACAGTGGTTCGGGATCTACTATCAGGGGGCGAAACTCGGCTTTGCGCACACCCTGATCGCGCCGCATGAGCGAAACGGGATCCCCGGCATTTCGATCCGCGATCAAGGGGAGCTCGTCTTCAACCTCCTGGGGGAGCCGCAGCGCATGTCGATCCAGGCCTGGGCGTTCATCGACGCCGACTGGCGCCTGGCGGAGTTCGAGGCCGGGGTCGTATCGGACGAGCAGCGCGTCGCCTGGCATGGCGTGCGCGACGGGGACGTCATCCGGCTCACCATCGAAACGCCGAGCGGGAAGGCCGCCAGCGAGCTGCGCGACCCGCAGGGCCGCACGTTCGTCACCGGCATGTCGTCGTGGGCGGTGTTCCACGAGTTGGCGGTGGGCCAGCAGGGCACGTTCCTCGTGCTCAACCCGCTGGCGCTGCGCCCGGAACCGGTGATGTTCAGCGTGCCGCGCAGCGAATTGGTGGATGGCCGGACGGCGCTCATCGTCGAGACGACGATGGGCAGCATGACCTCGACGAGCTGGGTCACCCAGGACGGCGAGGTGCTGCGCGAGACCTCGCCGCTGGGCTGGGAGCTCGTGCAGGAGCCCATGGAAAAGGCGATGACGGGGCTCTCCGGGGCGTCGCCGGCGCTCGATTTGTTGTCCGCGACATCGGTGCCGGTGACGCCGGATCTTGGAGATCCGGCCCGCGTGGCGCGCGCGGTGGTGCTGATGCGCGGGGTGCGGGAGTCGCAGATCACCGTCGAGCGTGCCGGGCAGCGCCGTCTGCCGCCGGAGCGCCTCGCGGCCTACGGCCGGGAGGCGCCCGAGGGCCCGTGGGTGCTGCTTGAGCTCAGCGGGCAGGACCCCGTGCCGTCGGCCGAGCCGGAGACGGGGCCCCCGAGCGGGTATCTCGCGCCCAGTCCGTTCGTGCAGGCGGACGATCCGCGGGTGATCGCCCTGGCGCGTGAGGCGGTGGGGGACCGGACCGGCCCGTGGGAGCAGGCGCTGGCGCTCTATGCGTACGTCTGGCGGACGCTGAAGAAGCAGTACACGATCGGCATTCCGACAGCGCTCGACGTGATGGCGACCAATACGGGCGACTGCCACGAGCACACGGTGCTGTACACGGCGCTTGCGCGCAGCCGGGGCATCGCCACGCGGATGATGGCGGGGCTCGTCTATCAGCACGGGCGGTTCTATTACCACGCCTGGCCGGAAGTCTGGATGGGCCGGTGGGTGCCGCTCGATCCGACGCTGGGCCAGGCGCCCGCGGACCTGACCCACATCGGACTGATCGAGGCGGAGGCGCAGGAGCTGGCGGCGCTCGGGCAGTTCGTCGGCCGGGTCAGTCTTGAGGTGCTCGAGACGGAGGCGAAATGAGCGTGCGATCGGGGATCACGGCTGAGGGGCTCAAGAAACGCTACGGACGCCTGGAAGCGCTGAGCGAGTGCACCTTTGAGGCCGCGCCGGGGAGCATCGTGGCGCTGGTGGGCCCCAACGGCGCTGGCAAGACGACGGCGCTCAAGCTGCTGGTCGGGCTGCTCGCGCCGACGGCGGGCGACGCCTGGATCTGCGGCCACCATGTCCAGCGGGAGCCCCTGGAGGCCAAGCGCGTGCTCGGCTTCCTCCCCGACCAGCCGTTCCTCTATGAGGCGCTGACGATCAGCGAGACGCTGAGCTTCATCGGCAGCATGTACGGTCTCGACCGCCGGACGCTGCGCGAACGGGGGAATGCCCTCCTGCGCATGGTCGACCTCGCCGAGCGCCTGCACAGCCGGGTGAGCGAGCTCTCCTACGGGATGAAGAGCCGCCTCAGCATCGTGACCGCGCTCCTGCATGAGCCGCGCGCGCTGATTATGGATGAGCCGTTCTTCGGGCTGGATCCGAAGACGCTCCGGCTGATGCGGCAGGTGATGCGCGAGCGCGCCGCCGCGGGGACGGCGATCCTGCTCTCGACCCACCAGCTTTCCGTCGTCGAGGATCTCGCGGACCGGGTCATCATCCTGAGCCGCGGGCGGATCGTCACCGTGGACTCCGTCGACGGCCTGCGCCGGGCGCACGGCGCGGGGTCGCTCGAGGATATCTTCGTCCGGCTCACCGATGTCTCCTAGCCCGTCTGCTGACACCGCGCGGGGCGGGCCGGTTCGCTTGTTCTGGTGGGTCCGGATGCGCATCGCGCTCGCCGGGCTGCGGATGCTCGGGGGCGCGCCCGTCAAGCTCGCCGTGCTGCTGGTCATGTGGACGGGGCTCTTCGGCGGCATGTACGCGCTGGCGCATCACGGGATCCGATTTCTGAACGAGCAGGCCGGATTCGGCCCCTTCCTCCTCAGCCGCCTGTGGTATCTGTTCCTGTTCGTGATCATGCTCATGCTGGCCATCAGCCAGCTCGCCAGCGCCTTTTCCACGCTCGTCCGGGCGCAGGAGACCCGCGCCTGGATGCTCATGCCCGTGTCCGCGCGGGACCTGTGCCGCGTGAAGTGGATGGAGAGCTCCGTGTACAGCTCCTGGGCTGTGCTGGGGGTCTTGCTGCCGGTGTGCCTGGCGTACCTGCACGTCCTCGGCAAGCCCGCCTGGCTGGCGGCGTGGATGGTGCTGGCGCTGGGGCTGCCGCTCTTGTCGATCGTGACGGCCGTGTCCACGCTGGCGCTCTTTCTCTGGCTGCGGTTCGCCAGCCGCATCGTGGTGCGCAAGGAGATGATCCTGGTGTGGCTGCTGGTGGCCGGGATCGGGCTCTTCTGGCTGCTGGGGGAGCAGCAGGCGCAGCAGCAGGAGGACGCGTGGTTCCTGGCGATGCAGGCGCTCCTGCCGCGCATGCGCCTCGCCATGTCCATGTGGCTGCCGAGCAGCTGGATGGCGACCGCGCTCGACGCGATCGTGAACGGCCGCGAACGGGAAGCGATCCTCTATACCGCGCTCCTGTGGACGACGGCCGGGGTCGTCTGGCGGGTGCTGGATCATGTGGCCGCCGGGTGGCTGATGCCGCTCCTGCGGCGGCACGCCGAGCCGGTCGTGGACGGCCGCGACCGCGGCATCAAGTTCAGAAAGTTCCGGGAGCGATGGTGGAGTCAGGGGGCGTTTCGCGCCGCGCTCGCCAAGGACCTGCTCCTCTTGGCGCGCGACCCGATGCAGTGGAGCCAGGCGGCGCTCTTCTTCGGCTTGCTGGGGGCGTATTTCGCGAACATCCATCGGCTCGGGTCGTTCAGCGGAGACCCGTCCTGGCGGGTGGGGATCGCCGCGCTCAACTTCGCCTGCACCTTGCTGGTCCTTGGGGCGCTGGCGGTCCGGTTCGTCTTCCCGCAGCTGAGCATGGAGAGCCGCAGCCTGTGGCTGTACCGCCTGGCGCCCGGCGGCGTGCGCCGCCTGGTGGGGGCGAAGCTGGCCCTCTACGGCGCGGCTTCGATCATCATCATTGAGGGGCTGCTGTACATCTCGGCGCTGCGGCTGGGCATCCCGGAGGGCATCCGCATGTGGCTGGCCGGCGTGGGCGGCATGACGGCGCTTTCCATCGTGGGGCTCGCCGTCGGGATGGGAGGGTGGCGCATCCAGCCGCGCGCGGAGAACTCAGCCCAGGTCGTCTCTTCATCGGACGGCGCGATGGTGCTCGTCATCATGATCGCCTACGTGAGCGCCGTTGTTTTCGCGATGGTCCTCACCTGGCAGGGCATCCAGGACCGCCTGCCCGACCTCGTCATCTTCTCCACGACCGCCCTCCTCCTCGTCAGCGTCTTCGTCGGCTGGATGCCCGTCCTCCGCGGCCTCCACACCCTCCACTCCCTCGAATCCTAACCCCCGGTATCAGATACGTATCAGATCTGTATCTGATACGTATCTGATACCGGGTCGTTGGGGCCGAGAACGAAATCCCGATACGCCCGGCGCTGGCGCTTCCTCTGTGGCGAGATGATGCCCAGCACAAGCTCGGTATCAACGAGATCCAGGGGGTTGTGAGCGCGCAACTCGTAGGCAGGGTAGCTGCTCCATGGGTAGGCTCCGGGCGTGGACACGAGCCCTGCCCGTACGGGATTCAGGTGGATGTATCGAGATGCGACCAGCAAGTACGTGTCGTCTTGGATGAGGCGGCTATGGAATCGGCCCTGCATGACGTGGCCGACCCGCTCATGGCGACGATTAAAATGCTTGGTGTACGTGATCATCATGCACTGCATGATCTTAGAGATCGTCGAGCCCGCGGAGGGTTGGATCAGCAGGTGCAGATGGTTCGGCATCAAGGCGTAGGCATGCAGGATGAAATGGAACCGTTGTTTGTAACGAAGGAGAATCAGTAGGGCCTGCCGAAAGTCCTGTTCGTCAATAAAGATGGCGTGGCGGTTGTTGCCCCGCGTGGTGACATGATAGACAGCTCCATCAAAGCAGACCCTGGGAGGGTACGGCATGGACGGCCTCCTTGAAGATTCCTGCAGGCCGTCGGGTGGGGAGCGTTGCTATTCTAGCGAGATCCTGGCGTTCCTGACAACCCCTAATCGGTATCAGATACGTATCTGATACGTATCAGATACGTATCTGATACCGAGGGGAGAGGGCGTCGAGTCTTGGGGGCAGACCCCAGTCAGTCTATGAGGAAGAAGGTGTGGCTGGTGTCGGTGCCGGACGGCAGGTTGCCCCAGAAAAGATAGCCGAAGCCGAAGTTGCAGCCGCCGCCGTCGCCGGTATCGGAGTCGTAGTCCTCGCCGTTGGCGGCGCCCCCAATGGTTCCCGCGGATTGGATCAACCAGGTATCGCCGCAGGTGTCCGGGTCCGTGCCGGTGTTCGTGATGTTGTAGTTAGCGAAGCCGGTTGTGTTGTCGAACGTGAGTCCGCTCAAGCTGCGGGGGCCGGCATCGATGATCGAGTTGTGAATACGGATGTACGAATCGCTGCTGCCCACATCGACCGCAAAGTTGTCGAAGTCGGCATCGGCGAGGGCGGTGAGCGTCGCCCCGCTTTCCAGGTCGATCCCGATGCTTTGACCGGTGCCGCCCAGATAGTCGAACGCGGCTTCATCCACATCCAACGCGCCGCCTGACTGAACGGTGATGGCGTAGCCCCCGCTCCCGCCCCCTCGGGTCACCTGGGTTTCGCTGCCGTCCTGGCCCTTGAACTCGAGCGTCTCGCCTGAGCCGACCGTAATGCTGTCGGTGTCTTGCATCAGCATCAGCGTCTTCTGGATGCTCGTGTCGCCTGACGTCTTGAAGGCGACGAAGGTATACGTGTCTCCCTGGACGTAGTCGGGGGAGCCGCTGTCATCGACGGTGAAGCGGACATTGGGCGCCGACCCCCCGTCGTTCTGGCTGTCGGTGTACTGGACGTCAGTAGAGGCCTTCGCCGTGAGCAGCGTCTCACCGGAGGAGTTGTACCGGTACACGTCCCAGTCGTTGGAGCCTCCGCCGACACACCCGGATACGTTATTGCACACCACGCGGTAGGCGTACACTGATTCATCCCCGCCCATCGAGCCATTGAAGGAGAACCCTAGGCTGGTTTCTCGGCCGGCTCCATAGAACCCGTGCGGTGTCACGGAGTCCGCCCAGAGCGCGTCGGCGTAGTTGAACTGCCATCGCCCCTCGTCATTCGGGGTCTCCGTGCTATTACTGCTGACGGTGAAATCATTCCACAGCCTCGCGTTTCCGGCGGTCCCGTCGTGCTTTCGCGAGAGGACCGGCGTCGAGCTTGACACTTCCGCGCCCGAGGCCAGCACCGTGTCGAACATAAAGACCTTCCGGTTGGACGCCCCGCCGGTAAAGTCCTGGCTGCTGTTGGCAACCGGGCTGCCGAATGTCGAGGCAATGATCGTCGTCGGAACCGCCGCGCCGCTCACACCGCTGGCGTTCGCATAACTGTGTACATCCACCCACACATTCTCATTTGAGTTGGCGTCATTGCTTGCGCCGTTCTGGGCGTGTGCGTATGACGTATGGGACATCACGATGTTCGAGCCGCTGCTAGTCACTCCATCGTTATTGACGCTCACGCCGGTCCCGGTCCCGTTCCTCGTCGTGTTCCCGTGGAGGAAGTTGTGGTGTCCCCGCACCAGGATGTTGCCGGCATTGTAGAACGTGGTATTGCTGCGGAGCACATTCCTGCGGCCTTCGACCTGGATGGCGGCGGAGGTGCCCCCCGTCACGGTGTTGGCGAGGATGATGTTGTCGTCGTTAGAGTCGTACGGCGAGGTCCCATCCCCAAGCCTGAGGCAGACGGTGGTATCGGCCTCACCATCGATGACATTCCAGGAGATGGTGCTCCCGTCC
Source organism: bacterium (assembly GCA_036396895.1). Taxonomy (GTDB): domain Bacteria; phylum Omnitrophota; class Gorgyraeia; order Aquiviventales; family Aquiviventaceae; genus DASWKB01. Next base: position 11,847 of record DASWKB010000004.1, on the reverse strand, counting down.
GTCCCCGCCAGATCGATATCGGCCGCGTTGGCGCCGGTATTGCCGAAGACGCGGTTCGCCGTCACCAGAATATTGGATGAATTGGTGATGGCGACGGCGCGGGCATCGGACCCGGACATGCCAGAGAAGAGGTTGTCAGAGACGCCTTGGCTGTTCGCGCTGCTGGCGTTGCTGATCTGATCGGCAGAGAGGCCCCGGAAGCTGGTGCTGAAACGCGACTTCTCCAGCGTCAACCCCTCGTCCGTATCGTTCCCGTTGATCGATTTGGCCACCACGCCGTAGGCGTTGCCGTTGGTCGCGTCGTTGCGCCCAAGGTTGCAGAGGTCGGCATAGCGAATGAGGACCTCCGAGTCGGCTTTGGCGTAGATATACGCCTCACCGGCGCTGTCTCCGGTCTCGTTGATCGCTGCGGAGCAGGCCGTCCCCGCCTCCGCGGTCACGTGGGCGTAGTCGAGCACCTCGAACGTATCGCCGGCGCGGATCCCATCAGTGATCTCGACGTCGTCCCCATCGTCCATCGTCGTGAAGTCATCCGGCGCATTCGAAATGACATGAATCTCTTCGGCCCCGGATTTGAGCGCGCCACCGACGATCTGGTAGTACTGATCATCGGTGAGATTGTGGAGGTAGCGGCCGACCCCTTCGCCGGCTGAGGTTATATAGCCGTCGTAGACATAGACGGTACAGGTCGTGTCGCCGGAGCAGGCGGTCGCATCCTTGACGTCTGGGTTTGCGTCGGTGGGATAGCTCGCGTCATCAATAACGAGGGAATCGTGCGTATCGGTCGCGCAGTTGGTGTCGTCCAGAATGGTGTCCGTAATGTCGTAGAGGCGTCCGAACGCGAGGGAATCCGTGTTGGTGATCCTCACATGCTTACCGTTATTCTCATCCGGGTTGCGGAAATCCACCGCGGCGCACAGCGTCGTCTCCCGCAGAGCCAGCGTGTCGGTGGCGGTCAGCGTCCCCGTGTCGTCCTGGGAGCCCTGGATCTCCAGAAAACCGGTGGCGTCGACCTCGATGCCGGTGTCCGAGGCGGTGGCGGCGCTGCGCGGGTTCAGACGCAGGATGGCGTTCTTGCCGATGTCAAGCGTCCCTGTGCCGGCGCCTGAGGCGGCGCCGACCTTGACAATGCAGTTGGCACAGGAGGGCGGACTGCCTGCGTTGTTGTCGTTAATGTCGATCGTCACGGACTGGCCCTGCGGAATGGTTTGCTGCGACTGCAGCGTCGCCGTTTCTCCAGGCGTCGCAGCGATCTCGATGCCTCCATGAACGATGAGCCCATCCCCGTTGCTGTCGCCGACCGTGACGGTGCCCGCGCGCAGGTCCATCGCATCCGCATCGGTTGAGGTGACCTCCATTGGATTCCTGATCAGCCATATCGCGTCATTGCCGCTCGGATCCGCAAAGACCACCTTGTGGAACGCATTGGCGCCGTCGATGAATCTTCCAATCTCCTCGCCGGCATCATCCGAGTCAAAGGTCACGGTGCCCGTCCCTGCCGTGAACACGCCCCCGGTCAGGGTGTCCCAAGTTCCACCCACCGTAAACGCCGCGGTCGAGGAGGCCTGGAAGGTGGTGTTGGCCCCGATGGTGACGTCGCCGGCAACATCGAAGACGCGGTCGTTGGTCTCGTTGTCGAGGATCAAGGAGGTCCCGCCGTTCGTCTGAAGGGTGAGGTTGCCGTTGACGATGATCTGGCCGGTGCCCGTGCCGTTCGTCGTGATGGTCCGTGCGCCGCTGACGGATTCAAAGGTGAGATGGTTAAATGTCCAGTTGGTGGCCACCGCTTGGTTGGTGCCAAACGCCGAGTCGGGGTTCGCCCCCATTGTCATCGTGTGGTTCGAGTCGGTAAAGTTCACGGTGCCGCACGCCCCCGTCCGGCATTCGAAGTTGTTCCGCACGATGAGATTGGCGGTGCCGTTGCTGTTATCGAGCGTGCCGCGCTGGACCTCCAAATCATCGCCGATCGTCCAGGTATTATTGGCGATGGACCACCCGCCGTTCACGCCGTCGATCTCGACATCGTCAAAGGTATGGGTGCTGCCGGGGTCGATGATGTGGCCGGTCGCATCGGCATCGAACGTCGTCAATTGCGACGTCCCGGCCGTGAAAGTGCCCGCGTTGACGAAATCCCCTCCGACATCCAAGTCGAAATCCTGGATGCTGAATGTGGCGCCGGATTGGATGAGAATGTCGCCGTCCGTCGAGGCGGCAGAGGTGGACGTGCTGGTGCCCGCGTTGCCGCCGGGCTGGAACGTGTCGCCTGTCCAGACAATCAACTTCCAGTTGTCGGCCACCGACAGGTCGTACGTGGTGGCAAGGTTGGACGTGAAGCCGAGATCGCTCCCGGTGTCGTCGTCGTTGTCGTACTTGCCGAGGTCCGCATTGGTGATCGGCCCGGCGTCCTCATGCCGCACGATGAGTCGGTCCTGATACAGATCGAGGCCAGTGACGCCGCCGCTCGCCGGCGCCCTAGTGACCGTCGTGGCGTTCTCGGTCTCATCTTGCAAGAATACGGTGAGGGTTTGTCCTTCGCTGACCGTGACTCCGGTGAACTCATACGACCCGTTTGCCGGAGAGTTGGAACATTCGACGGTCGTGGGGGCGGCGCCGTTGACGGAGAGGGCCACCGTGCGGGAAGTCGAGCAGTTGAGGGCCGTGCTGCCTTCATCTGTGTAGATCCGGCCGGAGACGGTAGCGGGAGTGTAGTGGACGGTAATGCGGATATGGTCCACACTGACCGTATCGATTCCGGTCGTTGCGATTGAGGAGAAGGCTACGCCGAAATCTGAGGCGTTGATATCGCTGACGGTCCACGTCTCACCCCAAAGGTCCGTCGAACCCCCATGATCCTCGTACGTGTCCGAGGACGGATACGTGGTCGCGGTGGCCCGGTCCGTGCTGCCGATCGTTCCGCCTTTGACGATTCTGACTGCGCCGTCACTGACAGTCCCGGCACCGCTCACTTTGCGTTCCACGCCGGCCACGATCCCGTCGATGGTAGAGCCAGCCGGAATAGAAAATCCGAAATTGGTCGCTTTAATATAGGTCGAGGAAGGCGCAATGTCGGTGTTGAGAGCTGCGGTTGCGTACGAATCGTTAGAACTGGCCGCGTTCCCAGGCGAAGTCCAAGCTACGTCCCCGCCATTTGAGCTGTCATCGGCGAGCGTCCCAGGACTGTTGGGCCCCGTGCTGTCAGCGAAGACAACGGTGGCGCTCCCGCAGAGCATGAGGGTCGAGAGGAAGATGAGTCGACATGCGCGCGTGACCGGACGATGCGTGCTTCTTGTCAGCGGCATGGCGCCTTCCATTGCAATCGCTCCTCGCGCCTAGGGGACCTTGCCGCTGGGCCCAACGCGGCTGCGGGCTTTAGGGCAGCGGTCCGATACCCAGGTCCGTTATTCAGAGGTGCCGTCATGCTGTTGAGTCATGTGCGCCCTTCCACATCATTGCGGCGCACCGACGCCGCAGAACCGCAAGAGGGCGCAGTCTCGACGCGCTATTCTTCGGGTTCAGTCCCTGGCGCCGGATGCGCCACGACGTGGAGGTACTGCTGAGGGCTCTGGTCGATGGTGCCGGTGATGCAGTAGTCGAGCTGGAAGGTCTCGGCCTGGACGGGACGGTCCAGGTGCAGCGCAAGGTGGGCGAGCAGGGCGAGCAGAATACCGGCCAGCAAGCGGTTCGTCCATCGCACATCAGCCATCGGACCCCTCCTCCTCCAACCTGGGGTCTGACCCCAGGTTATTCCTCTCCGGTGACGCGGAACACCTCTGAGACCGACGTGGTGCCCTGCACGAGTTTCTGGATGCCGTCCTGCTGGAGGCTCACCATGCCGGTACGGATGGCCTCTTCCCGGATGAGACCGGCCTGGGCCTTCTGCGTGATGAGCGAGCGGATCTTCTCGTTAGGCACGAGCAGCTCGTAGAGTCCGATGCGCCCGCGGTAGCCGGTCTGGCGGCACTTGGTGCAGCCGGCGGACTCGTAGAAGGTCAGGCGCTCATGGGGCTCGACCCCCAGGCGCTCCAGGAGCTCCCGCGGGGGCTGGTAGCCTTTCTTGCAGGCGGGGCAGAGCACCCGGACAAGGCGCTGGGCCAGCACGCCTGTGAGCGATGTGGAGACCAGAAAGGGCTCGACGCCCATATCCGTGAGCCGCGTGGCGGCGCTGGCGGCGTCGTTCGTGTGGAGGGTCGAGAACACCAGGTGCCCCGTGAGGCTCGCATGAATGGCGATGTCGGCGGTGTCCTTGTCGCGGATTTCTCCGATCAGAATGATGTCGGGGTCCTGGCGCACGAGCGATCGCAGGCCGGTGGCGAACGTGAGGCCGGCTTTGATGTTGACCTGCGATTGCCGGATGCCGGCGAGCTCGTATTCGACCGGGTCTTCGAGCGTCATGATGTTCTTCTCGACGCTGTTGAGCCGGTTGAGGGAGGCGTAGAGTGTGGTCGTCTTGCCGGACCCCGTGGGACCGGTCACGAGGATGATGCCGTGCGGCCGCGCGATCAGGGTGGTGAAGTGGGAGAACATGGCTTTCGAGAACCCCAGGTCCTCAAGATTCAGCAGGCCTTGCTGCTTATCGAGAATGCGGATCACGACGTTCTCCCCGTACACCGTGGGAAACGTCGAGACGCGCAAATCGACTTGCTTCCCGCCCGTGGTGACCTGGACGCGGCCGTCCTGTGGAAGCCGTTTTTCCGCGATGTCCATGTCGGCCATCACCTTGATCCGGGAAATGACGGCCGCCTGATAGTCCTGCGGGAGCTGCATGCGGTCATGCAGGACCCCGTCGATCCTGACCCGGCAGTGGAATTCCCCCTTGGACGGTTCCAGGTGGATGTCGCTCGCGCCGGACTCGGTGGCCTCCCCGATGATGCCGTTGACGACCTGGATGACTTGGGTGAGGTTCGCGGCGGCTTCCGGCTTGTCGGGATCGGCGGGTTCTCGCGGCGCTGGCCTCTGCGGGACTGGGACGGGCATCGGCTCGCGCGTGGGCGCCCATTCGGGCATCTTGGGCGCCGCGCCTGGCTGCGGCGGGCGGCCTTTCTGGTCGAGCGCGTGCCGGATCGCGGTGGGGGTGGAGAAGACCGGCCAGATGTGCCGCTGGCTGGCTTTCTGGAGCTCTTCGATGGCCGCGGCATCGAGGGGATTGGCCATGGCGACGGTGATGGAATCGCCCATCGAGAACAGCGGGATGGCCACGTATTGGCGGCAGAGCGTTTCGGGCAGGAGCTCCAGCACGCCCGGCTCAGTCGGGTGAGACGCGAGATCCACGTACGCCAGGCCCAGCTGCTCACTGAGCGTCCTGGCCAAGGCTTCTTCCGTGATCCAGCCGCGGGCGACTAGAATGGTCCCGAAAAACTTGCCCGTCGTCTGCTGCTCCGTGAGCGCCTCATCGAGCTGCGCGGCGGTGATGACGCCCCGCTTGACCAGGAGCTCGCCCACCTTCGCGACCGTGGCGTCCGCGCGTGATTCAGGCATCGGTTAGCAACCCGCAACCCGCAACCAGGACGGGGCGGGGGCACGGCGTGGGGATGACCATGAGAGCATGAGAAGATAGAAGAACGAAGGTGGAGGAAGGAAGGGAGAAAGTTGAACCGTTAGGTATCTGCACCTTCTTGTTTCCACCGTCCACCTTCCATCTTCTACCATCCACCCTCTATCCTCCACCCTCTATCCTCTACCAGTTCAACGATTACACGACGTGCCCCGCGCCCCTCGCCCCATGCCCCAGCGTTGCCGGATAGACGGAACTGACGGAATAGACGAACCATATGAACGGCGTTCCAGCTTCCAGCCTCCAACTTCCCGCCAGTGGAGCGGCTGTTTCACCGGTTCGGCTCTTGCTCTGTAATTTCGCGCCACATGAGAAACCCGACACCCTTTGTGGCGAAATGCCCGAATTTGACCGTGCCGGCCTGTGTCCGGAGGCCGAAGGGCGCGGAGGCGGAGATGCCGACCGACTCCTCCTCGAAATTCGTCAGCACGACGGTCGCCCGCCCGTTGACCAGGGTGATGCGCTGGTTCAGGGCGGAGGAGCCGACCGAGCGGTTCGGCCGCTCCTCGTCGAACTCGATGACGATCGTCAGCGAGTTCTCGGACTCGATGACATTGCCGTCCTCGTCCACCAGGGTGATCGGAATCTCGGCCGTCCCGCCCACCGGCGCGTTCGTCGATGGGATTTGGAGGATGGCCTCCTTGACGAGCACCTCCTCGGTCGGGCTCACGAGCGCGGCATCCGGCTCGGACACGGCGATCGTGTAGGTGCCCGCCGTGCCGGCGGACGCCTCAAATGCATGCGTGCCGCTATCGTCGTCCGTGAACACATAGTACTGCGGAAGCCCCAGCTCTGTCGAGGCGGTGAGTTCAACGCGGCCCTGGTAGCTGCTCAGCGGCTCGCCCCCGGTCGCAAGCAGCGTGACGCTCAGCGTGAACGGCTCCTGCAGATAATAGAAGTCGCGCGGCGGCGGCGGAGGCGTCAGATCGATGCGGAGCGACTCCGGATGGAACATGACCGGTCCGGACTCTCCGGTGAGCGACCCGTTCGCCGTATCCGTGGCGCTGATCGCGACCTCGCCCCAGCTCGGGTACAGCGCCTGCACGGTGGCGGCGCCGTCGTTGAACGCGGACGCGGGCACCGTGGCCGGGGTGATGAATCCTCCCGGCATCCCCTGGGCGGGCGTGACCCCGAGCGTGAGATCACCCTGATAGTTCGGCGTCAGCGCGCCGCCTGATGTCACGGCCCGGACCGTGAGCGGGAAGGCGAGCCCCACGATCTGCACCGGGTTGGCGACGACCTCCAGGTGATCCGGCAGGAGCGACACCGGCCCGCTTTCGCCCGTCCGGCTTGAGTCATCCACGTCCGTGACGCGGATGCCGATGGTGCCCGCGTCGGCATACGTGACCTGGACATCAAGCCGGCCGTTCACGAACCCGTTCGACTGGGCGGGGGAGACGTCCTTGACACCCGTCGCCGGATCGAGGTAGACCGTCTCGAGCTTGACCAGGCCGTTGTAGGCGCCGTCGACGTCGCCTTCTTCGTCTTTGGCCAGGATCGTCACGGTGAACGGCACGCCTGCTGTCTGGGCGCCGGTCGCCTGGACATCGAAGAACGGATCCCCGTAGATGATTCGTTGCTGCTGCAGTCCTTCGAGCCACCCGGAATCGGGGTATTCCTTGACGGATATCGTCGGCCGGCCGATCTGGCTGTCCCGGTAGTAGAACGTGGCGGTTGAGGCATCCTGAGGCAGGATGAGGGACCCGATCGCCTTCCAGGGATCGTCAGCGAGGGAAAACTCTCCTCCCTGCGAGGTGGTCCTGAGCTCAAGGAGCACGTCCGTCACCGCGCGCTGGGGCTCGAGCAAGCTGTTCTGCAGCTGGATGGTGATGGGCTCCGAGGTTTGGTCGTGCACGAGCGTCTGCGCGGCGGTGACGAACTCGATCCGTTCGATGTAGGTTACGGTGACATCGTCGACATACGTATCATCGGTCTGGGTGGCGCTGTAGGCGCCTCCGATCGTGAGGGACGTCATCGAGCTCTTGCTCGGATCGATGAACCGGAGCCCGCTTTTGGCCGGCGTGAGCGCGGTCGTGGCGCCCGAAGGGCGCAGGAAGACGTCGTACGTGTGGGAGGAGAAATTCAGTTTGTAGACGACTTCGAGCCAGGAGCCGGGGGTGAAGGAGGAGCCGGTATCCACCCAGGCGGTCCCGTCCGCGGCCAGGACCTGTCCGCCGAAGTCGAATGTGACCGCCGCGACTCCCTGCGAGGGCGCCGGCTGGGTTTCACCGCCCAGCCCAGGCCTGATAAGGAACCTGATCCAGGTCGGAGACAGATTGCCATAGGCGGTCGGCCGGGACACGGCGACGGGATTTGAGCTGCCGATCAGCTCCAGGGCCTTCCCGGTGCCTCCCGGCGTGACCGCGGACTGCACCATGGCGCTGGCGGCCGCGCCCTGGGTCACCGCCCAGAACTCCGCGCCGTCGATGGAGCTGCTCGGCGGGTAGGATTCGAAGTTCTCGACAAACGAATCCAAAATCTGCGCGCGCAACGGCGGGGTCGCGGCGACCAGCAAGGCAATAGCGGCGGCCGCACCAACCATGGTTCGCGTTCGCAGGTTCCTTAGGTCGTGACGCATGGCGCCTCTGTACGTGCTGTCCTTGCTCCTCCCATTGCCGGCTGTCCCCTTGGGGGCTGTCCCCTTTGGACCAGTGTCTGCTCTCTGCTGGTTGCGCTCCGCATGTGGTATCGCGGCGCAGCCGGGTGTCCCTCCGGGGGCTGGCCCCCTAGGGACAGGCCTTACATTGGCGCAAGCGCCAGGAACCGCCTGGTTGCTGGTCACTGGTCTCAGGGTACTCACCTAGAAATTGAGGCGCTCGGAGACGCCGTCGTACGTCGAATCCACCGAGTTGTAGATGAAGCCGATGTAGTCGGTCTTACCGCTCGCGCTCGTCAGCGTTGGCGCGGTGGCGCCGCTCCAGCGGACCGTCCCAGGCCACGTGATGCCGTAGGCGCCGCTGTACTTGAGGATGAGTGTGTACTTGCGGCCTGAAAGGCCGTTGCTGAACGAGAGGGTGCAGGCCTCGGAGACCGACAAATGCTGGGTGTTGCCGTTGTTCCAGTCCACGGACGCCGAGCCGCCGGAGCAGTTGGCGATCGTGTTGATGGCGCCGCCGTACTGGCCCGCGAACGTCGCGGCTTTCTCGCTGCCATCAAGACGCATGACTTCGGTGATGGTGCCGGCTCGGTTCAAGGAGAAGATCATGTCCGCGTCTTCCGAGGCATCAGTCACAGTCGTCATCGAGACGTCGATGGAGCCCTGTTCCTCAGATCCACCGGCATCCTCGATGTGAAAGCTGAAGCCGGCGCCGATCCCGGCGGCGGCGGTGCCGGTCGTGTCTTTGGTCAGCGTGAAAAGATCAACCACGGCATCGGCCGTGCTGTTGTCGTTCCTCACCTCCAGCATGCTCCCAGGGGCGGTGGCGCCGATCCCGACTCGGATCGTGTCCGTCGCGTCCTGTTTCATGATGAACTGGACATCGGACGTGTTGTCCAGCGCCCGGAGCCACACGGCGTCCGCATCGTCTTGGTCCACGAACTCAAGTTGCGAGAGGATCGACCCGGTGACGTCCGCGGCCGAGTTCGCAACCCTGAACATCGGGGTTGTGGTGCTTTGGAAGTTATCAATGATCCCGACCATAGCCCCGGCGCTCGATCCTCCGATTGCCATGGCAATGGTTGTGAGGCTGTCCTGCTCGATCTCGAGTTTGACGGAGCCATTGTTATCTTTCATCTGCAGGTACTTCGCATCGCCGTCATCTTGATCGGTGAATTCCAGCTCTAGGAGGACGGTTTCAACCGAGATGTTGGCGGCAGAATTATCGATCTTGAGCACGCTGCCGCCATCGAGCGTGCTGTCCAGCACCGTGGTGAATCCCGCCAGATTGATGGTCGTGTTGGCGTCCGGATCGGCGATGTCGTCCCAGGCGGTCGGGGTGCCGCCGGCCGCTTCCCAGGTGAGGGTCCCGGCGCCGTCGGTCTGGAGCTGCTCGCCGGCATCGCCGTCATCCGGGGGCAGGGTGAGCGTATAGCTTGTGCCATCGGCCAGGTTGGGCACCGTGATGGTGACGGTTTCTGGAGAGCTGGCATCGCCATCGTAGAACTTGAGCGTGCCGGGAACGGCGGCGCGGTCGCTGCCGAGCGCGACGGACTTGGAGTCTCCGAGGATCTGCATCACGCCGGTCCGGCTGCCGCCCGAATCGACGAAGAAGAGGAAATTCGCGTCCTCGGAGCTGTCCGTCACGTCGGACAGTTCCACCTCGAGCGTCGCATGCTCGTTGGCGCCGCTGCCCAAGTCCTCGATCGCGAAGGAAATGCCGGCTCCAATGCCTGTCCCGGGCGTGCCGCTCGACGTCCTGGTGAGTGTCACGAGGTCCACGACGGCGCCGGTGATCGAACTGTCGTGCGCAATCTCAAGCGGGGAAGCGGGCCGCGCGGCGCCGGCGCCGATGCCGGTCCAATCTGAAATGAACGCGCCGTAGTTCTCATCCGCGCCGCTCACCGTGTCAACGTACAGCCCGTAGTTTCTGGTGCCGGCGCCGCCGCCACCCGTGAACGTGCCCGTCGAAGTGGCGTAGAGGCCGTACTTGTTGATGCCGTCGGTGGTCGCGTTCGTGGTGAGGTTGTTCACCGCAAGTCCCGTGGCGGCGGCTGTGGTCGTGACCGCGCCCGTCGGCTCGATATCAAGCACGGCGTCAGGAGTTGAGTCGCGGATCCCGATGCGCTCGTTCAGCGTATCGATTGCCAGCACGACATTGCCGGAGTCAGCTTCGAGGAACTGGTAGGCATCGCCGGTATCCGCGGCCATCCGGAACGTGGCGCCTCCGGTGGATTTGAGCGCGAAGAGATCCGTGCCGGCGGAGTCCTCGAACTCGACAATGTTCTCGCCCTGCGACACGGTGCCCTTCACGAGCAGCTGGATCTCATCCGCGTCGCCGACCACGCCAAGTTTGGCAAGATTGGCCGTTGAGCCGATGGAGACGCTGTCGGTGCCGTCATCGAGCCGGACCACGGCCCCGTCATCGGTCCAGGGGGAGGCCTCGCCGGCCATGGCGCTGGTCCATCCGGCGCCGGTGTAGACGTAGAGCGTGTCGTCATCCGAGTCGTAGTAGAGGCTGCCTTCGGAGCTGGTGGTCGGAGCGGCGGAGAGCGGGGACAAGATCAGGGGCGGCCCGCCGGTTTCAGACATGGTGATGGTGACGCCCGAGGGGTCGTTGGTGGTGTTCGCGTTTGTGACGAGCACGGCCGGCTGGTTGTCCGAAGCAGGATTGGCGACGTGCAAGAACGCGCTGGGAGTTGCCGCGCCGAAGACCACGGGGGATGAGCTTCGGATTCCCGCATCCCAGCCGGTCGCGATATCGACGGCGAAACTCAGCGAGGTCCCCTGGTTCGTCGCGTTGGGCAGGTACAGGCCGCGAACGGTTCCGTTTGTGGGGGAGCCGGCATCAACAACGACGCCCAGGCCGTTGATGGCATCGCCGGCTTCATCCATGGCGTTGAAGGTCGGCGCGATGGTCACGGCGCTGCCAGAGGCGCCGGCGGCGGGAATGGAATTGACGGCCAGGTGGCCGCTGCCCTTTGGGGCGATGGTCAGCGAACCGTCCGTCCCTGTCGTCAGGTCCGTGTAGTTGACCGCTGAGCCGTCCGTATCGTTGTAGGTGAGGCGAAGATTCTGGCCGGACGCGTGGTTGATCTCCACTGCGCGATCAGGAGCGGAGGTGTTGACACCGAGGAATTCGTTGATCGTATCGATGTTGAACACGGGGTCGCCACCATCGGCGTCCATGACTTGGAATCCGGTAACCGCGTCAGTCGCGGTTTGGAATATCGCCGACCCGGCGCCGGAGAGCGTGAACAGGTCCGTGCCAGAGGAATTCTCGAACACGATCAGGTTGTTCGAGCTTTGTGTGGCGTTGCCCAGCACGCGCAGTTGGACTTCGTCAGCGTCCCCCTCAACAGTCAGCTTACCGCGGTTGATGGTGCTCCCGATGGTGACGCTGTCGGAGCCGTCATCAAGCCGGACCACGGCCCCGTCATCGGTCCAGGGGGAGGCCTCGCCGGTCGGGGTGACCCAGGAGAGTACCCCGGCGCCGTCGGTTTGCAGGAGCTGGCTGGCGCCTCCGTCATCCGCGGGCAGGGTATACGTGACTACCTGAGTCATCGCCGCGTTGGGTTGGAAGGTGACGGAATAGTCGGTGGTGCCTTGTTCGGAGTAGAGGACCACGGAGCCGTCGGTGCCGGCGGCGCCGACGTTCAGGGCGCCCAACGAGGTCAGGCGCAGCATCTCGCTGACCGTG
>DASWKB010000003.1:0-40369 GCA_036396895.1 bacterium | reverse complement strand
ACTTTTGACGGCGGTCCCGTCATTGAACCTGATACCCCGATTGCCGGCACGTTTCCCATGGTGCCGAATGGGGAAGTGCTGTACAGCGTTCGAGCGTTCAACAATGCGGATGATCCCGGTGGTTCGACCAATGACACGGATCAGATTGTCACGTTGCGCGCGCTGGGAAAGGTGCGTGGCGAGGAAAAAGTGCTCGAACTCAACCTGCTGGCCACGACAGGATTGCGCCTCATCAATTGCGAGGGCGAGCGGGGTGTTGACCCTTGTCCGGATGTTGTAAATGGGAACCCGCAAATCGATCCCATGGACGGCCGGGAGCCTGCGTCATCGCCTGAACTGCCAGCACTGCCTCCGCTGGCAGATCCATTGAATCCGTCTGATTGCAATTCGGCAAACTTCTATTGCAATTCGGGAAATTTCCCCTGGATGAGCGTGCAGACGTTCACCGGAGATATCGAGATGACAAATACTCCTCAGCAGCCGAATGATGTGCTGGTAGCGAGTAATACGTACTATTTCACAACGGGCAATGTTTCCATCAAACAGGTCACCGGCGTCAGTCATGTCGCGGTGGTCAGTCTGGGGGAAGTCAGCGTGTCCACTGGCACTGACATCGACCATGTGTTCTTAGCTTCTCATGAACGTATGGTCCTCCATGGGGGCATTGATTTATTTGGATATCAAGCGGATCCGGTTGACCCAAAACAGTTCCCCACAATCATTGCGGGCTCGATCATCCAACAGGGAAGCAACGTGGTCAATATTTCTGGCGCGTTATTCTCTTGGGGGGAGGTCGATCTCAACCCCATTAACGTTGAAGGCGTCATTATTGGAAACCCTGTGGAGATTCAGGGGACATCGGCTGAATATGGTGATAATGGGAACATCAATTACTACGGCTTTCTCGAAGGCTTTGATTATCCCGATGATTTGAAGACCACAAGTGGAATTCCGGGCACATGGACGGAGATTGAGTAGGCATATGAGCGCTTCGGGAGTGTTAGCTAATTTTTCTCGTACCAGATTGATCGGGATTGATATCGGTTCATCTGCGATCAAAGCCATCGAGCTGGAAGCGGCCTCTGACGGCGTGACGCTTCGGCGCTGCCGTGCCGTTTCAGTGTCGGAGAAGGGCATGGCAGGCGAGTTAAAGGCGTTCGTGTCCAGTGCCGGGTTTGCCCGGTGTTCTGTGGCCGTTGCGGTGGCCTCGCCTGAGGTCGTCGTCAAGACGCTCCAGTTTCCTCCGATGCCGAAGAAGGAGCTTGAGAGCGCGATCCGGATGGAGGCCGAGCAGGCCATCCTGAACGGCCACACGATCGATGAGATGGCCTTCGATTGGCAGGTGTGGCCGGCGCTTGATGAGTCCGGACCGATCAAGGGACTGCTTGCGGTCGTGCCGAAGAGTCTGATGGATGAGCGCATCCGGCTGGCGCGGGCGGCGGGGCTGCGGCCCTCTATCGTGGACGTTGAGGGGCTGGCGCTCTGGAACGCCTACTGGATGCTCTGCGGGGATGAGACATCACCCGGCAAGAGCGTGCTGTTGGTGAATATCGGAGCTGGCACGACGAACGTCGTGGTGGCGAAGACGCCCAGGGAGCTGGTCCTCACCCGCGACATCCAGCTCGGAGCGAAGGCCATCGAAGGGGACCGCCAGCAGGAGTGGGTGGGCGAAGTGCGCGACTCCATCGTGTACGCCAGGGCCGCCGGCTCTCTGCGCCAGCTTGATGAGGTTCGCCTCACGGGCGGCGGGGTGAGCCCGAGGGCGCAGACGCTGATCGAGGTGATGACAGGCGCGCCGGTGACTATTTGGAATCCGCTGGAGAAGCTCAATGGCGGCGCCGCAAAGGATCAGGATACGGCCGATGCGGCTGCGGGAGCTCAGTTCGCGGTGGCGCTCGGGTTGGCCCTGCGGAGGCGGCGATGACGATGGCGGTTGAGCACCCCGCTCCGGCTCCTGCGCTCAAGCGCGCGCTTCGCGTTCTGCCTGTGCGGGATACCCTGCCGTTTGCCATCAATTTTATCCGGGCCGATGAGCGGGCGCTCAGATGGAGGCGCCTGTTCATTCTGTTGGCAGGTGTCTATCTGCTTGCGAACCTGGCGGTTGCGTTTGAGCTGACCAACCGGGCCCAGCGGGAGGCGCTGCTGACGAGTCACCTGGAAGCCCGCCTGGGTTCCGCGATTGGGACTCCGGAAGGCCGTGTCGCGCTTGAAGAGCGCTTGGATGCCCTGCATGCGCAGGCGGAATCAGATCTGGCGTCGCTTCGGGCCGTGGCAAAAGCGCGCCTTGAGTCGTTCCCGCTGTCCGCCAAACACGCGGCGCTCGCCAGGACGGTCCCCGCCCGGACATGGATCACGAGGATCATGGCGGTCCGCAAGGACCACTCGATGGGCATTCACGCGTCCTACGTGATCGATCCGGAGGAGCCGTACGCGCTGCCCGCCAAAGCATGGATGGACGCCCTGCGAGAGGACCCGGACTTTGGGCCGGGGCTCGAGTCGCTTGAGCTTGGCGCGTCATCCAGAAAGTCGGTGGGCTCGTCGTTGGTCTATGAGTTCCTCCTGCAGGCGAAATGGGGCACGAACGGGAAATGACGCCCAAACCCAGATCCAAGCAAACGAAGCTCGGCCTGGCGGGTGGGTTCAGGGCTTTCTCTGCGCCCCATATCGGGTCAGTGCTCATCGGGTTTCTTGTGCTTGCGGGACCGGCGCTGGCGAACTATGTTCTCTGGAAGAACATGGTGGTGCCTCACGGCGAACGGCGCGCGCGGTTGGAGCGGCTCGAGCGGATGCAGGAGCTTGAGCCCGCCTACCAGCAGCTCCTCAAGAAGAGCCACCAGGTCCTCACGGCCAACCGGCGCGCCGGCGGAATGGACAGCTCAGCGGATGCCATTTCAACCCTCCAGCGAACGGCTGGCCAGAACCGCATTCGCATCACCGATCTCTCGGCGGAAGCGGCGCGCCGCGCTGCGTCTCCCGTTGATCCCCGGCTGAAGGCAAAAACGCGCATAAGCCAACCTATCGGGTCGGAGGGGCCGGCGGTCGCGCTTCGCGTGGCGGGCCGATTCCACCGCCTGGGCCGGTGGCTGGAGGCGCTGGAGGAGGAGCCGGGACTGCAGGTCGAATCCTGGACGCTCGAGGCCGCCGAGACGCAGGATGGGGAGCATGAAGCTTCTCTCACCGTCGCTGTCCTGGGAGCCGGCCAATGACCGGAGCGACAGTTCGTCTTTTCCGTCAATCCCGTCTGTTCCGTCTATTCCGTCAGGAGCTTGGCGCTCGGACGGAACAGACGGAATCGACGGACTCGACGGAATTGACGAGCGCAGGGATGTTCGGAATGAAAGTGAGTCTGTGGAATCTGTGGTGTATGTGTTGGCTCGCAGTGGTTGGGTTAGTCCCTCTTGCTGAGGCGAGTCCGAGCGCGAAAGAGTTGGAGCAGACGGCGCAGGAATTGACGAAGGCCATCGATGTGCTCGAGGTTGGATCGGCGAAACCGGCGGGGTATGACGTGGTGTTCCGGCGCGACCCGATGCAGCCGCTCCTGAGCCCGCAGGGAGCGTTCTCCGGCGCGGCCGGCATGCGCGAAGGCATGATGGTGCAGGGCATCATCTGGTCCCCGACGAAGCCCCTCGTGGTCGTCGAGGATGAGCTCCTCGGCGTGGGCCAGCAGGTGGGGCCGTACACGCTGAAGGAAATCCGCCCGGACGGCGCTCTCGTCCAGCGGGGTTCTGACGAACCCATCTTCGTTCCGGTCGCTCATATTCCTTCGGACGCATCAGCACAGCCGGCCGAGTAGGTCTGAAGCTGGAAGCTGGAAGCTTGAGGCTGGAACAATCGCTAGTACGTCTTCCACTTCTCGAAGAGTTGATTAAGCTGTCGACCTAGCACGTCGTAATCGGCAAGAAACGAAGATTTCTCGCTCACGGTGATATAGCCACAATCAGCGGCCGTGTCTATCCACACAAGCATTTCATTGGCCGACCCGATTGAATCCAATAGATGCCGCTTGAATACCCGCTCAAACTGGCGTTTAGCCCAACCTTCCGCAATGTTGGCTGGAATAGAGCGGGATGAATTGAGCATCTGTGACGTTAATGAATACCGTTCCTCAGATGGGAATTCTCGGGTTATCTTGAACACCTCCATCGCCAAACGGTACCCATCTTGAAATACCTGCAGGTCCCGAAAGCTGATGATCTTTGGTGCCCTAACGTCCATTGCCATGATTTGTTTCCCCGCATATTCCAGCTTCTAGCTTCAAGCTTCTAGCCTCCGACTCACGCATTTCGGCTCGCTTGTTCCAGCCTCCAGCCTCCAGCATCCGACCCAACCTTGAGCCACGCCCGCCTTCAGGAGAAATGCCGCCCGATTGTTCCAGCCTCCAGCCTCGAACCTCCAGCATCCGACCCAACCTTGAGCCACGCCCACCTTCAGGAGAAATGCCGCCCGATTGTTCCAACCTCTAGCTTCCAGCATCCGACCCAACCTTGAGCCACGCCCGCCTTCAGGAGAAATGCCGCCCGATTGTTCCAGCCTCCAGCTTCTAGTTTCCAGCATCCGACCCAACCTTGAGCCACGCCCGCCTTAAGGAGAAATGCCGCCCGATTGTTCCAGCCTCCAGCTTCTAGTTTCCAGCATCCGACCAACGAAAAACCCTGATGAGGTCTCCCCCACCAGGGTCTCGGCAATACGATTGTGTTGAAAGCTTATGAACGCTTGCGGCGAAGTCCCAGCCCAACGAGCCCCATCCCCATCAGCCCCAGCGTCCCCGGCTCCGGGATCACCGGCGCGGGCGGTTCCTGGTTCGGGCTGAATCGGATGGCATAGTTCCCGCGGATCACCGCGCTATCGTTGGACCACTGCAGCGCTTCGCCGTTGTTGTGGCCATTCGTGTCCCGAATGCCGACCGTGGCATCGGCACCGGCGGCTCGAAAATCCCCGCTGTCCACATCGAGGTATTGGAAGAGGATATCGTTGCTGCCTTCGTAGAGGATGGACTGGAACGTCACCCCGCTCGGAGAAGACGAGAATCCACGGGCTTCCTCCCACTGGACGACGAACTGCTGGCTTCCCGGAGCCCCAAGCGTTTGGTAATATGTCGAGTCTGTGCCAGACTGGAAGAACTGCCAGTCATCCCAGAGCGGCGCGATGCTGGGGTTGTCTCCATCCGGTGCCGTCGTAGTGAGGTCAACGTTACCGAACTGACCATTGTCGTCCGTGAACGTCATGAGGCCGTTCGGACTCCAGGATACCGAGGAATACGTAGTTCCATAGAAGTCAAAATTGAATCCCATGCCTACCAGCCCCGTAGTTACATCATCGAAGCCGCCGAGCAGGGAGGTGCCGGTGCCGCTGATGTCCACGAAGCTGAAGTCCACCTCGTCCGTGGCCGTATACCCGAACGCGTCCGGCCCGATCGTCGCCGCATGCGCAGGCGCCGCCGTCAGAGCGAACAACCCGGCCGCCGCCGCCATTACTGCCAACTTCCTCATCTTCGCCTCCCATTCAATCCGGACACATAGATGCACATACCCCAACACCAGATTAATAGAGCACATTCCATACCAACCCAATTGGGGACGCTCTAGACTACTCATTGTCCCTCAATAAGTTACAACTAAAATACCCCCGCCTCAAATTTCTCACCCCTCCATTATCCATCCTCTGTCGTATCCCCCCACCATTCCGTCCACCCCCCGTATCAGATCTGTATCAGATACGTATCTGATACGTATCAGATACGTATCTGATACCAAAGTAGGAGTTGACAGGCAGACCTGCGTCTAGTAACTTTTATCTATTCAGGGGAGGCAGGATGGGTGCGGGGAAAAAGAAGACAGAGTTGACGCAGCGGCAGCGGACGGTGCTGGAGACCATCAAGTCATGGATCTCCGAGCGCGGCTACCCGCCCACGATCCGCGAACTGGGAAAGGCGCTGGGCATCCGGAGTCTGCGCGGAGTGACGACCCACTTGGACGCCATTGCGAAGAAGGGGTTCCTGACCCGCCAGCCGAGAGCGCGCAGCATCAGTCTGGTCGATCTGGTGAAGCCGTTCGAGCGGGCGATGCGCGTGCCCATCATCGGCCGGATCCGGGCGGGGGAGCCGGTGCTCGCCCAGGAGCACATCGAGGACCACCTGGTCATTGACGGCACCTGGATCTCCAAGAGCGATCGGGAGGAGATCCAGCATTTCGCGCTCAAGGTGCAGGGCGAGAGCATGACGGGCGCCGGCATTCTGGAAGGGGACTATGTGATCGTCCGGCAACAACCCACGGCGCAGAACGGCGAAATCGTCGTGGCGCTGGTGGGCGACGACGCCACCGTCAAGCGCTTCTATAAGACCGACCGGCACGTCCGGTTGCAGCCGGCCCATCCCACGATGGACCCCATCATCATCGAGCCGCCGCAGAACTGCACGGTACTGGGGCGGGTCGTCGCGGTCTTCCGTCAAATCAATTAAATTCCACCTCCGCGACTCCGGGTTCGTCTATTCCGTCAATTCCGTCAATTCCGTCAGTTCCGTCGCTTACACAATCAGTGACGGAACAGACGGACTCGACGGAACAAACGATTCGGTCAGGTATACTTGTAGCGTTAGACACCTGAAGGGGCAGAGATCGTTCGGGGGAGCAACCAGGCCATGCCGCGAGTCTTTCGACTCTCACAACGACACACCATTTTTCTGCTCGGGGTCGCCGGAGGGATGCTGGCGGTCGTGATCGGCCTCTGGTGGGTCCTCGTTCCGTCGCAGCCGCGCGTGCGTCTGATCCCGGTGCCGGATTACGTCCAGCCTGCGCCGGCGCCGTCGGTTCCCATGGACCGTGCGTGACGACCGGACCGTGGGCCGTGGCGAACCTGCACGAGAGGCTGCAAGCTGGAACACCGGATCGTCCATGTTCCAGTTTCCAGCGTCTAGCGTCCAGCTTCCGACCGGTGCACGCCACGGTACACGACACTAGGATATCCATCGGCATAAGGAAGCCGCGATGATGCCGGCGTACGTGCCCGCCGCGTTGCATCCGATGGCCAGCAGGAGTCCGGCGGGCGCCAGCGTCCGGTGATAGACCGCGCCCACGAGCGGCGCCGACACGAACCCTCCGATATTCGCCTGGCTCGCGGTGGCGATGAGCCCGATGGGCGCCCTGACGAGCCGGCCGACGCCCACAAGACACGCGGCATGGACGATGAGCGCGATCGCGCCCACGCCCAGCCACCCCGGCGCCTCGCGGAACGCCGCGAAATCCGCCTGCGCCCCCAGCCCCGCCAGCACGAGGTAGAGCAGGGGCAGGCCGACTCTCGACGCCGGCTCACCGAGCGCCCGTATGGGGCCGAGGAATGACAGGCCGATCGCCGCCGTTGTGACCGCGAGAATCGCCCACCCGGTGGATGAGCTGATAAGCGCCGTGTCCGGCATGGCGCCTCCGAACGCGCCGGCCGTCCACGCGAGCGTTCCGGCGATCGCGACCGCCGCGATGGTCGAAGCCACGCCGATGGGGCGTGAAGACTCCTGTGCGGGCGGGCCGGGCTCATCGGGAAGTGCCGCGGCGCCCAGCCACCGGTTCAGACACGCCTGCCGCGATGAGCCCGCCACCAGCAGCGCCATCCAGGTGTACGCGATGATCGTGTCCACGATGATGAGGGGCGCAAACATCTCATCAGGCGTGTCCAGCACGGCGCGCAGGGCCACCAGGTTCATGCTGCCGCCCGTCCACGTGCCGGCGAGCGCGCCGGCGCCCCGCCACGCTTCTTCAGGCAGCGTCCCTGCCATCAGGGCGGCCCCGCCGGCGGTGCCGAGGATGACGCCGGCTGAGCCCGCGGCGGCGCACGCGAGCGCCTTCGGGCCGGTGCGCGCGACGGCGCCGAGATCAAGGCCGAGCAGCAGGAGCGCGAGCGCGAACGGCAGCAGTCGTGCGGTGAGCAGCCGGTAGGCGGGGTCTCCCTGGGGCAGCACGCCGAGCGAGACCAGCACGATGGGCAGGACGTAGCACCACAGCGGGAGGGGGAGCCACCGGAACACGGGCTTGAGGCGCTCGCGCCCGCCGGCCCATAACACGGCGGCGACCAGCCCCGCCAGCACCGCTAGCGTCCGCACATCCCCACCCTCAGCAAGTGACAGTCACTTTCCTCCCTTTGAAAAGTGACTGTCACTTTTCCCGCTTTGAAAAGTGACTGTCACTTTGGCGGCTAGGGGAGGTAGCTCCCGAACCAGATGGTCTGCGCGCTCATGGTGTCGCCGGGCTTCAGCGAGGCCAGCGGCCTGCCCAGCCGCTCCTGGACCGAGATCCGCCGGACGCGTTGGCCGGTGCCTGGGGCCTCGATCAGCTCATCGCCGCCGGCATAGAGCATGACGTGGACGATGCGCTTCGGCTCATGTTCGGCGGAGAGGAACACCAGGTCGCCGGGTTTGGGCAGCGCGAGCGATTTCGCTCTCAGGTATTGCTCGTGAGCGTCCCGCGGCAGATCCATTCCCACGACGCGGTAGGCGAGATTGACGAGGGCGGAGCAATCCACGCCGGTCACGACGCTCAGGTCCGAGTCGCCGAGCGCCGACCGGCCGCCCCAGAGATACGGGGTGCCGATGAATTTCTCCGCCTGCTCGATGATCAGCTGCCGTTTGGCTTCGGGAACGAGGCGGAGGATGCGCCACATCTCGCGGGCGTCTCCCAGCTCCAGCCACGCGCGCTCTCCCTTCGGCAGGTCCACGCGCCAGAAGCGCCCGCCGATTTCCGTCGCCGTGAGGTACGTGCCCATGGCGAAGGTCCAGTCCGATTTCACGGTCAGATACGGATTGGCCCATGACTCCGCCCAAGGCGCGGTGACGACGATGGTGGGCAGGGGCTCCTCGCGCCAGGGCGCAAGCGACGATTCCGGGACCCATCCCGGGTAGCCCTGCCAGCGGCGGTTGTGGCTGAACTCCTCCTGCTCCAGCGCTTCCACGAAGGCCCAGCCGTCGCGGCGCTCGAGGACGTTCACGCGCTCTCCATAGAGGAGCTGGGTTTCCTGCAGGGGGTCGTGCACGCCCGGCTGGGCGGTCGTGCGCGGCTCCCCGCGCAGATCGACGAGCGGGCGCGACACCATCATCATGGACTTCGGCGTCGAGGCGCAGCCCGAGAGGACGAGCGCCAGCGCCGGCAGCCACGCGCCTGCGCCCGGACTACTTGAGGTGCTGTTCCGAGACGACATACGCGTCGAGGACATCGGGCAACCCGATGAGCGGGGTGGCGATGATGATGGCGTGGCGGATCTCCGCCGGCGACGCGCCGACCTTGCGGGCGCGCGCGATGTGCGCGGCGAGGCCGCCGTGGCGGTTCCTCGCGACTTCGACGCCGATCTTGATGAGCTCGCGCATCTTGACCGGCAGCGGCCCGCATTGGTCGCAGGTGTCCCGCAGATTCTGATAGGCCCGCCACGGGTCTGGATACGTCGCCGCGAACGCCTTCAGCGTCTTCGGCATCTTGTTCTTGCCATTGCGCCTCAACATCCTCCCCCTCCTCATCCCCAAAAACCCGGGACAGTCCCGGATTTTTCAGTTGTTCCGCTCCTAGCATACGCTCGACTCGGAGCGCCCGCAACCGGCCTCATCGGCCGGCTCACGATGAGCTGCCTGGACGAGTCTGGACGAGTCTTGACGCCTCCAGGCAGTTCTTGTAGACTAACCGAGAATTCGAATACACCGCATCATTCCCGACCAACACACACGGAGGGGGAGCCGCAATGGCATATGTCATTACGGAGAAGTGCCTGGGGGAGCGCTACGGCGTCTGCGCGACGGTCTGTCCGGTAGAATGCATTCATCCCGGGGACTATCAGGGCAAGGAATTCATGATCATCGACCCCGAGGTGTGCATTAATTGCGGCCTGTGCCTGCCGGAGTGCCCCGTCGGCGCGATCGTGGCCGACGAGGAAGAGGATCAGGAGTGGGCCAAGATCAACAAGGACCTGACGCCTTCGTTCAAGGGCAACCCGCCGGCGCCTGAGCGGCCGAAGAACGACCCGCCGAGACGCTCTGACAATAAGCTGGTGAATTAAGCCGGCTCGCTGCTCAGCATCGACGCCCCTGCCGCGCATGCGGCGGGGGCGTTCGTATTTTCAGGAGGCCCGCTTGTACCAGGTGATGTCCGCGGCGAGCGGGGCGGCGCGGCGCTCGAGAGCCGCCATGGCCTCGCGGCCGAGGGAGGGCGCGGCCGCGGCGACCGCAACCGCTTCATCGACCTCCCGCGTCGAACTGAAGCCGATGATGGCCGTCGTGACCGGAAGGCTGAGCACATAGCCCAGCGCGTCCCTGACGGTGAAGCCCGCCTTCGGGTCAAGGAGCTGGCCCCGCCCGACGACTTTCATCCCGATGATGCCGGCTTGGCGCTCGGCCGCAGCCGGCAGCACCGTGTCGATGAACGACAACCGCGCGCGGTCGGCGACGTTCAGCGCCGCCAGCACCGTATCGAAACGGTACTCCCGCAGGGCGGCCACCAGCACCGCCGGATCGTAGTGGCCGGTGATGCCCAGGAAACGCACGCGCCCGTCGCGCCTGGCCTCCTCCATCGCATGAATCGCGCCGCGCGGCGAGAAGATCTCAGTCAGGTCGTCGCGCGAGCGCAGGTCGTGCAGCTGCCAGAGGTCCAGCCGGTCCGTGCGGAGGCGGCGCAGACTCTCATCGAGCAACCGCAGGCTGCCGTCCCGAGAGCGGTCGTGCGTCTTGGAGGCGAGGAAAATGTCGCTGCGGTATTCCGCCAGCACGCCGCCGTAGTAATCCTGGCTCGCGCTGTACGCCGGGGCCGTGTCGCAGTAGGTGATGCCGGCCGCAAGGGCGTGGCGGATGACCCGCTCGGCTTCGCGCGCGCGGCCCCAGGTTCTGAGCACGCCCTCGCCGCCGAGGCCGAGCGCCGTGACGCTCACGCCGGTTGAGCCCAGCGGGCGCGTCGGGATGGCGGAGCCGGCCGGGGCGATCTGCGCCAGCGCGCGCGTGACGGGCATGGTCAGCGCCGCGGCCGCCGCGGTCGCGCCGAGTCTCAGGAATTCCCGCCGGCTCAGCCGCCGCGTCATGTCGGGGCCCCCGGAAGCGCCTTCACCATATAGGTGCCGCTCAGTGCATAGCCGAGCTTCCGGTAATACTCGCGCGCGCCGATGCCGGAGATGACCGCCAGTCGCTCGGCGCCGAATTCCTCCCGCGCAATGCGCTCCGCCTCCTGCAGCAGGCGGCGGCCGAACCCCTGGTGCTGGACGGCCGATTCGCGCCGTTCGTGCAGCGCCAGGTGCGGGCCGTACGAGTGAAGCTCACGGATGAGCGCGGCGCCCTCAAGCGCCGGCAGCCCGAGCGCGCGCCAGGCGGACGGCGAGGGCCGGCGAAGGCGCAACAGCGAGGCAAGGCGGTCCGAGTCCGCGTCCTCCATGCTCAGGAACATCTCGGTCCCATCCGACGCGCCGTACTCCCGGCGTACGAGCGTGAACGCGCCGGCGGCGTCGCCCTGCACCTGCCGGCAGCGGACGCATCGGCACGCCTGTCCGCGCGCGCGCATCCGGCGATGCACCTCCTCGCGGAGGTTGGTGACCGCGCAGCCCGCGCGGATCGACGTGGAGGGAATGTCCCGGATCACCCGCTCGATGCGCACGTGCGGCGGCGCCAGCGCTTTCATCGCGGCGAGCAGTTCGATGAGCGTTTCGTCATCGTACGGCCGGTGGCGGCCGTCGCGCCACCACTGATAGAGCTCGGCCGACTCGATGACGACGCACGGGTAGATCTTGATGGCGTCGGGCTGGTACGCCGGGTCGTCGAAGAGCCGCCGCATGCTCGCCAGGTCCCCATCGGGAGTCGCGCCCGGCAGGTTCGGCATCAGATGGTAGGCGACTTTAAAGGCGGCGTCCTTGAGGAGCCGGGTCGCGGTGCGGACTTCGGCGGTGCCGTGGTCGCGGACCGTGAGCGCGAGCACCGCCTCATCGAGCGTCTGCACGCCGAGCTCGACGCGCGTGACGCCCAGCCGCCTGAGGCGGCGGAGTTCTTCGGGGGCGATGTAGTCCGGGCGGGTCTCGATGGTGAGGCCGATGATGCGGCTTGCGGCCGTTTCGTTGGCGCGCTGGGCGGCGTCCAGCGTGTCCCGCGTCGCAGGATGGCCGTTCTGATGCTCCAAGCCGAACGCGGTGGCGGCCTCGAAGCAGCGCTGGATGAACTCCACTTGATAGTCCTCCGGATAGAACGACCAGGTGCCGCCTTTGACAATGAGCTCGATTTTGTCGGTGGCATGTCCCGTATCGGCAAGCGCCTCCAGCCGGCTGCTGACCTGGCGGAACGGGTCGTACTCGTTGCGCACGGCGCGCCGCATGGCGGGCTCGTTGGTCAGGTAGCTCTTCGGCGCGCGCGCCTCGGTGGGACAATAGACGCACCGGCCCGGGCAGGGAAACGGTTTGGTGATGACGGTGACGGTCGCGATGCCGGAGTGGGACCGGACGGCGTTCAGGCGAAGAGCGCGCTCGAGGCGTTCGCTCCGGCTTCTCGAGCCGTGCGCGACGTCCGCCCGGTAGCGCGCCAAGAGCGCGTCGTTGCGGATCATGCCGGCGCCGGTCTCGCCCGCGATGCGGATTTTCATCCGTCGCAGCGCCAGGGGATTCTCGGGCGGCGACTCATCGAGCCGGTTGAGCAGTTCGGCGACGGCGTCCATGGACCGATGATACGGGACTTCCCGGCCCAGGTCAAATCCGCGAAGTGACAGTCACTTTTTCCCCTTCAAAAAGTGACTGTCACTTTTCAAGGGGGAGCGGCGGCGTTGCACGGCCGGCCGGGCGCGGCTATAATGCGCATCATGCCCGATGAGGCGCGCGTCCGGCACGACGAGCGGGACCGGCGGTTCGTGCTCGCGCTTCCCGAAGGGGAGGCGGAACTCGCGTACCGGCTGGACGGGAAGGTGGCGGAGTTCTATCACACGTTCGTGCCGCCGGAGGCGCGCGGGCGCGGCGCGGCGGAGGAAGTGTGCGGCGCCGCCTTCGAGCATGCCGGACAGGCGGGCTGGAGGGTGATTCCCAGCTGCCCGTACGTGTCCGGCACGTATCTCAAACGGCACCCGGAATTCCTGGAGCTGACACAGCGCACCTCGGACTGAGCCATGGCCATCCTCAAAGTCTCGCGATTGGGACATCCCGTCATCCGCACGCCGGCGGAGGCCGTGCCGAAAGAGGCGATTACCTCGCCCGAGATCCAGCGGTTCATCGACAACATGATCGAGACCATGCGGGAATATGACGGGGTGGGGTTGGCCGCGCCGCAGGTGCATGTCTCCAAGCAGATCGCGGTCATCGAGGTCGAAAAGAACCGGCGGTATCCGGGCGAGAGTCCCGTGCCGCTCACCGTCCTCATCAACCCGAAGATCACCCAGCGCGCCAAACAGCAGCTCGAGGATTGGGAAGGCTGCCTGAGCGTGAACGAGTTCCGGGGGAGGGTGCCGCGCGCGGCATCGCTGCACGTGGAGGCCTACGACCGCAAGGGCAGCAAGCTCTCCTTCCAGGCGCACGGGTTTTTCGCCCGCATCATCCAGCACGAATGCGACCATCTCGCCGGCAAGGTCTTCCTGGATCGCATGGCGGATCTCTCTTCGCTGACCCACCTGCAGGAGTTCATGCGCTACTGGGCGGAGTAACTTTCCCCCCGCGTAACGTGTAACGTGGAAACCCGGGGTTATCCCGGGTTTTTCGTTTGAAAGTAAAACCCGGGACAGTCCCGGATTAAAATGCGGGACTGTCCCTGGTTTTGCGGAATAAAATGCGGGACTGTCCCGGGTTTTGGAGGCGGGTTATGGAGGGAGGAAAGGAAGGGCGACGACGCTGGCGGGGACGGGGGCGGCGCCGGATTTGACGGTCACGGTCGTGCCGGGATCATACGAGCCGCGCTTGAGCCAGCCGAGCGCGATCGGCCGCTCAAGCGCGGGCGAGAGACACGCGCTGGTGATGCGGCCGACCTCCTCATCGCCGCGGGCGAGTAGAGAGCCCGCGTCGGGCACGTCCGTGCTTTCGATCAGGAGGCCGCAGAGCCGCCGGCTTGTCGAGCCGTACGTTTTGAGCCGGGCGACGATTTCCTGCCCGACGTAACATCCCTTCGTGTCGCTCGAGAGGCGCGCCTCGAGCCCCGCCTCGGCCAGGAGCGTTTGGTCATCGAGATCGATATCTATCCACGGGATGCCCGCTTCGATCCGCGCGGTGTTCAGCGCCCCCCAGCCCACCAGACCCGGCGCGTCAGGCTCCCGGCGTCGGAGCAGCCGATCCCACAGCGCGCGCGCCTCATCCGGCTCAACCAGGCATAGCAGACCCGCTTCATCCGTGAGCGCGTGCCGCACGACCCAGGCCGCCATCCCTTCGAGCGTGAGCCGGACGTGGTCGCCTTCCGAGGACAAGGCCGCCGCGGCCGGCGCCAGGCGCGCCGCGAACGCGGGCGCGCCGGGGCCCTGGAGCGCCAGCGCCGCCCAGCGCCGCTCGTGGTTGGCGAACCGGACATCCTCCGAGAACACGGCGCGCTCAAGCTGCGCGAGCACGGCCGGCGCGCGCGTCGTGTCTGCCAGCAGCCAATGGGCGTCCTCGTCGGCGAGCACGATGAGCCCGCTCACCAGTCGCCCCTGCGGTGTGAGGAGCGCGCCTTCGGAGCCCCGGCCGGCCACTAGCCGCAGCACGTCGTTCGTCAGCATCCGTTGGAGGTACCCGGCGCGGTCGGCGCCGCGCACCTCGATCACGGAGAGCGTGGAGTAGTCCAGCAACCCGCAGGACGTGCGCAGGCGAAGGTATTCGGCCTCGAGCGAGTCGAAGCGCCAGGGCACAATCCATGAGCCGACCGGCTCGTACGCCGGCGCCTCCGCGTGCTGTCCGTGTAGGAGAAGCGGGATGACCATGGCATGCGCGACTCCGGCATCGTCGCCGGCCCACGCCGCTTCACTCTATCGCGCCGGTCAGTTCTCGTCAAGCATGCCAATCATAACATCTTGATAATCCTCATGTTAGGCTGAGCCAATCTGGAATCGGCGCGCTTTGACACCACCCGTCCGCTATGCTAGAATGCGTTCGCACGATCAAGGCAGCCTTCCTTCGAGGATCCGGCAGGAATTCCGCCGCGACACCCGAACGGCGCGTGGCGGGCTTGTCCGATCCCGACGCCATCCGCCAGCGGGCCGTCAGGCCGGCGCGGCGGAGCGAACCGAGCGGTCGATCCCGCGCCTCGCGCCACGGCCTCCGGCCGTGATGCTCGCTCGGGATTCCGCCGCTCGGACAATGAGAACAAGGAGCACGGGCGCAGCCCGTGGGGCTCCATGATACCCCGATATACGCTGCCCGCCATGGGCGCCCTCTGGAGTGAGGAACACCGCCTCCGCGTCATGCTGGACGTGGAGCTCCTGGTGCTAGACGCGCAAGCCAAACGCGGGCTCGTGCCGCGCGCGGCCGTGGCCGCCATCCGCCGCAAAGCGCGCCTCAATCTCGCCCGCATCGCGCAGCGCGAGTCGCGCACCCAGCACGACGTCATCGCCTTCATCGAGCACCTCGAAGAGCAGGTCGGCCCGCACGGCCGCTATCTCCACTTCGGCCTCACCTCAAGCGACGTCCTCGATACCGCGCTCGCGGCGCAGCTGCGCGATGCCTCCACGCTGCTCATCGCCGGCGTCCGCGATCTCCTGGGGGCGCTGCGCCAGCAGGCCCGGCGCTACCGCGACACGCTCATCATCGGCCGCACCCACGGCGTCCACGCCGAGCCCACGACCTTCGGCCTGAAGCTCGCGGTATTCTACGACGAGTTCCGGCGGCACCTGGCCCGCCTGGAGCGGGCGCGCGAGGAGATCAGCGTCGGCAAGATCTCCGGCGCCGTCGGCACGTTCGCGAACGTCGAGCCCGGCATCGAGCGCGACGTCTGCCGCCGGTTGGGCCTCAAGCCGGCGCCGATTTCGACCCAGATCATCCAGCGCGACCTGCACGCGTCGTACGTCTCGGCGCTCGCGCTCGTCGGCGCGAGCCTCGAGCAGCTCGCCGTCGAGATCCGGCACTTGCAGCGCACGGAAGTCGGGGAGGTTGAGGAGCCGTTCGGCGCGGGCCAGAAGGGCTCCTCCGCGATGCCGCATAAGAAGAACCCCATCATCTGCGAGCGCGTCGCCGGCATGGCGCGGCTGCTGCGCGGCTACGTCGTGGCCGCGATGGAGAACGTCGCGCTCTGGCACGAGCGCGACATCAGCCACTCCTCCGTCGAGCGGGTCATTCTGCCGGATGCGACCATCGCGCTGGACTACATGCTCCAGCAGATGACGCGCGTCATCCGGGGCCTGGTCGTCCATCCGGACCGCATGCGGCAGAATCTCGAGAGCACGCACGGCGTCGTCTACTCGGGGCAGGTGCTGCTGGCGCTCATGCGCAAGGGCCTGTCGCGGACGCAGGCGTACGAGCTCGTGCAGCGCTGCGCGCTGGACGCGTGGCGCCACGGCCACCGGCTCGAGCAGGCGCTTGCGGCGGACGAGCGCGTCCGGAAGCATCTGAGCCCGCGCGAGGTGGCCCGCTGCGTGAATCCCAGGACGCCGCTGAAGCGCGTGCGGCAGATCTTCCGCCGGGTGGGGCTATGAGCCGGCCGCGCCTCCCCGCGGTTGCGCTCTCGGGCGCGCTCCTGGCGCTCGCGGCCGGGGGCTGCGTCACGCGCTCGCTCACCATCCGGAGCGAACCGCCGGGGGCTGAGGTCTACGTGAACGACCGCCTGCTCGGGGAGAGCCCCATGACCTTCGACTTCATGTGGTACGGGTGGCACCGCGTGACGCTCAGGAAGGACGGCTACGCGAGACTCGATGACCGCCGGCATCTCGGGGCGCCGGCGCATTTGTGGATTCCGTTCGATCTCGTGATGGAGGCCATGCCCTTCACGGTGCGGGACGACCGCACGTGGGACTACACGCTCCTCAAGGCGGAGCCGCTGCCGATGCCGATGCCGCCGGAGCCGCTGCCGCCCGCGCCGGAGCCGTCCGAGGCGCCACCGGAGCCGCTGCCGCCCGCGCCGGAGCCGACCACCGCCGTGCCGGACACGCTGCCGTCCGCTCCGGAGCCCGCGCCGGCCGCAGAGACTGATCGTGCAGGAGACCACGCAATCGCAACGGAGGCACACGATGATGACCGGTGAACAGCGCGGGGAGAAGCTCTACGAGGGCAAGGCGAAGATCATCTACGCGACGGAGGACCCCGGGCTGGTCATCCAGTACTTCAAGGACGACGCGACCGCGTTCAACGCCCAGAAGCGCGGGACGATCATGGATAAGGGCGTCTGCAACAACCAGATTTCCTGCCGGCTCTTCGAGGCGCTGGAGCAGGCCGGGATCGCCACGCACTTCGTGAAGCAGCTCTCCGAGCGGGACATGCTCGTCAAGCGCCTGGAGATCGTGCCGCTGGAGGTCACGATGCGCAACATCGTCGCCGGCGGCATGGCGAAGCTCCTGGGGCTGGAAGAAGGCCTCGTGCTGGCGCGGCCGGTCTTCGAGTGGCATTACAAGAGCGACCCGCTGAACGACCCGCTGATCAATGACGACCACATCATGGCGCTGGGCCTCGCGAAGCCGGAAGAGCTGGCGGTCATCCGAGCGGAGTCGGAGAAGATCAACGCCTTCCTGCGGGACTATTTCGCGAAGCGCAGAATCGACCTGGTGGATTTCAAGCTCGAGTTCGGCCGCTTTCAGGGGCGGCTGCTCCTGGGCGATGAGATTTCCCCCGACACCTGCCGGTTCTGGGAGCAGGGCACGAAGCGGAAGCTCGACAAGGACCGTTTCCGCCGGGATCTCGGCGACGTCGAGGCGGCGTACCAGGAGATGCTCACGAGAGTCGTCGGCTAATGTGGACGTTGGGGCGGTGCCAAATGCGGAATTCCGACTTCCCAATTCCCACTTCCGAATTTGGCACGGGTAAGGAGTTGGTGATGACGCGGAAACCCGGGGACACGATACGCATTTTCGGTTTCCGCGGAGGAGAAATAGGTATAGTGTCCCCGGATTTCCCCTGATTTCCCGATAAGGAGTGACGAATGACGAATGTGAACGTGACGGTGACGCTGAAGCCCGGGCTGCTCGACGTCCAGGGCAAGACCATCAAGAGCGCGCTCCGGGCCCTCGGGTTCCGCGGCGTGCGCGAGGTCCGGATGGGCAAGTACATCGAGCTGACCTTGAACGGCGGCTCCGCCGCGGCCGCGCGCAAGGACGTCGCCCGCATGTGCCGGACCCTGCTGAGCAACCCCGTCATCGAGACGTACAACATCACGCCCGCCCGCCTTCGTCGAGGCCTCGCCGGCGCCGCGCGCGCGGGGCGCCGCCGGAGGGCGGGCCGGTAACGCGATGAAGTGGGGCGTCGTCGTCTTCCCGGGCTCGAACTGCGACGCGGACTGCGTGGACGTCCTGCGCAGCGTGCTGCGCCAGGACGTGACGGCGCTGTGGCATCAGTCCACGTCGCTGGCCGGCTGCGGCGCGATCGTGCTGCCCGGCGGGTTCAGCTACGGCGACTACCTGCGCACGGGCGCGGTCGCGAAGTTCTCGCCGATCATGCGCGCCGTGTCGTCGTTCGCGCGGGACGGAGGACTCATCCTGGGCATCTGCAACGGCTTTCAGATTCTGCTCGAGAGCGGCCTCTTGCCGGGCGCGATGCTGCCGAACACCGGGCTGCGCTTCCGCTGCAAGGAGGTGACGCTCCGGGTGGAGCGCGCCGACACCGTCTTCACCAACCAGTTCCGCCAGGGGCAGGTGGTGCGGATGCCCATCGCGCACTACGAGGGCCGCTACACGGCGCCGGCGGGGCCGCTGGGCCGGATCCGCGAGCACGCGCTCTTTCGCTACTGCGATGAATCCGGCGCGCCGACCGACGCCGCCAATCCCAACGGCTCGACGGATCACATCGCGGGCCTCATGAACGGCGCCGGCAACGTCATGGGCATGATGCCGCATCCGGAGCGCGCGGCCGAGCCGGCGCTGGGCTCCGGCGACGGCCGGCTCATCTTCGAATCCATGCTCCAGGCCGTGGGGGTCGCCTGATGGCGGCCGCGGCCGCCGCGAGCCGGCGGAAGGCCCGCGCGCGGGCGCGGCTCCGCCCGGCGCCGCAGGACGCGCCGGCCGGCGAGGAGCGCCTGCGGGCCGTCGCGCGTTCGCACAACCTGACGCCGGCCAGCTACGCCCACATCGAGCGCGTGCTGGGGCGCCGGCCGACGCTGACCGAAGTCGGCATCTTCGGCGTCATGTATTCGGAGCACTGCTCGTACGGCAGCTCGCGGCCGTATCTCAAGACGTTCCCGACGGCCGGCCCGCGCGTCCTCGTCGGCGCCGGCGAGGAGAACGCGGGTGTGATCGATCTGGGCGACGGCTGGCACGCCGTGTTCAAGTGCGAGAGCCATAACCACCCGTCGGCCGTCGAGCCCTACCAGGGGGCGGCGACGGGCGTCGGCGGGATCGTCCGCGATATCTTCACGATGGGCGCGCGGCCCGTGGCGCTCCTGGACTCGCTGCGGTTCGGCCCGCTGTCCGACGGCCGGACGCGGTATCTGCTCGACGGCGTGGTGCGCGGCATCGCCGGCTACGGCAATTGCATCGGCGTGCCGACGGTCGGCGGGGAGATCGCCTTCGACGACTGCTACCGCGGCAACCCGCTCGTCAACGTGATGTGCGTGGGGCTGCTGCGGGAGGGGGCGCTCGCCCGCGCCTCGGCGAAGGGCGCCGGGAACCCGGTCCTGTACGTCGGCTCCTCGACCGGCCGCGACGGGCTGGGCGGCGCGAGCTTCGCCTCGCGCGAGCTCACCGAGGGCTCCGACGCCGACCGCCCCGCGGTGCAGATCGGCGACCCGTTCGCCGAGAAGTGCCTCATCGAGGCGACGCTCGAGGCGCTCGGGACCGGGGACGTGGTCGGCATCCAGGACATGGGCGCGGCGGGCCTGACGTGCTCCACGTGCGAGACCGCCTCGCGCGGCGGCTGCGGCATCGAGATCGACGTCGCCAAGGTGCCGGTCCGGGAGGCGGGGATCACGCCGTATGAGATCATGCTCTCGGAGTCGCAGGAGCGGATGCTCCTCATCGTCCGCCGCGGGACGCCATCGCGCGTCATCAAGCTCTTCGCGAAGTGGGGATTGAACGCCGTTGAGATCGGACGCGTGACCGGCGGGGACCGGATGCGCGTCTTCGACGGGGCGCGGCTCGTCGCCGACATCCCGGTGCGGGCGCTGACCGACGAGGCCCCGGTGTACCGCCGGCCGACGCGGCGCCCGCGCGACCTCGCGCGGCTCCAGCGCCTGCCGCTGGCGCGCGTGCGGGCGCCGCGCGACTGGACGGAGGCGCTCCTGAGGCTCCTTGGCGCGCCCAGCATCGCGAGCAAGGCGGCGGTCTACGAGCAGTACGACCACATGGTGCAGACGAACACCGTCGTGGCGCCGGGCGCGGGGGACGCGGCGGTGCTGCGGATCAAGGGCACCCGGAAGTTCCTGGCGGCGACGCTGGACGGCAACGGGCGCCACTGCCGGCTCGACCCGTATGAAGGCTCCAAGGGCGTCGTCGCCGAAGCCGCGCGCAACCTCGCCTGCACGGGGGCGGTGCCGCTGGCGGTGACGGACTGCCTGAACTTCGGCTCGCCCGAGGATCCCGAGATCATGTGGCAGTTCAAGGAGGCCGTCCGCGGCCTGGCGGACGCCTGCCGCGCCTTCGGGACTCCGGTGACGGGCGGCAACGTGAGCTTCTACAACGAGCGCGGCGGCCGGGCGATCGATCCGACGCCGGTCGTCGGGATGATCGGGCTGCTCGAGCCCGCGCGGGGCTCCAACGGCGCCTCGCATGAAGTCGCGCCGCTAGGGGCGGGATTCAAGGCGGCGGGCGACGTCGTGCTGATGTTCGGCCGGACCCGGCAGGAACTGGGCGGCAGCGCCTATCTGGCGGAGCTGCACGGCTTGAAGGCGGGGCGCCCGCCGCGCATCGACCTCAAGGCGGAGCGGGCGCTGCAGCGCTTCCTGTCGGCGGCGTGCCGCGGGCGGGCCCTTCGCTCGGCGCACGATTGCTCCGACGGCGGGCTGGCGGTCGCGCTTGCGGAATGCTGCCTCATGGGCGGCCGGAGCGCGATCGGGGCGGTCATCGCCGGCGAGCGCCTCAAAGCCGGAGCGCGCGGCGCGCGGCTCGACGCGGTCTTGTTCGGGGAATCGGCCGGGCGCGTCGTCGGCACGTGCGCGCCCGCGGACGCGGAGGCCGTCCGGCGGCTCGCCGCGCAGCACGGCGTGCCGGCCGAGGTGATCGGCACCGTCGGCGGCCGGCGGCTCCAGATCAGCCCGTGGGTGGATGCGGCGCTCGAGTCGCTCCGCGACGCCTGGCGCCTCCCCGATTGGGGACGTTCCAGCTAACTGATTGCAGAGGAGGAAGTTGCAGATGCATTCGCCCCGCTCCAACACAGCGCTCTGCGAATTTCGACTGGCGGAAGAGGGGGAATGTGTTTGTAACATGGTGAAGATGAACATGATCGCTAGAGCGTTCCCGAATGGATGAGGGTGTGAAGCATTATTGCGGGTTGTTCGGCATCTACGGGCATCGCGATGCCGCGCGGCTGGCGTATCTGGGACTGTACGCGCTCCAGCACCGCGGGGAAGAGGCGGCGGGCATCGTCACGTACGACGCGAAGGGCAAGACGATGCATCCGTACAAGGGCATGGGGCTGGTCTCCGAGGTGTTCAACGAGGAGGTCCTGCACGATCTGCCGGGCCGCTCCGCCCTCGGGCACACGCGCTACTCGACGACCGGCTCCAGCACGGCGAAGAACTCCCAGCCCCTCGTCGTGACGTACGCGAAGGGCTCGATCGCGGTCGCGCACAACGGGAATCTCGTCAACGCCTACCAGCTCCGCCGGGAACTGGAGGCGAGCGGCTCGATCTTTCAGACGACGGTGGACAGCGAGATCATCCTCCATCTTCTGGCGCGGTCCAACCGGGAGAATTTCGAGCAGGACCTGGTCGAGTGCCTCCAGCGCCTGGCAGGGGCGTTCTCGCTCCTCTTTCTCAC
Organism: bacterium; assembly: GCA_036396895.1. Taxonomy (GTDB): domain Bacteria; phylum Omnitrophota; class Gorgyraeia; order Aquiviventales; family Aquiviventaceae; genus DASWKB01. The sequence continues at coordinate 18,383 of DASWKB010000003.1, read as the reverse complement.
TGAGCGCGGGCTGATCGGCGTGTGCGACCCGAACGGGTTCCGCCCGCTGTGCATCGGCCGGCACAACAAGGCGACGGTGCTGGCCTCCGAGACGTGCGCGCTCGACTTGATCGGCGCGAAGTTCGTCCGGGACGTGGAGCCCGGGGAAGCGGTGCTGATCGACGCCTCCGGGATGCACTCGCTCTTTCCGTTCAAGGCCCGCGAGACGAAGCCCTCGCATTGCCTGTTCGAGCACGTGTACTTCTCGCGCCCGGACTCGGTGATTTTCGGCGAGAGCGTCGAGCAGGTCCGGGTCCAGCTGGGCCGTCAGCTGGCGCGGGAGCACCCCGCGCAGGCGGACCTGGTGATGCCGATCCCGGACTCGGGCAACTTCGCCGCGCTGGGCTTCAGCCTCGAGTCGGGCATCCCGTTCCACATGGGCGTGATCCGGAACCACTACGTCGGGCGGACGTTCATCCAGCCGGCGCAGGATATCCGCGACCTCAAGGTCCGGGTGAAGTTCAATCCGGTGCGGGCGATCGTGCGGGGCAAGCGGATCGTCATCGTGGACGATTCCATCATCCGGGGCACGACCACGCGGGCGCGCGTCAAGAGCCTGCGCGAGGTGGGGGCGAAAGAGATCCACCTGCGGATCAGCTGTCCGCCGACGAAGTCGCCGTGCTTCTACGGGATCGATTTCCCGACCCGGAAGGAGCTGATCGCCAACGCGATGAGCCTGGAGGAGATCCGGCGGTTCATCGGCGTGGACTCGCTCGGCTATCTCTCCATGGAGGGGCTGCTCGCGTCGGTCAAGCGCCCGGGCAACTACTGCACTGCCTGCTGGAGCGGGACGTATCCGGTGCCGTTCGGGGAGGAGGGCGATAAGTTCGCGCTTGAAAAGCACGCCGGCCAGGGGCGATGCTAGCCAAGGCGTCCCTCAGCTACCGGCGCTCGGGCGTCGACGTCGTGGGCGCCGACGCGTGGCTGGACGGGATGCGCCGCGTGATCGCCTCCACCGCCGTGCCGGGCGTGCTGCCCTCGGGCGGCCGGTTTGCCGGGCTCTTCCGGTTCGACGCCCGGCGGTGGGCGGACCCGGTGCTGGTGGCCTCGACGGACGGCGTCGGCACCAAGCTGCTCCTGGCGCGCAAGAGCGCGGAGCACCGCGCCATCGGCATCGACGCGGTGGCGATGAACACGAACGACGTGCTCGCCTACGGGGCGCGCCCGCTGTTCTTTCTGGATTATCTGGCCGTCGGCAAGATCGCCCGGCCGCTCCTGACGGCGCTCCTCGGCGGCGTCGTGGAGGGCTGCCGGCAGAGCGGGTGCGCGCTCTTGGGCGGGGAGACGGCGGAGATGCCCGGGGTCTATGAGCGCGGGGAGTTCGACATCGCCGGCTTCTGCGTCGGCGCCGTGCCGCGCGGGCGGCTGCTCGATGGGAGCCGCGTCGCCGTGGGCGACGCCGTGATCGGCCTGGCCTCATCCGGCGTGCACGCCAACGGCTTTTCACTTGTGCGGAAGGCGCTCGGCCCGGCGGGGCTCGCCCGGCACCGGCGCGAGCTCATGAGCCCGACCAGGATTTACGTGAAGCCGGTCCTGGCGGCGCTGAGCCGCCTGCCGGTGACGGCGATCACGCACGTGACGGGCGGGGGGCTGGCGCGCCGGCTGCCGTCGCTCACCGCGCGCCGGCCGATGCTGGCGGTGCACGTGATTCCCGGCAGCTGGACGACGCCGCCGGTGTTCAAGCGGATTCAGGCGGCCGGAGGCGTCGCCGACGCCGAGATGGCCCGCACGTTCAACATGGGCATCGGCATGGCGCTGGCGTGCCGGCCGCGGGCGGCCGGGGCGCTCCGGGAGCATTTCGCCCGGGCCGGCATCCGCGCCTGGCGGATCGGAACCGTCGTGAAAAAGTCATGAAGGCGTATCAGATACGTATCAGATACGTATCTGATACGCCTGTTGCCGTGACGAAAAGCTGCGTATCAGATACGTCTCTGATAGGCACGGAGGAGTGACATCATGCGCATTCTCGTCATCGGATCTGGCGGCCGCGAACACGCGCTGCTCTGGAAGCTCAGCCAATCGCCCGAAGTCACGAAGCTGTACTGCGCGCCGGGCAACGGCGGCATCGGGGAGCTGGCGTCCCTGGTGGATATCAACGCCGAGGACGTCGACGCCCTCACCGAGTTCGCCGAGAACAAGGACATCGACCTCACGGTCGTGGGCCCCGAGGCGGCGCTGGCGAAGGGCATCGTCGATTCCTTCGAGAAGCGCGGCCTGCGGGTGTTCGGCCCGGGCAAGGCGGCGGCGCGCTTGGAGTCGAGCAAGGCCTTCTCGAAAAACCTGATGAAGAAGTACCACATTCCGACGGCGCAGTTCGCGGTGTTCGACGACGCGCAGGCGGCGCGGGCCTACGTCCGGCAGCTCGGCGTGCCGATCGTGGTCAAGGCCGACGGGCTCTGCGGCGGCAAGGGCACGATCGTGGCCCAGACGCTGAGCGAGGCCCTGGGCGCGGTCGACCTGCTCATGGAAGACCGCATCTTCAAGCAGGCGGGGGAGCGCATCATCGTCGAGGAGAAGCTCACCGGCGAGGAGGCCTCGATCATCGTGATCACCGACGGCGTCACGACGGTGCCGTTAGTGGCCTCGCAGGATCACAAGCGGCTCCAGAACGGCGACAAGGGGCCGAACACCGGGGGCATGGGCGCCTACGCGCCCGCGCCGGTCATCACCCCGAAGCTGCAGGCGGAGATCATGGATCAGGTCATCCACCCGACGATCCGGGCCATGGCCGCGGAGGGGCTGGCGTTCAAAGGCGTCCTCTACGCGGGTCTCATGCTGACGGGCGACGGGCCGAAAGCCCTGGAGTTCAACGTCCGGTTCGGCGATCCGGAGACGCAGGCGATTCTGCCGCTCCTGAAGAGCGATCTGGTGCACTTGCTCGACGACGCCGTCGAGGGGCGGTTGGCCACCACCCAGTGCGAATGGACCGACGGGAGCTGCGCCTGCGTGGTGATGGCCTCGGGCGGCTACCCCGGCGATTTCCAGATCGGCAAGGAGATCCAGGGCCTCGAACGCGCGGCGGGCCGCAGCGACGTCATGGTGTTCCACGCGGGGACGAAGAGGGACAACGACCGGTTCGTGTCCTGGGGCGGGCGGGTGCTGAACGTCGTGGGCGTGGGCCGGGACCTCGAGGGCGCCCTCCAGCGCGCCTACGAGGCCGTCAAGGACATCAAGTTCGACGGAGCGGCGTACCGGACCGACATCGGCCACCGGGCGCTGAAGAAGCCGGTCCAGGCGTAACAGGCCAGGGGCATGCCTGCGGAGCCGCGACCGCGCCGAATCTTGTTCGTGTGCACCGGCAACAGCTGCCGGAGCGTGATGGCGGAGTTCTACCTTCGATTCCTGCTGAAGCGGGCGGGCATCACCGACATCGCGGCCGAATCGGCGGGGGTCTTCGCGGTGCAGGGGATGAGCGCGAGCCGGGAAACGACGGAGCTCCTGCGCGCGCTGGGCATCGACTGCAGCGCGCACCGCTCCCGGCCGCTTACGCGGGAGCTTGCCGAGTCGGCGGACCTCATCCTGGTGATGGAGCGGTTCCAGGGGGACGAGGCGCTCCGGTGCGCGCCGGACACCGCCGGGCGGGTCCACCTCCTGCGCGCGTGGGGGGCGGCTCCCGGTTCGGTGCCGGGGGACCCGAACATCCCCGATCCCGTCGGCAAGCCGCTGGAGGTGTACGAAACCTGCTTCGCCACGATCCAGGAGCCCGTGGACCGGGTGGCCGCGGCGCTCATCGGAGGCCTGCGATGACGCCGAGTCCGCAGAGACATCGTCGCGCTTCTTCGCTCCGCCGTGGCGGAGCTTCGAAGAGTCGTCGCTCTCTTTCGCTCCGCGCAGGCGTGGCGAAGGCGAAGCTCCGACTCGCCGTCGGCGCGGACCACGGCGGCATCGCGCTCAAGGCCAAGATCGTGCAGTGGCTGCAGGCCGGCGGCCACGAAGTGGCCGACCTCGGCACGCACACGCCCGAGCCGTGCGACTACCCGCTGATCGGGCACCGCGTCGCCGCGGCTGTGGCCGCGGGCGCGTTCGAGCGCGGGATTCTCTTGTGCAAGTCGGGGATCGGCATCGCCATCGCGGCGAACAAGGTCCCGGGCATCCGCGCGGCCGTCTGCGGGGATGTGTTCGACGCGGAGCGCAGCCGCGCGCACAACGACGCGAACGTGCTCGTCCTCGGCGCGGAGAAGGTCGGCCCAACGCTGGCCCGCCGGATCGTGTCGGTCTGGTGCGCGGCGCCGTTTGAGTCGGGCACGCGGCACGAGCGTCGGGTCCGGCAGATCGCGCGCATCGAGCGGGAAGTCAGGAGCCGCAGCGGCGCGGCGCGGCGCGCGGCCTCCCGGGCCGGGAGGACCGGACGACCAGGGGCGCGCCGGCTTCCACGACGCCACACAGCCACATGAGAACCGAGATGCCAGCACTCCGCACGACCGATCCCGAAGTCTTCGACGCCATCCGCCTGGAGGCCCGGCGGCAGCACGAGCACCTGGAGCTCATTGCGTCGGAGAACTTCACGAGCCCGGCGGTGATGGAGGCACAGGGGTCCGTGATGACGAATAAGTACGCCGAGGGCTACCCGGCGGCGCGCTGGTACGGCGGCTGCGAGTTCGTGGACCGGGCGGAGCGCCTCGCGATCGAGCGCGCCAAGACGCTCTTCGGCGCGGAGCACGCGAACGTCCAGCCGCACTCGGGCACGCAGGCCAACATCACCGTCTTCTACGCGATGCTCCAGCCGGGCGACACGATCCTGGCCATGAGCCTGGCGCACGGCGGCCACCTCTCGCACGGGCATCCCAAGAACTTCTCCGGCCGGTTCTTCACCATCGTGCCCTACGGCGTGGACCGCGGCACCGAGCGCATCAATTACGGAGCGATCGAGGCGCTCGCGCGCGAGCACAAGCCCAAGCTGATCCTGGCGGGCTATTCGGCCTATTCGCAACTCCTCGATTTCGCCCGCTTCCGCGCCATCGCCGACGCGGCCGGCGCGATGCTGCTCGTGGACATGGCCCACTTCGCGGGCCTGGTGGCCGCGGGCCTCTATCCCAACCCCGTTCCGCACGCGGAGTTCGTCACGTCCACCACGCACAAGACGCTGCGCGGCCCGCGGGGCGGGCTCATCCTGTGCCGGAGCGCGTTCGCCAAGGCGATCGACTCGGCGCTGTTTCCCGGCAACCAGGGCGGGCCGTTCATGCACACGATCGCGGCGAAAGCCGTCTGCTTTCAGGAGGCCATGTCGGAGGCGTTCCGTTCCGACCAGCGCCAAACCGTGGCGAACGCGAAGGCGCTCGCAGCGGCGCTCTCGAGCCGCGGGTACCGCATCGTCTCGGGCGGGACGGAGAACCACCTCATGCTGGTGGATCTGACCCCCAAGGGGGTGACGGGCAAGGAGGCGCAGGAGACTCTCGAGCGCGCCCGGATCACCGTGAACAAAAACGCGATCCCCTTCGACCCGCTGCCGCCCGGCAAGGCGAGCGGGATCCGGCTCGGGACCCCGGCGCTGACGACGCGGGGCATGCGCGAGCCCGAGATGGCGGACGTGGCGGCGCTCATCGATGAGGCGCTGATGGGGCGGGAAGACCCGGCGGTGCTGGAGGCGGTGGCCGCGCGGGTGGCGGCGCTCGCGGATCGCTTCCCCCTCTACCCGGACCTGCGGGCGCGCCAGGGCGAGGACGCGCCGGCCGGACGATGAAGTGCCCCTTCTGCGGCCATCAGGAGGACAAGGTCGTCGACTCCCGCGCGAGCTCCGACGGGCTCTCCATCCGGCGCCGCCGGGAGTGCCTCAAGTGCACGAAGCGCTACACGACGTACGAGCAGATCGAAGAGCGCTCGCTGATGATCGTGAAGAAGGACGGCCGCCGGGAGCGCTTCGACCGGCAGAAGCTGCTGGCCGGCCTGCTCAAGGCCTGCGAGAAGCGGCCGGTCGGCATGGACCAGCTGGAAGCGATGATCGACGAGATCGAGCGAGCGCTCTCGCAGCGCTTCGAGCGCGAGGTTCCCTCGCGCGAGGTGGGCGAGCGGGTGATGGAGCGCCTGCACGATCTCGACCCCGTCGCGTACGTCCGGTTCGCCTCGGTGTACCGGGAGTTCAAGGACGCCGAGCATTTCGTGCGGGAGCTCAAGGAGCTCCTGGCCCGCCAAGGGAGCAAATAAACTCTCGTCTGGATTCCACGGATTTCCGAATGGATTCCTAACTGCCGTTGATTCCTGGAGTTGGGGAATCCGGGCTGAGAAGAGACGCAAATCAACGGCACTGAAAATCCCCTCGAGAATCCCTGGAATCACGTCGGAGTTTCGAGTCAGGAAGCTTGACGGAGGCCCCCCCCATCGGGCACACTTTGAATGAGCAAGATTATGCGCCATTATACCGGGCGGGGGGAGGCATCATATGGTTGACGGGTCGGCCGCGATCAAGCGGCTGCGCATGCTGATTGTCGATGACGAACAGGATATTTGCGACCTGCTCGAGCATTTCTTCCGCTCGCGGGGCTTCACGGTGCGGTCGGCCTTCAGCGGGGAAGAAGCGCTGGATTTGCTGCAGGCGGACGGCTGTCCCGAAGTGATTTTGCTCGACATCAACCTGCCGGGGCTGTCGGGGATCGAGGTGCTCCGCCGCGCCAAGGAAGCGTCGCCCGACGCGCGGATCGTGATGGTGAGCGCCCTGGACCGCGACGACCTGAAGCGTGAAGCCCACCGCTACGGCGCGGTCGATTACGTGACGAAACCCTTCGACTTCAAGGACACGACCTGGGCCGCCGTCCTCCAGTACTACCCGTAAGGCGGCGTTACGCCCCTTCCAGCCAGTCTTCCACGTAGCTCTGCACGTTCGCGCGCTCGTACACGCCCTCGAGCCATTCGCGCAACCGCGCCTCGCGCCGTTCGGCCATCAGCGTGTCGGTGAAGGTGTCCCGGTCTTCCTCGAACTGCGCCTCATCCGGCGCCGTCCGCTCCCGCACGATCAGGAGCGCCGCGCCCTCGGAGGTCGGGACCGGATCGGACAGCACCCCGGGCGGCAGTTCAAACGCCGCCGCGTTGAGGCCGGGTTCCTGCCCGAGGCCGGGAATCGGCTCTTGACGCGTCATCGGCGGGGGCGAGATCAGCGTCGAGCGGGGATGCTCCCTCGCGGCGTCGGCGAACGCGGCGCCGGCCGCCAGGCGCTCCGCGATCGCGTCCTTGAGGCCGCCCGCGGCCCGCCGGGCCGCCAGGACGGCGCGCTCCTCGATGACCCGGTTCCGCACGTCCTCGCGCGCTTCCTCGAAGGGCAGCAGGCGCGGAGCCTGCCGGTCCGTCACCTCAAGCAGAACCAGGAAGGTCTCCGTTTCGATGAGGCGCGGCCGGCCGCCGGCCCCCAGCTCGGCCGCGGCTTCGACGACCGCGGCTGGGAGCCGTTCGATGATGAACAGCTCCGCGAGCGCGGCGGGGCCGACGTCGCGCACGGGAATCGCGTGCTCCTGGGCGACGGCCTCGAGCGTGCGTCCGGCCTCGATTCCGTCCTCCATGGCGATGGCGAGGGCCACCATCTTACGCCTGAGGGCCCGGTCTTCGAGCTGCCGCCGGATCGCGTCACGATCCGGCGGCGTCTCCCCGTCCGCCCGCGCGCCGAGCGCGTCCTCGATCTCCCGGTCCGTCACGGCGGCGCCCTCCGCGAGCGCGTCGCGCGAGACCTCCGCCAGCTTCAGGGACAGCCGTTCGGGTATCCGGAACGCCTCCTGGTGCGTGTCATAATACGCGAGGAGATCGTCGCCGGTCACCGCGGCGGCCGCTTCGCCGCGGAAAGCGGACGCGGATAGGTGCGCCAGCTCGATCGAGGCCGACGTGTGCCGGTCGGCGTACGCCCGGCGGATCTCGTCGTCCGTCAGCGTCACCGTGTCGAGGACGCCGTTCAGCAGCTTGCGGATCTCGAGCGACCCCCTGAACATCCGTTCGAACATCCGCGGGGTCGTGCCCCGGGCCTGCAGCAGGGCGCGGTAGCGGTCCTCCCAGAAGCGGTCGCCGGACCGGAAGTCCGGCAGTTCGCGAATCGCCGCCGCCAGCTCCCCGTCGGTGACCCGGATGCCGGATCGCTTGGCCTCTTCCAGGAGCACCAGGCGCTCCCACGTGGTGCGGGTGACGGCCTGCTGCGCGAATTCGGCAGGCGCGTCCTCCGGCAACGACGGCGGCTGCCAGCGCGCGACCCAGTCCTGATGCATGAGGAACGTGTCCCAGGGGACGGGGTCGCCGAACACCGTGCCCGCGGCGCCGCCAGGCCCATCGTGGCTCACCTGGCCCGAATGGAAGAAGAGCAGGAAGGGGATGACCAGCGCGGCGATAATCGCCCAGATCACCGGCCGGGACTTGAAGAGGCGCCTGATCGCTGATTTTCTGAACATGGGACCATCATTGTACAGGAAAACCTGAGATCGCGTCACGCGCAACGCGAAACGCGTCACGTGGGATAGCACAGAAGCACAGAGGACGAAAGAGTCAGGACGACACCACAGAGGCGCAGAGAAAGCGGAGGGGGCTGGGGGGATGGCGGCCGGAACGTCAATTCCGTCTGGTCCGTCATTTCCGTCTGTCCGTCAACGCTGGGGCGCGGGGCGGGGCGGGGCGTGGGGATTACCATGAGAAGGTAGAGGATAGAAGGTGAAGGTGGAAGGTAGAAAATGCAATACGGCCAGCTCGTTCCATCTTCCACCTTCTATCTTCTACCTTCTACCCTCCACCTTCTACCAGTTCAATAATTGGACGACACGTCCCCTGTCCCCTGTCCCAGATGTGGAGGCTGGAGACTGGAACAATCGGTTAGCAACAGCTCCTGTTCCAGCTTCTAGCTTCCAGCGTCCAGCTTCTCGCCGCTCGTGTGACGGACAGACGTAATTGACAGAACAGACGGAATAGACGACGTCTAGTCGCGGGTCTCTGGTCTCTGGTTGCTGGTTGCGACAGTTGCTGGTTGCTGGTTGCTGAGGGGGGTGTGACGTAGTATAATCGGAAGCCTTCCCATGGCTTCCAAAACGACGACACGCACACGAACCGCGCGCCGCCGAGGCGCCACCGCAACAGCGCGCCGAGGCAGGGCGCAGGCGCCCGCCAAGGCCGGATCCCGCCTGAAGGTGGGGCTGCCGAAGGGCAGCCTCCAGGAGGCGACGGTCCGGCTGTTCGAGCGCGCGGGCTTCAAGGTCCTGGTCAGCTCCCGCTCCTACGTGCCCGCCATCGACGACCCGGAACTCGAGCCCATGCTGCTGCGGGCGCAGGAGATGTCGCGCTACGTCGAGCAGGGCGTCCTGGACTGCGGCATCACGGGCAACGACTGGGTGCTCGAGAACCGCTCCAAGGTGGAGCGCATCGGCGAGCTCGTCTACGCCAAGCGCACGCGCAATCCCGTGCGGTGGGTGCTCGCGGTGCCGGCGTCGAGCCCCATCCGCAGCGTCAAGGATCTCCGGGGCAAGCGGATCGCGACCGAGCTGGTCAACGCCACCCGGACGTACCTGGCCAAGCACGGCGTGACGGCCGATGTCGAGTTCTCCTGGGGCGCGACCGAGGGCAAGGTCGGCGCCGGGCTGGTCGACGCCATCGTCGAGCTCACCGAGACGGGGCAGACGCTCATCGCCAACGGCCTCAGGGTCCTGGAGACCATCTGCGAGTCCACGACGCAGCTGATCGCCAACCGCGAGGCGGCGCGCGACCCGTGGAAGCGCCGCAAGATGGAGCACCTGTATCTGCTGCTCACGGGGGCGGTTGAGGCCGAGGGCAAGGTCGGCCTGAAGCTGAACGTGCCGGAGCGGAAGCTGACGGCCGTCATGCGGACGCTCCCTGCGATGAAGCGCCCGACAGTCTCGAAACTCTGGACGGCGCCGGCCGAAGAGCCCTGGTGGGCGGTGGAAACCGTCATCGAGGAGCAGCAGGTTAAAGCGCTGATTCCGAAATTGAAAGACGCCGGGGCGCAGGATATCATCGAATATCCGCTCAATAAGGTGATTTACTAAGAAAAAACGTGACAAGCAACAAGCAACAAGCGACAAGTGACAAGTGACAAGAAATAATTCGGTTCTAGCTTCCACCGTTTATCTTCTACCGTAACTACGCATGAGTGGTTAAGCAGGGTAGAAGGCGTACGGGCACAACGCGGAGGGCGGCTGATGCCGAGCGGGCGCAAGCGGAAGCTCCAGAAGATCCGCACGCACAAGCGCAAGAAGTTGCGCAAGCGCATGCGTCATAAGAAGAAGTGAGAAAATTCGCTTCGCGAATTTTCTGACCGGCAGCCCGGCGTCGCGGATGAGCGTTCCGCGGCGCCGGGAAGTCGGAATCACCCTTCCTGGCGGCGGCCATCACGCCGCGTCGAGTCGGCAACCTGGGGCACAGACAACGTCAGCACGCACACCGTTGATGCAGGGCAGGTACGTCGTGGTCGGGATCATGCTGAGCGCGATGCTGGCGGGGTGCGCCACCGGCCGGCATGCCCGGACCGGCCCCTATCGGAAAGCGTACGGCGCGTACCTCGAGGGGCTGATGTTCGAGCGGGATCTTTTGCTCCCCGAGGCGCTGAAGGCCTACCGCGAGGCGCTGGAGTATGACAGCACGTCGCCCTATCTGCGCGTGCGCGTCGGCGCGACGCTGGTGAAGATGGGCCGGCAGGAAGAAGCCATGGCGGCGTTCCGCCAGGCGCTCGAGATCGACCCGGACCATCCGGACGTGCTCCGGTGGCTGGCGATGCTGGCCACGTCGCAGGGGCGGCTGGACGATGCCATCGGGTATTACGAGCGGCTGCTCGAGGTGCACGGCGCGGACCGGTACGTGCTCAGCACGCTGGCCGACTTGTACGTGCTGCACGGCAATCTGCCGCGAGCCGTCGAGCTGTACGAGCAGCTTGCGCGGGAGTTCGGCCGCTCGAGCCAGCTCCATTTCAACCTGGGCGTCCTTCGGGGCCGGATGGGGCAGTTTCCCGAGGCGATGGACGAGCTCTCCAGGGCGCTGGAGATTTCTCCCGACTCGATGGAAATCCACGTCGCGCTCGGGCTGACGTTCGAGCTGGGCGGCCGGCCCCTCGAGGCGGCGCGGCACTATGAAGCGGCGATCGCGCAGGACCCTGCGAACGCCCGGTTGTACCAGCACGCGGCGCGCGCGCACCTGAGCGCCGGGGAACCGGAGGAGGCGAAAGCGCTCTACCAGGAGCTCCTCAAGCTGATGCCCCACGATCTGGACGTCATGATGGGGCTGGTCCGCCTCTGGCTGATGGAGGAGAACTACGCCGAGGCGGAGCGGTTCCTCGCGGAGCGCATGCCGGAATCGGAGTTCGGCGCGGCGCTCTCCATCGCGCTGGGCATCGTGCGCCGCGAGGCGGGGCAGCCCGAGAAGGCGCTCGAGGCGTTCGAGCGCGCGGCGGAGCTGGAGCCGGAGAACGCGCAGGCGCACTTCTACCTGGCGACGCAGCAGGACCGGATGGGGAGTCGGGACCGGGCGCGGGCGAGCCTGCGGAACGTCATTGCGCTGAATCCGGACCATCCGGACGCGCTGAACTACCTCGGCTACCTGGACGCCGAAGACGGCGTCAATCTTCAGGAAGCCAAGTCGATGATCGAGCGGGCGCTGAAGCTCGATCCCGACAACGGCGCCTATGTGGACAGTCTCGGGTGGGTGTATTACCAGCTCGGCGACATCGAGCAGGCGCTGGCGCTCCTGCGCCGAGCCGCGGAGCTGATGGAGTCCGATCCGACGATCGTGGACCACCTGGGGGACGCGTACTACCGGAACGGGGACGTGGAGGCCGCCCGGACGCAGTGGCGCCGGGCGCTGGAGCTGGGGGCCGACGAGGCCGCCCTTCTCCGCAAACTGCAGCAGCTCGAGGAGCAAGGAGTCACGGGGACGACGCCATGACGCAGCCGGACGCACGCAGCCTCACACAGCTCGCGGTGGAGCTACGCAAGACGATTCTCAAGACGATCTCGACGGCGGGCAGCGGCCATCCCGGCGGTTCGCTGTCCATGGTCGAATTGCTGATCGGGTTGTACTGGCACGCGCTGCGCCACGACCCCAAACGGCCCGACTGGCCGGACCGCGACATCTTCCTCCTCTCCAAGGGCCACGGCTGCCCCGCGCTCTACACGGTGCTCGCCTGGCACGGCTACTTCCCCAAGGAGGAGCTCTCGACGCTGCGCCGCTATCCCACGCGCCTGCAGGGCCATCCCGAGCGCGGCTCGCCGCCGGGCGTGGAGATGGCGTCCGGCTCGCTCGGGCAGGGCCTCTCCGTCGCGAACGGGATCGCGCTGGCCGACCGCCTCGACGGGCGTCGGCGGCGCGTCTATTGCCTGATGGGCGACGGGGAAATCCAGGAGGGCCAAGTCTGGGAGGCCGCGATGACCTCGGCGCATCACAAGCTGGACGCGGTCTGCGGCATCATCGACGCCAATCAGCTGCAGCAGAACGGGCCGGTCAAGTCGGTGCAGGACATCGAGCCGCTGGCGGAGAAGTGGCGCGCCTTCGGCTGGCACGCGATCGAAATCGACGGGCACGATATCGCGCAGGTGCTGCGGGCGTACGACGAGGCGGCCGCGGTCAAAGGGAAGCCGCAGGTCGTGGTCGCGCGGACGGTGAAGGGCAAAGGCGTGTCCTTCATGGAGCTCAATACCGCCTGGCACGGCGTGGCGCCGAAGCCGGATGAACTTGAGCGGGCGCTGGCCGAACTCGAGGCGGTGAAGGCGTGATGGCGGACAAAGCGACGCGCGACGGATTCGGCGAGGGGCTGCTCGAGCTGGGGAGGCGCGATCCGCGGATCGTGGCGCTCTCCGGCGACCTGGAGGACTCCGCCCGGGCCATCTGGTTCAAGAAGGAGTTCCCGGACCGCTTTTTCTCCGTCGGGATCGCCGAGCAAGACATGGTCGGCGCCGCGGCGGGGCTCGCCATGGCGGGGAAGATCCCCTTCGCCTGCTCGTTCTCGCAGTTCGTCTCGGGCAAAGCGCTGGAGCAGATGCGGGTCATGGTCTGCTATCAGCGGCTCGACGTCAAGATCGTGGGGTCGCACGGCGGGCTCTCCGTGGGCGCCGACGGCGCCACCGCCGAGGCGCTGGAGGAAGTGACGCACATGCGGGCGCTCCCGCATATGACGGTGATCGTCCCCTGCGACGCCGTGGAGGCCCGTAAGGCCGCCGTCGCGAGCGCGGACTACCCGGGGCCGGTGTACCTCCGGCTCGGGCGCGCGCCGGTGCCGGCGGTGACGGAGGAGTCGGACGCGTTCACGGTCGGCGAGGCCCGGCTCATGCGGCCCGGGACCGACGTCGCGATCGTCGCCTGCGGCGTCATGGTGGCGCACGCGCTCCGCGCGGCGGAGGCGCTCGCGAAGGACGGCGTGGACGCCCGCGTCATCAACCTGCACACGATCAAGCCGCTCGATGAGCGCGCGCTCACGGCCGCGGCCGCCGAGACCGGCGCGATCGTCACCGCCGAGGAGCACACGGTGCTCGGCGGGCTCGGCGGGGCGGTGGCGGAGCTCCTGGCCCAGCGGCACCCCGTGCCGATGCGCATGGTCGGCATCCAGGACCGCTTCGGCACCTCAGGCGATCCGGCGCAGCTTCTCAAGGCGTTCGGGCTCATGCCGGAGGACATCGTCTCGGCCGTCCGCGACGTCCTCCGCGCCAAGAGTTCCCGCGTGATTCATTAACTGGAACGACACCGAGAGGCTGGAGGCTGGAATGAACAGCCGATCGTTCTCGCTTCCAGCCTCCAGCTTCTAGCTTCCCGCAGGCTCTCTACCGGTGATAACGAGGATGAATCCTTCCGGTTTTCGGTTACTCGCCCCCGCGAAGGTGAACCTCTCCCTCCGGGTGCTCGGCCGCCGCGCCGACGGCTACCATGAGATCGAAACGGTCTTCCAGCGCGTGAACCTGGCGGACGAGCTGACCTTCAAGCGCCGCCCCGCGGGGCTTCGGCTCACGTCCAGCGATCCCGCCCTCGATGTCGGAGACGAGAACCTCGTCATCAAAGCCGCCTCGGTGCTCCGGGACGCCACGGGCGCCCGGCAGGGAGCCGCGATTCACCTGACGAAGCGGGTCCCCATCGCCGCAGGGCTCGGCGGAGGCTCTTCGGACGCCGCCGCGACGCTCATTGGACTCAACCATCTGTGGCAGTTAAAGTTAAGGCAAGAGAGGCTCATCGAGCTCGCCGCGGAGATCGGGTCGGATGTGCCGTTCTTTCTGCACAACTGCCCCTACGCCGTCGGGCGTGGGCGGGGAGAGCGGTGCGAGCCGCTGGAGAGCCGGCTGGGGCTGAACCAGGTCCTGGTGGTCCCGGAAGCGGCGTTGTCGACGCGGGACGTCTACGCCGGAGCGCGATTCGACTTGACACCTTCGCGACCCTTTAGTAATGTAGTCGAGCACGCCCTTACCAACGGCTCGCTCAGCGAGCTCGCTCAGGGAATCCAGAACGATCTCGAACCTGAAGCGATCCGGCGTTGCCCAGTCATTCCGCGCATTCAGGAGCGGCTCCGGTATTTAGGATGCCTCTCGGCGCACGTTTCAGGCAGCGGTCCATCGGTGGTCGGATTGTGCCTCCATGCCGAGCAGGCCCGCGAGACTGCCGACCGGCTCCGATCCGATGGCGCGGCTCCCTGGCGGGTGGACGTCATCGGCACGATGATGGACGCGCAGGCGCTTGGATGGCCGGTTCCGGCTGTGTGAGACGTCCGGTGGGGAGTAGTGTAATGGTAGCACAAGAGCCTTTGGAGCTCTACGTCCAGGTTCGAATCCTGGCTCCCCAGTGTTTCGGGGGACGCCGGGAACGGCAAGACTCGGCGGTGTCGCGAGGCGGTCGGACGCCTCAACCGGTGGTGGTGTGACGACCATGTCGATATTGCATGCGATCATCTTGGCGGCGGGCGAAGGCACCCGGATGAAGTCCCAACGGCCGAAGGTGCTGCACCCCATCTGCGGGCGGCCGATGCTGTTCTACTCGCTCGATCTGGCCGGAGCCACGGGCGTCAAGCAGCCGATCCTCATCCTGGGCAAGGGAGCCGATGAGATCAAGCCCGTTCTGCCCAAGGAAGCGCAGGTCGTGATCCAGACCAAGCGGGAGGGCACGGGCGACGCGGTCCTGGCGGCGAGGAAGCTGCTCAAGGGGATGTCCGGGGACCTGCTCGTGCTCTATGCCGATACGCCCCTCCTTCGCCGCACGACCATCCAGAAGCTCGTCGAATCCCACAAGAAGCATGGGGCGGGCTGCACGCTGCTCACCGCGCATCTGGCCGACCCCAGCGGCTACGGACGGATCGTGCGGGACGAGCAGAACGTGATCCGCGGCGTGGTCGAAGAGGCCGAGGCGACGTCCCAGCAGCGCGCGATTCGGGAGATCAACGTCGGTCCGTTCGTCTGCAAGGTTCCGCTGCTGCTCGAGGCGCTGGCGAACATCAAGCCCGCTTCCGCGACTAAGGAGCTGTACTTGACGCAGGCGCTCACGCTGCTGGCGCAGATGGAAGGCGTCAAGATCACCACCGAGCGCGTGCCCGAGATCTACGAGGCCCTGGGGATCAACTCCCGGGCGGAGCTGGCGCGCGCGAACGAGATCATTCGCCAGCGCATTATCACGACGCACCTGAGCCACGGCGGCGTCACCATCGTGGACCCGCGGACGACATTCATCGACCACGGCGTGAGCATCGGCCACGACACGGTCATCCATCCCTGCACGGTGATCGAAACGGGCGTCTCGATCGGCCGCCGCTGCACCATCGGGCCGTTCGCCCGGCTGCGCAGCGGCGTCGCGATCTCGGACGACTCGCGGGTGGGGAACTTCGTGGAGATGGTCCGGACGAAGGTGGGCCACCGCGTCCGGGTGAGCCACGTGTCGTACCTGGGCGACACGACCGTGGAGGACGACGTGAACATCGGCGCCGGGACGATCACCGCCAACTACGACGGGCGGGACAAGCATCCGACGCACATCGGCAAGGGCGCCCTCATCGGCTCGGACACGATTCTGGTGGCGCCGGTCAAGGTCGGCCCGGGCGCCGTGACCGGCGCGGGCAGCGTGATCCTGCACCACCAGGACGTGGCGGCCAGGAGCCGGGTGGCCGGGGTGCCCGCGCGGGTGCTCGATGGGCGCAACGCATCAGCCGGCGACGGCGGACGGAGTGAGGGCGGCCGGAAGGCGCCGGCGCCGCACGCGTCCGTCAAGCCGGCCACGCCCGCGACGGCCGCGCGGCCCACCCCCAAGGCCGCAGCCAAGCCGAACGCGAAGGCGGCGGCGAAGGGAACACGCCGGGCCAAGGCGAAGCCGGCGCGGCGGCCGGCGGTGGCCGGGCGAAGCGCCAGGCGCTGATGGACGCGGCGCGGGCGGAATGCGGGCACACATGAGCCGGCGGGCGGGCGCGGGCTCCGGCGGGGCGCAGCATGCTGTGGGGACCAGGTGGGTCAGACGACGGGGACGGCGAGTGATGGCCTCGCCGAGGAGAAAGCTCGGGAAGACCGCTAGCGCGGAGATGGCCGTGGTCGGCGGCAACGCGACCCCGGCGCTCACCGACGCCATTTGCCGGCGTCTCGGCGTGGCGCGCGTGGAGGCCCTCGTCGGCCGGTTCAGCGAGGGCGAGGTCCGCGTGCAGATCCGCTCGAACGTGCGCGGCAAGGACGTGTTCCTGGTCCAATCGACGTGCCCGCCGGCGAACGACAATCTGATGGAGCTCTTGATCCTGATCGACGCCCTCCGCCGCGCCTCGGCCCGGCGGATCACGGCGGTGATCCCGTACTACGGCTACGCGCGCCAGGACCGGAAGGACATGCCGCGGGTGCCGATCACGGCGAAGCTGGTGGCGAATCTCATCACCACCGCGGGCGCGGACCGCGTGCTCACGATGGATCTGCACGCCGGGCAGATCCAGGGCTTCTTCGACATCCCGCTCGACCATCTTTACGCGGTGAACGTGGTGGCGCCGTACGTCCAGCGCAAGCGGCTCAAGGACCTCGTGGTGGTCTCGCCCGACGTCGGCGGCATCAAGATGGCGCGCGCGTACGCGAAGCGCCTGGGGGCGGGACTGGCGATCGTCGATAAGCGCCGGATGAGCCCGGAGTCGACCGAAGTCATGCACATCCTGGGCGAAGTCCAGGGCCGGACCTGCCTGCTCGTGGACGATCTGATCGCGACCGGCAGCTCGCTCGTGGAGGCGGCGGACGCGTTGAGCCGCGCGGGCGCGACGTCGGTGCACGGCTGCATCACGCACCCGATCCTGTCCGGGCCGGCGTGCGAGCGGATCCAGCGCTCGTCGCTCAAGGAGCTGATCGTGACGGACACGATCCCGCTCGGGAATAAGCAGGTCGAGTGCCGGAAGCTCGTCGTCCTGTCGGTGGCGTCGCTGCTGGCGGACGCGATCGAGCGCATTCACTACGAACAGTCGGTGAGCACGTTATTCGACGGGGTGCCGGGCTAAGCGCTCAGCCCCCGCAGCGCGCGAGGAGACCATGAAGACGGACACGGCGAACGCGAAGCACATCTTGAACGCCCGGACGCGAGGCGTCCTCGGCACCCGCCCGGTGCGGCGGCTCCGCGTGACGGGGCAGATTCCGGCGGCGGTGTACGGCCGGAGCGTCAAGCCCCTGGCGGTGGAGCTCAACGCGCGGGAGTTCACGCGCTACCTGCACGCGGTCGGCGGCGAGCCGGGCCTGATCACGCTGCGCGAGGACGCGGCGGCGGGCGCAGGCGAGCCGGCGGCCACGCCCAAGGGGAAGGCCAAGAGCCCGTCCGGCGGCTGGGAGCATCCGGTGGTCATCAAGCAGATCCAGCGCCATCCGGTGACGGGCTACGTGAGCCATATCGACTTCCAGGTGATCAGGCTGACGGACCGGATCCGCGTGCGGGTCCACGTGGAGCTCAAGGGCGATCCGATCGGCGTGAAGGAGGAAAGCGGCGTGCTCGAGCACTTCCTGCGCGAGATCGAAATCGAGTGTCTGCCGACCGAAATCCCCTCTCACTTCACGGCCGACGTGGCCGCCATGAAACTCAACGACACGATGTACGTCAAGGACCTGCCGCTGCCGCCGAACGCGAAGCTGGTGACGGACCCGAACGCGCCCGTGGCATCCGTGCAGACGCCGCGGGCGGAGGAGCCGGCCGAGGCAGCGCCGGCGGCGGAGGAGCCCGAGGTGATCCGCGAGAAGAAGCCGGGCGAGGAAGAGTCTCCCGAGGCGAAGGGCGACCCGGGCAAGGGCGCCAAGGGCGAGCCGCAGAAGGGCCCCCGGAAGGCGGACGAGGATAAATCGTGAACGTCGTGCTCGGGCTGGGCAATCCGGGTATGACGTATCACCGGACCCGGCATAACGCGGGCTTCAACGTCATCGAGCAGGTCGCTCGCCGGCACGCGGTCCAGGTGCGCAACATCCTCCTGGACCCGGGGGATG
>DASWKB010000002.1:0-2928 GCA_036396895.1 bacterium | reverse complement strand
TGGACCGCGCGATTTCGATCGGGGACTACGTGGTGACCGGCGGCGAGCTGCCGGCGATGGTGCTGATCGATTGCGTGGCGCGATTCCTGCCGGGCGTGCTGGGACATGCCCGGGCGACGGAGGAGGAATCGTTCGCCTCTGGATTATTGGAGTACCCGCAGTACACCCGGCCGGTGCGGTTTCGCGATTGGGCTGTGCCGGAGGTGCTGCGGGGAGGGAACCACGAGGACATCGCGCGCTGGCGGATGCTGCAGGCCCTCGCACGGACGTGGAGCCGGCGGCCGGATTTGCTGGGAGCGCGAGGCCAACGGCGAGAGGAGTCATGATGGACTGGCTGACACACATCCATGGCGGCGCGGGCGTGCAGGCGCCGGAGTTTTCGACCGGCGACGACGTCCGGGTCTGGTTCAAGTTTCGCGAGCAGGAGAAGGAGCGCATCAGCCAGTTCGAGGGCGTGGTGCTGCGGGTCCGGGGGCGCGGGCAGTCCCGGACGTTCACGGTGAGACGTCTGACGCACGGGGAAGGCGTCGAGCGCGTGTTCCCGATGGACGCGCGGACCATCAACCGGGTCGAGGTGCTCCGGCGCGGCAAGGTCAACCGGAGCCGGATCTATTTCCTGCGACACGTCGTGAAGCGGACGCGCCTGGCCACCCTCGACGCGCCGTCGGCGGGCGCGCAGGGCGGGCCGGCTTCCGAGCGCGCTGAGGAGACCGCCGCTCCCGTCCGTCCCGAAGGGATCGCGGATGCCATGGTGGAGTCGGACAAGCCCGCCGTCAAGCAGTCCGCGCAGCCCTGACGCGCTCGCGCGGGCGCAAGGGTTCCGCCTGATCGCAGGCGTGGATGAAGCCGGGCGGGGCCCCTGGGCCGGCCCGGTCGTCGCCGCGGCCGTCGTGCTGCGAGAGCCGGTTCGCGCGCGCATCGATGACTCCAAACGGCTGAGCCCGTTGCAGCGCGCCCGGTCCGCGCGCGCCATCCTTGCCTGCGCCGACGTGGGCTTCGGCATCGTGTCGGCGGACGCGATCGATCGGGAGAACATCCGCCGGGCGAGTCTCGAGGCCATGCGCCAGGCGGCGGCCGATCTCTCCGCCCCCCCCGAGCTGGTCCTCGTCGACGGACGCGACCTTCCCGTCTTGCCGTGGACGGCGCGGGCCGTCGTCGGCGGAGACCGCGTCAGCCGCGTCATCGCGGCCGCGTCGATCATGGCGAAGGTCCTGCGCGATGAGCTCATGTGCTTTTACGAGAGTCTCTATCCGGGCTACGCGTTCCGCGCGCACAAAGGCTACGGCACCGAACGGCACGCGGCCGCGCTCCGGTCGCTCGGCCCCAGCTTCCTGCATCGCGTGACCTTCCGTCCCGTCGCGTCGGCGTCTCAGGCGTGCGCGCCCGTCGACGCCGTCACGCAAGCTCCCGATGCGCTGGTTTCGGCCTCGTGACGTCCTGCCTGCGCGGTGGCTGCGGGGTCGCCGGGCGGAGGCGCTGGCCTGCCGGTACCTGGCGCGGCACGGCTACCGCATCGAGCGGCGCAACGTGCGGTTTCCGGGCGGGGAAATCGACGTGGTCGCGCGGGATGGGCGGTGTCTATGCTTCCTCGAGGTCCGCTCGACGAGCTCCTCGCAGTGGGGCGGTCCGCTGGGCTCGATCACGGACCGCAAGCGGCGCCGGCTGCTCCGCGGCGCGCAATGGTACTTGCGCTATGAGCGGGCGCAGGACATCGAGGAGATCCGTTTCGACGTGGTCGCGGTGGACTGGGGCGTGCCGGCCGTGCCCGAGGTCCAGCTGGTCCGCGGCGCTTTCACCGCCGACGAACCGCTGTATCAGGGGCGGTGAACACGCTGATGCTTGGGACAGGGGGCAGGGGACGTGGGACGTGCAAGACCTTATCCGGTGAATTGACCGGTCCCCTATCCCGTGTCCCTTGTCCCAAACGTGAGGCTTGAGCTGCCTCATCGAAGAAGCTGGGAGAGGCGGCGCTTGAACTCGGCCCAGGGAAAACGGTCGCCCGGGCACGCGGTGGCCTTGCCGGGGACGTCGCGGTGGCTGATGACTCGAGAGAGCGGGATGCCGTACGTGAGGCGCAGCCGGTGCACCAGCGCCAGCAGCGTGCGCATCTGCGCGTCGGAGATGGGGTGATGGGAGAAGTCTCCGATGAGGCAAATGCCGATTCCGTGATGATTCATGCCGCCCGCATTGCAGTGGGCGCCGTCCTGCTGCCGGACCCATCGCGGCCCGACTTCGAGCTGCCCGTCCCTCCGTCCGGAGGTCCCGTTATCGATCACGAAATGGTAGCCCAGGCCGTAGTGGAATCCCCGCCGCCGGTGGGCCCGGTCCAGGAGCCGGGCGTTGCCTTCTTTCGTCGCGCTGTGATGGATGACGAGGTGAGTCCAGCGCGTCGCCGGCGGGAGCGGCACGGCGAGCGGCTCGGGCCGCGGGGGAGCCGGGATCACGAGGGTCATGCCGGCGGGGAGATCCCGCGCGTCCGTCAGGCGGTTCGCCTGCATGATGGCCTCGTGCGGGACGCCGTAGCGCTGCCCCAGCGCCCAGAGGGTTTCGCGCGGTTGGACCACGTGGAGCCGGGCGCCCGGCGGGACGGAGGGGATCGGCGCCAGCGGCGGCGGCGCCACGACGGCGGGTTCGATGGTCGCGCAGCCGGCCAACAGCACGCACGCCAGCCAAGCGAGGCGCGCCGGGGAAGCGCCGAGTCGGGGCGGCATGCGCTCAGCCGGCACGGGATGGTGCGATCGCGAGCATGACAGAGGCCGACGCCGTCATCGTCATGAGTGGCTCGTATTTTACCGAGTCCATAGTCCATAGTCCATAGTCCATGACGGATTTGCGCGGCGTTTGCGGGGCCGCTCGTGATGAAGGGGGGCCGGGCCGCTCATGGGGCATCGCGCGATGATGTGGGGTGTGTGGCTCCTGATTGGCGCG
>DASWKB010000001.1:0-5968 GCA_036396895.1 bacterium | reverse complement strand
GCGGGAATCGAACCCGCGTAGCCAGCTTGGAAGGCTGGAGCTCTACCACTGAGCTATGCCCGCAACTTCAATTCGGAATTCGGAATTCCGCATTCCGAACTCCGCATTCCGAATTTCGCTGGTGGTGTTGAAGAAATGGTGGGCAGGAGAGGATTCGAACCTCTGTAGGGCGGTAAGCCCGGCAGATTTACAGTCTGCTCCGATTGGCCACTCCGGCACCTGCCCTCACCACCACCATCATGAAATCCATGTTCGCGTAACGTGAAACGCGTAACGCGTAACGTGTGATTTCCTTTATCTGACGCGATTCATGTTACGCGGAAGAAGCCGGTGGCGGGAGTTGGACCCCCGACCCGCTGTGTATCCATTCGCTTCGCTCAGGACTCCAGGCGATCCGTCCGCGGCCGAAGAGCCAAGCTGGCGAGAGGAGTCGAACCTCCAACCCACGGTTTACAAAACCGTTGCTCTGCCGTTGAGCTACGCCAGCCAGTGCCCCATCGCCTGCCGCACAACACTGCTCTGCCACTGAACTGCACCGGCCCATGACCATATCACAGCGGCACAGAGACAACACTCAAGAGAGACACAGAGGGAACCGATGAGCAGCGGCGTCTGTGACTCTGCCTGCCCTGCGAAGCGACACGCTGTCTGAGGGGAAGCCAGCCGCGAAGCAGAGTGCACGCTCTGTGACCTCTGTGGTGTTAATGTTGTTGCTGATAGGCGCGAATGGCTTGCGGTATTCTCGCGAGCGCGTCCGAGGCAATCAACCCCGCTTCCCCGACGTCCTTCGCGGCCAGATCCGCCGCCGCCCCGTGCACGTAGACGCCGAGCCGCGCCGCGTCGTACGGAGCCAATCCCTGAGCCAGCAGCCCGGCGATCAGTCCGGTGAGCACGTCGCCGAATCCGCCCGAGGCCATGCCGGGGTTGCCGGTCTCGTTGACGTAGACCTCGCCGCCGACATCCGCCACGACCGTGCCTCGCCCTTTGAGCACCACGACGGCCCGCGCGCGCTCGGCGAGCGCTCGCGCCGTTCTCGACCGGTCGCGCTGGACGTCCGCGGCCGACTGCCGGATGAGGCGGCCCATCTCGCCGGGGTGCGGAGTCAGGATGAGCGGAGCCGTCCGCTTGCCGAGCATCGCGGGATCCTCCGCGACGGCATTCAGCCCGTCCGCGTCCAGCACCGCCGGGACGCTGAGCATCGGAAGCAATCTGCGCACCAGCTCGGCGGTCTGGCGCTGCCTGGAGAGCCCGGGGCCGATGGCGAGCGCCGTCGCGTCCTCGGCGAGCGCCGCCATGTCCGCGAGCGCCGCCAGGCTCAGGGCGCCTTCCCGGCTCTCCGCCAGCGGCCACGTCATGGCTTCCGTGAGCTTCGCGGCCAGCACCGGCTGCACGCTCCTGGGTGAGCCGACGGTGACGAGGCCCGCCCCGGCGCGCTGCGCGCCCTCCGCGCAGAGCGCCGCCGCGCCGCTCAGCCCGATGGAGCCGGCAAAGACGACGACGCGCCCGCAGTCGCCCTTATGCGCGTCGGGAGATCGCGGCGGCAGCAGCCCAGGGGGAATCATCGCTCCACCAGCGCGCTGGCGACCGCCACGCGCGCGACATGCGACAAGCTCACGCTGATGCGCGCTCGCCTTGGCCGTCCCGCTCGCCCGTCGCGCAGCACGACGTACGGGCGCCCGCCGCCGTCATTGAGAATTTCGATCTGCTTCATCGTCAATTTCCTGCGGGGGTCCACCTGCGACAGGGCTTTCAGCACCGCCTCCTTCGCCGCGAATCGCCCCGCCAAATGCAGCAGCCTCGTGCGCGGACGCCCATTCGCGTAGGCCTGTTCGGCGGACGTGAAGACCCGCGCGAGAAACGCCTCCCCCTGCCGCCGCAGCACCCGCGCGAATCGCGCGATGTCCACGACGTCCACTCCGCACCCGACGCGCCCGCGGGGCCGCAGCTCCGGAGCCGCCGTCCGAGGGCATCCGGGCGCGGTGCTAGGGCGCCGAGTGCGCGGCATGCTCCGCTCCGCGCGCGCTTGCCATGCGCGCCGCCATGTCCGCCACGGCGCGCGGGAGGCCCTCGAAGAGCGCCCGCGCGATAATCGAGAATCCGATGTTCAGCTCTTCCACCTCGTCCAGCGCGGCGACGGGCCCGACGTTTTCATAGTCGAGTCCGTGCCCTGCAGCCACGCGCAGTCCGATTCGTCTGGCGAGCGACGCGGCGCGCGCGAGCCTCCCCAACGCGGCGTCGCGCTCTGGGGGGGGAGTGTCGGCGTAGCGGCCCGTGTGCAGCTCGATGACGGGGACGCCCAGATCGCGCGCAGCCCGGACCTGGCTCTCCGCCGGATCGATGAAGAGGCTCACGGCGATCCCCGCCCCCGCCAGGCGGCGCACCACGCCCGCGAGCCGGCGCCCGGCGCCCTTCGCGTCCAGCCCCCCCTCGGTGGTCAGCTCGCGCCGCCGCTCAGGAACGAGCGTCGCTTGCCAGGGGCGAACCTCCAGCGCCACGTCGACCACCGACGGCGCGACGGACATTTCGAGATTCAAGAACGGCACCGCGCCCCGCAGCACGCGCACATCGCCGTCCTGGATGTGCCGGCGGTCCTCGCGCAGATGGCACACGATGCTGTCCGCTCCCGCCTCAAGGCACGCACGCGCGGCCGCCATGGGGTCGGGCAGCCGTCCCAGCCGGGCCTGCCGCACCGTCGCCACATGATCGATATTCACCCCCAGGCGCAGCAGGCCTTCCGCGGCGCGCCCGGCACGCTCCCGCGTCATCGGGCCCCTCCCGAGCCGCGCCGCACGGGTCCATCGATCGCCTCGAGCATCGCCAGAAGGTCCCGCGCCGGCCGGACGTCGTGCACCCGGATCACCGCGACGCCCCGCGCCCGCGCCGCCGCCGCGCACGCCAGCGTCCCCGCCAGGCGGTCCTCGACGGGAGCACCGAGCAGGCGTCCGATGAAGGATTTTCTCGAAGGCCCGATCACCACGGGATACCCCAATCCCGCGAGCCGGTCCAGATGGCGGATCAGAAGGAGATTGTGCTCGACGGTCTTGCCGAATCCGATGCCGGGATCCACAAGAATCCGCGAGGCGGGAATGCCGGACCTGACGGCGCGCCGCGCCGCCGATCGCAAAAACTCCGCCACGTCGGCGACGACATCCCGGTAGCGCGGGCGGCGCTGCATGGTGCGGGGCGTCCCCTGCATGTGCATGAGGATGACGCGGGCCTTCGCTCGCCGCACGACATCCGCCATGTCCGGATCGCCGCGCAGCGCGGTGACGTCGTTGACGATCGTGGCGCCGGCCGCGAGCGCCCGGCGCGCGACTGCGGCTTTCCAAGTGTCGATCGAAATAGGCACAGCGGTCCGCTCTCGCAGACGGCGGATCACGGGCACGGTCCGCCGGAGTTCCTCCGCCACCGGAACCGGCGACGACCCGGGCCTGGTGGATTCGCCTCCGACGTCAATGAGATCGGCGCCGTCGGCCGCGAGGCGCAGCCCCTGCCGGACGGCCTCGCGGGGGGCCATGAACTTCCCCCCGTCGCTGAAGGAGTCGGGCGTGACGTTCAGGACTCCCATGAGGAGCGGCCTGCCCGCGCGCCGAGGCCGGCGCGGCCCGCCGGCGATCGGGTTGCCGAATGCACGCATGGCGGAGCCGCTCAGGTGGGGGCGCCGGAGCCGTCCCGGTTCGCCTGGGCGTTCGAGGCCTCCCCGTCGGCGAGCGCCTGCACCTCGGTCCCGTCCAGGACTTCGCGGTCGAGCAAGGTCAGCGCGATCCGTTCGAGGCCTTCGCGCTGCTCCGTCAGGATTGCCTTCGCATGCTGGTAGCAGCCGTCCACGAGGCGCCGCACCTCCTCATCGATCATGACCGCGGTCTGCTCGCTGAAGTTCCGGTCCTCGAACAAATCGCGTCCGAGGAACATCTGTTTCTCTCGGCGGCCGTACGTCAGGGTGCCGAGCCGGTCGCTCATCCCGAACTCGCACACCATCCGGCGCGCCAGATCCGTCGCATGTTCGATATCGTTCTGCGCGCCGGTCGTGATTTCATTGAAGACCAGCTCCTCCGCCGCCCGGCCGCCCATCATCACGGTCATCCGCGCGATGAGCTCGCGGCGGCCCATCGTGTAGCGGTCCTCGATCGGAAGCTGCATCGTATACCCCAGCGCATGCGTGCCCCGGGGAATGATCGACACCTTGTGCAGCGGGTCCGTTTCGGGGACCCTCAGCGCCACCAGCGCGTGCCCGCTTTCGTGGTACGCGGTGGTCTTGCGCTCCCGTTCGTTGAGCACCCGGGACTTGCGCTCGGGACCGGCGATCACGCGCTCGATCGCCGACTCCAGCTCTTCCGTCGAGACATCTTCCCGGTTGCGCCGCGCGGCCAGGAGCGCGCCCTCGTTCGCCAGGTTGGCCAGATCGGCGCCGGAGAAGCCCGGCGTCTGACGGGCGATGCGCCGCAAATCGCTGTCCTTCCCCAGCTTGATCTTCCTCGTGTGCACCTGCAGGATCGCCTCGCGGCCCTGGATATCCGGCAAGCCGATCACGACCTGGCGGTCGAAGCGGCCCGGCCGCAGGAGCGCGGGATCCAGGACGTCCGGACGGTTCGTCGCGGCCATCAGGATCAATCCCTCCTGGGTGTCGAAGCCGTCCATCTCCACCAGCAGCGCGTTCAGCGTCTGCTCGCGCTCGTCATGCCCTCCGCCGATGCCCGCGAAGCGCTGCCGGCCGACCGCATCGATCTCGTCGATGAAGATGATCGCGCCCCGCGCGCCCTGCTTGGCGTTCCGCCGCGTCTGCTCGAACAGATCCCGCACCCGGCTGGCGCCGACCCCGACGAACATTTCGACGAAGTCCGAGCCGCTGATGCTGTAAAAGGGCACGTTGGCCTCTCCCGCCACGGCCTTCGCCAGGAGGGTCTTGCCCGTGCCCGGCGGGCCGATGAGCAGCACGCCCTTGGGGATCTTGCCCCCCAGCCGCTGGAACCGCTTGGGGTCCTTGAGGAACTCGATGATTTCCCGCAGCTCCTCCTTCGCCTCGTCGATGCCCGCGACATCGTCGAAGGTGACCCGGGTGCGGGTTTCATGCGTGACCAGCTTCGCCCGGCTTTTCCCGAACGACAGCAGGCGCCCTCCGCCCTGCGCGGAGCGCATCACGAACCACATCAGCCCGATGAGGACGATCCACGGCAGCAGCGCCACCAGCAGGCTGAAGAAGCCGGGCTGCGCCGGCTGCACGTCGAACTCCTCGATATTTTCCCGCATCAGGCGCAGCAGGTCCTCGTCATCGGGCGGCACGAACACGTAGAACGTGCTCTGCTCCCCCCGCAGTCGTCCCTGGACCCGGTCGTCGATCAGCCGCGCTTCGGCGATCTGCCGCGTCTCGGCGTTCTGCTGCACCATCCGGAAGAATTCGCTGTACGTCAGCTGCTGGTGCCACTGGGACGAGTAGAACGACAGCATCCGCACCACGCCGATCGCCACCAGCACGGCCACGACCAGCCCCAGCCATCGCGGGCGTCCCGGAGGCCCCGAACGGTTGGATCCTGGCGGATCGGGTTGTTGGCGCGGTGGCGTCGAACGCGGTGTCGTCATTCGTCTCTGGTTCCTTCCGTTTCCGTGATGCGGCAGAGCGGTTCAGTATACCGTGCCGGGTCTTGACCGGCAACCTCGGCATCAACAGACAGCGAATCGTGATCAACGCGCCTTCGACGCCGGAGACCCCGAGCACCCATTCCCAGCACACGGCACAGAACCGGATTCCCTGTGCCCTTGTGGTGTCGTCATGCGGTGTCGTCGTGCCGCTCCGACTCCGTGCCACGGGGAGATCCGGGTTCGACGCGGATCTCATCCCGATGCCGGATGAAGCGGATCCCGCCCGGCAGCGATGCCGCGGTTTCCGCCGAGCCCGGCCGGCACAGCTGCTCGACTTCAAGCCAGTGCCGGCATTCGAACGCCGTCAGATCGCCCCGCAAGCTCGCCACGA